>CAYPPG010000001.1:0-311634 GCA_964412555.1 uncultured bacterium
AACTGATGGAGATTTAGAAATAGAAGTCAATATCGCTATGGGATTCCTGTGCTCTTCCAGAAAAAATTACTCGGCCTCTTTCAGCTCAAGGTCGGCATAAACATTTCCCGTGCTTTTTTCAAACTCGATTTTTTGAGTCATTCTTCTCGATCTCCAAGGCTTCTTTATAACGTTTCTTGATCAAGTTCACATCCTGTTTTGGTGTTGCAATGCCTTTTTTCGATTTTTTCTGGAAGGCATAGAGAACAAAAAAGAACGTTGGCTCTATCTTGGTTCGTAAATAATTCTGTACATTTCCGGCCGTCGATTGCGGAAGCATCCTTTGTTTTTTTCTGGGGTAGTATCGACCTCATAATAGGCGATTTCGCCTTCGTCGCATATGGCTTCAAGGGTTCCTTTGTGGGAGATCAAGAGACTTTGGTTTGGGTGGGAGAAAATAAGGGGGAGGCGGTTTTCATAGGCTCGGGTGCGGAGAAGAATGGTGTTCCACCCGTCACGGTCCGTGTAGCTGCCATAGGCGGGAACAAACAGGATTTGAGCGCCTTTGAGAGCCAAAATACGGGCGGGTTCGGGGAGTTGGCGGTCATAGCAGATCAAGATGCCGATTTTGCCGAAGGGTGTATCAAAAACGGGAAATCTACTGCCGGGCTGATAGCAAGTTGGATTGATTTCGTACCCCTGCGCGAAGTGGGTTTTGCGGTAGCGGGCGATGATGTCTCCGTCGGGATCGATAAAGATCGCAGTGTTATAAAGGTTTTTGTGATCTTTTTCCAAGAAACCAAGGAGGAAGTAGATATTCAGATAATCCGCAAGACTGCAGGCTTTTTGAATATAAGGACCGTCGAGCGGTTCGGCCAGGTGTAAGAATTTTTGGACGATTCGCTTTTTCTCTTCCGGATCCTCGACATCGTTGACTTGATTGATGACGTAGCCTTCGAGCACGCCTTCAGGGGTTACCACAATATCGGCATCAAATTCCGTTGCTGCACGGGTGACCTGTCTTTCGATTTTTTGCCAGTTTTTCTCTTTTTCCCATTTTTCGGGCATGATGGAAGTCGAGGCGATGCGGATTTGAGTGATGCTTTGGGGATGGTCCTTGTATTTATCAAGATGGAGACGGATTGCATCGACGGATTTGGCTGCGAGTGTGAAAGTAATATATAGGGTTATTATGTATAGGGTTGTTTTCATGTTTTTACCTTTACTATTATATGGTGGATCCTTTATGCCCTTTGGATCTACCTCATTGTTTTTTCATACCATAAGCGGAAGTGGAATGAATTCCAAGGCTGGACGAAATTGAATCCTGGACTAATATCACATGGCTTGTAAAGTAGGACGGTGGATGGTGTAAAGGCTGCCGTTAGGAGGAAGTGCCGGCAGGATGCCGGCGTTACGTTTTCGGGAGTACGGTATTTCGGATGAATCAAGAGGAAAATCATATAGAAGAGAGGGTTGAGGAAAGTGAGCAGGCGCGGCTGCCGGTCGATGTGGAGGGATTTTCCGGGCCATTGGAGCTGTTGGTGCATTTGATCGCCAAACATGAGATGGATATTTGTTCCATCAGTATATCCACCATCACTCAGGAATATATCAAGACGATCCGCGAATGGAAGATAAAAGACCTTGACCTGGCGGGGGAGTATCTCGTTTTGGCTGCGACGTTGATTCGGTATAAATCACGCGCCCTGATTCCAAAAGATGAAGCGGAGCCGGAGGACGAAGAATTGGCCGACCAGATTCTCGAACTGCGGCGGCAGGAATATGAACGGTTCCGTCAATTGGCGGATGAATTGCGGGCACGGGAAGAGGAGAGCGCTGCACTGTTTCCGCGGTTGGGATCCCCTCCGGAAGGGGAGCGGGAAGTGATTGAATATACGGAAGTCAACGTGTACGATTTGTACCGGACATTCCAGAAAATCATGGATGAAATCGGTTCCGCACCGGTTACGGTGGTGGAAGGAGAATCGTATTCCGTCGATGAGAAAATTCTTGAAATCGAAGCGCTTTTGGAATACAACGAGCGGATTCATTTGACGGAATATTTACAGAGCCTACGTTCGAAATTGGAAGTGATTGTCGTATTTCTGGCGTTGTTAGAGATGATTCGCTTGCATGAAGTTCTCGCCTTTCAAGAGGTAATCCATGACGATATCTATTTGGAGAAGGGAGAAAAGTATGCATCCGTGCCGGAAAATGATGAGGAATGGGAAGAAGAAAAGGAGTGAGAAAAAAAAGAATCTGTAATTGAATGGATACATTATGGATCAGGAGCAATTGAGTGGAGCAGTCGAAGCCTTGATTTTCGTTTCGGGAAATCCTTTACCCATCAAACGATTGACCGAAGTGTTGGAAGTTTCAGCCGATGAGGTAAAGGATGCGATCGAGAGATTGTCGGAACGTTATCTGGAGAGCGGCTCATCACTACAGATTATGGAAGTGGCGGGAGGATTTCAATTGCGAACCCGTCCGACGTACAGCACGTATGTCAATCGGTTTTTGGAGCGAAAGAAGAAGAGCACACTCAGTAGTGCCGCGATGGAAACCTTGGCCATTGTGGCATACAAACAGCCCATCACACGCGCGGAGATGGAAGCCATTCGCGGGGTGGGAGTGGACGGGGTGCTGAAATCTCTACTTGACAAGCGGCTGCTCAAGGTTACCGGTGTAAAAGAAGTGCCTGGCCGCCCGAATCTATACGGTACGACAAGGCATTTTTTGGAATATTTTGGGATCAATTCCCTCAAGGATTTGCCTCCGATTGAAGATATATCCGCAACATTTTCAAGTGTTTCCACAGCGGACGATGAATCCGGAGAGGAAGCCCAAACGAATGAAACCCATGAAGAAAGCAAAATCGTTCCAGAAGATGGATCGACAAACAGCGGAACTTCCCCAGAATAAGGAAATCCGTTTAAATCAATTCGTAGCTCGGGCGGGATATTGTTCGCGGCGGAAGGCGGATGATTGGATTCAAGCGGGGCGGATTGCGGTCGATGGTATCATATGTAAACAAGTCGGTGTGAAGGTCGATCCACAAAAGCAACGGGTCACCGTGGATGGCAAGGCTATCGAAAAACCGGCGCTGCTCTATATCGCGATCAACAAACCTCGGGGGGTGGTCACGACGAAAATGGACCCACAGGGGCGGAAAACGGTCATGGATTTGCTCCCCCGGGAATTCGATGAGGCGGGGGTGTTTCCGATTGGAAGGCTGGATCGAGATTCGGAAGGATTGTTGCTGCTTACAAACGACGGGGAGTGGAGCAACATCTTGATGCATCCGAGCCATCAGGTTTGGAAGGAATACCGGGTACTCACAAATCGTCCTTTATCGGCGGAATTGAAAAATAAGTTGGAAAAAGGGATCGAACTGGAAGGAAAGAAGACATTTCCAGCACGAATCAGAAAGAGTCGAAAAAAAGGGGAACACTACGAATTTCATATTGCCCTTCGAGAGGGCAGAAACCGTCAAGTACGCCGGATGTGTACAGCGGTGGGGATGGATGTATTACAATTGACACGTGTTTCCATTGGCCCGATTCAGTTAAATCAGCTCGCAGCGGGGGAGTGGAAACAAGTGGAACGTAAGAATATCGATCAAATTTTTGAATTACAGAGTGTGTCGTCAACCGAAACAACTCACACTTGATTTGTTCTTTTATCAGGTATAATGAATTTTTGCGATGGAATCGTGATATATTTGTGGATCAATACGATGCAAAATCATATATGAAAATTTGTTTTCGTACCGCAAACTTCATAAGATGTGGGGAATCCCCACGAAGGTGCAGATAAGATGCCTGCACTTCGTCCGTGCCGGTATAAGACATAAATGGAGGAGTTATTGTGTCGAAATCATTGGTTATCGTCGAATCTCCCGCGAAAGCCAAGACCATCAACAAATTTTTAGGCGCCGATTTTGAAGTGGCCGCGTCGATGGGTCATATCCGAGATTTGCCCGCTCGGGAGTTGGGGGTGGATATCGAAAACAATTTTCAGCCGACGTATGTCACGTCACCCGATAAAAAGAAAACAATCAAACAATTGGAAAAACTGGCCGAAAAGTGCGAAGACATTTATCTCGCTCCTGACCCGGATCGGGAAGGGGAAGCGATTTCCTGGCATTTGGCCGAATTGTTGAAACCTCTGCTGAATGGAAAGCACATTCATCGTGTGACATTTAACGAGATCACAAAAGTAGCGGTTCGCAAAGCAATTGAGCATCCGGGAGAAATCAACACCAATCTGGTCAATGCGCAGCAAGCGCGCCGGATATTGGACCGGCTGGTGGGTTATAAAATCAGTCCGATGCTCACGCGAATGTTGACGCGTAATCGAAGCGCGCTCTCGGCGGGACGAGTCCAATCGGTCGCCCTACGTTTGGTTTGCGAGCGGGAAGAGGAAATTCGAAATTTTGTACCGGTTGAATACTGGACGATCAACGGAACATTTCAAAACGAGGACGGTTTACAACTCCAAGCCGAGTTATACAGCGTCGAGGGGAAACGCATCAGCCATAAAGGTGAAGGGAAAGAGGATGACGATAAAGACGAAGCAAAGATGCTTCATATTCAGTCGCAGGAACAGGCTGATGAACTGATCAAGTCCCTCAAAGAACCGCATTATAATATTGGTTCGGTAGAAAGCCGAAAGCGAACGCGCCGCGGACCGGCTCCCTATATCACAAGCACGTTGCAGCAGGATGCGTCCCGTTTGTTGGGATTCACGGGTGACCGTACAATGCGAGCGGCCCAGGCATTGTATGAGGGAATTGACATCGGAGAAGAAACCGTCGGTTTGATCACCTATATGCGTACCGATTCCGTCCGGATCGCCGATGAAGCCATCGAGAAAGGCCGTGAATTTATTCACGTTCAATTCGGGGAAAAATACGTCCCCAAAAAGGCGAACGTATTCAAAAGTAAGAAAGGCGCTCAAGATGCGCACGAAGCAATTCGCCCGACATATATCGATACGAATCATGCACCGGATAAAGTGAAGAAGTACTTGAACGCCGATCAGGCGAAAATCTACGATATGATTTGGAAGCGGTTTTTGGCCTGTCAAATGTCACCGGCGGAATATTTGTCCACGCGGATCGATATCGAAGGAAACGGATTTTTGTTCCGTGCGACAGGATCGGTGTTAACGTTTGATGGGTATACGCGCGTCTATCGGGATCCGGAAAGTGAAAAGGATCAGATGCTGCCGAAGATGAAGAAGGATGAACCGCTCAATCTGCAACAGGTCGATCCGGAGCAGCATTTCACGCGTCCACCGGCGCGATATAACGACGCTTCGTTGATCAAAGAATTGGAGAGCGAAGGTATCGGGCGCCCCAGCACATATGCGACGATTGTGAAGACGCTGGTCGACCGCAAATATATCGAGCGGCAAGAAAAGCGCTTTTACGCCACGGATTTGGGAGAAGTGGTCAACAAACTGCTGGTCACCAATTTCCCGGACATCATCGAAGTCGGCTTTACGGCCGGAGTGGAAAACAAACTCGACGATGTTGAGGATGGAAAAGTCAATTGGGTCGAAATCCTACGCGATTTTTATGTTCCGTTCGAAAAGGATTTGAGCAATGCCCCCAAAGGATTCGGAGAAGTCTTACGCTCTCTTCAGCAGCCGACCGATCAAACCTGTGAGAAATGCGGGCGTCCGTTGGTCAAAAAATGGGGACGAACGAATTGGTTTTTGGCTTGCTCGGGATATCCGGAATGTGATTTCAGCGCGTCATTGACGGAAGCGGAAGTAGTGGAAACGGACGAAGTATGTGAGAAATGCGGTTCGAAGATGGTAATCCGGCCGGGACGGTATGGGAATTTCCTGGCCTGTTCCGCCTATCCGAAATGCAAAAACACCCGCCCGCTCCCGACAGGAATCACCTGTCCGGTGCCGGATTGCGGGGGGGATATCGTCCAGCGCCGGTCAAGGCGCGGCGCCGTGTTTTATGGATGCAGCAATTATCCCAACTGCGATTTTGTGGCATGGGATCCGCCGATTGCGGAGCCGTGTCCGGAATGCGGCAATCCGTTTTTGGTCTATAAAGATTACAAACGCAAAGGACCGACGGTGAAGTGCCCGAATAAAGAATGCAAATACTCTCGTCCGGCCGGACCGGGGGATATGCCGCAGAAGCCGGAAGAGGTATTGGCGAAAGAACCTGCAAAGAGTGAAAAAAGCGATGGATAAATGGGTTCTGGGGATATATCTTTTCTTTGCAATTTCGATACTTGCCGGTTTGGTATTCTGCTGGAGAGCAGAACTGCCGTTTTCGCAGAAAGCCTTATGGTCTGCAATGATCATTATTTTTCCCTTTGCGGGAACCGTGTTTTATTTCACATTTGCCGATAAGGCAAAGGATGTGCTCTCATGACCGAGGAATACGTTCGGCCGAATGTCACTGCCGATATGTTGATCCCCAACGAGCGTGGAGAAATCCTCCTGATCAAGCGAAAAAACGAACCCTATCAGGGCAGTTATGCGATCCCGGGCGGATTTCTGGAAGTCCATCAGGAAACAGTGGAAGAATGTGCGGTTCGGGAAGCGGAAGAAGAAACCGGACTGCAGGTTATAATCGACCGGTTGATCGGCTTATATTCCCATCCGAAGCGGGATCCTCGCTGGCATAACGTCACGGCAGCCTTCTTGGCCAAACCGGTTTCCCTTGAGCAGGCGGCACAGGCGAAGGCGGGGGATGACGCAGGAGAAGTATTATGGGTACATCCTGATAGTCAGGAGTATCAAGACATTTCCATCGGATTCGATCATCGGCAGATTATTGCAGATGCATTCACTCAATAAACATTTCACTTCAAACCTTTCCTTTTTTATTCTATCGCAAGATTAGATTGTTTTTTAACACGTTTAATGATATTCTTTGTAGAGGATGACACTGTTATTTAAAAATTGGTAGAAACCATGAAAACACTTGAACTTGAACCGGATGAAATTCGTGCTTTAAAACTTGTGCTCAATGATCTTCTTCACGGAAATGATATCCAAACCGGATGTAAAGATACGAACATCACTAAACGTTTGGAAACGATTGATAAGAAACTGGAAACAATCCATGAAAAGTGGCCGGATGACGAAAAATCGTCAGAATTCGAAAAAGACGAGATGGAACAAACATGGAAAGAAAATCAGAAGTTCTTTCATGAGCACGAAGAAGAGTTCATGAAACAATATGAGGGGCTATATATAGCTGTCCATAAAGGGGAAATTCTTGGAACAGCCTCTCAAATTGGTCCGCTTGCAACAGAAATTTATGAGAAATACGGTAACATCCCATTTTATGCTGAAATTCCTGGTTATAAAAAAATCGAGATAATAAATCTACCTATCATCCGTTAGGTTCAACATCATGACTTGGTTTCCTTATCGTAGATTTAATGAATTCGCATCTGGTGTACCTATGGTATATGTTGAAGTTCAACATTCTACGAAAAGTCAATCTTTTCCAATTCCAATGTTGATCGATACAGGAGCGACATATACCACTGTTCCATTGCAAATATGTACCGATGTTTTGGGAATCATGAAAATTACAGAGCGTCATTTTTATGATTTTGATGGAACGCAAATCATAAAGCCAATTTTTGTTATCAATTTCGTAATCGAAGAGAATTTATTTAAAGGAGTAGAAGTAATTGGAACAAACAATCAGTATTATGGCCTGCTGGGGCGTGATCTTCTCTCTCGATACATGCTTCGTTGCGACGGACCGGCGCAGAAGTTTGAATTGGATTACCAGCATCCTTAAATCAAAATTGCTGCCATGCAATTTCCACTCTCCTCCGTTTTTCCAAACAATGCTATCCTTATACACTATATATTCTACTTTGAGAGAGGGCTATGACAAAATATCCCATCAGTGTATCGGCTTTTTTCCCAGCGCATAATGAAGTGGATAATATCGGCCGGGTGGTTGAGCAAACCGTGCAGATTCTTTCCGGGCATGTGGACGATTTTGAGGTAATTATCGTCAATGACGGGAGCCAAGACGGGACGAAAGAATTGGCAGATGAGTTGGATGAGAAAATCCCTCAAGTGCGCGCCGTGCATCATGCGAAGAATCGCGGATATGGTGGTGCGGTCAAAACAGGGATCGCATCGTGTACAAAAGAATGGATTTTTTTTGCGGATGGGGACGGTCAGTTTGATGTTTCCGAAATCCCCTTGCTGCTCGAGCACACCGAACAGAACGATGCTGTGGTCGGTTATCGGGTAAACCGGCAGGATCCGGCGCATCGCAAATTGTTCGCCTTCTGTTGGGGAACATTGATCAAAATTTTGTTCGGTTTTCGGGTACGGGATTTGGATTGTGCCTTTAAACTATTCAAACGACAATACTTCAACGGTGTGAAATTGAAAGCCGAAGGTGCGGTCATTTCCGTAGAACTGTTTTCTATTTTAACCCGAAACAATGCAAGGATTCATCAAGTGGGAGTTCATCATTATCCACGAACGGCGGGGGAACAATCAGGCGGCAGCGTAAAGGTTATTGCCCGTGCTTTCAAGGAATTGCTGCTTTTGTACAAACGTTTGAAAGGCTAGGATAACAAAGAATTTTTTCATAAAAATGGAATGACTTTTTCAAACCGAACAGCAAGAAATCCAGTATGAACGAACAACAATCTTCAGAATCCCCAAAACAAGAAATCACGAATACGAACGTTCAAAACGGTTCGGAAACGATCATCGAAGTAAAGTCGCTTTTAAAAAGTTTCGGACCGCGAACGGTTTTGAAATCGTTATCTTTTACCATACCACGCGGCAAGACAACGGTTATCATCGGAGCCAGCGGTTGTGGGAAATCGACGCTACTCAAACACCTTGTGGGGTATTTAAAGCCGGATGCGGGTGAAATTCTCTATGATGGCATGGATATCGTACCGATGGATGACGATCAACTCGATTCGATACGCAAACGTTTCGGAATTCTCTTTCAAAACGGAGCGTTGTTCAATTCCATGACTGTCGGTGAGAATGTAGCGCTGCCGTTGGTGGAACATACTAATCTCGATCCGAAGATTATCCGCATGATTATCAAGATGAAGTTGGAACTGGTCGGCCTTCGCGGTTTCGAGGACTTGAAGCCGTCTCAAATTTCCGGCGGGATGAAAAAGCGAGTGGGACTGGCGCGGGCGATCGCTCTCGATCCGCAAATCGTCTTTTACGATGAGCCTTCCGCCGGTCTCGATCCGATTACTGCCGCTGTTATCGACAATTTAATGATCGACCTTTCTCGCAAATTGGAGATCACCTCGGTGGTGGTTACTCATCACATGGACAGCGCCTTCAAAATTGCGGACAAGATCATTATGTTGCATGGAGGAAAGATCATTGCAGAAGGCTCCGCCGATGCGTTCAAAAATGCCGACAACTCTCTCATTCGCCAATTTGTGGAAGGACTGGCGGATGGACCGGTACCTTTCCATATGTCCGCCGACGATTATATTGAAGATTTGCTGCATGTCAGTTAATCGGGAGAACAACAATGGCTCTTGTTTCCGCATCCGAGATCAAAGTTGGAATCATGGTGGTGTTGGCTGTCATCCTGCTTGTCGCTTTGACAATATCCGTAGGAGATTTTCAAAATCTTTTTACCGAATCACTCACCATACACATTACAACACAAAAAATCGCAGGATTGGATATATACGCTCCCGTAAGTTATTCCGGCGTTCCTATCGGAATGGTCAGTGATATCCGTTATAACGAAGAATTGGAAATGGTCATTGTTGACGCGACAATCGATAGGGATTCACCGGTGGCAATCGATTCGGAAGTCAAATTTACCTCAGCCGGTTTGTTGACTCCACTTTATGTGGACATCCACGGAGGCAGCAAAGAGAAAAAAATCAAAGAGTTGCTCCTACAAGGAAAAAAAATCGATACCCCATTTGGAAAGCAAATTATCACGCGGGATAATATTTACATCAAAGCTGCACCCTACTATTCCATCGGAGATGTCTTTGCGTTGACCGGGCAGATCGAAGAAGCGCTAGAAAAAGTGGAAGTCAACCTCGATTCGCTTTATCCTACCTTGAGTCAAGTCGGCGATTTTATCGACAACGTAAGCAAAGAAACAACGATCATCTTAAAAGAAGTGGAAGTACTGGCTACGGGAGCACGGCCACGAATCATTGAAATGTTGGATCACACGAACAGTTTGATCCAAGACGCTTCTGCTGAAGTCATTCCCACTTTGAAAAATATTCGTGATGGTTCTGACAAAGTCCCACCCCTTCTTACAAAAGCCGGTGAAGGAGTTACCAACGTCATTCAAAAGGCAGGTGGATTGATCGATGCGGTAAGTCCTGAAGTCGTTCAAACCGCGGAAGCGCTTCAGCAAACGATTCTGGCTTTGAACAGACGCGTGGAAACCATTGAAAACAATTTAACCACCTTGTTATCCGATGTGGATCATGTCGTTGTGGAGAATCAGGACGAAATTAACCGGATTATCCGATATTTGGAACAGACGTCCGCCAATTTGACCGATCTCAGCGACCAATTGGCAAAAAATCCTTGGCGTATCCTTTGGAAAACCGATGAACGGAGAAAACCTCTTCAGGTCTCTCCGGAATGGAATCCGCTTCAACTCGAGAATCAATAACTTCCAGCAACTCACCGGGTAAAGCAAACGTCTCGCTTGCCCGTCGATGACTTTACCCACGAAATAAGTATCGATACCGTGCCACTTCTTTGAGATTTGCTATCACGTTTTATCTACCGGTTTCTTTCGTTGTGGTGCAATACGGCAAAAACCCTGTGGTTGCACGTCCAATGTTGCATTGAATTTACTGGATAAGTTTTGAAAAGCGATTAAACCGGTCAGTTCACAAATCGCGTCATCATCAAAATGTTCACGGAGCCGGTTGAACAGTTCATCGGTAATTTCCGTGTTGGTGATCGTCATGGCTTCCGCATATTCCAACGCGACTTTTTCTTGCTGAAAGATGCGGGCAGGGATGCCCGCGCTCCGGTATTTTAGTGAACATTGTAACGGATCGGGGAAAAATCCTACCCTTCGTATGACGATTCCTTCATGGAACCTTTCATCTTTGCCAAAAATCATGCAATAATAGAATAAACGAATATGGAAGGAGTGACACAATGGTTCGAAAAGATAAATATCGTTTTTCTTTCGGCCCCTGGAATATTCATTCCGGAGCCGACCCTTTTGGTCCCGCCGTTCGAAAAGAACGAACGTTTGCCAATAAACTCAAAGAGTACAAAAAACTCGGATTCGATGGCGTTCAACTACATGACGACGATGTCGTGCCTGCGGATTGGGACGTCACAAAAACCAAACGGGGTGTAACCCGAGTTCGAAAAATGATCGAAGGCGAGGGATTGGTACCGGAATTCGTCGCACCACGCTTATGGGAAGATCCGAAAACGATTGACGGAGGCATCACCAGCAATAGCAAAAGCGATCGGCAATATGCGATCGACCGTTCCAAACGTTCCATCGATATCGCCAACATGATCGGCACGAAATTGATCGTTTGGTGGCCTGCCCGTGAAGGAAATTATTTACGCGAATCAAAAGATGCCGCTGCCTCCATCGGACGTATGGCGGAATGGTGTGACATCCTGCTCGATTACGATCCCGAAATCAAGATTCTGGGGGAAATGAAACCGAACGAGCCGATGGATCAATCCTATTGCCCAACGGTTGGTCATTTTCTCGGTCTTTCCTATCGCACGAAAGATCCCAACCGGGTGGGCGCGTTGATTGAATCCGCTCACTCCATTCTTGCCGGCTTGGATCCAGCCGACGACATGGCTTATGCGCTCTGGCACGGGAAACTGTGGAGTGTACATCTCAACGATCAAAACGGATTGAAATACGATCAGGACCGCACATTCGGCGCCGTGAATTTACGACGTGCGTTCAATCAAGTCGATGTTCTCGATCAAAACGGATTTGGGCAAAACGGAGAGTTTGTCGGACTCGACGTCAAAGCACTTCGCACACAGAAAGATGCGGATGCAACACTCCATCTGAAAAACAGCCGTGAGATTTTCAATCTCCTGCTCGATGTGTCCCGCAGCATCGACCGGAAAGAACTGGAAGCCCATCGTAACAAACGGAATTATGAAGCCATCGATATGATGATTGTAAAGCAATTGATGAGCGTGAAATAAATTCTCTGATTCACACCCGATAAATGCTTCACCTTCCTTCGTAACATGTCTGAATCTGGATTGGCCAGGATGATAGGATTTCCAGGATGGAATACGTGAAAGTATTTCATCGGAATCCGAGATACCAGTTCATAGATACTCACGATTCGCCAAATCTCGTAACTCTCCCAATCGGCCAATCCTGAGTATCCTGATTCAGACAATAAAAAATACAAATTCCCGTATAAGTTCACGTATTGTTGGTTATTCGAAAACAGGATGCGGATTGACAAATTATTTAGCTATGACTAAAATGATTATTAGTGTTTATTAATTCAATGCATATTTCGAGAAAGGTAATAGAAATGAGTTCCCCGATAGGTTCTTTGTCGATACTATTTTTTTCGGTACTGCTCGCTTTTCTTCTGTTCCGGCCAAAACGAGGATTTTTTGATCGTTGGCAGCAGTTAACGAAAATGAGTGAACGGGTGCGGGTGGAGGATGCACTAAAACACATTTACAACTACGAGAGCCGGCAGCAGGCACCAACAGTGCAGAGTTTGGCTGGAGTATTGGGATTATCGGAAGGGCGAATCGTCGATCTCATAGCTCAAATGGAAGCCAAGGAATTAGTGGAAGTCAATGGTAACACTTTCCGGTTGACCGATGAGGGAAGGGACTATGCGTTGCGGGTAATTCGGGCGCATCGGCTGTGGGAGTACTATCTTTGCAATCAAACCGGCTTTGGAGAAGATGATTGGCATCGGGAAGCCGAACGGCGGGAACATTCCACGTCGTTGGAGGAGATGGAAACAATGGCGTATGTAATGGGGAATCCATTGTTCGATCCGCATGGAGCACCGATTCCCACAGCGACATTGGAAATTGCTCCGCATCAAGGTCAGTTAATGACGGATTTGGCAAAAGGGGAATGGGGACGAATCGTTCACATCGAGGACGAGCCGGAAGAGGTGTACGCACAGCTGGTGGCGGAAGGAATTTATTTGGGGATGAAAATCCAAATGCTGGAAATCACCCGCCAGCGTGTAAGAATTTGGGGGGATGGCAACGAGCATATATTGGCTCCCATGTTTGCACGAAATATTTCGGTTCTGCCCTTGACGCTGGAAGAAGAGAACAAACTCGACAAATCGCTGGAATCGTTGTCTACACTCGACTCGGGCGAATCGGCAATGGTAGTACAAATATCCAGAGCCTGCCGTGGATTGGAACGGCGCCGGTTGATGGATTTCGGAATTGTGCCGGGAACAATCATCAAAGCTGATATGAAAAGCATTGGCGGTAATCCGACTGCTTATCACGTGCGGGGAACGACCATCGCCTTACGCAAGGAACAGGCGGAAAAAATTCATGTGACCAAACAGAAGGAGGAAACACAATGACATCGGCAAAACCGGCAAGCGCATGTGATCTATGTCCCATTCATCAAAATGCCAAGCTGACCAAACTCGGGATCGATATGGAATCGTGGGATTATGTCGTGGCATTGACGGGGAATCCGAACACGGGGAAAAGTACGGTTTTCAATCGGCTGACGGGTTTGCGGCAACACACAGGCAACTGGCCGGGGAAAACAGTAACCCGCGCGGAAGGCGGATTTGCCTATGATGAAAAACGATATAAATTGGTTGATCTGCCGGGAACCTATTCACTGCTTTCAGCAAGTGTAGATGAGGAAGTGGCCCGTGATTTCATTTTGTTCGGGCAGCCTGATGTTACGGTAATCGTCGTAGACGCAACACGCCTTGAACGGAATCTAAACCTGGTTTTACAAGTACTCGAAATTACAGATCGAGCTGTGATTTGCCTCAATTTAATCGATGAAGCACGGCGTCATAAAATAAATGTGAATGAGCGCCGATTGGCTCGGGACTTGGGAATCCCCGTCGTTCCGGCAGTTGCGCGGCAAGGAGAAGGATTGCCGCTCTTGCTCCAAATGATCGACGAAGTGGCCACGGGAAAAATCGTCTGCAATCCGCATCGAATTCAGAATGAACCGTCCCATCTCAAACAGGCACTGCAAACACTGATCCAAAAAATCGAGAGTGCATTCCCCGGGTTGCCGAATGCCCGATGGGTGGCGCTACGTTTGCTCGAGGGAGACGGGCGAATCATGGAAGCCATTCAAACAGGTGAACTCGGCGATCTAAGCCGGCAAGTCATGGCCGCTGCTCCGTCGGAGATATGAATCGAGAAAGGAGAGAATTCATGGGCGCGAATTCGCTTCGTGAAGATATATTACAGACCGCGACTACACTTCGCTGGAAAATTGGTGATGAGTTTCATGACGATTTGATGGAAGCAATTTACGAAGACGCAACTCGAATCGCATCTCGATCGGTTTCCCGTGAAGAAGAGAAACCCTCCTTTCAATTCGATCACATGATCGATCAGTTGGTCACCAGCCGCTGGTTGGGGATTCCGATTATGATTGGAATGTTGAGCGTTGTATTGTGGCTGACGATTACCGGAGCCAATTATCCTTCAGCGATGCTCTCCACATTATTTTTGGATACGATCCATCCCCTGTTGAAATCATTTTCGGCAACGATTGGAATACCTTGGTGGTTGGACGGTTTATTGGTCGACGGTATTTATTTGGCGACGGCGTGGGTGGTGAGTGTCATGCTGCCGCCGATGGCCATTTTTTTTCCATTATTTACCTTGCTGGAAGATTTCGGCTATCTCCCGCGTGTCGCATTTAATTTGGATGGATTGTTTCAACGAGCCGGTGCGCATGGAAAACAGGCCCTGACCATGACCATGGGATTCGGCTGCAATGCGGCCGGAGTGGTAGCCACACGAATCATTGACAGTCCGCGCGAACGGTTATTGGCAATCATCACCAATAATTTTTCCTTGTGTAACGGACGGTGGCCTACCCAAATCCTGATTGCAACCATATTTATCGGAGTCATGGCCGGTCCCTATTGGGCGGGAGCCATCTCCACCATAGCGGTATTGACAGTCGCCCTGCTCGGAGTGGTTCTTGCGTTTATCGTATCTTGGGCGTTGTCCCATACAATTCTGCGCGGGCAGCCATCGGTGTTCGTCATGGAATTACCGCCATATCGGCCGCCGCGTTTCTGGCAAACTCTCTATACGTCTTTGATCGACCGGACGCTGATCGTGTTGTGGCGGGCCGTCGTGTTTGCCGCTCCGGCGGGGGCGGTCATCTGGCTGGTCTGCAATATTCACATCGGTGAGTTGAGTTTGGCGGAACATTTTATCGAGTGGTCGAATCCGTTCGGGATTTTCATTGGTTTGAATGGTGTCATCCTACTGGCCTATATCATTGCCATCCCCGCCAATGAAATCGTCATTCCGACAATCCTGATGTTGACGGTTCTCACGACCGGTATGTCCGATTTCGGATCCGGCGCCGGTGTCATGTTCGAACTGGATTCGATGAACGAAACGGAAAATGTACTACGTGCTGGGGGGTGGACTCTGCTGACAGCGGTGAATTTAATGTTGTTCAGTTTGATTCACAATCCCTGCTCGACAACGATTTATACGATTTATAAAGAGACAAAAAGTGTAAAATGGACAGCGATCGCTTCTCTGCTGCCGGTTGTGATGGGATTGGCAATTTGTTTCGCCGTGGCGCAAATTTGGCGGTTTGCAACAGGAAGCGGATAATCCTATCACATCATCCGCAAACGTTCCTTTTCTTTCAAAAAGAAAGAAAGCGTCGTTATCCAAAAGAGGAACGAGAGTATGACAACGAAAGCGGTGCAAGATTATTTAAAAGAAATTTACCATTTGCAAAACGGTTGCGAACCGGTCGACATTGTAAGTACTTCTTTGTTGGCCGAACGGTTACAGGTGACGGCCGCATCGGTGACAAACATGTTAAAACATCTTGCCAAGTTGAATCTCATTCAATACGTCCCCTATCGCGGTGTCAAACTGTCAGGAAAAGGCGAAACCATCGCGATCAAAGTCCTTCGCCGCCACCGTCTCATTGAATTGTTTTTGCATCAAACACTCGGTTTTCCGTGGGATGAGGTACATGAAGAAGCCCATCGCTTGGAACATGTGATATCCGACCGGTTTGAGGAACGGATCGACGCCGTTCTCGGCTACCCCGCCTTCGATCCGCACGGATCACCGATTCCGGACAAAAACGGGAGTGTCGTTCAAGAAAACCACCGGCAACTTTCCGAAGTGGATGATGGAAACACGGTTGTGATCCGTGAAGTGAAAGACGGGGATCCGAATTTGCTGCGCTATTTGGAATCCCTTGGATTGGGTCCGAATGTGAAAGTCAAAGTTGTGGAAAAAGCACCGTTCCACGGTCCTATAACGATCCGAATCAATAGAAAAAAAGAAGTGCCACTCGGGCTAGAAGTCGCACGGCAAATTTATGTCTCGGAGATATAACATTGTGGTGCAGACCTCTGGTCTGCATTACAGTTTTCCCCACAGATACCCAGAGGAAATATTGGCATACATATAAAAATAACACACATAACCTTCTCCGCAGGGAAAATCCATTTATAGTAATACCATCTGATTGGTTTGAATTGAATAGGGGAGTGTGAATCATGAACGAAATCCGAGAAAGTGAAACTTTTGCCGATTTCATATTCCGGAAGATCGATCCGAAAGTACGTTCCACTTTTGATACTCAACAAATCGAAGCACTAACCAAAGCCCTGAACGAATGCGGCCCATTGCGCAAACATCTTGTCGATATTCGTGGAGTGCTGCCTCTTTTTCTGATGCGGTATTACTTCGTATTGTTGATGGGCATCGATAGACGGATGTCTAAAACAAGTACCACAATCGAGCGGCGCCGAACGGGAACACTCATGGGGACGCTGTTTTTCCTCATTCTGATTTCCTCTCCCTTTTTGCTGCTTTTGTTTATCATTATATTTTGTTCTACCTTGTAATGAGGGTAAAATCAACAAACCGTTTTTTCATTACGCACCCTTGTATTCCTGCTCCTTCCGAGTTTCGCTTCGTCATTTTATGATGCAATGATCATACAGAGAATATTTCTCTTGTTTCTATACGATCAAAGTAGCAAGGAGCACTATTGTGATATTCAAAAAAACTGTTTTATTCCTATTGTCAGTTTCAGTGATGACACAAGCAGAACCATTTCTTGCACGCGCGGAAGGAACACTGCGTGTTCATCCTCTGAATCCACGGTATTTCACCGATGATGATGGTAAGGCGATTTATCTTACCGGCTCCCATACTTGGGCGACTATTCAGGAACGAGGAATCGAGGACAAGTCACCGGATTTCGATTACAAACAATTCTTGAATAACTTGAAAACATGGGGGCATAACTTTACGCGATTGTGGGCATGGGAACATGCGACATGGATGCAGTTTCGGGAAGCAGAAACAAAAATTCGTTACAAGCCGTTGCGCTATCCGCGAACGGGACCGGGAAAAGCACTGGATGGTGGCTTGAAATTCGACGTCACACGCTGGAATGAGGATTATTTTACACGATTGCGTGAACGAGTCATCGAAGCCGGCAAAAGGGGGATTTATGTCGGAGTTATGCTCTTTCAAGGTTTTAGTATCGAACAAAAGGGAACGGATGGCATCGATCCCAGCAAAGGAAATCCTTGGGACGGACATCCATTCAACAAAGCCAACAACGTAAACCGAATCGACGGCGACTTAAATGGAAATGGAGAAGGAGAAGAAATTCATACGTTGAACAATCCGGTTATCACGAAACTGCAGGAAGCGTTCGTGCGGAAAATGATCGAAACCTTGAACGATCAAGATCATGTCATCTGGGAAATCAGCAACGAAAGCCACGGGGAGTCACTCGCATGGCAGGAGCACATGATCCATTTGATCCACGAATATGAAAAAGATAAAGCAAAGCAACATCCTGTGTGGATTACCTATCCTTGGCCTGGAAAGGAAATGAATGACGAACTGTTCGCAAGCCAGGCGGAAGCTGTATCACCCAACAGTAAAGGCGGATACCTCGAAAATCCACCGCCGGCAGATGGCAGCAAGGTTGTGATTGCGGATACGGACCACATCAAGCCTAATAACACCGATCCAAAATGGGTATGGAAAAGTTTCCTGCGCGGCCTCAATCCCATCGTGATGGACTATTATATGGATGTGCGAATTCATTCCCCGAAAGAGCCACAGCCGGATTGGAATCGAATCCGAAAAGCGATGGGCTATGCGCTGGCGTGGGCGAAACGAATCGATTTAACGGAAATGACACCGCGTAACGAATTGTCTTCCACAAAGTATTGCCTGGCGAATCCCGGAAAAGAATATTTGGTGTATCAACCGGAAGAACGAGAAGAATTTTGGATAAAAGTAGAACCGGGGAAGTATCGTTATGAATGGTTCGATCCGGAAAAGGGATATGTGACTTTTTCAGGAGTGTTGAATAGTATCGGCGGGGAAAAGCAGTTTTTCTCTCATTATGATAGTGATGCGTTATTCTATCTACATAAAGAAAGTCAATGATCCGTGGGGGAACTATTACTTTTTACAACATTTTTCTTTTTAGCAAGATTGCAAAGTATAGGGAGCACTATCGACGATTGGCTCCTGTTTCATGATCAGATTCACTAAAAGCCTTGCGGAAGCCGGAGCCATTGTAATCCCATTGCGAAAATGTCCGGCATTGATGTAGAGATTCTGGATATGCGGATGCTGCCCGATAAAGGGAATACCGTCCGGAGAACCGGGACGCAAACCGGCCCATTCGGTTTCGATAGGATATCGGCGCAAATCCGGGAGTAATTGAAACGCCGCCTCTTTTAATTTATAAACACCTTCCTCCGTTGTTCGCTTATCAAAACCGACATATTCAACCGTACTCCCCGCCAGGATTTTTCCGTCTATGCGCGGGATCAAATAATGATGTCGATAAAGGGGAATACAATGCAACAAGCCCGGTACGGCCTGAAACAAGATCATTTGGCCACGCACCGGTTCGATTGGAATATTCATACCGACACATTGCAAAATTTTGTTGCTCCATGCACCTGTAGCAATAATCACACACTCCGCCGCGATTTTCCCCTGCGTTGTATGGATAGTAGCGATATGATCGTTTTGTTGAGAGAGCTCTTGGGTTTCACAATGTTCCAAAAAGTTGACGCCCAGGGAGAGAAGAGATTGTTTGAGCGCCTTCATGAGCCGCGGAGGTCGAATTTGCGCCACTTGGGGCATCCAGTATGCATTCTCAGCCTGTAAGATAACTTGTGGTTCTCGATCCTTCACCTCGATTTGCGATTGCTTATGAATCACTTGGGAATGCCGAACAGACCAATCCAGTATTTCAGATGAATTTGAATGATCGAAGATCAAAAGTCCGGATCGAGTATATTCGGGATCGATTCCACTTTCATTGATCAGTGATTCGATCAACGCGGAATAATGTTGCTGGCTCCAAGTCGTGAGGGCAGTAATGGATTCAGCCTGACGCCAGGGATATAAAGGGGAAAGAATGCCGCCGCCGGCCCATGAAGATTCATTACCGACTCGATTATGGTCGATTATAGTGACATCGGCTCCAGCCAGGCAGAGTTCCCGCGCCGTCATAAGGCCAATGATTCCGCCGCCGATGATAGCATATTCGGTGGTTACAACCATTTTTTCCTTTTAAAATAAAACAACATTCCAACCGTAAGGGCAATCATAATAAGCCACACGGCCGGATAACTCCAATCCCATTTCAGTTCCGGCATGTAACGAAAATTCATTCCGTAAATACCGACAATAAATGTTAGAGGAATAAAAATCGACGCAAAGATCGTCAGCACTTTCATGATTTCGTTGAGCCGCAAACTGACATGAGACAGATAAACATCCAGCATTCCGGTCAGCATATCGCGATAGGACTCGATGATATCAATAATTTGAATGATATGGTCATAGAGGTCTTTCAAGAAAACGTGGGTTTCTTCTTGGATGAGAGGCGAATCGCTTTTTCGCAAGGCGATGATCATTTCCCGCACCGGTCGGATGGAACGGCTCAAAATGATGATTTCGTTCTTCATGCGATGAATTTTGTTTAGGGTATTTTCAGACGGATTATCGACCAGTTCCTCTTCCAAATCCTCCAACTCGTCTCCGATCTTTTCCAACGTATAAAAGTAACTGTCAACAATTGTATCCATCAAGGTATAGGTCAAATAATCCGTCCCGGCATTGCGGAATAATCCTTTGCTTTTTTTTAAGCGATCGATCACAGGATCGAAGATGGAACTTTCCTTTTCCTGGAATGTCAATACGAAACGTTTTCCAAGAATAATACTGACTTGTTCTTTGACAATATCAAACCGGCGCTCAAGATCGAATCCACGCTCCGGAGGAAGCAACAAGCGGAGGGTAAAATGAATATAGTCATCATAATCATCCATTTTCGGACGATGATTGGTATTGAGGATATCTTCCAGAACGAGGGAATGAATGCCGTATTGTCTCCCGATATCGTGGATGAGCTCCGTTTTATGCAATCCATCGATATTGATCCATGTGATATATTGATTGACGGGAGAATAGGCGCATTCCCGAATTTCTTGAATCTGTTCCTCTTTGAAATCGAACGCATTGTATTCAATTCGTTTCATTTTTACGAAGGAAGATTTGATATCCCCAACATGGATCAAGGTGCCTGGCGGTAATCCCACTTTTCGTGACTGTTTTTTGAAGAGTTTCCGCATGTTGATCAATACCTCCGGCTCATTGATTGATTATAAAATTAACGGGAGATTCTAAAAATGCAAGCAAAAAATAGAATCGGTACAATGGCATTTCACAGAAAAAAGGAAAAACCTTTATTTGTATCAAAACACCAACGATTCATGATGCCACTAAAAATCGTCAAAAATTGTGGTGCAGACATCCTGCCTGCACAATATATGCTATTTCCAAAAACAAACCACCCTTTGTACCAGTGATTCATTCATAAAACTCTATAAAAAATTCCGAAAAAATGTGTCATTTGAGAAAGGATAGAGTATAATATAGATATCGTCTCGTTGCGAAAACACACAGATTTTTACATTTTTTTGTGTCAAGACACATTACTTTATCAGGTAAGTAAACAAATGGTATATCATTGTTTGAATTTGTTGTCGGGAGATGTACACCGATTTCTATCCATAAATCATTAAATTACAACTACTTACACTACAATATTCGGAGGCTTGAAAAATGAAAATGGAGTGGATGAAGAATTGTGTCAGGAAGTACAATTCATTACATTGTATCATTGGGATGACCGCATTATTTGTCATGGGGATATGCACTCCCGTTGCACAAGCGCAAACAACATCCGGAACGATAACGGGATCGGAGACATGGTCAGACACGGTTTTTTTGACAGGAGATGTCACCATTACAGACACCGGCCAACTGACCATTCAACCGGGCACGAGAATTGTCTGCGAACCGCAATTCGACGATCAGGTCAAAGGAAAAAACACATCTCGTATCGAAATCATTATTGATGGTGGGATTTTCATCGCCGAAGGAACGGAAACCAGTCCGATTACTTTTACTTCCGGTGCGAACGAACCGGACGATGACGACTGGTACGGACTCCGGATTATCAGCGATGAAGTCACCTTACGATATTGCGTCGTGGAATACACAAATATCGGATTACATATCGAACAAAACGGACTCCCTATCGTCGAAAATTGCACCATCCGCGAAGCGAAATACGATGGGATACGTATCGATACACCGGATACATACGTGTTCGACTCATGCACCATCAGCCACAACAATAATGTCGGTGTTTCCTCCACAAAGAGAGCGGCAATTACCTTGACGGATTGCATCGTGACCAACAACGCTAAAGGTGGTCTTTATATCGATGGGGAAACTCGCATCATTGACTGTACCATCTCGAACAATCTCGGGAACGGCGCCACCGTTCGCGGATCAAACTCGAATCATTACGTTACCAACTCCGTTTTCAGTGACAACAGCGATACAGGTCTGAATACCTCCCATGGAGTCTCCTTTACAATCAGCAATTGTACCTTCGAGCAAAACGGAGCGGACGATGCAAGAAGCGAGGCCGACGGCATTTACGGGACATCCCCATTGAACATCACAAACTGCTACATCAATGGAAACACCGGCGCCGGTATTTCTCTTACGGAAGTGGGAACCGGTGGAATTACCGGTAATGTTATCACCGGTAACAAATACGGCATGCTGTTCAATTCACGGGAACCTGTGCTCGAAATATCCGGCGGCAATGATATTTACAATAATATTCAATATGAATTGATCAATGAGGATTCGGCTGCAATTCGAATCAGTGACAACTATTTAGGCGAGCTGACCAATCAGGAATTACGGGAGGGGAAACCCAATCCGACCAAAATCTTTGACAGCCGCGACGATCGTAGCGTCGGCGAAATCTTTATCTATACTTCCCTGAGTTCATCAATCCGTCAAACACCGATTCCAAATACATTTCGTTACACCCGCACTATTCCGGCAGATATTACAACGGTCGCCGCAGGATCGATTTCCGATGAACAAACATGGTCGGGCACAGTATTTCTCTTAGGGGATGTCACCATCACAGAGACCGGAAAATTAACCATCCAGGCAGGAACACAAATACTGTGCGATCCAACGTATGATAATCAAGTGGGCGGCAAACACACATCCCGAATCGAATTGATCGTGGATGGAGGGATATTGGCCGTCAATGGAACATCCACCTCACAGGTCCGCTTCACATCCTTGGAAGACTTGCCCCAAAAAGACGATTGGTATGGTCTACGGATCATCAGCGATCAAGTGACTCTTCGGCATAGTATTATTGAATACGGCAATATTGGACTCTTCATCGAACAGAACGGTCTTCCTGTAGTTGAAAACTCGACTATTCAAGAATGTCTGAACGATGGGATTCAAATCGAAACCCCCAACATTTATGAATTGAAATCCTGTACTATTCTTAACAACGATAGTTACGGCGTCAATTCAACCAACAACGCCACTCTCACTATGATCGACTGTGCAATCGGCAATAATGGAAAAGACGGACTGAACATCTCCGGACTGACGTCTCTCACCGGGTGCGATGTATACGGCAATCAAGGATTCGGAGCAAACATCCGCGGAGCTCGATTGAATCACACGATCAGCAATTGTACATTCCGGGAAAACACCAAAACGGGTCTAAGTACAGGTGTCGGTTCAACCTTCACCATTACCGGCTGCACAATATCCAATAACGGCTTGAGCGGTTCCCGTGCTACTGCCGACGGGATCTCCGGAACCGCTCCCCTCAATATTCTCAATTGTATCATCAGCGATAACAGCGGCGCAGGAATCTTGATGTCAGCAGTTGGTGAACAAGGTGTCACTGGCAACATCATCAACGGAAACCGCTACGGAATCGTTTTCAATTCACGCGAAAGTAGAATCAATCTCTCCAGTGGCAACGATATTTATAACAACATCGAATATGAATTGCAAAACGATAATATCGCAACCATCGTTGTCAACGATAATTATCTCGGAGAACTGACGACACAAGAATTGCAGCAAAGCAAGGTTAATTTAACCAAAATCTTTGACAGCCGCGACGATCGGACGGTCGGTGAAATTCTTATCTCCACTTCACTCGATTCCTCCACCCAAAGTGCTCCTACGCCGAATTCTTTCCGGTATGTGCGCGATGTGCCTGACGATATTACCCAAGTTGCCAGCGGTTTGATCACAGGTGAACAAACATGGTCCGGTAAAGTGTTTATTTTAGGAGACGTCACAATCGCCGAAACCGGCACACTGACCATTCAAGAGGGTACACAAATCGTTTGCGATCCGGTTTACGATAACCAAGCAGGCGGTGTGAATACTTCCCGCATCGAAATCATCGTCGACGGAGGGATTCTCGTTGCAATCGGTTCCCAATCCTCTCCCATCCGTTTTACTTCGGCTGCGGAGACGCCCGAATTGGACGACTGGTTTGGTCTTCGTATCCGCAGTGACAAAGTCACCTTGCGCCACTGTACGGCGGAATATGGGAATGTCGGACTGCTCATCGAACAAAACGGCCGTCCTGTAGTAGAAAACAGCGTCTTCCAGCTGGCTTCGACCGATGGCATTCGAATCGAAGCACCGGATACGTATGTCTTCACCGCTTGCACTCTCCGGAATAATGGAGATTACGGGCTAAAGTCACTGGAAGAAGGATTGATCACCATGAACAATTGCACCATCGATACCAACGGCTCAGATGGAATCTATATCGATGGGAAAACAACACTGCAACAATGCAACGTGTACGGCAATCAAAATTATGGTGTCAATCTGCGCGGAGACGATTTCACTCATCTAATTACCGATACCCATATTCATCAGAACGTAAAAACAGGTCTTAATATTGGAAGGGGTATATCGTATACCATCCGGAATTGCGTGATTGAAAAAAATGGAGAAGCCGGGGGACGAACGGAAGCGGATGGTATTTACAGTACCTCCCCTCTCAACATCTCCAATTGTTTCTTCACCGGTAACAGTGGATCGGGTATATCCCTGACTTATATCGGAGAGGAAGGGATTACCGGCAATGTGATCAATGGCAACAAATACGGGATTACTTTCAATTCAAGGGAAGACAGCCTGACCTTAAGCGAAGGAAATGATATTTTCAACAATACCGAATATGAATTGAACAACCAAAACACAGCGGCGATTATCGTAAACAACAATTACTTGGGGGAATTGACTACCCAAGAATTGAACGCCGATCAAACCAATTTGACAAAAATTTACGACAGCCGTGACAATCGTAGCGTCGGCGCGATCAATATCCGGACATGGGCTTCCACTCCCAATGTTCAGGATCGTCCGACTCCGACACCAACCGCTACTCCCACGCCGACAAATACACCACGTCCCATTTTACCAACCGCGACCCCGACTCCAACACCCATCTCACAGCCATCCGAGCGCGGTGATGTCAATCAAGACGGTCGTGTGACACCAGGAGACGCACAACTGGCTTTCGATTTGTATATTGACTTGATCACCGGTGTGCGTACGGCTTCACCTCCCTTCTCTCCTGGTACTGATATCTGGGAAGCCGACTATAACGACGACAGCCGAATTACACCCGGCGACGCACAAGCGATCTTTGATAAATATATCGAATCGATCAGCGGTAAAACAACACGAACGAAACGTACACTATCATACTCGGCCAAAAGTCTTCTTCCCTCGGAAGCCGCAACTGTGGAAGTCGGAAACGCGGAAGGGAATCCTGGAGATACGGTAACCATCCCCCTTAGCGTAACGGAAGGAGTCGGGATACGGGCGTTTTCTCTGGAATTACAATATGATTCCACTCAATTGGAATATGTGGAACTGGACCGTAGTGGAACAACCACCGCTGATTTTTCATCGGTAGTGGGAATTCCGTTGCAGGAGAAGATCGTGATCTCCGGTTTTGCCGGCTCGGCCGAGGCCATTACGGGCAATGCGGTGTTTGTCAAAGTTCTTTTCAAAATCCTGCCTTCTGCTTCCGGCGAAATTCCACTCACTCCCGCCGAATTTCTCGATGATCTATCCGGTGCGTTGGGTGTGCCGGGTAATATCCAAGTAATAGGTTCGCAATCTCTTCAACTATCCGTCGGAACGGTCCCTGCTCAAGCAGGTGATCTTGTGACCGTTCCAATCACCATCCGCGGCGCAGATAACGTACGTTCGTTCTCTTTCAATATTGTTACCGACTTTCAAGTGCTCCGTTTTTCAAAAGTGGAAAAAAACGGTACCTTGACGCAAGAGTTTTCATCCCTTGTAGGGATTCAAAACGCGGACGGGGGTGTTACCGTAGCCGGCTTTGCAGGCGCTGCCAATCCGGTGACCGGAGAGGGGAAACTGGTCGATATCGTCTTTGAAGTACAAGAGAGTATCAGTCCGGCGATTTCTGTTACCCTAACGGAACTGCTCGACGATCTTGCTTCCGCACTGGTCATACCAGGAGAAGTGACATTTGCCGTAAATACTCAAGGTTGGTTATTATATTGATTGAGTAAAAACAAAATACGGGAAATATGTTTTAGCGAGAATCAAGGCGGTGCAGCCTGCCTCCTATTCGGAGTCAGCCGAGAGAATCGATGCAATTCTGGAGCGGTATCAGCCACACTTCCCCAATGGGAAGCAAAAATAGCATTCAAGTAAAATTCAAACTTTTATTTCAAGATTCAATGTTTCCCGGAAGAGTTATTCGAATTGTTCTTGATATGCTCCAACATGGCGATGATGAGGAAGAAAAGAATAATTTGCGTCAAGACAACATACGCTCCAAACGGCTCGTTGATGACAGGCAATACGAGGGCAGCACTTCCCACACATAAAGTAACCAAATGAATAAAGAAAACAGCCCTTCGATGGCTCATTCCCAAAGCCACCAACCGATGAGAAAAATGGTTTTTGTCACCCACATAAATCGGCTTGCCATTTTTGATGCGTATGAAAATCACAGATACCGTGTCAAATATCGGAACCGCTAAAATGACAAAAGGCATGACTACCGACCATGCGGTTGCGTTTTCCGTGTCACTTTGATAAAACGTGGAGAGAATGGTCAAAGCCGCAACCGAATACCCCAAAAACAGAGAGCCGGCATCTCCCATAAAAATCTTGGATGGATAGATGTTATACCGTAAAAAGCCGGCGATACTTCCGGCCAGCGCAAAGGAAATCGCTGACATAAAAACCTGGCGGCTGACAAGGTGGGTAGAGATTCCCAATAGAATCAAAGAAATCATCGCCACCCCACCCGACAACCCGTCCATATTATCAAGCAAATTAAAGGAATTGGTAATCAGGACAATCCATCCCATCGTCAAAAAGAAGTTGATAACCGGTTGATCAATGAATAATGCGATCTGAATGTTCGCAAAATACAGAATGATGGCTGCAATCACTTGACCGCATAATTTGACAAGAGGATTCATCCCATATCGGTCATCGACCAAACCGATGCAAAAGAGGATCGCACCACCGATAAAAAAACCGGATAGTTGATGGAGTATATTTACATAGCCGGCGGCCCAAAATGACAGCAAATTCAATTCTTTGAAAATCTGATTGTTGCTGGCAAAATCACTCTTTCCAATCCAATTCAAAAGAAAAAGATCGAGGAAAACGACAAGAAGAATAGAAAAAAAGATAGCGGCGCCACCGAGCAGAGGCTTGGGTTGAATATGCACCTTTCGCTCGCCAGGATGATCCAAAAATCCCAACCGTGGTGCCACTCTTCGCATAAGCGGCGTTAAGAAGAGAGAAAATATAAATCCTTCAAAAAACAAAACGAGAAAATGATACCATTTCATAAGCGTAATTATTGTACTTGATGACAAAACATTTGGGGAACAAGTTTGGCCCTATTGATCTATGAATCGTTTCAATTTCGGAATACTCCAGTACAGATTTGAAACGTTGAAACTATACCAGCCCCAATCCACATACTCAAGGAAAACAACAAACCCTCCCTTGAATCAACGTACATTGCACATATTGTACTGAAAGAAACTGAAATCCAATACTTCGAAGGGAATCTCTCAAATAAAAAGTTGAATAAGGATCATTTTCTGGCTATTCAAATCTGGCCTAAATATTGCTTAAGAAAAAACGATTCTAGTTCAACAGGAAACGGTTATAATATCCACTGTCGATGAGGATAAAAAAATACGCATAAAGTAAAAGGTGTGAAAATGGTAGAAATGCAAAACGGTAACACGAATCAGCAAAAGAACTTTTTGAGCGAGCTCAAAAAAATGACTAAAAAAACGCTATACAATCTTGCACAAGCTGTAGGGATACGTGGCCGAAGTTCAATGTCTAAATCACAATTGGTCGATGCGTTGGAAGAAAATGGATATGAGATCAAGCCGATGGTCAATTCCATACAAAAAGAAACACCCCATCCAAATCCAGTGCAAAAAAAGACACCGATTGTTCCAAAAGAAATTCCGAGCAAACCTCCGGTACAATCGGAATTTACAGAAAGTCAGCCGATTCCATCCCAAACCGCTTTTCCTCTTCCAGAAGAAAAAAGAAAAATTTCGCAGGAATCCATCTCATCTTCCTCTTCTGAAAGCGTTCCAGTGAAAGAACCCGAAAGCGGAACCGTATGGGGTGGAGAAGAAGGACCGGAATTACCCCCCAAATATGGCGAGACGATTCTCCGTGCCCTTGTTCGAGATCCGCACTGGATTTATTTGTACTGGGAAATCTCCGAAGACACAAAAGACAAACTACGTGGGGCAGAAGGTGAGTGGATTTTCGATATTTCCGAATCCGTTCTCCGAGTCTATGCTGAAAATCAAGAATTGATCCAAGAAATTCCTGTTCTTCTTGACGCCATGAACTGGTACATATCCTTACAAGCCAATCGAACCTACGAATTTCAATTGGGGCTGAAAGGCAATGATGGTGCATATCATCTGTTGGCATCCTCCAATCCTGTAACTCTGCCACCGGATAAACCGAGTGAAGTGGAAGATGAAGAGTGGACTGTAGTTGAAGAACAATTCAGCGAAATGTTACAAACATCCGGCGGTCTCGACATCACCTCATGGGGTGGTTCCGCCGATGTGATGCCCCACATCTTGAGAAACCGTATCCGTGTACCCTGGAATCTGCCATCGAGTTTTTGGCCTTCTTCCCATTTGATGGGAGTCAGCAGTTCAACCGTGCAAAGACAACGATAAACATTGAATTCATCAGCCAATCAATCAAAAGGCGGCTTTCATAAGCCGCCTTTTTTTTCGTACAGCACTGGATAAGATTGCAAAACTCTGTGAAACTATACTCGTTTTGGCTTTTGATTCATACAAAAGGACATGAATGTCTCACATTTCATTTTGTGACATGTCTGTTCGAGAATAAGGAGAATATTATGACTGATGCAAAGAAAAACACACGGAGAGATTTCATGAAAGGCGCCCTCTCCACTGGAGTCGCGATGACTTCTCTCCACGGAATCACTCCTCATAGTGTAATGGGCGCCAACGAAACCATTCGCATGGGGGTAATCGGAACCGGCGGCCGGGGACAATGGGGATTACGTGAAGCCAAAGCCCGCGGCGCCCGGATCGTAGCCGTCTGCGACGTCTATGAAGAGCGCCTGATACAAGGAAGAGCATTGTCTGAAACCGAAGACGGGAAATTGGCGGACACGTATTATGAGCATGAGAAACTGTTAGAACGGGATGATATCGATGCCGTTTACATTGCGCCCCCCGATCACTGGCACCATGATATCTTGATTGACACTGTCCGAGCAGGGAAAGACGCCTACATCGAAAAACCATTTTCAAAAACCATTGAAGAAGGCCAAGAAATGATCCGCGCTGTTCGGGAAACCCAACAGATTGTTCAAGTCGGCAATCACAGGCGCAGTGGTGAACACTGGAAACGCGGCCGGGAAGTCATTCGATCCGGAATTCTGGGCAAAATCGTTTGGGTTAAAGTATACGATACTCGAAATTGGTCCAATGGAGATCCATTTACATCCAATTTGAAAATCAAGGGCCGCCTCGATTGGGACCGCTTTTTAGGAAATGCCCCCAAACGCGCCTTCGATCCCTATCGATATTATGCTTGGCGTTGGTATTGGGATTATGCCGGTGGATTGATGACCGATATCGGCGCTCATCAATTGGACGTGAATCAATGGTTGATGGATGTCGAAGGTCCGAAAACAGTAGCCGCCAATGGTGGAAATCACTATTTCGAACATTGGCAAACACCGGACGTGGTTCATTCCGTCCTCAATTACGGCAGTTTCACCACTCTGTTTACTGTCCAGTTCATCAACGACCGGGACAGTGTCGGCGCCGCTTTTTACGGATCGGAAGGAACATTGTTGGTCGATGACCGCAACGGTTTCCGTGTCTATCCACAAGGCGAAAAAATGAACGAACCGATCGAATCCTGGCCGCGTCATTACGAAGGCGGCGACCATGTCGCCAATTTCCTCGAATGCGTCAAAAACCGAAAAGAACCCAACTCGCCGGTCGAAGTCGGTCATCGTGTCATCAATGCCGCCCACCTCGGCAATATTTCCTATCGTACAGGAAAACGAGTCATGTGGGATCCCGAAAACGAAGAGATCCTTGACGTCCGCCGCACGAAACCTTCCGACGCCTGGATGAAGAGCATGATGTAATTTTGACCGGGTATTGCAGAATCCGGAATGCTATTTTTTGGGGACAACGAAAAATCAAAATGCCGTTGTGGTGCGGACCTCTGGTCTGCACCACAATATTTTTAATTGTCTGGAAATTAAAAAAAGGATTTATCATGAACAGCAAGCAACGCATGGTCACGGCTATGAACCTGCAGGAAGCTGACCGTGTCCCCGTTATGTGCCAACTCTCCATCGGCCACCTTCTCCTGCACATGAACGTCAAACCGATCGATCTATGGTTTACCGCCGAAGGATGCGCGCAAGCGTGGCTTCGGGCGCAACGGCGTTATCGTTTCGATGGTATTCTTCTCAACTTGTGCGGACAAGACCGGGATATTTTGAATTATGTCGAACGCATCAAGGAAGACGAATATGCTCAAACCATCTACTGGAAACCGGGTACATTCGATTACACTCACACGATCTGTCCCTGGGACGAGCTGCCCCGCAATGTCTGGCCCGAAGGCGAACCCTTTGAAGATTTCGATTCATTTGATTCCGAAAAAGACCTTCCAGAACGTCTCGAATGGCTGCCGGTCTGCCAAGCCATGAAATACCCCATCCATCCGGAACATCGCTTCGATACGCTCAATATTATAAAATCCGAAACTCAAGGAGAACTCAGTCTGCACGGTGAAGTGTTCAGCCCCTGGGACTATCACCTCTCGACTTTCGGCGCGGAAAACGCCATGATCGCCACTATCGAAGACCCCGGTAAAGTTCATGCGATTCTCGACGGATACGCTGAACTCTGTATCCAATGGGCTTTGGAACAAATCGAGGCAGGCGTGAACGCCATTACCTTGGCTTCTCCGTGGGCCGGCGGAAAATTCATCTCCCGAAAACAATATGAAGAATTCGTCCAGCCGTATGAGCGCCAAATCAATACAGCGATTCGAAAGGCGGGAGCTCATTGCTGCACACACACCTGCGGCTCTCTCGGGGATCGGCTGACTCTCCTGATCGAATCCAACACCTGCGGAATCGAATGTCTCGATCCACCGCCCCTCGGCGATGTGGAATTGAAAGAAGCCAAAGAGATCACCCGGGGAAAAGTCTTTATCAAAGGGAATATGGATTCCGTCAATGTGTTGCTGAAAAGTACGCCGGACGAAGTGCGGGAGTATGCGAAACAAAAACTCGATATTGCTAAGGAAGGCGGTGGCTATATTCTTTCCGCCTCCTGCGCGGTCGCACCGCATGTTCCACCCGAGAATTTAGAAGTGTTGTATGATATAGTTGAGAACTTTGGGAAATACTGAAGAACGGAATCATCGAGTGAGAGTTTTTTATTTGCCATAATAAGGATTGGAAGAATATGAACGAAGAACAACTCTACCATGAAGAAGATAAAGTGGATGAAGAGAATCCCCAAACCCAATATAATCACGAACTCGATCTGAATATTATCAAGGATTACTGTGTGGCATATATCGTTATTCTGTCCTTAACATTGGTCATAGGAGCTTTTTTTGTTTCCTCTTGGTTTATCACGATTCTATGTCTTCTACTCGGATTGGGTTTATTTGTTTTAGGTACACAATTACTGTTTTTATTTTTTCAAATGTTCGAAATAATGATAATCCTGTATGATGAAGTACAGAATCAGTCAGATGTAATTGAGAATCAACTTATTTTCACCCAGTTGAACCATGCTTTGTTTGGCACTCGAAAAAAACGCCCACGAAAAACCCGGGGGAAAACATCGGAATAAGTTCATGCGACATCATTTTTGAGGCGATATGAATGCCGTTTCTTTCTTACCACTTTTTGCAACTGGAATGCCTCAAATGACCGATTTTACAATAGAATAGACTTCTATGGAACTTTACAAAACCCAAAAAGGGGTTAGATTGCTTTTGATAAATTAGAATTAGGAGTATACAGAATGTCAAAGAAGGGTTTTACACTGATTGAACTACTGATTGTTGTCGCCATTATCGGTATTCTGGCGGCAATCGCAGTCCCCAATTTTCTGAACGCTCAACTCAAAGCCAAAGTGGCGCGAACCCAAGCCGATATGCGCAATGTCGCTACCGCGATCCAGACATTTAACATGGATCACAATGTCATGCTGCTTGATTTCTGGGACGACGATGCGGATTTTGCCATTACTCGATGGCAGGAAGATTTCGGCGGCGTTGGCCCCCGTCCACCGGCTACGACTTTTGAAGGACCTTTTTATCCCCTAACCTCACCGGTTTCTTATCTCTCTGCCTTACCGCAAGATCCCTTTAGCCCCCGAAAACAAGATGTCGGTTTCGGCGCCAATGAGCAGGGATATTGCTATATCTATTTCGACAATGAACCCGGACGCGGTGATGACTTCGGTATCCATCTCTACCAACATGATAACCAGGTTGGCCGGGATCTCGGAATCACCCCTCTTGAAGAAGGCCAATTCGCCATGATCAGCATCGGGCCTGACGGTGCAATGGGTGTCGGTTCAAGCCCCGGCTCCCTTCGTGGAATGCCTTACGATGTCAGTAACGGGGTTGTCAGCGATGGCGATATTGTAAAAACACAATAAATCGTCAACTTGACCAAGGTTTAAAATATTCTAAAAACTGTTTCGCATAACGATCCAAGTTCTCCATCCCCCCGCCACCTCGAATGGGCGAACACATTTCATACGCGACCGTACCTTCAAAACCGACTTCCCGCAGCGTATCAAAAAAGGTGGCATAATCGATAAATCCATCCCCCATCGCAACTGCGCGCACATCGTCCAGTACACGCTCGAAAACATTGCCGTCATTGGGATGATGATACTTGAAACGCGGCCGTTTTACATAATCGGCAACGGTGGTATGAACAGTGCGTGATCCCATGTGCAGCACCGCTTCGCGCAAATCGTCACCATGCAGCGCAGGTGACCAGGCGTCGAAACACGCTTTACAATTCGGCCGGTCAATCTCATCGATCAAATCTGCCATTGCCAAATAATGACCTCCAACATCATCGTGATTTTGAATCCCAATGGTGACTCCGTAATCCGCGGCGATATCGGATGCCTCGCGCATGAAAGCAACACATCGATTCCAGAGCTGCAGATAAGGAACTCCCATATTGTCCAGCCCAGTCAAAAGGCGAATCACCGGAGCGTTGAGATGTTTTGCCATCAACGCGTAATGCCGGATATTGACCAACTGCATTTCCCCCAACGGAGAAAACGGCGCAGAAGTGGCAGTAAAACCAGCGCTCGGATCACTATAAGCGGCCAAAGAAGCCACCGAGAGCTGATGCTTCTCCAGTAACTCCGCTAAATTCGTTAACTTGCTTTCCCCATAATCAAGCGGTGAAAGATGCGGACGTTTTGTCATCAGCATAACGCCGGAATACCCCAATTCGGCTGCATGCGGAATGAACTCCTCAAGGCTCAAGGTAGCTTGTCCCCAAAAGCCGGCGTAACTGACAGAATGCAGAACGGGTTTCATGCTCTTCTACCTCCTTTAATACTGGGAGCGCGGACATCCCTATCCGCATCATTTAAAGTGAATGCATTTTAGCATAAACCTACACTATTTTTCCTTTTCAAGTTGCTTGAGCCGTATTAAACCTTTTTCAGCGGGTTGAAAGCCGGGCTGAACGGTCAACGCCTGCCGGTAATAATCTTTCGCCTTTTGGAAATTACCAAGTTGCAACTCCAACGTGCCTAAATTCATAAATGCCTGTGGTGCGTTCGGGTCGTTCTCGGCAGCGTTTTGCAAATACGTTCGTGCTTCATCGAAGCGTTTTTGATGAATATAGATCAAACCTAGATAATTAAGGGCATTTGGATCATTAGGGTTATTATCGAGGGCGCGCAGTACGGAGAGTTCCGCCTGATGCAAATTGCCGATAGCAAAATAAAGTTGCCCGATGGCGATATGCGGAGTCGCGTCTTGAGACGCTTTTTCCGATACGGTTTGTAAATATCGAATTTTCTTCTGGACTTCTTTGATCTTCTGGAACGACTCCATCCATTGTTTGCTTTCCTTCGAACGTTTGTCACGCGCCAGCGCCATAGCGAGTTGGTAACGAGGATTTTCACGCCACGGAGCCGCCTGAATCGCTTGTTGGAAATAAGCGATGGCCTGTTCCAATTTGTTTTTGGAAAGATAAATCAAACCCAGCTGGTAAGGAAGGAGGGATTTCATTTCATCCGGAATCGTTTGCCCATTCGTAGAAATAAGTTGGGTAACTTTCCGAAAATATTTCAAAGCGGAATCCGTTTGATTCAATTCCCGTTGTGTTGTAGCCAGATTATACCACCCGATAATGTCTTCAGGATAAAGTTCCGTATATTTTTCGAATATCGATTTTGCTTCAGTATGATTCCCCGTCAAAGCTAGATTCTTCCCTTTGGTGATCAGTGCCTCGGAGTCGGTAGGAGATTGTTCCAACACTTGATCGAGTATTTCATTGGCTTCCGCTCTCCTCTGTAAATTGGACAAGCATTTTGCTTTGCCTATCCGGCTCGGGTAGAAATCGGGTGAAGCATTTAGGATTTGATCGTAAACCTGCAGCGCTCTTTCAAATTCTTCTCTTTCAAAGAGAGAATGTGCCTGCTGAAGCATTTCCTGATGTGTTTGAGAATAAATAGACCGAGGCGATAAGAATAATAATCCAAAAAGTACGATGATCGATCCTCGAATAATTCTTCCGGAAAACAACATGATCCCTATCCCTTGCCGATTGTTACTTTTACTTTGAACTTGATTGGCCGGATTGTAAAGACATGCCTTCAGTAACAGTCAGAATTTGATCCACTGAAACTTCTTCCAAGGTATCGGTGATTCCACTGGGCCATCGGATTTGGATTCGGTCAATGCTATCGTGGTTTCCAAGTCCAAAGTGAACCCGCATATCGTTCATTCCTGCGTATGTTCCTCCGCTTCGCACATCTTCGATTCGAGTTTTCCCTTCAATGGTAATACGTATGCGCGCACCGACACCGTCACGGTTACTTTGCGTTCCAATGGTTTCGATTTGAATCCAATGGCCTTTGCTCTCGCTGTCATTTTGCAACACATCGGCCCGATCTCTTGCATTGGAAATAACGATATCGATATCCCCGTCATTATCGAGGTCACCGAAAGAAGCACCGCGGCTGCTTTTTCTGATTTGCAAACCGGAGCCGCACTGTTCGGAAATGTTCTCAAATTTTCCGTTTCCTTGATTGCAGAAAAATAAATTGGTCAGTTTATACGAAGTGGACTTGTCATATAAATCAACACTGTCCTGTAAGTGACCGGTTGATATAAAGACATCCCTGTCCGCGTCATGATCGAAATCGAGAATTCCCACACCCCACGTCACTTGCGGTACCGTATGCGGACCGATACCGCTTTCCAGACAGATATCTTGAAAAAGCATCCCACTAATGTTTTTGTACACAGCCACCATTTGACGCTGATAATTGGTCGTGATCAAATCGATGAAGCCATCTTCATCGAAATCCCCGAATTGCGCCCCCATATTCCCCTGGGGAGAACCGTTTAAATCATACGCAACGCCTGCATATAAACCGGCTTCCTCGAAAGTACCATTCCCGAGATTATGATACAAAAAGTTTGGAAGCGCATCGTTGACTACAAAAATGTCTTGAAAGCCGTCGTTGTCATAATCGGTGCAAACGACCGACATGCCGGTCGAGCTGTTGTATACTCCGGCTTCTTTTGAAATATCGCTGAAGGTACCGTCTCCATTGTTGCGGTATAAGATATCATATTCACTTGGGTAATCGAGTTGAGAACAATACACTGGGATGTCCTCACGATAGCACGTTTTATGTTTCTTCAAATCGATCTTAAGATAATTCGTCACAAAGAGATCGAGGTCACCGTCATTTTCGATATCGAGAAAAACAGCCGCTGCTCCTTGACGCGGATCCCCTACCCCCGCCAACTCCGTCACATCGGTAAACGTGCCATCCCCGTTATTGCGGTAAAGAACATTCGGCCCATAGTTCACCACATACAAATCGGCATCCCCGTCATTGTCGTAATCAGCGGCGACACAGCCATAACTGTAACTACGATCCCCCACTCCGGTCTCCTCTGTTACATCGGTAAAAGTCATATTCCCATTATTTCGATACAAACGGTTCGGAGGAGAAACCTCCCGTGTCGCTCCAGGAAGCACCGCTCCATTGGGAAAATAAATATCGAGATAACCGTCGTTGTTATAGTCGAACAGTCCCAATCCCGAACAGGTCGTCTCCATGACGTACTTTCTTCCCGAACTGCCGTCATAATGATGAAAGGTAACACCGGTTTGTTCGGTAATATCGGTGAATTGTATGTTATTGGAGAAAACGGGTAGAATCAAACAATCCCATGATATAGTAGCTATGATCAAGAATAGATATAAAAGATATCCCATAATACTGCCGACATTCCCAACGGGTAACAAGGGTAAGCGAAGTCTACCCTTGCTATTCCGAACGGGTAACAAGGGTAAGCGAAATCTCCCCTTGCTGTATAATACCCGCTCATTTCTGTTGCATCTTTTTAACACAGAGCATCTATATAATATAGAAAAAAGGCGACAGATGAAATCACCCATCGCCTTCAGTATAATCGAATTCTTCAATCAGATTAATACAATGTCCAATCCGAAACATCCACATCGGGTGGCAACGGACCGTCAAGGAGTTGGAGAGTTCCCCATCCTCTTTCGTCGTTCCAGGAATCCATTCGTCCGCCGGTATCGGCGTTCAAGTGCCACCAGGCCCATTTGCCGGAACGTGTGCCGGTGTTGCTGGCATCATTGACAGCAACGTCGAAACCAACGACTTCAATATCCAAGGGATCCAAGCACATCGCCTTATCGACGGAATATTCAACGACGAAACCACTGTCTTCCGCTAAATGTTCCCCTTTCGATTTGGCTCCGAAGTTCCAATAGAGACCGTCTTCGCTGTAGTGTTGCAACGGCCCCATTTCGATCGGGGTGGGCGGATTGTTCCCGGCGGAAAATGCACCGTCACCGCGAACTGTGGCCTGGAATCCAAATTCATTCCCGTCTTTCGGATTTGACTGGCTAAGATCACCATCGACGTACAGCTCGACCGAGTCATATTCCCACACATTTGCCGTGTTGCCATAGGATTCGTAATCCAACAGCGGATCAACCATATCCAAGCCGACATAAATGTAATCGTCGTTATGGAACACATAAACGGTTAGATTCGATTCCTCATTCGTGAAGGAAGGACCGTTGATGAGCACGCCCGGCGCAGTGACATTTTTGCGGTCGAAGTTGAAGACATATGAATCGGCCCATTCATCTTCCTCGATCACACCGTCGAGCGTGATGGATTTATCGAGTTTCGGGGCCATCGCTTCACTGGCTCCCTCAATATCCAATCCACTATCACCGGTAATCCCGAACACGGTCCCATTGGCATCTTCGAAAGAACCGGAAATCAGAACACCTTCTTTCGCGCTGGAAGCCGGTCGCAGATCGTAGGACAACGTTTCCGACCCGGAAATCCCAGTCAAATTCCAGGTTATGACGCTTCCATCCAGAGTTCCACTGTCTGAAATATTGGTTATTTCCCAACCAGTCGGAAGAGTTTCCTTGACAGTCAAGTCTGCTGATTCTCCTTCTTCCACAGAAATTTCGATTTGCACTCCGGGAATTATGACGCCTGGGGCGAAAGATTCTTTAGGAAGATCCCTGCTTGCCATAATTGCCACAGGTATCTCTGTAATGGAAACATTCGAGAACTGCGCTACTGCAATATGAGTGGTGTCATGTGCAGTTACCGCAAATCCGATAGCAACAGGATCTTCTAAATCAAGCGTATGACTTCCAACCGTCCGGTAAGATCCATCCTGCTGTTTTCTCATCAGCGTTACGGTATCCAGCATCCGTACCATTCGCAAAGTATCTGTTTCCACACCACTTTTGACTTGTTCACCGGCATTGTTGGTTTCACCCCCCGTGTCCTCGCGCCATTGTAAATCGGCAGCCAAATCCCTTCGAAGAAGTCCCAATATATTGGCTGCACCTGCATCATCAGCAGGTAAAGCACGAATCATCGGTCCCATTTTCTTCCAATCATTGCCGGTATCCGGCGCACCTGCCGGTTCGATTTGATCGCCCCATGCAAGGTCGCATTCGATGATGAACGATCCCGATATCTCTTGCCAAATAAAATACATACCATCGGCAGTCCCTTGAATGTCACTTCCTGACGCTTCGATGGTATAAACCCCGTTATCAAATGATGCCTGCCCCAACCATGCATCATCTCCAACACTGATTTCATCTGTAAAGATGCCCAATTGTGCGAAACTGAGAGGACTTACAAAAAGCACAACTCCAATGATGAATGATATTTTTTTTGCCATATCTTCCTCCTCGTTAAAATAAACTACCTAACAAAAATTTTTCTGTTAACCTGGTAACAATACTTCAATCTCGATATCTCTATAAACCACCTCCTTCTTGCTACGCCGAAAACTTAGTGCGAGAACTGAAAAAACCGACACCAAAATATAAAAAAAGAAAGTAAATGTCAAGCGGTTACATGAATTAATCCGAGTATTTTTTGATTAAGTTCACTCATATAGATGTCTATGTAAGTCGACTTGTGCACAAAAAACTTCTGTTTTTTTCCGGCGTACACGAAATCCGACGGAGAGATACTTTTTACCATATGCAAGATTGTTATGGTGCTCGTGGAGGGATCGATATTCATATCGAAAACAAAACATTACTATCGGATTTTCTGGCTAGTTGTCAAGAATGAATCATCATGTTTCCATCCATGTTCTTTTCTAGTACCGGGCATGATACAATAAACAAAGGTCACTTTATGAAAAAGATGATATACAATGAATATGCGGGAGATGGAAATCACGTCCCGTGGAATTCTGTAGTAGATTCCCAGAAGGATGTAGAAATTGTTCACTTTTCGTGTATGAACATTTGAAAGGCGCATAACCAATGAAAAAAGCCAATCGCTCCGATTATTTCATTAATCGGGAGATCAGTTGGCTCGAATTTAACCGGCGGGTGTTGTATGAAGGACTCGATGCCAGAAATCCATTGTTAGAGCGGGTTAAGTTTACAGCCATTTTCAGCAACAATTTGGATGAATTTTTTATGAAACGGGTCGGCGGTCTCAAACGGCAAATCGCCGCCGGAGTCACGAAAAAAACCCCCGATGGGATGACACCCCGCCAACAGCTCGACCGAATACGGGAAATCGTGTTGGAATTGGTTGACCAACAACGCAATTGTCTGCTCAATGAAATAGTACCATCTTTGTCAAAACACGATATTGTCATCCTCAATTATTCCGATTTGAACAGCAGTCAAAAAAAACATGTGAACAATTATTATAAAAAGTCGGTCTTCCCCATCCTAACTCCCCTGGGAACAGGTCCCGGACAACCGTTTCCTATCATCAGTAATCTGAGCCTTTCGCTGGCGATTCGGCTCCAGAGACCCAACTCAAAAACCTATGCCTATGCGCGGATCAAAATTCCTCCCAATCGGCCACGTTGGGTTGACACGGGAGTTCCCAATCAATTCGTTCCCCTCGAACAAGTCGTCGCAGCCAATCTGCCGATGTTGTTTCATGGAATGGAAGTCGTGGAAAGTTGCCCGTTTCGCGTCACCCGCAATGCGGATATCGAACGCAACGAAGAAGAAGCGGAAGATTTGCTGGAACTGATCGAAGAAGAACTGCGCCACCGCAAATTTGCACCGGTGGTTCGATTGGAAATTTCGAAAGACGCCTCGAAACCGATTCAGAATTGGTTGGTCAGGGAATTGCAGATTTTGGAAGAAGATATCTACTATTTGAACGGCCCCTTGAACCTTCCGGATCTGATGGATTTATCCTCACTCGATTTCCCTGAGTTGAAGGACAAACCTTGGAAACCCGTAACAAGTCCACTCCTGCGGACATTGGACGACAAAGACGCTCCACGAAGTTTCTTCAATCTGCTCCGCAGAACCGACATCTTGGTCCATCATCCCTACGATTCCTTTGCCACGAGCGTTCTACGCTTTTTACAAGAGGCGGCGGAAGATCCCAAAGTCCTTGCAATCAAGCAGACACTGTACCGAACCGCGGCGAATTCCCCTATCATCGAAGCCTTGGCGCGTGCCTCGGAAAACGGCAAGCAGGTCGCCGTATTGGTAGAAATCAAGGCCCGCTTCGATGAAGCCAACAATATTCAATGGGTACGAACGTTGGAACGAGCGGGTGTTCATGTCACTTATGGTTTTGCCGGACTGAAAACGCATACCAAAACATTACTCGTCATAAGAGAGGAACCGGATGGCATACGGCGGTATTATCATATCGGAACCGGGAACTATCATTCAAAAACCGCCAATTTATACACGGACTTAGGTTTTCTGAGCTGCCGTCAGGATTTGGGCGAAGACTTGACGGATCTGTTCAACTTTCTGACCGGTCATTCCCAGCAAAGTTCCTATAAAAAACTGCTGGTAGCTCCCGTCAACATGAGAAGAAAATTTATGCGTTTGATTGACCGTGAAATCAAACAAAAAAAATCCGGACAAGAAGCGCATATTATGGCCAAAATGAATTCTCTGGAAGATCCGAAGATAATCGAAAAACTGTACGAGGCATCCAGTGCCGGTGTGCAAATTGATTTAATCGTTCGGGGAATTTGCTGCCTGCGGCCTCAGATTCCTGGTGTCAGTGAGAATATCCGCATCATTAGTATTGTCGGACGTTTTCTCGAACATTCGCGAATCTTTTATTTTTATAATGGAGGAAATACAGAATACTATATAGGATCGGCGGATTGGATGCCCCGGAATTTGGATGCCCGGGTGGAAGCCATTACGCCGGTGGAAGATCCCGACATACGAGATACTTTACACCAAATTTTCGAAATCATGCTCGCGGATAACCGCAAAGCGTGGGATTTGCAGAGTGACGGTTCCTATATTCAGCGCAAACCTGAAGGAAACGATAAAGAACGGGCAGCTCACGAGGTCCTTATGGAGAAAGCGTTGGCTCTAAGTCAGCTGAAAGTGTAAGACGTCCTGCTACCGCTTCCGTCAATGCCATCCCCATTCTTTGATGCCCTTCCGCTGTGTAATGACATTCGTCTACAAATTCTTTGCGAAAGGCCTCTTCCGCCTCGACAGGAGATTCGATGCCCTTGACAATGGCTTCCCTCCCATCGACCAGCAGAACCGAGTGCTCTTCCGCCAGCCGGCGAATGATATCGTAATAGCGCCGCTCGCTTCGAAGCACCGCTTCTCCGAAGATCGAACCGGAAGGTTGATGATTTGCAAAATTCTCCCGCGCTTTGTCCATATCCCCCAGACGTTCATAACACAATCCAAGCAAGTAACGACTCATGGAATAAGCACGGTTAGGAACGGTATTAAAAGCTTCTTCGATCAATTCTATCGCCGCCGGTGAATCATTCAAATCATAGAGCAATTGAGCGCGCTCCACGATATCATACGCATTGGAATCTTGATAAATCAACAAGAAAACCGGAACGATTTCCTCTTCGCGGCAAATAGCCAGCATATTGATCAATTCTTTTTCAAACTGCCGTTCCGAAACACGAACAGGAATCACGTCGAGTCCGGATGGATTTTCTTTTAATTCTCGAAGTTTATATTCACCCACTTCGCAGAGCATCCCGAAAAAGAGATTGCTCCACGACAAAACATCGAGTACTTTGCGCACGCGGGCAATACTCTTGAACGATTCCGACGAATCGGCCGGCCGGGAAGCAATATAGCGGCGGTCATTGTATCCCGGCGCCAGCACGGCTATATCCGGCTTGTAATCGAGTACTTGTTCCAATCGTCCCCGGCATTGAACCGCCGAGTACCCGTGAGTTCCAGCATTGATCACTTCCGCATCGTGCCCCCGATCTCGTAATCCCTTCTCCAACACAGCGGAAAACGTCTCGTCATCTTCGACCCCGAAGCCATAACTTCGGGAATCCCCGATTGTGACAATCCGTAAAGTATGGTCAGACATCGTGGGATACTCCCGCTCCCCCCGAAAACCGTCCGTATTCGTATGAATGTCTTCGCCGAATGCAGTACCGGTATAAGACGATTTCAGCCGCCACAACGTTTTTGTATCCCACCGGAACGCGCGAAAATTCGAATCCCGCTTCATCGCATATTCGGCCCCGAAATAAATCTCGACGCCGATATACGCCAAGACCATCACAATGATAAAAAGTTTTTTTCGTTCTTTCGAATTCTGAGGCAAAAAAGCCATGCTCTCCTTCCAATTCATCACTCAGATCCAAGAAACAAAAGCAAATCCTTTACATCGACAATCTGACTTGCACTTAAATCCATCAACGCGTCGGAGCCATTCCATTTTGAGGCAAAGTAAAACACATCCTTCCAATTCAACAATCGATCGCCGGTGAAATCCTGCACAATGGGTGAACGATTATTCCCACTTCCGGATAAGATAACTTCGAAAGAATCCTTATCCTGCACAAACCAAACCGCCTCGGCACCGAGTTCATATACATCACCCGCTACCTCGATATTCTTGACCGGCGCAACCAATCCCCCTGGGGGGAAATCCATGGTATCGATAAAAGTAACAACATTGAATACACTCTCCGAAAGGTTTTGAGTCAAGACCAATACGATTTCGAGTTGGCGCTCCGTGGATTCGACAGTCATCGTTACAGAGGAAACCAACTGCCCGCATGAGTATCGCATCCATCCGGAAAAATCACCAAGTTCAGCGAGCCGGATAAAGTTTTCCACATTGTTACGATAGGTCGAAAAGAGAGCCGACGAACGCCCCCCTTCGACTTTGGAAATTCCGTTGAACACGACAGTAGGGAATGTGCGAATTTTATAGCGAATTGAACGGAAAACGGATTCCCGAATTTGCAAATCGTCCTCCAGATGGTGTACAAGAATCTGCAATCGCTCTGGGGGGTACTCTGCCTGCAATTGAAGGATCGCTTCTTCCGCAGTTTTACAGTCTTTGTTTCCTTTGGTCGTAAACAGTTCAACTAAAACAGGACGGCATTCAAGCCGTCCTGCTGTTAATAAACATATAAATAGTATCAGTAAAAACCGTGCAAGATTTTTGGCTGCATTTTTCATACGGCAGCCTCACCTCATTCTCCCTCGCTTCCTAGAAGCGCATTACGCGTAGGGATCATTTTTATCGGAATCTTCTTCCTTATCAAAATCGAATGACGAGGTCTCCCCGAATGTGTCGTCCATTGCTGATTCTTTCGGAGTCTCTTCACCTTCCAATGTGGATGATGTTGCCATCGAGGAAGAAGGAGCAGACCGCCGTCTCGAACCTCGCCCCTTCGGCATCACAAGGCGAAGCAAATAAAGAATGACAAGAGCGAGAATCACAACCACCGGATAAAAGATATATGGGTTGGTTCGGACAAAAATACGCAAGTCCACCGTATCCGGACTGGGATCGACATTCCCCGCCGCATCGATGGCTCTCAATGCCACGATATATCCCCACGAGTAAAAGGAAAGCGCTCTTTCGACGGGCCATGTCGTTCCGGAATGCGTGAAAGATATCCACTCTCCGTCACCGATGCGATATTCAAATTGATTGGGAGTGACGGTCCGCTCACCGCCGGGCAAGGGAGGATCATTGGCTTGTAAACTGATCAACGGATACTTGTCACCGGCATACTCTTTTGTAAAAGCGGCATCGGTTTCCGGCGGCGTCCGATCCACAACCCATTTGTACGTCACTTGGGGAGTTTGATCACCGGATGCATCCGTCCCCCATACCGTAAACTCGTGACGTCCTTCTTCCAACTGCGGCAATTCCACTCGTTCGGCATTCTGCAGTTCCGCCACATCTCCTCCATCCAATCGATAGGAGTATTGCAAATCCACCGGTTGCCCTTGATCGTCTGTGGCTTTCCAGCCGAAGGTCATGACATCCGCATTCGTATTGAGAGAAGGCGTCGCCGACAAAACCAACTCTAAATCAACCTGAATCGATACTTGGCATTCAGCCGGGGTGGGATCGACATTCCCGATGGAATCTCTCATCTTAACCCGTAGAGTATGGGTTCCATTGGAAAGATTGGAAAAAGTATGGGTAAGACCGGAATAGAAATCCGACCAAGGTTGATCATCCACCTGAACCGAATACATCAACTTACTGGCGGGATCGGTATTATCCTCACCGGTAAACTCGATCTCCACCGATCGAGTATTCAACTCTTGATTTTCCGGAGGTGCATTGGTGATCTGAGTATTGGGAGCGGATTTGAACGTGTTAAATTCGAAACTGGTTACCGGATTTTGAATATTTCCGGCAACATCCTGTGCACGAACTTTGAAATGATACTCTCCATCCGGCGGAGTTTTAATCGTCGCCGATGTCTCCGGCTGCACCACCGACCAGGGTTGATCACCATAAGAATAAGAATAGGTCAGGCGGTCCGTTGCGGAAATATTGTCTTCCCCTTGCCAGCGAAAGGTGACGGAACGTTCGATGATATCAGGTGATTTCGGTTGGACGATTTCCGACGTGGGGGGGATTTCATCTGTTCGCATATACGTCAACCAACTTTCTTCTCCCTGCCCCGCGCTCCACACCACATGAAACACTTCGTCACTATGAGAAATCCGCGGCAGCGAACGGACATAATGAGGGGGAGACAATTGTACCTCTCCCGCTTGTCCTTCGACGCGATAATTGATCGGGATTTGTTGATATGTTTGCCTTGGGATCCAGACACCATGGAGTTTTCCATCCACAACGAGCGCATCGATCAACATTCCCGCATTGAAAAATCGTTGATCCTGAAAATAGGGATCCCAACTGCGCCCCTTATCCGTCGATTCATAGGTTCGAATCTCGGCGTTTTGATTCACCGTTAAATATAGATTCCCATTGTACGGACCATACACGGCAAAAATATGGGGAATTCGCTGTGCGAAAATTTCATGAATTTGAGTTTGGTTGGAGAACGAACTCACACGAGGATTGAAAAAGGATGCATAAAACGTCGAATGGACTTGTTTGCGCCGATCCACCAATTTATCTTCCACTCGTGTTTCATACAGCGACTCCACCGATTCAGGAGAATAATTCGGACGTTGCCCCATGGGAATATTCCCAAGCGTCTCTGCCAACGGCGTTTCCAACCAGGCGAGCATCACCTGATCCTCCACCATCAGCATGCGAGGTGAAAAGGTATCGTTCTGGCTTTGTGTAATCCGTTTTGCTTCAGACCAACTTTTCCCCCCATCGCTACTCTCTACAAAAAACAACTGAAATGCCGTAAACTGGCCGACTTGAACCAGCGCCGGCCAAACAATGACGAGTTTGGAATCCGCTTTGGCGATAGACGGGGCGCTGCACACCCGCAAATCGGGCGCAATATCCACCGCTTTGCTCCATGTCTTTCCTCGATCTTGCGAGGAAATGAACTTTATATTGCCCTGCCGATATACGACAAATACATCGTCCCCTTCGACAATAACAGACGGCATGGAAATGCTTTCCACAACAGTCGTCCTGTCACGAATAAGATACTTTTCTTCACACCATCCCCGAACTTGTGCGCGAACCTGCGGAGCGGCAACGAAGAGTAAAACGAGAGTAAAAACACCCAAAATGGTTCCGGACCTACGATAAAAGCGCTTCATTCATGCTCTCCAATAAAAAAATGATCGATCACAGTTTTTATACCAGCCAACAGTGATCCTCATGATATTCCATAGCTTAGCCTTATACTCGTTTTTACCAAGATGAATCGACTCACCTCTCATACAATCGAATCAAAACAGAAAACAAAGAATTCTGCAATATCTCTTTTATCCAAAAATAGATTCTTTCATTGAAATGAGAGAAAGCCGGAACGAGTGGCCTTTCTGCATACAATAGTACAAAATCAAAACAGTGTCATTGTTTCGCTTTTGGTTTTGGTAAGCGGCACAAATCCATAACCAGCCGTTCAGTCATCAAAAATCGATCCGATTTTCCCCCTTTTGCATCCTCATCCGCGCATCTCAATAAATGGATTCCATGACGCAAACCTTTGATGGAAAATTGTTTGCTTTTTTCGATCGTCATCTTCAAAGGGAATCCACTCATCCCAACCCGTTTCGGCCATTCTTTATCAGGGATATTCTCTTCCGCCAACGTTCTGCACAGCAACATCTTTCGAAAAGACGCCGCTAAAAAGGATATGATCGCAATCGGTTCTTCTCCCTGTTCAAACAATTGAATATAAAATTCCAGCGCAGACTTGATATCGTGTTTTGCCACCCAATCGACCAATCCCCATACTTTGTCTTCATGAGTGGACCGAATGAGTGTTCGGCAATCTTCGAGAGTTACCGTTTGACCTTCTTCAGCCCAGGCCATCAATTTATCCAACTCCGTCAAAGCGCTTGTCACGTCCTGTCCGCATTGATCGATTAAATATCGAATCGTCTCCGGAGCCAGCGTGATCCCTTCTTCCTTGCTCCGTCGCAACGCTTCATCTTTGATTTGCGCATCGGTCGTTGCCTTCAATTCTTTGATCGCATCTTTTCCGATCGCGTCGAGCAAACGCTTGGGCAATTTTTTATTGTCGGAAAAGAGAAGCAATGGCGTATCCCCCCGCGGCTGCTCGACGTATTCGATCACGACATCATAAGCCGACTTTCCACCGTTCCCCTCTTCTTCATCTTCTTTTCCTTTCCCGAGTTTATCCAGTTCTTTAAGAATCACGACTTTCTCTGTTGAGAAAAGAGAAAAAGACAGCACTTCTTCAATGGCACGCCCCGCTTGTCCCTCCGACGCATAATAGATCATGCGATCCACATCCTGGTCGCCGTATAATTTCTTGATCACGGCGGCAATCGTCCGTTCTTGCTGTAACTCGTCTCCGCCGATAAACAAGCCGATTCGTTTCTTCAAAATATCCGTTCCTTATTCACATTATTCACATTCGTAACGCCTGCATCCCACAGGCAAATGCCGACGGGACGTCGGCGCTACACTGTAACGCCTGCATCGTGCAGGCAATACAACAGGGCATCGGCGTTCCAATAATCACCAACCTTCCAATAAATAACTCCTGACCGAATCAGCCAGATTGACCGAGACATCGTTGATTTGAGAGCGGTCAGGTTCAATGCTCAACAGATATGTTCCCCTTGCAGAAAAGGGTTTGTTCGAGATTATTTTTTCTCCCGACTTTGTGTCAGTCACATCGACATTAATCGTGACGGTCATATTATACCCCACCGCCCGATCCAAATCCGAATAGGCCAAGGGGAACACTTCCGCCACTTCGATCTTCCCTTCCAACTCCAAATCCGCCCGGCTTTTCGGAGAAACGCGCAAACGACCGTCCCGGCGGAACACTTCGATGATCGTATTCGTCAAACGCTCCTCTAACGCATATTGGAAAGTTTCATTTTTCAAGACGGAAATGTGAATCGTGGTATACTTTTCATCCAAAATCCGAGGCGAATGCGCCCCACAAGCAACGATCAGCGAAAGAAGCAAGAAACCGAACACGGGTCGCACAATGGTTGATTTCGAAGTGAACATCATAGGAAGAAACCTTTTACATATAATATGGTAACACAGGCGGCACAATAGTCCTTCCCTGCATAGAGCAATCCCACCCCAACGGGGTGAAAGATGAAAGCCAGCGGGCAACGCCCCTGGTGGAGTGGAGTGATAAACGATAAAATCCGCCCTGAAAGGGCAAAAGAAATTTCAATTCACCTCATTTATCCTTTTTTCCATTTTTCGACATCTCTATTTAGGAAAGAATGATATATAAAGTCAAAACTCTTCTATCTCAGCGATTCGCCAATCCTTATCGAACAACCCACCCCACATCTGAATCCCGTCTTTTCCAAATACAACAAAATCCCCCATCACTTCCCCTCGAATCGGTTTTGTCAGTACAAATCCCCGCAAGGATTTCAATCCCTCACTGTCATACGCCGTTCCAATCAACATATATTTATCATCATTTACAGGATTGGGATAAACGACCAGGATTCCCTGATCTTTCTTTATCTTCCTTCCACCAAATATCAATTCGTTGTTCTGCACCAGGAACGGTAATCGCTCCATTTGTTTCCGCAGGAAATATGTGCCATGAATAGTCGAAAACAATATCATAGTATAATTCGAAATCATCTCTGAGGATACATGTTCATCGGCAATGACTTGCCACCGCACATCTGCATCTCCACTCCGTAAGGATTTATCCACTGCCAATGAACGCCCAACCGCCGTCTCTTCTTCCGTCCCCGATGTTCCATAGACATAAATTTGCCGCTCATCGAATGCGGAAAGCAATCCTTTTTTGCCTGGCAACAAACGCCAAGGCGGTTTAGAATCGGTCATTTCCCATTGTTGATCCCGCTTTCGAAAAATCGGACTTTTATCGAGCGGCCGGCAAGGAGAAAATTTTTTGCCATCGAGCGAAATCGTATATTCTATATCAGCTGATATGAGTTCTTCAGTGAATTGCAGGGAAAAACAAAGGACATTGTCTGTCTCGATTTCGATACGATTCTCTTGAATCTCTCCTCTAATCGAAGCAATAGCGCGAATGTTTTCCGCTTCCTGAATCGCAATCCAATAGGCAGAACCACCGTATGGTTCTCCGGTTTTATAGACAATTTTCTTCGGATGCGAATTTCTTTTGAATTTGGAAAACCATTCAAATAGCCGCGCATTCTCATACGCCGGTTCCCACGCTTCATGCTCCACTTTTGGATATATTTCAAGGCTGCACTTGTAACCTAAATCGGCGAGTTTCTGATACAAATCTTTCGAACACCGAACCGGGACAATCGGATCCTTCTCTCCATGCATGATTTTGATGGGAACATGCAGGATATTTTCGGCTATCTCATAAGTGGAATTTAAACGCTCCAAGCGTTTCATGAACTCAGGTTGCCGATCATCATAATCGTTCCATTCCCTGGCATCGAAAAATCCACAAACCGGCGCCAATGCAGCAAAACGATCCGGATTCCGAAATCCCAATTTCGCAGTCCCGCCTCCCCCCATGGACAATCCGGTGAGATACACACGATCCGGATCGACATGGAATTGCCGATTTACTTCCTCTATCACCCGCCAAACATCCTCCTCGGCGAATCCCTCATAAGACATCGTTTCAAAACCGTTCGGTGCAACGACGAGATAGGGAACGTCCGGCAACTTAGGCATCATTTTCTTCGCAGCATCATCACTTTCCGCCGGGCGATTTGTCTTGTCGAACACTCTTCGCATTGCTAAATGATGGTTGGACCAGGCTCCATGCAGCATGACCACCAAAGGCCAGGCTTTCCCATTTTCATACTCACGAGGAACGTAGAGTGAATAGTGCTGCAATTCACCATTCATCTCGGAACGATACCCGCGAAGTTGATAACCGGTTTTCCCCACAAAGGGATCCTTATTCTCCCGCAACGATTCTAGAAGATTGGAAACATACAAATACCGTTGTTTGAGTTCGCGTATTTCCCTCGGTTCAGCACATTTGACACGCTCTTCCAAATCTTCGGCATACGCCAATACAGCCCAAACCGCGCGAAGCATAATTGGATTGTCGGTTGATACATCCTCCAGATGTTTGATTTTTGCAATGAGCTGACTGACCTGCTCAAAAAATCCAAAGAGAAGGGGAACTCTTGCATCCGCCACCGGCATCCAGTCTTGCTCTTGTTTCGCTTCCAGAACGATTTTCAATTCACCGTCCAAACCTTTGGGTATCTCAAGCGTCTTATTCAAAAGCGGTTTACATTCTCCGATCTTCTTTCGAAGAATCGTTTCTCCATCGTTGGCCAAGGCAAGAAGACGAAGTTCTTGAACGTCCCCATACCATTGAATATGAATTCCAAGAGTAGCACCTCTCGTCACTACTGCCGGACAAACATTGAGTTGAGCGTATTTTCGATGTATTTTTCCAAAAGTTTTATAAGAAAATTCTTCCACCATAATTTCAACCGAACGAACACATCCATGAATCAAAACAGTTTCGTTATAATACACAGAAGAAAACCTGAAATAAACCAAAAAAAGACGGTTTATCCCGATATTTTTTGAAACAAACTCGATTTTAAGAGATAAACAGAAATGCAAAAGGAGTCAGGAATAGCATGGATACTTCGATACGGATCGGCTACGGTTTCGATATTCACAGGTGGGCGGACGATCGCCGGTTGGTTCTGGGAGGAGTTGAAATTCCACACGATCAAGGTCTTCTTGGCCATTCGGATGCCGATGCATTGACCCACGCCGTCATCGATGCCTTGTTGGGAGCAGTCGCTTTAGGAGACATAGGCCAACATTTTCCCGATACCGATCCACGATTTAAAGATATCGACAGCATGGAACTGCTGAAGCGTACCATGATTCTTATTCATGATACAGGACACAAAGTGTGCAATGTTGACAGCACGATTGTAACGGATGCGCCAAAACTGGCTCCCTATATACTCCGCATTCGCCGTAACCTTGCAAAGGGATTATACGTTAAGGAGGAGCAAGTGAGTGTAAAAGCTACCCGCACAGAGGGAGTTTTTTACACAGAGAACAAAGGTCTTATCGCTATGTCAACACTACTTCTGATCAAGCCGTGACCGTGAATCATAAAAAAAGTTGGCAAAAAAACCAAAGGATGATACAATTTAACTAACAAGAACAAGTAAAGAAACGAATTGGCCTAAATATTGCTTTATCAACTTAAATAGAAGGCAAATTTTTCAATTTGAGAAAGAGGCCAACAATCGATCAAGTTAAAGAAAAGAAAACCGAAAACAAGAAGAGACGAACCATTTCGTTCTCCTTATCTCCTTTTTCAGGATGAGTTGCTTAGATAGTCCCCCTTACTTCAACTCATCCTTTTTTTTGTCTACTACCCGCGATAAAATCAATACCTGTAATCGATAGACAAATTGCTATGACAAAAAACGTCAAACTGTTCCCCAATCCATTTCAGTCCTTGATCCCCCACGAGGATATCGTATATCTCACTCCGAACGTCCACGCCGCAAGAGCACTGAATGTGCCTTATCAATCCCTGCGAACTCTAGCCCGAAAAACACTGTTCAATAGACGATTGGGAGTCGCACCGGAATTTACCGCTTCGAGAATCCTTCAAGAAACGGTCAAGGAACAGTTAAATCCCTCGGATGTCATGGGAACGGCACGAATGATCACACCGGCTTTGCGGCTATTATTACAGGCGGGAACTGACTTCGATCATTTGATTCAAAGCGGATCTCAACGGTGTCAACAACTGGCCTGTATTGCGCAATCCTATCGCACCAAACTGCGAGAACATCAGTGGATCGATTCGTCTGAATTGTTTTGGGAAGCGGCCAAGGGAGAACCGGAACGACAAGCCGTTGCAATCCATGGTTATCCATGCTTGAAGAACGATGAACTGAATTTCATTCTCGCCATTGCGGATGAAGGAAGTGAAATCGTTCTGCCATATCCCAACCATGCGGCTTTCGAGAACAATTGGACCGCCGCTCATTATTTGAAAAAACATGGTTGGAAATATTCTCAATCCGAGAATTCCCCCGCTTCTCTGGGTGAACGATTATCCGCGCGATTTCTGGGATTGACGGAAGAAGCCATCCCACTCCAAGCCTATGAGTATCCGCATTTGGAAGCGGAAGTCCGTGGAACACTCATCCAAGTGAAACAACTTCTTGCCAATGGAATTTCTCCCGAAAACATCGCCCTCGTCACTCGTAATGAAAACTATTATGCGAATTGTCTGCAATCCATCGCTTGGGAATACCAAATTCCCATTCAATTTTCTCATGAAATACCATTGAAAAACACACGGCTGGGAGCGTGGATTGAATTGATGTTTCATGCGATCCAAAACCGGCTCCCCTTTGAAACCACCGCCCGGCTCCTCCGCCATCCACTCGGTCCGGGATTACCGGAAAAAACATGGAACAATGCGCGGCGCTTTCACCGTTCCGGTTTGGATCAATGGCAAATTTCTGTGAAAGATCTAAAAAAACTAAAATGGCCGGAACAAGACAACAAAAATAAATATATGCGGCGATTACACGACCTTCTGGAAACATTTCACTTACGACGCCGCACCGCCTTCTGGGCACAGGAAACGATCGCGTTTTATAAACTACAGGATGGATTGACCGAACTGGAGCGGATACCGGACCGCAAAATCTCACTTTCCCGATTCATCGAAGATGTCACTGAACTCCTCACTGTTTTCACAACTCCGGTAAATCCGGGACGGGGTGGAGTTGAATTTCATACCCCCCAGTCTCTTTCGGGTGCACGATTTAAGCATGTCTTTTTGCTGGGAGCGGCGGAAGGCATTTTCCCCGCACCTATCCATGATGATGTCATTCTCGATTTTCATGACCGGGAATCGCTCAAATCATCGGGACTCATTCTGGACAATGCCGTCGACGCCGCGATGCAGGAAACAGCGGCGGCTTGGTCCATGCTGCAAACAGTGACCGAATCATTCACGCTGAGTTATCCGAAATCAATCGGAAGGGATGAATTTCTTCCCAGTAAACTCTTTGACCAACTGGAGGTCTCTCCATCTTCGACCTCCTTGCATGCCGTTGCTAGTGGGGAAGAAATCCGAAAATATGCTCTCCCAAGAAAAGAGCAGTTGGAAGATCCCGTTCTACAATTTGCCCATCACGCCTGGAGCGTGGAGTCGAACAGAGAGGGGCGTCATCCATACGATGAATATGATGGAATACCTGGCGTACCGATCCTGCCCGAAACAAGAACCTTCAGTGCTTCGCAATTGAGAGATTTAGGACAATGCCCCTTTAAATGGTTCGCTGCAAAAGTTTTGAGATTGAAAGAAATGGAAGAAGCAGAAGAAGAACTCAGTCCCGGCCTGAAAGGAACTTTGTGCCACGCCATCCTGGAAAAAATTCTTCTCTCCGTAAAAGAAAGCGAAAACCCGAGAGAAGCCGCTCTCGAGTATTTGGAGACGGCTGTATCTCAAGCGGAACAGGAATTGAATTTTCCTTCCCTACCGGTATGGGAAGCTCATCGCGCCGAAATCATGACCATGCTTCGGCGTGTGATACTCAGCGATACGTTCATTCTCGATCAGTGCACAATGTTGGAGGCAGAGAAACAGTTTGAAGGCAGCTGGTTTGGCTTGAAAGTACAGGGATTCGTAGACCGCATTGACCGCGGACCGGATGGTTTGATCTTTATCGACTATAAAACCAGCACATCGATACAACCGGGAATTAAAAACATGGAAAGAAAAGCGAAAGTGGACATTCAAATCCCGTTGTATGTGCAGGTGGCTGCCGACGTTCTTTTTCCAGGCGAGACCGTTGCAAGGGCATACTACTATTCTTTGCCGAATGCTGAAATATTGAAAGAAAGAGAATTCACCCAGGAACAAGATCCGAACTCGGAACTCGCTCAATTTGCGGAAAACGTCAAAGAGATGCTGAAAACCGGCCACTATCCGATACAACCGGACATCAATGGCGAAGCCTGCCGTTATTGTCCGTTTCCATCGGTTTGCCGGAGAGGGACACGGCTTTCCCGAAAAGGGAGTATACCATGAGTTTGACTCCCGAACAAAAAGCCGCCGTCGAAGCAAAAGGAAGCGTGGCCGTCATTGCCGGAGCGGGAACGGGTAAGACCCATATGCTCGCAGAGCGCTATTTGTATCACCTTGCCCATCATGGTTTCTCACCGCTGCAAATCGTAGCCGTCACTTTTACCGACAAAGCGGCCAATGAACTGCGGTCACGCATCCGAAAGTTGGTGGAAGAACGGTTTCACGACCGTCCCGATATCTTGTCCAAAGTGGAAGCCGCACAGATCAGCACCATACACTCACTCGCAACTCGCATATGCCGGGAACATTATGAAAAAGCGGAAGTCCCTCCCGATTTCGATATTTTGGATGAACTGAAAGAACCTGTTTGGCGATCCGAACATCTCTATGAAGCTATGTCGTTGCTGCCCCCGTCCATGTTTCAACAGATTCCCTTCACCCTTTTAAAAAATTCGTTGTCATGCCTTCTTGCCGATCCAATCACAACGAAAAACGCTTTTTTGAAAGAAAAAAGCGAATGGCCTGATCTCGTCGAACAATTCCGTACCCGCCTCTTGGATGCATTGATCGAGTGTGAAATCTGGCAAGAATCAAGATTCATTTTTACGACTCTCAACAGCAAGCAAGAAGATAAACTGGACGCGTTGAGGCAGAACGTACTGGATGCAATGATCGCAATAGAACAAAAACAGAATGTCAAAAACAATCTGGAGATCATTCATAAGATCGATGTTCGAGCTGGAAGCGCTAAAAAATGGAAAGAGGATCATTTCGAGCAAACCAAAAATGCTTTGAAAAAAATTCGCGAGTCTATCAAAAAATTCAATAAAGAAGGATTACTGACATTAGAGTTGGAAACCATAGATGATGAACTAGCTGAAAAACTGAACATTCTTCGGGAAGCCTACACCATCGTTTCGGATTATTTCAAAAAAATCAAACGGGACGCTAGGATTTTGGATTATTCCGATCTCGAAGTCCATGCATTACGCGCCCTGCGTCATGATTCTGTTCAATCCCACTATGCACAACGTTGGAGAGCGTTATTAGTCGATGAATTTCAAGACACCAATCCTGTCCAAGGGAAAATCTTGGAATACCTAACCCAAAACAAGATCCTGACAATCGTCGGTGATCAAAAACAATCCATCTATGGATTTCGCCGCGCCGATGTGGGGGTCTTTCAGCAATATCAAAAACGAATCGTCTCAGAAGGCGGCGCTGCCGTCGAGATGGCAACCAGTTTTCGCACTCATCATGAATTGATCACGAACATCAATGCGATCTTTTCTCCGATTCTCACCAATGAACATCAAGAACTATCATCACACCGCTTGGAATCCCCCCATCCAGCCCCTTTCGTGAGGGCTATCGCAATCCAAGCCGAGAATGGGATCAACAAATATCCCCGGCAACAGATGGAAGCCGATATCATTGCATCGTATTTGAAAAACATGATCCATAGCGAAATCCGAATTTACGATAAAAAAATGGAAACTCACCGGCCCATTCAGATGGGTGATATCGCCATCTTGTCACGCACATGGGATTCTCTGGATATCTACTGCGATACCCTGGAAGCACAAGGTTTGCAAACCGCTCACGCCGGAGGAGGCAATTTGCTGGAAACTATGGAAGCACGAGATGGCCGCGCTCTTTTACAATTTCTAGCCGATCCGACTGATGATCTTGCCCTCGCCGCGGTATTGCGCAGCCCATGGTTTGCGGTCAGCGACCGGATACTCTTTCAATTTGTGCAATCGATACCTAAAAACTCGAGCTGGTGGGATACCCTCACGAAAGAGGCAAAAAATGGATTTGAACGGCCGGCAGAGATTCTGCAACAATTACTCGAACAGCGGAATTGGGAATCTCCAAGCCGCCTGTTACAACTGGCGGATCGCCTGACAGGATATACCGCTGTTTTCAACAATCTTCCCGGTTTTAGCCGGCGCGAAGCAGATTGGCGCGGTTTCATGGAACTCGTTCAAGAACTCGAACAGGGAAACAATGACGTTTTTTTTGTGGTCCGGCAACTGAAACAATATACCGATGCAGAAGTCGAAATCCCAAGGCCACCATTGGAAACAGGAAATGCCATAGCCTTGATGACCATACACGCTGCAAAAGGATTGGAATGGCCGGTAGTCGTGATCCCCGATTTGGCGAGAAGAGAGACCAATACTAGCACACCGATTTTATTCAATTCAGAATTCGGAATTGGTTTGAAATGGGATGATGATGAAGGTGAAAAACAAACACCGGCTCTTTACAAAATTTTGAAACACTACCAAAAAGAACGGGATAACGCAGAAGCGAAACGGTTGCTCTATGTCGCGCTGACAAGAGCGAGAGATCACCTGTTGCTCACTGCAGATAAAGAAAAAGGAGGAATTTTTGACCTTTTATCTCCTGCGTTGGAAGATGCAGGAATACTGGTTGAAACACGCCCCTTCAATCCTAATCAAGCGATTCCACAAGAACCGCCAAAACCATCTCCACCCGAAATCCCATCGATTGTGTTGCTGGAAAATATGGGTTCCGGACTTACACAACTGCCGGCGACTTCTTTGACAGTCTACAGCCAATGCCCCAAACGTTTTTTTTATCAGTATGTCCTCGGTCATCCCGGTATCGGAGAAAAAGCGGGTTCCGCCCGGCGAATCGGAACTCTCACGCACACGGCTCTGGAACATGGGATTCGTGAAACAGAGTACCTGCAATCCTTCGACGCTTCGGCTTCCGAAAAGGAACTGAAAGAAGCGATTCACTTGGCCAAGGAATTCGACATTTCAGCGGTATATGCTCCTGTGCGCCATGCAAAAGGAAGAGAACGGCCGGTTATGCTTCGGTTCAACCGATTGACGCTCAATGGAATCGTGGATTTATACAGCCATGATTTTGTATTGGATTTCAAAACGGATCGAGAGATCGAACCGGAGCATCATCGATTTCAACTGTGGATCTATGCAAAAGCTCTGCGCGTGAATACGGCATATATCGCTTACTTGCGCAATAATTATTTACATCGCTATTCTGAAAATGAATTGAATACCTGCGAAACAGAGATCCATTCAATGATTGAGCGAATCCGGAATGAGGATTTCACCGCTTATCCCTCCGATCAATATTGCCCTTGGTGTCCTTATCAAGAAATTTGCGAAAAAGCGCAACTTTCCTAGCCGGAACCGAATATACTACGATACTCTACTATAGCGAAAAAGTCTCTCGTAATTCTGTTTAATTGTGTTATATTAAAAGAGAACGAGAGTAAAGGTAGGTTATCATGAATGTTCAATATATAAAAAAAATGCTTCGTTATAGTGTCGTATTTGCACTAACTTTTTGCATGTTTGGGTCGATTCCAGTGGCTTATAGCGATCCCCCCGTACAATCTTCGAGTTTATACGACCGTTTAAAGAAGAAACATTCACAATCCCGAAAACGCCAATCTTCATCCTCCTCATCGTCTCTTTCTTCACGCATCAAAAAAGAAATCAAGCGATCCAATTCTCGTAATAAAACATCTTCCTCTTTAAGGGATCGATTAAAAAAGGAACATTCTCGTAAGAGGGAACAGCCATCCGCCGCTGTAAACCGTAAACTCTTTGAGCAAAAAACACATCTGAAAGACAAACTAGCTGATCAAAAAGCTCCGTTACGAAAACGTTTGTCCGATCAAAACAACTCGCTACATGACAGACTGAAAGATGAAGGAACTCCTTTGGCAAAGAGGTTATCCGAATACGGAACACCATTATATGATCGATTGAAAAACCAAAATCCTACTTTGCGGAACAGAATTCAAGACGAAACGAAGCGCTCCAGAGAACGGATGAAACGCGGGCAGGGAACTCCGCTGTATGATCGCTTGTCTCAACAAGGAACCCCGCTGTATGATCGCTTGCGAAATCCCGGAAAAATTCCCGGCGTTTCCGATGGAGGCGGCGGTACAGGCGGTCAACCTTCAAGTGGACAACCGGATGTCGAACGTCCCAGAAGTCCGAATCGCAGCCAAGTTTATCAGGAATCATTTGATCCGGACAATTATCGGGAGCGATTTCAAAGTGAAAATTACCGCCGGCAATATAATCCATACGGTTTTCCAAATCGCCGAAGCCGAATTGGTATTGGATACTCCTATGGAAGAAGCGGTGTTCAATTACCAGGAAGAGATCTTAGTCCAAGACAAGGAAGGGGAAGTTCCCCAATACCAGAGGCTCCAAGAATAGAGGAAGCTCCCTCTACCCCGAAATACGATACCTCAGGGAATCAGTTATGGCGAATGCCCATGCCGCAATGGATGCAAAATGTGTATTTGACCCCGAAAGCAGTTCCGCCCAGCCAAGTACCGGCGGACAGTGTCCCCTCCCCGACATTGGACATTGAAATTACACCCAACGAACGGATCAAGACGGATCAAGCTGAAAGTTCTTCTCAGCCGGAAAATGTCAATCAATCTTCAACAACAGAATCCCCGCAGGATCACTCCACATTCCAAACTGCCAATCCAAATAATTCTTCTGACAAGAGGAGCAATCAAGCCGCTCCACAACTTCAATCACCGAACGAACTGCTGATTTCCACCGGTGACACATATTTCAAACAACGCCGAGTGGATCGCGCATATCAGTACTACAAAAACGCTTCACAAACCGATCCAAATGACAGCGATATCGCTTTTCGCCTTGCATTATGCCAGTTTGCGGATAGGGAGTATCCGGTAGCAGGAAAAATCTTACGGAAAGCCTATGGAAACCAACCAGATATCGAGATGATGAAACAAGTGATTCCGGAAATTTATTCCTCGTTAGTTGGATTTCGCTATCACTTGTCGCGGTTATCGGATTATGTAAGCAAAAACCAGGATGAAGATGCGAAGTATTTATATAACACACTTTCAAAATTAGATTTATAACGAATCGAAGATTTGAAGGCGGAAAAAATCAATGGGTCTCCCTTAAAGTTTTTCTTGTAACCACATTTTGAAATCATTGAGATCATGAAATTCGAAGAATGAATCCACCAGTTCTTCCACTTGCGTTTTCGATAACTGTTGAAGTTGTTCATTCAACACGGGATCAATCACTCCAAATTTTCGCTGGAGTAAACGAGTGATTACCGATAATTGTCCTTCTTGCCTACCTTCTTGCAGTCCTTCTTGCCGTCCTTCTTGCCGTCCTTCTTGCCTTAAAACATCCGCAACAGATGGCATGATTTGTTCTCCTTCTTCCGGTAATTCGATTTGAATGAGCTTCTTCACTTCTTTATTGTATCCGTTTCGGATGCCATAGAATCGAAAATTAAATGTTGAGTCACTGCCGGAGGAATTTGATAGCGGAACAAGTCTATTGCACGTCCCACTTTTGAAACAACAAACCGAAAGAAAGAATCATGGGGATAAGTGATATCCATAATCTCCCCCTTTCAAATAATCAACATAGTCTTTTAAGAAGATGTCCGGCGCCTACGTCCATGCCTGCGCCTACCAGGACCTTTGTGTTTATCAACCGTAGAGTCTATAGTCGTTTTTGGAGGCCCGTCATCCATCCTTCTAAAATTCTCCCCCTTGCAAGAAGGACACGCATTAGGGCGGCCGGTACCGAATTGCTCATGCCATTGATTCTTACAATCGGAACACAAGAATTGGCGATAGCCTTCCAATTGGACAACCCCTCCTTCTACCCGAATCGCTTTCCCCTGGAGAATAGCGGAAGCCACTTTATGTCTGGCCATTTCGACGATGCGGCCGAAAGTTGCGCGCGAGACCCCCATTTTCTCCGCCGCCTCTGTGTGATACATCCCTTCGACATCCGCCAAGCGAAGCGCTTCGATTTCATCCAACGTCAAGATTTCCTCATCCAAGTCCCGAATAGGGATTCCCTTTGGCTTGAAATAGATCTCTTTGGGTTCCAGAGAAACACGGCGGTAGTTTTTGGGGCGGGCCATGAGCATATATCCTAATTCTTTATTTTGAATATATGCTCATAACCAAATCCGTCAAGTCTTGAGCAGAACGATCCCATTTTACATGAAAGATGAATTTTAAATGAGATGGCACCTCGATAAGATAAAAGAAAGATGGGGGAAGCACCCAAGATTAACCCACACCGAATTCCAGACAAAATTTGACACCATTTCAGATTCGGAGTAACGTATAGCGATTTTATCAATGCATCCAGGAGTGTTACAATGGCATTCAAATCATCGGTGAAAAGTTTCACCTTGATTGAGTTACTGATCGTGGTCGCGATTATCGGGATTCTTGCCGCGATCGCAGTTCCGAATTTTCTGAACGCCCAAATCCGCGCCAAACTGGCCCGTTGTATGGCCGATATGCGGTCCACTTTGATGGCCGTCGAGCAATGCCGATTGGATACCGGCTATCTTCCTCTCGACGGATGGGATGATGATACCCAAGAGGGCCGCGACATCCTCGCCAATGTGTTCAACAATGTCGGCAACTTCCCGGAAGGGATCCGCAAAAAAACGGATTATTTAGCAGTCCTGACCAGCCCGATTTCTTACATGAGTTCGGTGCCGATCGATCCGTTCATCGGGAAACACACGGATATCTCCGATGTCGGTTTCGGCAGCCCAACCGATACCTATACTTACGCTGATTTCGATCCCCGCATTCCCGGTACAGGCTCCAACAATAACAATATGAATATTGCTGCATTGGAATTGCCTTTCTGCGAATATTTAGGAATACAGCCCATGAAACGGGGAGAATACGCCTTGGTTGGCTTAGGACCGGATTCCTATGCCGGTTCCGGAAATGATAATCGTGGAATTCCGTATGAGTCATCCAATGGACTCACAAGCATCGGAGATATATTTATGCGTAGCGGAGGAGGGGTAAACCGGTAAGTTATCAAAAACCACAATCCTCTATTGATTGGATTCCATCGTAAACAAGAGAATATGCCGCTCGTCCTGATCCCGAAGCCCCAACATGTTGATCTGGCCGAATCGGGTTGTCAAGGATGTGGCCAGATGTTGGTTTTTCTCTTCAAACGGTGGATCGTCGTCATCGTCTCTTTTATAAACATAAACCTCAATGCTATATTGTCCATCCTTCTCCAAGCCGTCTTCACACTGGATTTCCACAGCATAATCATCCCCTAAAGCAGTGCGCAAAAATCCCGGAATCGTACTTTCACAAGCAAATGATGCTTCGGACTCGACTTGATAGACGTTCGTTTTCTGTAAAGATGAAATCATGGACTCCACTTGCGAGTTTGGAAAGAGTTCGCTTAAAACCTCGTTTAAATTATCATGGCTTTCTTTCATAAAATTATGAACGATCAAGCCGGTATCCGACTTTGTGTCCTCTGCTCTTTGTAAGATGCCAAAGAGGTTGTGGATTTCGTTTTTATCTTTCGAAAATCCACCGACACAAAATTCTGTGCCGTCATCTTCACGGTCCACTTCCACTTTCGTGAACAGCAAATTGGGGTATTTCTGTTTCCGATCATCCAGCCATTTAGGATATTTGTGACGAGTGCGCCCGGCTTTCCAACATTTTCCTCTTATACGAAATTCATAGGGATAGTCTTTCAACTTCTGGTGGATGTCCCGTTCAACAAACGCCAGCCGGTACAAAACCGATGACTCGCGGTTCTGTGTTTTTTTCAAGTGGTTTAAGAATTTTTGTATCTCTTTGTGTTCGGGTGGAGTTGCCAATACTACGATGACATGTCGGGTTGGATCATATTGAACATATTCAACCTCAGGAAAAGCGATTTCCCGTCCCACGGGTTGAGTGGAATCGACAATCGTATCCAGGCTTGTTACGCTCTCTAAAAAATAATCCTCATGCGAAGCGGAAATGAACCGGGAAAGTATCGAGACATAATCGGAACGAAACGATTTGGGAGCATCATAAATTTGCAGTTTGAACTCGTCCCCCCCTTCCGTTTCGCTTTTCTCTCCCTGACTCTCTTCAGGTTGAGCGCTTAACGGCAGTTGTGCAAATTCCAATTGTACCCCAAGCCCGATGATCACAATAACAAAAATGATTCCTGTAAGCCATGTACGCATCGTCAATATTCCCACAGCACTTGAACCTGCTGTTCGACAAGATAACCGTGAATCAAAACAGCCGGCTTTGTTGGTTCTCTGTGATTATCCGATGAGATCACTGTCGGACTTTCAACAGCCGGAAAAAGTTTTAACAATTCAGGCTCTTCGATCACCCGTTGCCCCTGCATCAGATGCGGGGGTGAAAATCGGGGGGATTGTGTTTGTTTGTCTATCGTGCTGACAAAAGCATACCCTGTGCCGAAGAGAGTGGTCAAAGCGATAATCGAGAACATCCAAGCATGGAGCGGTTTTGAAAGAAAGCGTATGACTGGATTTCGGTTGTCCCACGACTGATCGAACATGCGCCGAAAATGCTGAATCTCCGGTTCCGGGATGTCTTCCTGCAGTGATGTAAATTTACAACTCTGCATTTCATCGGATAGATTTGAATTCTGATGATCCATAGTTTTGTTCCACCTATTTGTCCGAAAAGGATCCTCCACCAATTCTCATGAGGAAAATTGTTTTCGCAACGATTCGGCTGCACGAAACACTCGTGTTCTTGCTGTTGGCGCCGTGCATCCAACAATCCCTGCGATTTCTTTATAGCTCATTTCTTCCATATATCTCAGTAAAAACGCCGTTCGGAAAACTTCCGGCATGTTTTGAATAAAAGCTAGGACCTTGTCCACAAATTCTTTTTGTGCAGCATGTTCGTTCGGTAGCAATCGTGTGGGATAAAGCAACTGTTTGATTGCACTTTTATCTATATTTTGCCGCTTTTGCGCCCAACGGATATGATCGACACAAAGATTGTGACAAATCGTTGCAGCCCATAACCGAAAAGATGTACCCAAGTTATACGACTCCAAATTCTGGAATATTTTCAGCCATGCCTCCTGACTAATCTCTTCGGCAACCGATTGATTGAGAACAGAGCGATACGCCAGGCGGTACATAAACAGGGCATAGCGGACAAACAACTCACGAGCCGCTTCCCGGTTATTGTTCAAACATTGAAGAACAAGTGTATCGTCGTCTAGCTTCAACAGTTCACCTCTTTACACACTTCTATTATTTAAAACGGGAGAGATGAAAAAATGTTCCCGATTTCTTTACGAATGGAAAGATGGAGAAAATTGGGAACATTTCTTTTTTCACTTCGTTTCTTATTATAAAGGATTATGAGTAGTTGGCGAACGGAGGTAGGGGCGGTTCGCGAACCGCCCCTACCTGTAATACCGCAGAAAGAACGGCAGAACGCCGGCAATTCAATAGCGTCCCCATTCAGACGGTACGGTAAGAAAAGAGGTACAATGAATTTGAAGAACAACAAAAAAACAGCAATTTTCCTAATTGTCTGTATTATTATTATATCCGCAGGATTAGGATTCACGACACTCGATAGGAATCCATCATCATATTCCAATCTGGAAAACATCCCGGTTTTCAAAGTGCGGAAAGGTCCATTGAAAATCAATGTCGTCGAATCGGGAACCATCCGGCCGCGGGATCAATTGATTTTGCGCAATGATATGTATCGTATGTCCACGATCCTGACGATCGTGCCGGAAGGGAAACGGGTGAAAAAGGGAGAACTTCTGTTTGAACTGGACGCAACGGAACTCGAACTGCGCTATCAGACCGATCAACTGGAAGTGCAAAACGATAAAGCCGAATTTATCAGTGCACGGGAAAATTTGGAGATCGTGAAAAATCAAGCGGAAGCGGATATCGACCAGGCTGAACTGAACTTGCGGTTCGCAGAACAAGATTTAAAGAAATATCAAGATGGCGAATACCCGAAACTATTGAACGATGCTTCCGCGGCCATCGTCATTGCCGAAGAAGAACTCAATCAGGCGGAACATAATTACAAATGGGCAAAAATCTTGCATGAAGAAAAATATCTATCTCAATCGGAGTTTCAGCAAAGAGAACTAACTTATCAAAAAGCTCAGTTGAATTTAAAAGGAGCGAAAGAAAGCCTGGAATTATTGAAGAAATACACTCATCTACGGCAATTGGAACAACTGAAAAGCGATCTAAAACAAGCGAGAATGGCATTAGAGCGTACCCGAATCGGGGCTTCCGCCAACATAACGGATGCTTCCGCTCGATATTTAGGAAGGCAGGAAGGTTATGAAGACGAGGTGAATGATCTGCAAGAATTGAAGGAAGAAATCGAAAAAGCGCATGTCTACGCACCGATCGATGGGATCGCGTTGTACGCTTCCAGTGTCTTGGACAATTGGGATGATAACGAAGATCGCATCCGCGTCGGCGCCACCGTCGATGAACGGCGTGAAATCATATTTTTAGTCACTGCGGAAACCTATAATGTGGATATTCAAATCCAGGAAACCGACCTGAAAAAAGTAAAACCAGGACAGGATGCGACGATTACTGTCGATGCCCTTCCCGATGAAACCTATCGAGGAACCGTCAAGACGGTTTCTCCCTTACCGGATCAGCGCCAACGATATCTCAATCCAAATCTCAAAGTGTATAACACCGATATCGAGATCGAGGGCGACACGTCCGCAATGCGTAACGGCATGAGTTGCATGGCGGAAATCGTAGTAGAAGAATACGGAGACGCAGTGTATGTTCCTATCCAAGCAGTGATGAAAGTCAATGGTCAATCCACAGTATTTGTGAGAGAGAACAATCGCATAGAAGCCCGTCCGGTCACTGTCGGTTTAGACAACAACAAAATGATCCATATCAAAAGCGGATTGGAAGAAGACGAATCTGTCCTGCTGAAACCTCCATTGAATGTTGAATCCAACGGATTCCAAAATGTACCAGCAAAAATTGCCAGCGGGTAAAGCAAGCGTGTTACTTGCCCTTTTGATGCAGGAGGGAAGCCTGTGTTACCTACGAATCAAAGAGGAATAGTAGAATGCAAAACATTCGCTTTGTACGTGAATTTGAATTCGGCATCAAAAACTTGATGATGCATAAGCTCCGTTCTTTCTTGACGATGCTTGGGATTGTCTTTGGCGTAAGCAGTGTCATCGCCATGCTGGCCGTCGGCGAGGGAGCCAATAAAGATGTGATGGAGCAAATTCGAAAACTGGGCAGTAACAATATCATTATCAGTACGGTAAAACCGGTGCAATCCGAATCCTCGCAAGACATTTCCGTGCGGATGAGTGTGTATGGATTAAAATATGATGATCATGCACGTGTCAAGGAAAGTTTTTCGCATGTCCGGCAAACTGTCCCAGTCAAGATCATCCGCAACGAGGGGCAGTTGGGTTCTCGTACGATGGATATTCGGGTATTGGGGGTCACACCGGAATGGTTTGATTTGGTCAAACGGACACTCATCGCAGGCCGTACGATTATTCAGCACGATCTGGATACCTTTTCAAAAACGGTCGTATTGACCGAATATGGGGCAAGAAGATTACTGGCTACAGAAAAATCCATTGGACAACATCTGCGTATTGGCGGTGTCGTTTTCGAAGTGGCCGGCATCGTTCAAAGTGAAGGAAGCCAGGGAAGCAATGTGCAAACCCCGGATCAACAAATCGATGCCTATATTCCTATCAACATTGCTCGTCAACGATTCGGTGATATTCTTGTCAAGCGCACAGCCGGCGCGCAGATTCGTGAAAAAGTGGAGCTCCATCAAATCATCGTCCAAGTCGATCAGCTGGAAAATGTCGAAAAAACCGCCGCCGGTATCGAATATCTTCTAGAACAATTTCATAAAAATGAAGATTATCAAGTCAATGTTCCTTTGGCGCTTCTCAGGCAGGCAAGACAAACCAAACGAACGTTCAATATCGTGTTGGGATCGATTGCGGGAATCAGTCTGCTGGTCGGTGGAATCGGGATCATGAATATCATGCTGGCGTCTGTCACAGAACGGACTCGAGAAATCGGTATCCGGCGTGCCATCGGCGCCAAGCGGAAACAGATTATTCAGCAATTTTTGATTGAAACAGTGGTTTTATCCTTTATCGGAGGGCTTTTCGGAATGATTCTCGGGATTTCGATCCCCAAAGTTATCACAAAAATTGCCAATTTACCCACTGTCATTACGGTTGAAAGTCTGATCCTATCGGCGGGAATCAGTCTTTGTGTGGGGATCGTGTTCGGTTTATATCCCGCCATCCGGGCCGCGAAATTGGACCCGATCATCGCCTTACGGCATGAATAATGTTAATACAATTCCCACGTATCCGTATGTGAGGGAATTTCCGCTCCTGGAACGACCGCCATATTGAAGAACGAGCGGAAAGCGGTTCCAGGATCAAGACCCGCTTGTTCGAATCCGGAAGTGATTTCGATAATTCGCGGACCGGAATTCAAACATAAGAATACGGCCATCCGGTAACTGAAGCGCTTCACCATGACCGGATTTGTTAAAATCGGTCAGCACAGGATCTCCACTGGTTACGTCCAACATCTGCGCCAAGTTAGCATCCTCTGCATTGCTGTTTACAATCACAACATCGAATGCTGCTATTGAATGCCTACAATATTAAGAGAAAAAGGGTATAGGTTCTTCTTTTTAGTGGAGAAGGAAGAGAACCAGCACATATTCATGTGGAAAAAGATGACAATTATGCAAAATTTTGGTTGGAAACATTGACAATCGCCAGAATAAGCGGTTTTCGAAGCCATGAGATGAAAGAAATTTATAAAATCGTTAAAAGAATCGAAATATGTTTATGGAGAAGTGGAATGAATATATCACCAATACGATATGAACCTTATGCAGTTGACATACAATGTACCGAGGAAGATATCATAATAAGTATCGCAGACGGTCGAAAAATCTGCGTACCACTCATTTGGTTTCCACGATTATTCAAAGCAACACCGGAACAACAAGCGGATTGGCGCTTGATTGGACGTGGAATCGGAATTCACTGGGAATCTATCGATGAAGATATCTCTGTAGAAAGTTTGCTTTCCGTTCAATAAATACAATCACGCCTTACAAAACATCATTCTTAACGAAAAGGGGGGGAGATTCGTCAAATCTCCACCCCTATAACTCTCCTATTTCACTTTAGTAAATCGACCAATTCCTAACCTCGGTCGAAACCGTCAGTTCCACATCATTGAAGTAGGCGATGGCATAATTCCCATCGATATGGGAATGCAGCGCCAGTCCCACATAAATCGGAAATTCGAGTTGAATATCGGTTGTGGAATTGGATAGAGTCCGTTCGCCAGTGCTTGCGCTGATGTAGTAGGCTTCCAGCGTATTGCCGTTTTTGACCAGTTCCAACTCCCCGTTTTGATCGGGATTCATATTGCTGGAAGTACTTGCCGAATCTCCTCCATTTTGGGTACGCCAGGTCGTGTACTGCTGAAAATCTGTACGAAGCGCATTCATCAAGTGAGCGGAATCATCGGTGAGATCATTTCGAACCATTAAACCGCCTTTGATCCATGTTGCATCTCCTTCGAATTGCTCGATGTCCATCCGCCCTTTGATAGTGAAATCACCGTTCACTTCTGTAAACACATAATGAAACTCATCCACATATCCGAAAATGTTTTGTCCACTCGCGAGGATCTCATATTGCCCGATATCTTCGTCATAGGTTGCTTCACCCGGAGCACCCACATCCCCGATATCCGCATGCGCCTCGAAGAGACCGATTTCGCCGCCAAGATAATTCATGCTGGATATCCCAGCAATACCATTTCCATCAACTTCTCCTTCGAACGAAGCCAACACATCCGGTTGCACCTCGGCGGTTACTTGATAACTGACGGTAGTCGTACCCGGAGACGCTTCCACACTCCAGCTGATTTGCCCGTTGCTTTCCGTTCCTCCATCACTGATGTCACTGACCGCCCAGCTCTCAGGAACCCGCTCTACCACTTCGACGGTTTTCGCCTCGTTCATTGGATTGTTGATTTCAAGAGTCACCGAGATTTCATCATCCTCTCGATACAATGATGGATTTCCATAATAACCAGGACCGGAGATACTACGGCGTCCGGTGACCGGAACCTCCAACTCCACATTGGTGAAATAAGCTCGCGCATAAGCATCATTGATGTGAGAAGACAACGCCAATCCGACATAGACCGGATCCTCCAATTGAATGTCAGTCGTGGAATTATATAAAACTCGTTCTCCCGTCGTACTAATATAATAGGCTTCCAGCGTGTTCCCGATCCGCACCAATTCCAACTCCCCGTATTGATCGGGATTCATGTCACTCGACGTACTCGCCGAATCTCCACCGTTTTGCGCACGCCAGGTAGTATAATGTTGTAAATCCGTACGAATGGCGTTGGTAAAATGAGCGGAATTATCGGTGAGATTGTTTCGCACCATGAAACCGGTTTTGATCCACGTCCCGTCACCATCCAACGGATCGATCTCGACCGTACCACGAATACTGAAATTCCCGCTGATCTCGGTGAACACATAATGGAATTGATCCGCTGTTCCAAAAATGTTGGCGCCGCTGGCCGTCATTTCATATTCATTACGGGCGGGATCATAAGCCGCTTCTCCCGGCAGTCCCGGGTTCCCGATATCCATATGGGCTTCGAATATCCCTAGCGGACCCCCAATGAAGGAGAGCGATTCATCTCCAATGATCGCGACATCCCCTATATGACCGCTGAATGAAACTTCCTCCTCATCACCTTGAACAGCTGTTGTCGTGTACGTTACCTCCGTTTCTCCTGGGGGGATTGCCAATTCCCATGTGATTTCCCCGTTGCTCTCGCTTCCTCCATCACTGATCGCTGAAACAGACCAACCGCTGGGAACGGTTTCGTTCACAGTGATGGATTGATCACTGTCAAACGGATTGTCCAAAATTATGGTGACGGCAACTTCATCACCGTCTTTGATGATCGAGTCCAAGCCATAATGCGTAGGGCTTTCAATTTCGCGCTTTGCCGAGACGACTTTGATGATATTGGCCGGAGGAGAAATCTCGATCGGTTCATTCGAGAAAATAATATTATCGATAAATGCACGGCCATATCGCTCTTCATTGGCATTCATCCAGGAAGCAAGGACGGCAAGCCCCTCATCTTCTCCAATCGGAATGTCGCCGCGAAAGGCATAATCCTCGGCCACTTGAAATTGTTCACCCGTATTCAAATTCGTATACAGGACATCATAAGTAAGATCAGGAACACTGGCTTCCACATTCACACGATACCAAGTGTATTGTTCCGCCTGAACCTGCACTTCATTTTCATACGCCCCGCCGTTGCGCGCATCGAAATAGGAATGATAAGGAGCCAACGTTGCAGAAGGATTTCGAAACAACACCTGATTGTCACTAAAACTGTTGGTGAATGGATCGGAAAAATAGCCGGCTAACGTAGTCCCATGATTGACCGGCCCCGGATTATCCGGATACATGATATCCATCTGCAAATACACAGAATCGGTAAATAAGGACGGATCCTTCGCCACATACATATACCAGTACGTTTCGGATACAATCGGTTCCTGAAAACCAAATTTCAATAGTTTATTGGACGATTCATTCGGATCGACAATGACATCGATGCCACCCTCTTGTTCAATATCGGTGGTGTACCAATCACCGCCACTATCCGACTGCCCATTCACAGGTCCCAGATCATAATCCCGGCCACCGACATTTCCATCGAAATCGATAATAAACGGCTGCGCCTGAAGAGACATCACCGCTGCAAATACAATCATACTTGTGTACAATACTTGTTTCATCGTTATCCTCCTAACTGAAAACGATCTCTAGCAATGGATTCAAAGCACAATGATACGATTTCTGATTTATTGATTTTGGTATAAAAGATCATATCCTTCGCTCATGCGGATGTAGTGACTTCCGGAAGGCTTTTCACCCCCTGCCCGAACAATTTCGCCGAAACTATATAAACCGTTACTTACTTCGTAAAAGAGATGAGTTCTCATCTGTTGACTGGTGGAACTCGACCACGGATACGAACTTTGCTGAAAACCGTAGTCGCCGAGAGTTGTATCGATTTTATCCGGACCGATGCTGGCAATCAAATAGGTATTTAAATTTCCTGAAAACGGTGCACCATGCCAAATCCCGACTTCGTTGGGATGATTGGTGCTGCCGGTTCCGAATTCCAGATTGGGTTGATTCTCATGCACACTTCCACCAGGTGCTTTTTGGAACGGATCTCGAGGGGGAGCCGCAATATACACCACAGGAGTCGTCAAATTCGCCCACCCCATATTTTTCAAAACTCCAAACACATCCACACCATCTCCGCAATAGGAACCGTGATCCAGCATATACATTTCCAACGCGCTGGAAATGGCCTTCATATCGGACTTTACTCGTCCGATCTTGGCTCGCGTTTGCGCATTCAAGAAATTAGGGACTGCAATGGCCGCAAGGATTCCAATGATGGCAACGACAATTAATAGTTCAATTAAAGTAAACGAGCGTTGTCTCGAAATGGGTTGGATCAGCATCAATACCCTCCAGGTGGATTATGAGATGTAGGCATGGATCAATCCCTACCTAACTTCACCCTATTTAAAACATATTGATGCGAATGTCAAGATAAATTTTGATTTTTTATAGAGGAATAAATTTTTTCTAAAAAATAAGAAACACAATAGATCGTATAGAATTCCTGCGTTCAATCCCACATTTTGTTCCGCCCCACATCCCCCAAAAAACCGGTATTCGCATGAATAATATCCCCCACACTCACCAATCCATTGCTCGGATCATACGCCATCGTGATATACATCCGCGAAGGCCAGCGGATCGACCAGCGATCCGGTCCGGCGCTACGTGTCAGCCAAAGGGCGTGAGGATCTTCGTCACCGCCTTGTGTTTGGGTTGCCCGATCCCATTCCGTATTGCGATATTGATACAAATCCAGCGGATGAAAACGGCCGGGGGCGGATTCAAGTTCACGGGAGGTTACTGATAAAAATGGATCGTGCGAGGCAGACTCGTTCAGATACGCAATCGGCGTGGTCAACTGCTGCCAGATACGATCTCCCTGATAACTACCAACAAAATCGCTCATTTCATTGGGACCGATCGGATGCCGATTGAAATCGACCACATACATCCCAATAGCGGTTTCATGCGCTTTCAAATCCCCTTTCACCCGTGAGATCATCGCACGCGTACGGGCATTCACGAAATTTGGAACCGCAATGGCGGCCAGAATACCAATGATAGCCACCACAATCAACAATTCGATTAGAGTAAAAGATCGAGAGCGTGGATCATGCATTCGATAGTTGAATAACCGAATCATATGTACCTCCCCATATGCAATCTTAAAAGCTACGCAATTTTACATCATTTTTTAGCATAACACAAAACATTTCCATCTTCTGTCGAGAGATACAATCGGTCAGCTGCGGCGATCATTCCATCAAAAACCGGAGGCGAATCTAATTCATATTCGGCGAGAGTTTTTCCCGATGCTGCAGAAACGGCTCGCAATTTCCCGCCTTTTCGCCCCTCGAATGCCACCAACGGATCATCTTCATCCAGCACATCGGGCGGACCGGCAATAAACAGCGTTTGATCGGTGAGTGTCATTGCACGTACCCGAATCGGAACCCATTCCGCCCACTTTGGCGGCTTCGTTCGAGTGAAACCCGTTCCTTTGTCTTTATCGACGGCGATCATATCGAGTTTGTGGCCGATAGCCGGATTGACCTCGGGAAGCCATTCGACCGGCTTGGAGCTTTCTTTTCCATCATATAGGTTCGGCTTGTTTTCATTGTCATCGGCAAAAAGCAAATAGCCGTCCGTACCGGGGAAATACATCGGGCTGTGCCGGTTCCGGCGTGTATAACATTTTACCCCATATGTCGTAGATTTATTGAATACCAGCAATTGCCCCGTTTTCGGCGCTTGATTCGCGATATAAAAACCGGGCCACCGTTCGGTATACATCCAGAATGTGCGATTCCACCATGTATCGTCGAGAAAACCCGCCGTCGAGAAAATATGCCGCCCCATCTTGCGATCCCCCATCTCCGTAAGACGGGGAGCTTCGATCTCACGCAATTCACTGTCAAGCATAGTTTGCTGCATATACAAATAGGTTCCGTCGGTAACGAGGACATCCGATTTTGTTCCTTCCATATCGAACGGCCGCCCCACATCATGCACAGGATCGGGATACGGACCTTCAAGTTGAGTTTCATAGAGTTGTTTTCCGGAAATCGGTTCCAATCCGTAAATAAAAATGCCCTGGTCAAGATAAGAAGATCGTCCGGCGGCAAAATAGGCAACATCGTCTTTGATTAGTACACTGCCATGGACCGGCCAAGCCGATTCAAGCTGATCGAACGCAACAATCCGGCGATCTTCTGGCGCCGCTTGAAAACACCAAACGAGTTCCCCATCCAATGCACGAAGACAATACACATATCCATCGGCAGCCCCAAATAAGATATACCCTTTATAATATGTCGGAGGAGAATCGATGCGCCCCCCGGCCGTGAAATCCCAGAGGACGTTCCCGTTTTCATGATTCAGCGCATAGAGCCTGTGCGCATCGATGGAGGCCACATATAATTTTCCATCGGCAACCACCGGTTGTGTCATTTCCCCGCCGATAGCGGTTTCCCATTGATTTGTTATCTTCGAAGAAATAGAGAACGTGGTGGATCCACTGCGTTTTGCATTCCGCCTGAATGTCGGCCAATCGTTGGCATTCGCAGTTTGATCCCTTGAAACCGATTGAAATGCCGGTCCTTTCACCAAACGCTGTTTCTCTTTTTCTTCTTTCGGTTGTAGTTCGGGGACAAGGGCGTTAAATCCGTTTAACTTCACTCCGGTATAACAAAAGCATTGATGAGGTGGCATATACAAAATCCCGTTGGCGGGCATAAATCCATACCGGCAGGCCGCCCGCAGCCAATCGTGCCGCATATGATCGTCGGATTCCAAACTGATAAACTCGACACCTCGTTTGGGCCATAGGAGATAATTCTCTGTCGCTTTGCTGCGGTAACAGCGGTAATGATGCCCTGGGCTGATCAAGTTATGCACTTCGATCGTTTTTTGAACCTCGCCGGTCAAAGGATCACGCCCTTTCCGGTCACCGCCCGCCCAGATTAATTTCCCCGCATAAAACAGGTCGGGCGGATTGGCGACTCCCGGCCCTTTCGCGCGAGGACCGGTCCATAAGGATTTCCCACTTTCAGATGAAAAAGCCTCCAAATGTTTCGGACCGGCAAACAGGATAACGTCCTGAAGGGCAATAAGTGTCGAGGGAGAACTCCACACACTTGCTTTTTTCACTTCATGCGGTGCACGCCACAATTCTTTTCCGCTGTTGCGGTTTAAACAAACCAAATCCTGGTAATCGTGAAAAATAATTCGCTCGCCGCTTGCCGCTAGAGAGAGCGGGAGAATTTGTTCTGCCTGCGTTTGCCAGAGAAGGTCTCCGGTTTCAGAATCAACGGCAAGGATTTTTTCCGGAGCCGCTTCTCCTGTTCGCCTTTTTTCCGCATCGCTACCCAGTTCCCGAATACATAGATACAAGGTGTTGCCAGTGAAGATGATTTCATCGGTGCCTTGCGTACTGTCATATTCACGGATCACGTTTCCGGTTGCGGCATCGAGTGTGGTAACCGGTTTGTCATAGCCCAAAGTGACAAAGAGACGATTTTGATTCCGATCGGCCACCAACCGGCGGGATAGGGTTAAGGGAAAACGCAGCCGTTGCCCGCGGATTCCTGTCCAATCTTTTCCTTCCAATTCCTCCCGTTTCCATTCCCGCCATCCCCATTCCGGCATCGGGATTTTCCACAATTGCACACCATTGAAAGCATCACGCGCGACAAGTGCCCACTGGGACGGAAGCCTCTTATCGGTGATGCCGGGAAGCCCCTCATCGAGAATTGTAAACAGTCTGCCATTGGCGGAGACACAAGCGCTGATGCTGGAGTCGATCTCATGACTTCGGCAGTACAGAGGATTCGACACCCATTGCAAATGTTTCGGCGGTCCTACTCGTTTGTCCTTGGCTACTGCATTTCCGGAGGCGTCGTGAAGATAGTGTGTCCACTCGTCGATCTCTTCAGGCCACGGTTTGATACTTTTTTTCCATTTCCCGTTTTCCTGGATATAAGCCACTCCTCCCGGCGACAGAACTCGCATGACTTCCTTCATGGAAATATTTCCAAGGTTTTCCGCAATCAGTAAATTGACGAGATTGTCCGTATACGGCAACGTATCGCTCCGCAAATGATCCACAGACACCTCTCCATAGAATCCCAATGATTGAATGTGTTTTCTGCCGGTCTCAACATTCTCCGGATTCGTGTCCAAACCGTGAATCAAATAGCGGTCATTGACATGCAGAGCCGCCGTCAACTTTCCATCTCCACATCCGAGATGGACAACCAAACCTCCTTGAATCCCGGTCTTTTCAAGTATGGTTTGTGCCATCCTTTCATGCCTTGCAATCTCATCGCTTGTGTTACCGATGGTGCAAAACAGGAAAAGTAATGAAAGAGATATGATGAACATTTTGTGATTTTGTGTTAAAAAAGTAGAGTGAAACATAAGAACCTCCCAAAAAAATAGAATCAGAAATCTCACGATAATGATTCGTTTATTGATTCTACGTCAAACGCATATTTACTTCAAACGCGACACAAGAAAGAGTACCACATTTACTATTGAGAATAAATGTATCTCGGGAGGAGAGTCTGCATTCTGAATCGGATGAGGATATCTCGATGATCTACGCGCAGTGCCGCCGAGACGGCGGCGTTACATTCACCCCGTGAAATAAAGATACGCTGCCAAGATCGCCAACATCACACAAACCGATGCCGTCACATCCCGCCAATCCCAGCTGCTGCGCGATTCCCGCCGATGCTCATCGGTAATCGTTTCATACGTCAAGCCACTGAGTTTTTCCTCCACCGGTGCGAAGGTCATCTTGCTGACGACGATCATGACAATCACGCAAACGATGGTTATAAGCAGGCTGTAATATTGGAAATACATATTGTTGACCACCCATAAGAAAGAACCTTCCGTATATCCGTTCTCGAAACCGGTCAATTCCAAAGCCACCGGTGTATCGATCGCCAACCGAAACACACCCAGGATGAATCCTACAATCAAAGTCGCCAGACACCCTGCGCTATTGGCTCGTTTCATAAAAATTCCTAGGAAAAACACCACGAAGATCGGCGGCGCCAAATAGCCTTGCACCCCTTGAAGATAATCATACAATCCCCGCGCCCCCTGAATGACGGGAACCCATAACAATCCGATGATCACCATGACGGTCGTCGCGACTCGCCCGATCCAAACGAGCTGATGTTGTGTTGCAGTCGGATGGAATTTCGAATAAAAGTCCATGGTGAACAAGGTTGACGACGCGTTGAATACCCCCGCCAGAGAACTCATCAATGCCGCCAGCAATCCGGCAACCACAATCCCGCGCACTCCCACCGGCAAAGCGTATTTCACGAGCAACGGAAACGCCGCCTGGCATTTCTCGGAATCGAGTTCCCCCGCCGTATGAAGAGCATTGTAAAGCACCTCTGATTTACCGCTCTCCGCCAACGCGAAACAGATGATCCCCGGTATGATAAAAATAAATACCGGTAACAATTTTAAAAATGCCGCACAAATGCTGCCCCGCCGAGCCTGCTGTTCATTCGGAGCACCCAAAGCACGCTGCACGATATACTGGTCCGTGCACCAATACCACAACCCAATGATCGGCGCACAAAACAGCATTCCCAGCCAGGGATAATTACCATTGAAATACCACGCAATCCGCCCTTCTTCTTTCACCGGCGCCCATGTGCCTTCCATTCCATCCGGAACAAGGGGTTTCCAGAGGTTGAACATATCGGAACCGGCAATTTCACGCAGTTCTCCCCATCCTCCCAATGCTTTCAACCCAAAGATCGTAACCAACAACGAACCGAAAACGAGAATAACGGTCTGAAGCGCCTCCGTATAAGCGACAGCGCGCAAACCGCCGAGAATCGTATAAATTCCCGTCAGGATGATGACCAAAAAAGATCCAATCCAGAAACTGTCCAGCACCATAAATCCCACATCGAATCGAAGCCCCGGCAACAGCGTCCGGAAGACAATCCCGCCGGCAAAAATCCCCACTGCGATTTTCGTCAAAACATACGCAACCAACGAAATGATAGATAGAATCCAGCGCGACGTTTCATTGAAACGTTTCTCCAAAAACTCAGGCATGGTAAAGACTTTTGAGCGGGAATAAAACGGAACGAATACCCACCCCAGCACCAATAGGCACCAGGCGTGCAGCTCATAATGCGCCATCGCGACACCATCCGTACAACCGGAACCCGCCAATCCCACAAGATGCTCCGAACCGATGTTGGATGCAAAAATCGACGCCCCAACAATAAACCAACCAAGGTTACGCCCCGCCAGAAAATAATCATCCGCCGTGTCTTTTCCCTTTAAAATAACCCACCATGCAATACCAAAGAGGATTGCAAAATATCCAAGTATCATCAACCAATCGAGAAATTCCATCGTACGTGCCTTTCCATGAATGATGTAAAATCTGATTTCTAAATTTCAAGACTCACTTGAAATGACTTGAAAGCAAGAAGAATGTAACATGAATCGGGAATAATTTGTAGCGCCGGCATCCTGCCATCTACGTAAGAACTACCCATCCAGCAGCGTTATATATTATTACATTCTCCCTCTTTAAAAAATACCGGCGCGCGGCCATCCCTGCCCGCATATTTCAACATGTGCATATCCATTACTTCTCTTTGCCTGTTCCCCTATATTCAAATCAAAAATCTTTACTTGATAAAGTTGACCAAATCAGTAATATTTATTTTGCAAACAGTAAACTTTATAAACCTTGAATAGGAGAGAACAATGCAGCCATATTATGATCCGGAAGCTGTCCGTCCCATGTGGGAAGAACTCGTACACGTCGGATTCCGTTCCTTGACCAAACCGGAGGAGGTCGACCAGGCGATACAAAATTCCCCGGGAACCACACTTGTCGTCATCAATTCCGTCTGCGGGTGCGCTGCCGGAAGTGCAAGACCGGGCGTCATGCAGGCGCTTCAGAATAATGTAATTCCTGATCAACTAGTTACTGTCTTTGCCGGCATGGACCGTGAAGCGGTCGGTCGGGCACGGGAACACATGAGCGATATCCCCCCTTCATCTCCCTGCTTCGCATTATTCAAAGAGGGAAAGCCGATCTACGTCATGCCGCGGCAGGAAATCGAAATGATGGATCACAACATGGTCGCCCAAACCTTGAAAACGGTTTTCGATCAACACTGTTCCGCCCAGGGTCCCTCCATCCCGCCGGAAGAATTCGCCAAAGTCAATCCAGTCGAACAATGCGGTTCTACCATCCCGGTCTACGGTGGCTAAGGTAACCACTCTCGCTTTATTACTGGGTGCCAAGGACAAGCGAAGTATGCCCTTGCCTTTCTACTGGGTACTGAGGGTAGGGGCGATTCGCGAATCGCCCCTACAGATTCACGCTCCAAAGCACGGGCAGACCTGACATCTTGCCCGTGGTACCCGTAACACCGCCATCCCGGCAGCATGTTTGGAAATGCGGGCAGGATGCCCGCGCTCCAAGCAGTTCGTAAAATCATTGTAAAAAGAACAATCCGCTTATGACAACGGCGGCTGGTATCCGTATAATAGGAAGAAGAAAGACAAATTCTCATAAAGGAGAAATCTCGATGCGATTCTTTATTCCGATCTTTATCATGTCTTTTTCGTTCCTCCTTCCTACCGCCGGCACGCCGGATTCCGAACCGACCACCTTTGATTTGGATAGTAAAGCTGTTCAGGTTTCCATGTTCAAAAACGGCATCGGTCTGGTGCGGGCGCAAGTGCAATTACCGAAAGATAGTGGTATCCTGCACATCCGCCCTCTACCGAATGCGCAGTTGGGGAGCGTTTGGTTTCAGTGGCCGAAGAATGTCGGGTTGACCGATATCAAGGCGACACAGGCGCAAACGAAAAAAATCGTCGCGGCCCAAAACATCGCGGAAGTGCTGGAAGCGAACATCAAGCGTGGAGTATTGGATCTCAAAATCCGGGAGCAATGGCAGCGGGCAGAAATCATCGATATCCCAAAGCGGCACGATTCCCCGATCATCCCTATGCAGCCTAAAAATATTATTCCACCTCCAAAACCACCGGAACGTGGCGAACTACTCATTCTCAAAAACAATATGGGCACGCAAGCTATTCCTATCAGCTGGGTGCAGGAAATCCGTTTTCCCGATGACGATCCTTTTTATACCATTGTGCGCCATACCCAGGAAAATCAGATCGAATGCCACTATACAGCCTCAAATCAAGATCGTTCCTCCGATTCCAATCCGATTTTGATTATTTCCTATCTGGCAAAGGGGATTGCCTGGTCTCCCAGTTATACGATTGATATCACGAAGGATAAGAAGGCTCTTCTATTCGCCAAAGCAGTTATCGTCAATGACCTCGTCGCGTTGGAAAATTCCCATACGGAATTGATCGCCGGTTTTCCGCACATCGAACATGAAAACATCCCATCGGCGTTCTCTCTTACAAATCTCCAACAACTCCTCGACCAAATTCGAGGCCAAAGAGGAAGGGAGCGTCCGGAACGGGATATGCTAAGCCAGCGGATGATGCTCTCCAATACCGCCATGGCCTATGAACCATCGATGCCCGACATCCCGGTAAGCGGGGAAAGCACGGAAGACCTCTATTTCTATCAACTACCGAATGTGACCTTGAAAAAAGGCGAACGGGGATACTATCCTTTATTTTCCTCGGAAATTCCGTATGAACATCTCTACACCTGGGACATTCCGGATACCGTGGATGCCGGCAGCCGCTACCGGCAGGAACGGCTGGAAGAGCAGCAAGTGGTTTGGCACTCGCTAAAACTAACCAATACGACGGAATATCCATGGACCACGGCTCCCGCCATGACCACGAAGGACAACCGAATTCTGGGGCAGGACACCATTCAATACACGCCGCCGCAAGCCTCGTCCGAACTGAAGATCACCCAGGCGCTGTCGATCAAGGCGGAACAGAAAGAAAATGAAATCGAGCGCAGACGAAACGCGGCTACCTTTTATCACGATTCATTCGACCTCGTGAAAGTGCAGGGAGAACTCGCCCTTTCAAATTTCAAAAAAGAACCGGTCACCGTCAAAATCACGAAAACCGTCAGTGGTGAAGTACTCGAAACGGACAGCGATCCGAACATCAACAAACTGGCCACCGGCCTCCGCTTGGTCAACCCCCGCTCCGAACTCACCTGGAACATCCAAGTCAAACCCGGCAAAGACAATGCGGTAAAACTGACATATATTTATGAAGTGTATGTCAGAAATTGACACCTTCACCCTGAAGGGGTGAAACATGATAGCCCAGGGCAACGCCCTGGTAGTAGATGATCTTTGATGTATACCCAGCCCTGAAAGGGCGAAAGAAATTCTGGTTTATAACAAATGCAAGAACTTCAAATCCGCCGCCGGCATTGCATATCGTTCGAATTGTGATCGCGGTACCCATTTCAATTCGGTATGATAATGCTTCTGCGGTTTGCCGGCGATGTGTTCACATCGATACACATGCAGCGTAATTGAAAAATGGGAATAGGCGTGATTGACGGAGATCACATTATCCCCTACTTCAATGTCTATTTCCAATTCTTCCTGTAATTCCCGCTTCAGAGCATCTTCATGCGTTTCCCCATTTTCGACTTTACCGCCGGGGAATTCCCACAATCCGCCCAGCATACTTTTGGGTGGCCGTTTCCCGAGTAAATACCGCCCGTTCTTACGAATCGCCGCAGCGACAATATGGTGATGAGGAACCGCTTTTCGCTGTCGGCGAATGGGCAGTGTTTTTTGAACATCCTGTGCAAATGCTTTACAAACCGCTTTGACCGGGCATTGGGGGCAGTCGGGATTTCTGGGTATACAGATACGTGCGCCCAACTCCATCAACGCTTGGTTGAAATCGCCTGGTCTTTCTCTCGGTACCAATAATTCTGCCAATTCCCATAACTGCTGAATGACCGGCCCCTCATCGATGCATTCTTCGATTCGGAAAAGTCGGGAAAATACTCGTTTGACATTTCCATCCAGAACAGGTGTTTGTTCTCCGAACGCAATACTGGCAATCGCGCCGGCGGTATAGCGGCCAATTCCTGGTATTGCAGAAAGTTCACGGCTCGCTTTCGGAAACTGACCACCATATTCCTTGACAATCACCTTGGCAGCTAGATGCAAATTGCGCGCGCGGCTGTAATATCCCAATCCTTCCCACAGTTTCAGCACACGGTCTTCCTTGGCTTGCGCCAGCGACTCAATCGTGGGGAACTCTGTCATAAACCGTTCAAAATAGGGAATGGCCGTCTCCACCCGTGTTTGCTGCAGCATGATTTCCGACAACCACACGGGATAGGGATCACGGCTGCGCCGCCACGGTAGATCGCGCGCATGCTTTGTGAACCAACGCAGCATGGCTCTGCGTATTTTCGTTTTTTTCTCATGGATCTGTCTGAACCAATAAATCTCGCGATTTGATTTGTTATCATTCATACTGGTAAATTTCGTATAAATATTGTGGTGCAGACCTCTGGTCTGCACAGGTATTTTGCAGACCAGAGGTCTGCACCACAAAATGCCTCCGGGACGGCGGCGTTACTGTTGCCATTCATAGATACTCTCGACCGGCTTGGCAGGGGGTGCAGGTTTTTCTTCATAGTCGGGGAAAAAACGGTTGTCTTGATACACTTCGGGTTTACCATTTCCCGCGATGGAATGATTTTGTGTACTGTAAATCTCGTTATTTTTGATTTGTACGCCATCACAGTCTTCTGTCCGAATAGCAAATGCAGCAGCGTTATTGTCATCGAGAATAAAAACATTATTCGCGATAATGTGTTCGTCGCTGTTGGTCTTCATGAAAATCGCCGGTCCGGCTCCACAATGGATTCGGTTATAGAGGATCAGCCAGCCGGAATTCATCCCGCCCATCCAAACACCGGCTTTGGGAGCAACAACATCGCAACCCCATACGACATTGCGCGGCCCGTTTGGTCCGTGGGCTTTGTCTTCGGGCGGGGACGCCCAAAAACCGTGCCCATAGGATCCGGTTCCTTGTTTTGCGTCGAGGATGCAGTTTTCGAACAGATTCTCATGCGTCCAACCCGAATGCCACTGACCGTCGCTTTGTATGAACGTGCTGTTGCGGATCACGTTTCCGGCAGCCGCCCATTGAACGCAGGGAGCGTGCCGCATGCGATTTGTGGAGACGTTATCCATCAAACAGTCAAACGCCATCTCGAAACCGACATAAGCCGTACCACCGCCGCCATGATACCAGGCGTCGTCAAAGGAAGAATCGCGTATTTCACAATGCTTTGCCGGACTTGGATACGCTGGCCATCGTCCTGCTTTCTGTACATGCACACCTTTGACCCAACAATTCCATGCGCCACTAAAAATGATCCCACCCGTCCATAATTCTTTAGTCTGTTCGAGAAATAGATTTTCCACCCCACATCGTTGAATCGGCTGATACCGTTGCACATAACTCTTATCAATGGCGGGAAAAGGAATCCGCAGCGGTTCATGGATCGAGATCGTATTGCCCTGCACGGCAGTTATGCGGTATTCATTCCGGCGATAGGTCCCCCACTCGCACGCATTATTCACTTCCCTGTCCCAGCGTTCTGTTTTCGGCGCTTCAAGAATAATGATATCGCCTTTTTTCAAATCTCCAGCATTCTGCAATTGCAAGCGAGTATCGCCTCGTTCTGCATCGGCAGCCAACAAGTGTTTGCGTTCCGAAGGCCGTTCTCCAGCAAAAGTAATTGCACCGAGGTATCGCGGAATCCGGCATAGCTGTGCGGGTTGTTCATCCGGTGAAAATATCACAGGTATTTCCACATCGGCAACCGTTCCGTCATCGAATTTCGCCACGGCACGCAGCTTCTGCTTACCCGCTTTTCCCAACCGCAGCACCGACGATCCTCTACAATTGATAGAAAACGTTCCACCCCAATGCTGATGCTTTTCCCGCCCCGCCGCTCGCCGGTCATTTACGAAAATGGCTAGCGAGTTGAGACCATGCGGATCGGCGTGAATCTCGATCCAACTATCGAGATGAATTGTGTCATTCGGAGCCGGTTGAAAAAAGACGACACCCTTTTCGGGAAGCGCATAATCGAAGATGATTTTCGTTTTCTCCTTACCCGATCCACGCAGGACAACATTGTCATGAGTGCATACGACGGGACGTGATAACAGGTAGTTTCCCGCATCGAGCATGATTGCGCCTCCGCCGTCTTTCCCCAGTTGAGCAAACGCCTTTTTTATTGCTTCGGCATCGTCTTTTCCGTCGTTCACAATCCCGCCGAAATCCGATAGTTTCGCTTTCACAGGAATATCCGGAATCCCGCCATCGACACCGACACCTTTCCAATTCGGATAGACAATCCCATCCGGTCCGGTTAGATCCACTGCGTTTCGTTCCACAGCGAATCCCGGTAATAGTACGAATAAATTAAAAATAATAAGTGTCAATATACTGTTGCGCATCATATTCCTCCTTCTCCGTCTTTAAGGATGTTATAGCAATCTATATCCAAAAAGTCGAGCATTTCAACAAAAAGGGCAGCGCGCGGCTGCCCTTCGAAAGATGAATATAATCAATTGATCTTACAAACACTGTGAATAATGCGGGCAAGGATGCCCGCGCTCCCAGTGTGAATAATGCGGGCAGGATGCCCGCGCTCCCAGTGTCCCGGCCCGCATCATCGAATGTGTCTTACAGACTCGGGAGTAATTCCACTGCGCCGGCGTTTTCATAGGGGCCGTAGAAGAGCGGGTTGCCGCTTGATGTAATCGGGTAAACGCGGAAGCGGTAGGTGTGGTTTACTTGGGGGCCGTCGAGGAATTCCGCTGCAAGATTTGCCGCGTCCACATTCCAGACGAAATGCGATTGGTTCGCGCCGCGAACGGCTCCGAGAAAACGCGGTGTGGATTCACCGTCCCGATAGGTGTAGATGTGGAATTCACGCAGGTCGGTGGTATCCACATCATCCGAATCGAAGGTCCAGCGAATAACAAGGTCGGTATCGTCCGCCGGGTCGAAGTCCTGCGCATTACTTAAGTCTTTCTGAGTCAACAGATTGTCTGTGACAGTGATGTAGGGCAGATAGAGCACCGATCCGGCTGTGGTGTAAGGGCCGTAGATCTTCGGTGTTCCGGTCTTCTTGATCGGATAGATTCTGAATTGATAGGAATGGCCGAATTGTGGGCCGCTGCGGAACAGCATGCTGATGTTGGATGCACCAGGACGCCATACGAACGAAGTCTGCATACCGTCATTGGTCCGTCCTAAGAAATTCCACTGTTGCGATTGATCCACACGGACATAGACGTGCACATCCGACACATTCAGCGGATCGGCGTTTGCACGTTCCAGGTCCCAGCGAACGGCCAAGGCGCGGTTGCGGTTTGAGTCGTGATCCTGGCCGCCGGTAAGATCGTCCGTGCTTTGGGCGTTGTCGGTTATGATGACGGGACTCGCAGTCCGTGGGGTCGGCGTAGGAGTCGGTGTATCGGCCGGCTGCATCGTTCCATGCGGTGTAGGTGTGATCTCAATTTCTCCAATGTGATAATTCACCGGACCGGTTTCGAACGGGCCATAGAAGCGTGGATTGCCGCTCTTCGAAATGGCGTATAGTTTAAACCGGTACGCTCTCCCGTCTTGCGGACCGCTTTTATCGATGCCGAGAGAATCCGCGCCTTCCCGCCAGACGAAGTGATTGGTTTCCGCATTTCCGACGCGTCCCAAGAAGATAAACAGGGGAGAATCATCGGCTTTCATATAGATATGATACTCGCGAACATCGTCTATGAAATCGAAACTCCAGCGCAGAACAAGTTCCTGTTTGGCCGGCGGATCGATGTCTTCCCCGCCGCTCAGATCAGTATAGGTGGCGAGTGAATCTGCCACAAAGAACGAGTTCGGCGGAAGAGTCGGCGTTACTGTTGGTGAGGGAGTCGGCGTATTGGTGATGTCCGGTACGAGGATTGTCGGAGTTTCCACCGGCTGCATATCTTCCGAGAGAAATTCGACCGCGCCCTTGTTGGCGAAGCGTCCGGCGACGCGCTGATCCCGAATGGCAAAGACAATGAATTCGTAGGTATGGCCGAATTGCGGGCCATCACTGAATTCACCCATGACGTTTCCAGCATTCGCTTTCCATATAAGATGAGTAACATTTCCGCTTCTCGTTCGGGTGAGGTATTTGTAAGGCAACTGGGAATCGACCAGCACATACACGTGATAATCTTCGATATCCGGAAGAGTCACATTCCAGCGAATCACCAATGCCCGCTGGTCGTCCGCATCGTAATCTTTCAAGCCGCTCAGATCCTCAAACGTATCCGGGGCATCCGTCACGATAACCGTATCCGGCGGAGTCGTCGGTCCGGGTGTCGCTGTGGGGGGCGGAGTCGGAGTGTGACTTGAAGTTGGTGAAGGCGTGGATGTGAATGTCGGTGTACTTGTTTCGCCCGGTGTCGGCGTCAACGTGTTGGTTGCCGTCGCGGTGGGTGACGGTGTGTGGGTGGGAATTTCGGTAATCACCGGTTCCAGTGTGAATGTCGGCACGACAGTCAAAGTCGCTATGGCAACCGGGGTGTCGGTTTCAGCTGGCACTAAGGTATTTGTCGGAATCGCAGTAGGCAGTTCCGTTTCGGTCGGCACAGGAGTATCCGTGTTCACCGGCTCCGCTGTCGGAGTTGATACCGGTACCGGGGTTTCAGTCGGGTATTCCGTATACACGGCAAAGTGGATTTCGGCCTGGTCTATATGACTGCCGTCATCCGCCGTGACCGTAAAGGTGTATTCACCGGGGGAAGAAGTATCCAATAACAAATCCACAAAAGTCGTATTCCCCATTCGTGACTTGAGTTTTTCCTCTGCGGGCGCTCCTTCCGAATACGTCACTTGAACCTCATCTTCATCTGCATCAATAATAAACACGGAAAGCGCCTTGCGTTCTCCGACAAGAAGCGTATACGGTCCCACCGGCTCAATGTTAATTTTCGGAGGATGATTGCCGGGGCGTGGCGTATTTCGCGGTGTAGGCGAGTCTATCGGGATCGGAGTACTTGTCGGAGCTCCCAATACTGTAAGTTTTACCTCATGCCGCGTGGCGTCGCTTCCATCGTATGCGATTAACTCAAATGTGAATGTTCCTTCCACATCCGTATCTAAGATGCCGTTTGCAAAGTACGTTCCCGCTAGATTGACAGGTGATTCCAATTGAGCCGGAGCGTCCGCTGAAAGAGTGATTTGAACTGCGTCCCCATCTTCATCCGTGACCATGACGGACATCTGCACCCTCTCGCCCATCTGCACCGTGAAGGTATCCCGCGGATTCACTTTGATCTGCGGGGCATGGTTGCCCGGCCGCGGTGTGTTGGTCGCCTGCGGTGTGTTTGTCGGTGTTGTTGTCGGGCTAGGCGTTGCAGTAGGTACTTCTGTCGAAGTCGGCGAAGGCGTGTCAGTATAGACAGGCACCGGCGTTGGTGTATCCGTCGGAGGAACGGTCGAGGTTGCCGTAGGAGACGGAGCGGGGGTGGGAGTATCCACTCCTGTGGGGAAGGGACTGAATGTCGCTGTCGGCGTTAAGGTATTCGTCGCTGTCGGCGAGTTGGTGTTCGTTGGGGTTGTGGTCGGCGTGGACGTTGGTTGAGGATTCACGTCCTTTACAATGCGAATACCTGTATAGGCAGTACCCACCAAATTCGAGGTATTCCGAAAGGCAGAGCGGCACATTGCGGCTTCGTTGGAATACGAGCCTCCGCGAGATATACGATAAGTATCAGAACCGCTGTTTTGCGGATCAACCTCGGCATTGGCAGTATAGGGCGCAAACCAATCGGAGCACATTTCCCACACGTTGCCGGATAGATCGAAAAGTCCCCAGGGATTGGGCAGTTTCGTTCCGACTTCATGAATTGTGAAGTCCGAATTGTCTCTATACCACGCATAATTTGCAATCTCTGTATTATTCGGATCATCCCCCCAGGAATACCGAGTCGATGTATCCGCCCGGCAGGCGTACTCCCATTCCGCCTCGGTCGGCAGCCGGAAGAATCCCTGTCCAAGTTCATTTAGTTTTTGGAGGAACAACTCGCATTCCGACCATGGGATGCGGTTTGCGGGATGATCATCCCCCACGTTCTGTTCCGTCTTGTACCCCATCAAGGCATTCCACTGCGCCTGGGTGATTTCATATTTTCCAAAATAAAAGCCATTGGTTATCGTGACGTCGTGCTGCGGCCCTTCATACTCTGTCCGGCCCTCTTCACTGTTTGGGCTGCCCATGGTGAAGGTGCCCGGGGGTAACCAGACCAACTGTAATGGCTTGGCGTTTGTGGGGAGATTGTTAAGTTGCACGGTGATTTCTTCACCTGCATATGGAGTGGGGGTAATCGTCGGGGTGTTCGAGGGAGTTGGGGTGAGTGTCGGTGTGTTCGTGACTGTCGGCGTATTTGTATTTGTGGGTGTATTACTTGGAGGTGCCGTATTGGTTGGCGGTGCAGGAGTAAAAGTTTTTGTTGGAGTGTGCGTTTGTGTGGGAGTATGAGTATTTGTCGGAGTTGGAGTAGGAGGAACTGGGATATCCAGTTCATAAACATAAGTCCCGGCATTGCTTGCAATTGCAGCAGTTTCCCCGAGAAGAGAAACATGAACACCAAAACTTAAAGGTCCACCTGTAGGATTTGTAGTTGTGTCACTCGCTGTGAATTTTTCCACAAGCGACCAACCGTTTCCGCTATTGGCAAATAAATATACTGATCCGGCATTAGTAGCCGCATCGTCGTTATAAGGTGCACCGATAAGTAAGGCATCCCCTGAAATGGAGATATCGCACGAACCAAGATATTCCGGTTCATCATTTGTATCGATCAATGCACTTTGTTGTATCCAATCATTTCCATTCCGTTCATAAAGATAAAATACATCTTCGACCAATCCTACAAGGATATCTCCAGACATTGCAATATTACTATAATTGATCTCGGAGATTCTGACCTGTTGAGACCACGAATTTCCGGATCGTTCAAAAATATAACATCCATTCACCGCCAAGGTATTACCGGAAAGAGCAACCTTTTTTCCTACACGCCCATATATTCCTGAACTGGGCGTTAATTCTGCTTGCTGACTCCAACTGCTCCCATTTCTAGAATAGACGTAGACGCAACCCTTTTGATTATTAGAATAAGGTTGACCCACAACTGCCGTATCACCCGAAAGAGAAATGGAATATCCATATCCTCCGTTTCCACTTCCGAGTTTCGTTTGTTGTGTCCACACACCATTATTGCGTACAAAAATATATGCAGCTCCTGTATAACTCTCCAGGTAAGAATAGCCGCTATCCAGCGAACTCACCAAAAGTGTATCCCCATCAAGTGAGACGGAATACCCAAAATGAGCGTTCTGTTGTGCATCACTCGGTTGCAAAATACTTTGTAAGTTCCATTGATTTCCCTCTTTCACATAAATATAAACAGCACCAGAATATTGGTCGGCCCCATCATAACCGGCTCCAATAGCCAACGTATTTCCGGATAAAGAGACTCGTCCTCTGTTTGATTCATAATGCCCTCCGTCGATCAATGTGTCCATTTGTTTCCAGGAACTTCCATTACGTTCAAAAACACCAACCGCTGAGACTTTTTTTGCGACAACGGCCTGATCACCATCCACAGCCACGCAATGCCCAAAGAAAGAGCTGCTTCCACCGGAAGTTTGGAAATCTGATAATTGCTGTTGCAATGTCCAGGTATTTCCATTTCGAGTAAACACGTAGGCTGAACCGACTGTATACGGTGTAATATGTTCTTCACAAACAGCTCCAACGAGTACCGTATCGCCGGAAACAGCGACCGAATGTCCAAAACGAACATTTTGATTTGCATTGGTCGTCGTTACTTTGTCTTGCTGAGACCACATTTCCCCCGACCGAGTGAAAACATACACCGAACCGGTGAAATTCTGCCCAATTTCATCATGAAAAGCGCCAACGACAATTGTGTCGTCACAAACGGAGACGGAACATCCGAAATCTTTTCCTTCAGTCGGATCTGCCGGAATAAGTTTCGTTTGTTGACTCCAACTCTCTCCGCTTCGAGTATAAACATAAGCCGCTCCCCCATCATCAATGTTTTCATCATCCGAAGGTGCACCAACAACAAGTGTATTTCCTGCAATAGAGACATCCATTGCATAAAGATCTCTGATTGGACTAGCAGTTGTAGTAAAAGTTGCTTGTTTATTCCAATTATTTCCATTTCTCACATATACATAAGCGGAACCAGGAGGTAATGAGTCATCCGGCCAATTTTCCTCTTCTGTATAAGATGAAGGATTCACACCCACTGCTATCGTATCACCGGAAATGGATACGGAAGTACCAAAAGAATATTCTTCTTCCATTAATATTGCTTGCTCACTCCATTCCGTTCCACTCCGCTCAAAAACATATACCAAACCGTCATTCCATCGCCCTGTTTCGGGATCGGTATGGCCATAACTATATTTCGCACCTATAACGATCGTATCACCGGATATGGCAACATCCACTCCAAACATCCCACCATCATAGGGTTGACTTGCTAATAACTTGGCCTGCTGTACCCAACCCATTCCAACTTTAATGTATACATAAGCCGAACCATTATCATCCCCCCCATCATCATCCTGCGGATTTCCGACAACAACCGTATCACCAGATATCGAAACAGAATTCCCATAATCTTCCGAATACGAAGTGTTGTTGATCATCGTGTTATAATCATCATTCACACCGGCTACCAATTTCGTTTCCGATTGCACAACCGGATCAATCGTTATTGGATAAACAGCCCGTTCATCCTCAATTTCCAAAAGCAATTTCCCATCGCGCAAAATCATCGTTGCCGGTATTTCATCATCATTTGCATCGAAGGCATATAATTTAGAATAGGAAAGAACACTTTGACCATCATTCTTGACAAAAGAGATACTTTTTCCATCGTTCAAACACTCCGGATTCAATTCACCACTGACAGCAAATTCGAATACCAGTTTTCCGCTTTCATCAGCACTTCTTTCTGGTGGTGATAGCAACGTGAATCCCTGCTCCAAACCGGTTGGACGGTTGATATACCATTCTGTCAAAACAGCGTCGCGTGGATACTCGACACGGTTACCATGGGTGATAGGTTTGACTTCTTTGACCGGTTGCATCGAACCTTCATACCCATAACCAATCAAATGTATCCCGCAGTGCCAATCATGTTCTTTTCGAATTCGCTGCCGAAGGGTGATCCCTTCCGGCGTGAAAAAGGTGCGGTAATCCTGTTCGCGATTGGGAGCCATATACCCGCCACTGTGACCGGCGAGAGCAGAAGAACCGTCATTCGTTTGCCAGACGGTTTCATATGAATCCTCTTCAAGTGAGGCTTTCACCACATCCGCCAAACTTTTAGGAAGATCCTCTATCGTTAAATCGGTTCGATTTTGAAACGCATGATCTTCAGCAAAACTTTCCGATGCGATCAACACAATTCCCAAAGCCATAACAAATGCGATACCATTCAAACAAAAACCACTTCTTTTCAACCATTCCATCTTGAATCTCTCCGTATAAAAAGTTATCATTCTCAATGTTTTCTCAAAGCACACAAACGCGCCCGAAGAATCGGTATCATCTCAGGATTCTTCTTGAGGAAATATTGCTTCAATTGTTAGGTTATGAATTGATGCGCATGATTCCCATTTTTCATTGCATCGTTCAACTATACCTATCAGCAATTCCTCAGAATACTAACCTTCGAATATCTGATTGTCTATAAGTACATACATATATAATCTATTTTTATTTAAATCCTAATATTGACTAAACTGATAAACTTAACCTATTTAATCAGATAAAATATTGATCTCTTTTTGTTCCTATTTTGCATGAAGTAATCCGGCCGCTTGGTTATCAGGACATGTACATTAGAATAGGAATAGAAACAATTTGCGAAAAAGGTGTATTCTGATGGAATCATTCAACCCCGCTGTTTATCCCTCGCCCCTTTCGGAACTCATGCAAGAGAAACGGCTGCCGGAACTGGGGCCAGGGAAACCGAATGAGGAATGAGGATTTTAGACTGAAGGCTGAAGACTTTTGGGGGAGGGGAGACAGGTTGAAGGTTTTTAGGATGGGTATTGCTATTGGTAGGTTGTTGGAGATAATTAGGGAAATGAAATTGACTTGCCGCCGGGACGGCGGCGTTACGGGTGAGGGGAACCGATGCCTGAGACTATTCATCTGAAAATCTGTTTTGTTTCCCCCAATATCTATCCGCTCTACAATCCATTGATCCGGGTTCCGTATGGGGGGGCGGAAGCGCAACTGTTCGAGTTGGCCCGCTATTTCGGCCAATTCGAGGATGTCGAAGTCAGCGTGGTAACCGGCAACTATGAGCAGCAGGAAGTGGAATACTACGCGGGAGTGCTCGTTTACCGCGCGGATTTCGAGGCTTCGAAATCGATATTCAAACGCTTTATTCCCTCAGCCGGATCTCTTTCAAAAATCTTGCAAAAAATCGATGCACAGACATATATCATGTGCGGGGCCAGCGGGCAGACGAAAGAGGTGGCGGAATTCTGTGTGAAGAAAAAGAGGTCGTTCGTCTATCGCGTCAGCCACCAGCGGGATTGTGATGGCAGTTTCATTCATGGCGGTGGGGAAGAGGGTGAGAAATTCAAATGGGCGCTGCACCACGCCCGGTATGTAATCTGCCAAACGGAAACGCAGCGGAACTTGCTGCAACGGACCGAAAAGATCAAAGCGGAAGTCATCCCCAACGCAGTGTCCCTGTTTCCACCGATCAGCACTCCCCGTGATGACATCATTTGGGTGGGGCGAATCACTGAATGGAAACAGCCGGAATTGTTTCTGCGGTTGGCGCTAACCCTACCGAGCCAGAATTTCACCATGATCGCCATGCCGCAGGATCACGCCTATCTCGAACGGCTGGTAGAAAAAACCCGCGATGTCAGCAACCTCGGTTTCGAGAATTCGGTTCCCTATCAAGAGATGCCGGCTTTTTTTGAAAAAGCGAAACTGCTGGTCAACACTTCACGTTTCGAGGGATTCCCCTATTCGTTCACACAAGCGCTGGCCGCCGGCGTGCCGGTCGCGTCGCTCAATGTCGATCCGGACGGGATACTCGAACGCGAACAAATCGGCGTGTGCGCGCGAGGCTCGGAAGTGCGCCTGGCACAGTCCGTCAACGACCTGCTGAGCTTCGACCGGCAATGGAAAAGCTACAGCCAAAGGGCAGCGAACTATGCGCGGGAATATAACAGTTTCAAGCAGGTGGAATCGGTTTATAAGACATTGTTCATGCGCTGTTACAAACCGAAGAAACGGTAAGTTTGGGTGTTGGGTGTTGGGGGAGATTTGATTTTGTATCGCTTCAATGGGCGTTTTCGTGTATAATTGATTGGAGCGCGGGCATCTTGCCCGCATCTTACAACGCATGCACCTTCACAATGTATATTTTGATCATGCGTTGCTGTGGAGCGGATTCACGATGCATCCTGCAGTATTGGAATTCAAACGACAATTACAAGAACGCTACGGAGACCGCCTTGCGCGGTTTCTGGTATTTGGTTCCTATGCCCGGGGGGAAAATACCAGCGAGTCGGACATCGACGTGTTTGTGACGTTGAAGGGTAATGTTGATCGCAAAATAGAGGATGAAATCTTCGATATTTTTTTTAAAATCGAATTGGAATATGACGTCATCTTGGATGTAAAGGTATTTTCCGAAGACGAACTCCAAAATACAGTTTTGGGATCGATGCCTTTGGTCGAACAAGTAAATGCTGAAGGAATACCAATATGAATCTCGAACATAATAGGTATATCTGTGAAAACCGTTTGAATCGCGCTCGAGAAACTTTGGAAGAAGCAAATACACTTTTCCATAAAAACTACTTAGCTGGTACAGCAAACCGCATTTATTACTCCATGTTCTATGCAGTCAGCGCATTGGCACAAGCCAATGATTTTACAACTTCGAAGCATACCAGTTTGTTAGGTTGGTTCAACAAAACATATATTCACACAGGGATAATCGAATCCCAAACGGGGGAAGTCTATCGAAAAGCATTTGATTTACGATCAAAGGGAGATTATTCTGATCTCAATCAATTGGATGCAGAATTGGTTGAAGAACTATTGCAAAAAGCCGATAACTTTATCAAAAAGATAGAAATTCTCACAATCCAACAACTTGAGAAACTTGAATCAAACGATTAACTTTTAACAAAATCATCAAAAACATCCAGCGCGTGCTGCCTGCTGTTTTCGATAAACCATTTTTTCGTATTCAGCCCCCCAACCACGACACCAGCTAGGTAAATTCCTTTTCGGTTCGATTCATAGGTGTGGGGATCGTGTTCGGGGGTTCGGTATTCATCGTCTCCGATCATGATCCCGATTTTATCGAGGAAACCGTAATCGGGCTTATATCCCGTCAGGGCGAGGACGAAATCGTTTTCGATTTCGAAGGCGGGATGTTCGGGAGTGGAGAGGACAACGGAATGCGGATTGATCTCGGCGACTTTCGTGTTGAAATAGGCGGTGATTTCGCCTTTTTTGATGCGGTTGTCGATATCCGGCCGAATCCAATACTTGATCCCTTCGTGAAAATCGCTGCTGCGAATCGCCATCGTCACCTGTGCGTCATGCCGGTAGCATTCCAGCGCCGCTTCTACGGCGGAATTTCCGCTGCCGATAATTAGGAGTTTTTGCCCGGCGTAAGGATGCGGCTCGCGGTAGTAGTGCGTGACTTTGTGTAATTCTTCTCCCGGCACACCCAGTAAACGCGGTTCATCAAAATAACCGATGGCGACAATCACTTTCGCCGCCCGATAGCGGTCTTTTTGCGTCAAGACTTCGAAGTTGCCTTTGTCGCCGGTAATGTTCAACACTTCTTCGTATAGATGAACATTGAGTTCCCTGCTGTCCGCCACCCGCCGGTAATATTCCATCGTTTCCGCACGCGTCGACTTTTCGCCATGAGTGATAAACGGCACATCGCCGATTTCGAGCAGGTCGGGAGTGGAAAAGAAACGCATGAGCACGGGATAATGATAAATCGAATTGACGATGCAGCCCTTTTCGATGACGACATAATTGAGGTTGCGGCGTTGCGCCTCGATCGCGCACGCCAAGCCGATGGGGCCGGCACCGACGATGAGCACGTCGTACATTTTTTGTTCATCCATATGAGACTTGCCTCCTATCTATGTTGATGTAACGGCATCGAATAGTTCCGGGAATCTACGGGGCCGCCATGTCTTTTGAACCGAAGTATAGTATAACACCGGGGATTGCAAACGGGCTGATGGGTATCGAGGCGGTGAAGCAGTCGAAGGAAGCCGCGCCAATTAGGCCGTTATGGGAAAATGCATTCCGGCAGATGGCAGAAGCGGGGGATGACCATTTGTTGGATGAGATTTCATCCTCCACTCAATGGGATGAGCAAGAATGGGTATGGGTAAGAAAGTACTTCATTCCGTTTTTGGGGAATTCTTCATTTCCTCACATTCTTTTTGAATTTCTTGATGCCGTTTTTGCCAATAAGCGATCTTTTCTTCCCGGCTTTTGCCCTTTAACTGTTCATGAATCCGCAAAGCGGCTTTTCGTTTCATTTCGACGCAGTCAAATGTTTTCATATTCGATCACCTCGGCAGGGATCTTGATCCCTATCTTCCCTTATCTTGACATCAGGTTGATGGCATTATAAGGGATAATTATTTGAAATGAAGAATAGGATTGAAGAATGATGATCCTGAAAGCCAAGGCAATCCGTTATCCGCATATCACATCCCATCCGGGAATCGCCGGTGCGGCTCCCATCATCGAAGGGACACGCATCACCGTTCGCACGATTGCCGGAGTCTTGAAATGATGAATGATAACAACCGTCGGTCGTTTTTGAAAACTCTTGCGGCGGCGGGGGTGCTTTCTGTGGATCGGCTTGCGCATGCTGCGGAGAGTGATGCTGTCAGTCAATCCTCGATGGCTGTTGCGAAATATGACTATTCTCCGGAAGAGCCGGATGGGATTCGGGAGGAGGCGGAATGGCTGGTGCGGAAGGCAATCAAAGAACTTGGGGGGATGTCCCGCTTTGTGTCGAAGGGGGATGTAGTGTGGGTTCGGCCGAATATCTGTTTTCCGCGCGTGCCGGAACAGGCCGCCAACAACAATCCGGATGTCGTCGCGGCGGTCATCACACTTTGTTATGAAGCGGGAGCGAAGGAAGTGCTGGTGAGCAATCATCCCAGCGGTAGAGCCGATCAGTCCTTCCGTCAGAGCGGGATTCCGCCAGTGGCCGAAAAAGCCGGGGGAAAGGTGTTTTTGATGAAACCGGAAAAATTCAAAAAGAAAGCGATCAACGGGAAGATGCTCAAAGAGTGGGAAGTCTATTCGGACGTCCTCGAAGTGGATACTCTCATCAACCTGGCAACGGTCAAACATCACCCCCATGCGAAAGTTTCAATGAGCATCAAAGGATTGATGGGCCTCATTGGCGGGCAGCGTAACCGCTTTCATGCAGATTTCACCCACTGCCTTCCCGATCTCGCTCAGTTTTTCAAGCCGGACCTGATCGTCCTCGACGGTATCCGAATGCTGAAAAGAAACGGGCCGTTCGGCGGGAATCTTGCGGATGTGGAACGGAAAGATCTCGTTGCAGCCGGGACTGATCAAGTGGCTATCGATGCGTTTGGAGCGAAGTTGTTGGGGCAGAATCCGGCAGAAATTGATTATATCCGCGAGGCGGAACGGAGATTTAGGGGGGGGTTAGGCTGAAGGCTGAAGGTTTAGGGGGGTAGGTTGAAGGCTTAAGTATATCATCTATCTCTTAATGCTCGGATTAGGCCGTTTAGAACTTTTTCCGTTTCTGTAATTTTGGGTTCAATCATTTTTGAATCTTGATTACTCAGGAATCCTAAACGTTTCGATAAATCCAACTGATAATGCAATTCTCTTAATGAACCGAAGGCTATATAAAGAAAACGAATGTAATCTGCCTGAGTATCCCGTGCGCAACCCTCGACAATGTTCGAAGGAATCGAAACAGCTGCACGGCGCATTTGAGAGGTTAGCCCATACAATTCTTCTTTCGGAAAACGAGCAGTAATTTGATATACCAACACAACTAACTCATCAGCAAGTGTAAACGCCCGAAGTTTAGTATGATCACGCATGATTGAAAAGTTATACCCTCCCCTCCTACCTATAACCTGATCCCCTTCATCCTCTCCTTCAGTCTTCAGCCTTTAGCCTATTTACCTATAAAAGGAGTTATAGATTTGATCACGATCAAGAGGTTGATCCACACTGGTGCTGTAAATGAACACTCCAAACTCTAAGGTAAATTCTTGTCCGGCGGGAACTTCGACTTTGCTTTTTTCCTTTTTTGTAAAGGCGTTGCGGCCGAAGGGATTGGCGAGCAACAAACCGTAGTCACGGGCGTGGAACCAGGATTTGCGGAAATTATCGGAGGATGGCATCAAAAGGATTCCCGCAATGTGTCCATCGATCTCGCCATGATAATCGCACCAAACCGCTTGCTTTCCCCAAACTTCATCTTCGTTTTTCTGTCCGTTGCTGTTGAGGATGGTTCCGCCTTTTTTCACGCTGATGGGGGTGGCCACCCGAACACCCAATCCCATTTCTTCCTGATCGCCGAAGGTGAAAGATTTTTCCGGTGATGAAAAAATGGAGCGGGATAGAATGTATGTGCCGGAAGGATGGGCCATGATGGAATAATGGCATATCTCTTGACAAACGAACGTGGTTTCATCCTGGGAGAGATAATGATTCAAGACGGAAAAGGTTGCTGTTTCCTTTGCGCTTTCCGGTTCCTTTACGAATCGGATATGTTTGGTCACGGCTTTATTCCGCCAGAAGTCATATCCGTTGATATCGCCGAAGGTGAGCCAAAGGCCGGGGTGATAGGTTGCATGATCGTCCGGATCGACTCCCGCAATCGGTGGATGATTGCGGGTAACTTGGATGCCGCCTTGTGTGTGGATGTCGCAAAAATAAGGGCGAGAGATGTTTGGATCTTGGAAAACGTATTTGGCGAACTTTTGATTTTCGATCCGAATCTCAATGGAATGTTCTTGCTTGAGAAACGAGATCATTTGTTCGCTGAATGATATTGAAGAGCCATACAACATACAGCATAGAATTAAGAACGAACGAAAGCCAACAAAAAATTTAAACAGTATAGAATTCATGAAGCGCTGGATACCCATTGTCCTTTCAGGCAAAGAATTCTGTTTATTCTGAAAACAATTTTTACCGATTCTTCGAACGAATCCACTAAAATTGCAGACTGAATCTTATGCTAACAGGGAAAAACAATATGTTAAAATACTACCAATAATTGCTCCTAAAAAAGCAGTGACTATTAAACTTATTATTGTAAATCTTCGTTCTTTCTTCAATTCATTTGCTTCTTTTTCTTTGTATTCAAACAATGAAGGCAGGCAACTTTGAATCATTTTTAAATGATCAAACAACGTCAAAACTGAATCTCTGTACTTTTCAACCTCAGATAATAGTTGAGCGTTATCTTTTTTCCCAATATCTTTATTTTTTCTCAGACCTGCTATTTCTTTTGAAATTTGATCTATTTCAAGATTTATATTTCCATAATATTCAGGAATGCACGAATTTATACTATCATTCGTAAAACCATCAAGATTCTCAATGATTCGTTCTCTAATTGAAACACTCAACCAATCGGCAGCATCGAAAAAAGCCCGATATAAGTGCCCGATCATTTTATCATAATTATCCTTTACATACTCTTCATTTCCTGTATTTTCAGAAAGCCCAAGTTGAGCTGCTTTTACCCTCATAAAATGGTCAAAAGCGTTCCTTTGTTCTAGAAAGGGTTGAAGAAATGTTTGGTAGTTAAGACTAAATTCTTCTGCGATGAGGATAATTTCTTTGAGGTGCAAATGAAGTGTAACAATTTTTTTCCATAGTATTTCTTCGTTTTGCATAACTCTCCTCTAAGATATCAGAAAACAAGAGACTCAAATCAACACAAATTAAGGTAGAGAAGTATTTAGTATTCGTTCATGATATTCCTCATATTCCTGATCAGTGAAAAATTTCCCTGTCGAAAGTCTCATACTTCCGCGAAAACGAACTGAATTTTCGCGAGTCACATGCTTTGTTTCTTCAGTTATTTCAATTTTTGGAAAATCTGATTCTAATACCTTATTCCATTGTTCAGTACCAGGATGTAGCGCCGCCAGTTTCTCCATTTTATTCCTCCAAAATAATACACTTCTATTTTATCTTGCAGAGTCTTGTTTAGAAAGTAGGCAATCCGTGCAATATCCTCGTCGTGATTATAAAAAATGTAGATTTCAAAGCCTAAGCACAATTATTTCAGTGCATTAGACAATAGTAATTTCACATAAAACAATAAAGAGAATATAACGGTTCAACTCCAATGTCAAGCAAAAATCGAATATTTACAGGTTTTTACCTTTTCTCAACATCAGATTTAAGCAATAAATGCGCCAAAAGCAATTCTGCAAAATTCAATTCCCGTGCGTGAATGTCAAAACCGGCGTGCAATGCCGGGCGGTTAAAGGGCGATCCCGTTTCAATAATGTTTCGGCGGATTCTTTCGGCCAGTGCGTATTGAGTATTTCAAAATAACTGAAGTAATTGACTCCCCTCAATTCATCGGGTTCCCCATCCCAATAGGGGAACGTTTCCGGATGCAAGGTCCATTCGGCAATTTTTTCAAATGCTTTCTTCAGTGTATGGCCGCCGGAAGAACGGTAATCATAGAGGTCGACTCCATTTACTTTGGCAATTTCAGCGGCGATGGTTTGCGGCATCAAGGAAAAGTGTGAATACCAAATACCGCGAAGCCCATCACTTCGATTGACCTCATGGATCATGTGTCCATCGTCGGCAATCTGGAGTTCGATAAATTCTTTCCAGCGTGCAATACCGGCATCAAACAAATCATGATCGTTCAAATACGCAGCCGAAGCCATGACCAGCACAAGCCCCCAATTCCCCCAATTGTTGTTTCGATCCATGGTGTTCATGGGGAGAGCGCGATTTTTCACAAACTTTTTAAATCGTTGCTGATTTTCAGATGGCCAAAACGGAGCCTCTTTGAGTAAATCCGCCGCGAAGATCATGGCGGGAAAATGATAGCTGAACGACAGGGTGGAATCGTCTTTTGTGCTCATGCTTTCGATACCGGCTGCCCATGCGTCGATCAGGCGAATCGCCGCTTTCGCATATGTTACTTTCTCTGTTATGCGATAATATAAAGCCAACATATAAGCACTATTGGCATCATCCTGCAATACTCTTTTGGATTCCGTGTGTCCTTTCGCATCCCGGTAATACCCCGGTATATACCAGTGATTAGGGACATGCGGTTTGCGATTCAATTCAGAATCAGCGATCTTTTTCAACTGCTGGTATGCCGAATAGGTTGGTTCTTCTTGGTTTTCAATCCGTTGCTTGAGTGTTTCCAAGCGCTCATTCGAAAGGAATACTCCTTCCGCTTGCCATTCTTGTGCTGGAATGGCAAGCGGAGCAATCAAGAATAAACAAATCAGACTCAATGATTTCATGGGAATACTCACAATTCATATAACTTTACGATTTTCGAAGTCAAATTTAACGCGGCGGCCTTCGTCGCAGGATTCATGCGCCATGATCGAGGCAACCGATTGCGCATAACCGGCGTGCACATCCGCATTCGGTTTGTTCCCACTACGGATACATTCCAGCCAATTGCGAATATGCGGCATGGCGTCACCCCAGGAGGGATAATCGTTTTTTCCTTCGATGGTAACCGGTTCTTTGATCGCTTCCGGCCCTCCGCCTTCGCCGGTTGCTGTCAATGTAGCTGTATCGAAGGTGCCCTTTGTTCCGCGGATTTGCACTTCGGTTCCTCCAGCCGAATTTACCAACCGTGAGGTGAAATGAAGCATAAATCCTTTGGGGAACATGAAACTCGTTTCCATCGTGTCGTAATGTTCCCGTTTTTCTTTCCAGAGGATCGTGGCTCCCATGCCGTTGGCACTTACCGGCAATGGATCGTCCATAAACCATGGGCCAACATCGATGACATGCGTGCCAAGAAGTCCGGCGAGGCCGATCGTGTAATCACGGAACAGATGCCAGCATCGATAGCGGCAGGGATCGAATTCCCGCATGGGTAAATACATCAAGAACTGTTCCCAATCGATATCCTCTTTGCGCACATCGGAATAATCACGCAGCCAGCTGGGGGTGCAGCGATTATACTGGCATTCAATTTCCGTAACCGTCCCGATTACCCCGTTGCGAACGAGATCGACGGCTTGTTGGTGGGGAATATGGCTGCGCCGTTGAGTGCCGACCTGGCAAATCACACCCATTTTTTCGACGGCATCTACGGCGGCGTTGGCGTCGGCCATATTGTCGGACATCGGTTTTTCGCAATACGCATGTTTGCCGGTCAAGGCCGCTTCCGTTAGGATTCGGGCATGGGCAAAATCGGGAGTGGCGATCATGACGGCATCCACATCCTTCATTTCGAGGATATCGCGATAACGCTGTGATGTTTTGGTATCGATATCAATTTGTTCTTTGATGGAGTCGGCGGTTCGTTGTAATTGTTTTTTAGAAACATCACATAGGGCAACGACATCGGCATTGCATTCCTCACTCAACCGGCAGATCACATTTTTCAAATAATTCCCTCTTCCGCCACACCCGATTACTGCAACATGGATTCGATCATTTGCCCCAATTACGGTTGACGGAGCAAAGGTTTGAGAGAGACCGGATATCGCGATACTTCCGGTGACAGTCTTGGATAAAAACGATCGTCTGTTGAAACTGTTGTTTTTCGTCATTTCAAGCTCCTCTATCGCGGAAACCGATTATCAATGATTTCGGTTTCGCTCAATTTTTTAAATAAATTACCTCAATCTTATGATATTTTCCCCTAATTGTCATCGTGTTTGATTTAAAAAACTTCGACCTTGGCTATTTCCTTGTCATTTGACGATAAATGTTCCATAATGGATCATATCTTTAAAAAGTGTACCGTTTTATCCCTAGATAGCCACTAAAAATACCAAAAGTGTTTTCAGGCATGTATCCTTGTTCAGAAAAAGAATATTAGGGTACTGAATCTTTTAATTTTACGCCCATTCGTGTATAGTATCGGTGAATTAAACGGAAAGAAATGAGGAAAAAGGAAAAAATAAACCGCTCTTTCTATTCACAATTGTTCCTTTTTGTGTTTAAGTGTAGAGGAAGAAAAAAAATTCTCTTGGGATAAGTGCATTGATTCGTAAAACTACTCTATTTTTAGTCCTTTTGGGTTTGACGGACATTTCCGTTATTGCGGGTCAAGTACACACAAATCTTACTGATTTGGGAGCGGTAAAGTTAACGTTATCCGGAAACACTTATTTTGGACTAGGAACCGATGTTACCGGTGTAGGCGATTTCAACGGTGACGGTTTTCGGGAAGTCGCAATCGGCGCTCCCTCCTATGATCCGGGAGGATTCGGAAACGGCTATAACAATGGGGCTGTTTTTCTGGTTTCGGGAAAAGAGTTAGACCGAACACGGGGAGAAATCGATCTTTCCACCGAAGAGTACGAAGGATTTGTCGTATATGGCAAGATTGAATCAAAGATCGGCAACAGCCTCGCTTATGTGGGCGATATCAATGTCGATGGATTTTGCGATCTTGCCTTTGGTTCTGAAAATCATTATGGGGGATATATCATCTATGGACGAGGATTACTCGAGCGATATATCTCTTTAACCGATGAAACAGATGATTGTCTCGAAATACTCAACACCGGTTTTTGCGTTTCATCTGCGGGAGATTTTAACGGAGATGGATTCCCGGATGCGGTTTTTGGCAATCCCTATTCCGAGCTGATCGATGTCAAAGGAAAAGAGTTTCATATCGGTAGTGTGACCCTTCTATACGGCAATTCATTTTTGCCGACTTCCTTTGATGCGATGATCCCCAACCAACACTTGAAATCGATACCGGGTCCGGCAGGAGCCGAGGTCGGCAAAAGCATATCCGGTGGATATGACATGAATTGTGATGGGTTTTCGGATATTTTGGTCGTCGCCCCAAAAGGGGGAAAGAATTTCCAAGGACGAACATTGCTTATTTATGGAAGTGAGGAGTTAGGGGAAAACGTCGAATATACATTTATTATCGATCATGCGAAACGCTATGTACGGCCAACCCAGGATGTCAATGGAGATGGTTTTCCCGATCTTTTGGTTGGGGGAAACGATGGATCCGTGTATTTGGTTTGGGGGGGGAAGCATCTGAAAGGAACACTTAAAATTCAAGATCATTTCGATTCAAACTGGGGAACGAAACTGATCCCAGGCGATCCGAAATGGTCTTTATCCGCCTATGGAATTGGCGATTTGAACGGGGATGGTTTTGGGGATATTGCCGTATCGATTCCACAAGCATCCGTGGGGGATAAAATCCTTGCCGGACGTGTTGTGTTTTTGTTCGGACGTCCGCAGTGGCCGGAAACAATCGATGTTCGTGGCCTTTCTAATGGGGATTTTTCTGTAATGGATTTTGTCATTGTGGACGGATTGGATGCCTTCGGCGTCTTCGGAAGCGCAATAGCCGGAATCGGAGATATTCAAGGAGATGGGTTCGACGATGTCCTCATCGGCGCACCAATGGAGCGGGTGCCGGGCGAAAGTATTATAGAAAGCTCCGGTTCAGCGTATGTTATTCAAGGCCAAAATCTATTTCTGAGTTTACAAAGTTATCAAAGTAATTTCTTTTCCCAGCGTGATATACCCACCAGGAAATAATTTCGCATCCTACAGACTAAAAAGAAATCACTGAAAAGTCCATTCAATTGATATAAATACAAATTCTGAATTCACCATAATAACAGATTCAATGTTGACTTTTTTATTTATCTTTGGTTAGATACAACCATCACATGATAGGGGAGGTAGTCATTATGCGTAATCATTATATTTATTGGGTATGGTTGATATTTGTTTTGTTTCTCACTCAAACGGTATCCGCAGACACGATTGCATGGTGGAGATTTGAAGAAGGATCTGATGGTGATGTGGTAACCACTATCAAGGATTGGGGAGAGAATGGAAGTTCAGAAGGCTCGTTGAGCGGTGGTTCCCCGGAAGGAGATCCAGTTTACGTCAGTACCGAGCATTCTTTGGATGTGAACGGTCTACCCGACCAAATCGCTTTAAAAATGGATGGTGTGGATGATTATATACCGGATATTCCTTTTGTGTCACTCGATTTTACCAGCACATTTACCGTCGAATGTATCATTCGATGGGATGGAATTATGGAGAATCCGCCGGAAGGACGCCGAGAAATCAGCATGATTCTCCAGCAGCAAGATGGACTTGGAACCGGACGTTCTCTCCTCTATATTCAAGAAGACAGTTTAACGTTGGCCAGCTATCTAGGCGGCGCGGCGACCGTTCTCGAAGGGGTGGAAGTTCCTGCAAACCAATGGATGTACGCAGGATTCACCTATGACGACGGGATTATTACATTGTGGATGGATCTCGATTTAACCGATGGGATCGACCCGGCCAGTTACACGATCACAAATTTCCTTGATTATGAAGATAACGACGCGCCCATGATCATCGGCAGACATAAAAACCTGATCGACAATTTTCATGGTCAAATCAGTGAACTGCGAATCACCGATAGCGGGATCAATTTCGACGGTCCACTTCCGGAAAATCCACCGGAGGATCATTTGCAAGTGTCACCGGCCGCATCAGCACAAAATTGGTTTATTTATTGATCAAGAATAGGACCGTTCAATATGAAACTCCAAAAAGCGTTTACTTTAATCGAATTGCTCATTGTTGTTGCAATAATAGGGATTTTGGCTGCGATCGCGGTTCCAAATTTCATGAATGCACAAGTCCGGGCCAAATCGTCCCGAGCGCTAGCCGACTTGCGCGCCATTCGAACTGCGCTCGAGATGTACACCATTGACTACAACCGTGCAATCCTCGATCCGAACGAGCTGGCGAACGCTGGAATTTACCAACGCGGCTTCCGCGTGTGGGGAGCATTAACAACGCCTAAGGCCTATATTTCCCCCGGCGCATTTTTCGATCCGTTCGTCCCGAAAGACAGTGAAACGACAAACGCAGCATGGGAAGCGGTGATGGACGGCGTGTATCATTACCGGAATATCAAGTACATGCGGGAAGTCAACAATCAAAGCGCAGCCACGAATGCTGATCCGACTGCCCGATATGTTGCTCGCAGCCCCGGACCGGATCGCTGGTATATTCATTCGCCGCAACGCCTATCCATTTGGATGGCGTATGACGCTTCGAATGGATTGAACAGTGTCGGTGATATCATGGTGTGTGACAAAGGAATTTTGGGTGTGAATTTCGTAGGGCAACAAGATCAAGTGAACGACATCTGATTTTACTTCATGACTTTGTCGAACAGATTGCCTCACTCGACACAATGCTTCCGCAAAATTTCATAAATTGCTGAATTATCGAGATCCCCCATACCGTCCGTTATTCCCCAAGACAGCATATTTTGATGGAGTTTGGAAAGATAAAGACGCACACCGGCTTTTTTCCCCGTTTGAAGAATCAATTCTACATCTTTCAAATGTTGACCCAAACGGGCTTGCGGTTTATAATCATGATTCAGCATCTTATCCCCTTTCGTATCCATCACCCGGGAATAAGCAACACCGGATTTCAATACGTCCATCACTGTCTGTAAATCCAATTTCAACGCTTCCGCCAACAATAGTCCCTCACTCAATACAAATCGATTCAGACCAAGAACTAAATTCACGACCAGTTTCGTTTCACTGCCTTTCCCATTCTCGCCCATAAGATAAACATCTTTTGCGAATGTATTTAAAATATCCCAGCAGGAGTCAATATCTTCTGCACTGCCACCGGCAATGACGACAGCCTGCCGCTCTGTAACATGGCGGGAGGAACCCAGAATACATGCATCGATATATTGAAATTCTCGCGATTGCAGTTCTTTCGCGATCTCTTTTGTGCTCTCAGGATCGCCGGTTGTTGTATCGAGAATGATCGTATGGGGTGCAGCTGTCTCTAAGACACCTTGCTTACCCAATAAGACTTCGCGCACAACAGGAGAATTGGGAAGGGATAAAACAATTCGCTTCGTGCATTGAGCCACTGACGCCGGAGAGGATCGTATTTCCACCCCTTTTTCTTTCATCTTATCACATTGCTTATCTTCGATATCGTAACCGGCTACATGAAATCCGGCTTGTAGCAAAAGAACAGCTAATTCGCTTCCAACCAGTCCTAAACCGATCAGTCCGATACACTGTTTCTCGCTATGATCGATCATAGTATTATTTCCTTTATCAGAGTAACAACAACAAATAAGTTCCAAAAATGAGAACAAATACAATGGCGCAAGCAACGAGAAATCCGATGACAGATTGCCGGTCCGGTTTCACGATAAACAAACCGCCGATATCCAGCCATCGATCTTTTGGAGGAATGGCTTCATCCAAAGACCAATGAAGCCTGTCTTCTTTCCCGATCGGGGTATGAATCTTCACAAAAAATCGATCCACAAACTCGGTTGGAAGCGGCGAAGTCAGAACACTTGCAAGCCAACCGCAGAAAATCCCCACAGGAAGAAAACAAGCGGTCTGATAAGCAATCCCCGGAGCGGTGCCATATTCCGACGTTGGAAACCAATGAAATTTAGCAAAATACAATGTAATAGCTGCTGTAAAAAAACTCACAAAAACACCGGTCGTATTCATGCGCCGCCATAATATCCCAAGCCAGAAGGAAATTCCGATCGAGGCGGTGAGTTGGAAGAAAGTAAACGCACCTTCGAGAACTGTCGGAAACGCCGTCGAAAAATAAAGCGCAATAACGACAATACAAAAACTGACTAATCGGCCTACCTTGAGATAATGAGTTTCATCCCGATGTGGATTGATGTGATTGCGATAAACATTTTCAGTTACCAGCGCAGAGGTTGCCACCATCAAGGCATCGCAACTGGACATGACGGCAGCCATAATGCTTGCCAACATGATTCCGCTCAAACCGATCGGCAACAAATCGGCAATCGCGTATCCGAAAGAATGTTCGGTTTGACCGCTGATATCGAGTCCGGGATACATAACAATCGCACATACACCAATCAAAGCCCAGCCGAGAGTACAAATCCGTTTCAAAAAATTCCCGTATGTCATCCCCACGCGGCCTTCCCATTCTGCTTTCCCCGCCGAAGTGGTTGCCATAACCTGCGACTGGGCAACGATACCGACCATGGCATTCAGAGACAGGAGAATAATTACAGGAATAGTAATCGTTTGCGCAGAAACAAGATTAAGCACTTCCGGCGAAGCGCTGTTGCGAATGCCATCCAATCCACAGACTGTCCATAAGGCAAAAGGAATCATCAAAAAGGAAAGAACAATGATAAAAATGCCTTGAATTAAATCGGTAACCACTGCAGCGACCAATCCGCCGGCGGTACCGTATATCAGGAACGAAACCGCCATTATCAACACGGCCGTCATTTGTGAAATGGCTCCGCCAGTCATGGAAGAAATCACCACACCGGTGCCCTGCAGCATGACTCCCATATTGATCGTCATGGAAATCGCACTCACGATAACAAACAATAAAGCCGCTTCCGAACCGTACCGTTCCCGATAAACTTCCGCCGTCGTCAAACAACGGCTGCGGCGAAACACGGGAGCCAATAACCAATAAAACGGAGTCGTAAACATCCACTGCCATTGCACCCAGATACCGGAGATACCGTTTCGATAACAAGCTCCGCTCACGGCAACCGCTTGATCCGAATGGGTGCCCGCCCCAAAGGAATGAAAAATCATCAGCACTTTGCCGAATCGCCGGCCCGCCATGAAGAAATCTTCCCGTGTCCGAATCGTCGACTTCGTCATGTATCCGATGAGAGTAATCCCCAAAAGATAAAGACCCACCGCAAGCCAATCGATTGTATGAAGACCAAGTACATGAGGGGTTTCATTCATTTACATTAATCCTAAAGCACTCTTTTCTTATTCGCTACATCGTTCTTTAATACAGCTAAACCTTTTGTCATGCAATCGTTGTGTCTCGAAAGAAGGGAAGAAAATGAAACAGACCGCATTCACATTGATTGAATTACTCATTGTCGTCGCAATTATCGGCATTCTAGCTGCCATTGCCGTTCCGAATTTTTTGAATGCACAAGTGCGTGCGAAAGTAGCGCGGGTAAAAAGCGATCTTCGCTCCATGCAGGCGGCTTCAGATATGTACCGTCTCGATCATGGCGCTTATCCCTGGCCGAAACTCGGCGGAAATACGATCGCCAGTGTACAAGAATTATCCACGCCGGTCGCGTATTTAGGCAGCGTAGACTTGCAGGATCCGTTCAATCCCGAAAACATGAAGGATCTTTTTGAAATGAATGTCACCAGCTATGTGTGGGTTAATTACCGCGGACGCTGGGCGCAGGGAGAACAAGGAAGGTGGGGTGAGCTCGTCGATCAGTTCCCCGATGGATATGCCATGAATTCACAAGGGCCAGATCACGTTCATTCCGGTGGTTCCCATCCTCCGCTGGAAATTTGGTTCGACAAAACTGTGAGTGGTGGCAACTCTGGCGGGATTCGCCCGTATGACAAAATTTATGATCCATCCAACGGGTTGGTCAGCAAAGGAGATATTGTCCGTTATGGGGGAGAAGTGGCGGGGATTATGCTCCAATAAAAGCTATCTATCAAGTTATTACAATTTCTCTACACTGAATTGCATTATATCCCGATTTCAAAAACGGTCTTGGCATGGGTTGTGCAAAACCATTCTCGTCAATCGCGCGGCAACGTAATTCATATTCTCCAGCTGAAACATTCCGAAGAACAGCCGCCCAGTGAACCAAAGTGTTAGTCATCGGCCATCGATACGGTTTGCCGTTTTTCGGATCGATTTGCAGCGGAACCGGAGGTAGTTTGCTATCCGGTAAATCAACCCATTTTTCCGGTGGTGGTAAGATTTCAGCCTCTTGCCAATCCGCGTTCGTAAAATAAGGATCATCCGCGTCTAACGGTATATCTTTTGGGTGCAGCCAATACTGAACTTTGCTCAAACCGTTCATTCCCACCTGTGCCACGCCAGAGAACACGATTGATGAGCCTGCCTTCCCCGTTTCGGGTACAGACACAAAACAAGCCCAGGTTTTCAAGTGGCTTTCCGTATCGTTATTCCATGTCGCGTATGTATCATTCACTTTGTAATCATTGGTGAGAATCAAACGTTGCAGCCATTTTACCGACTTGTTGGCGTACAAATCGGGGACGATCATCCGCAAACGGTTGAAATTGCTTGCGTTGTATGATGCGGGCAGGGATGCCCGCGCTCCCAGAGGGGGGGCAAGGGCAGAACTGTCGTTTTGCCCTTGCTACCCAATTTTCATTACTTAATGATTCTATTTTGAATATCGGCTCTCGAATTCTTTTCTTCGTTTCTCTCTTCTTGCTTCTTCTTCCGGATCCATTTCATTGATATACCATCGATGGTTTTTGTCATGAAGGATTTCATCCATCCGGGTCAGCAATGTTTTCGCCGCTTTTGCTTTTTCTTGATCGTCGGAATGCAAATGTCGTTCCGCCAATTCTTGCAGTTCCGGAATCAATTCGGAATAAAAATGCTTGGCCACTTCATACGTTCCGTGCCAATGAGTATAGTCCGGTCCCATCATGGATGCACCGTGACGGGCGCGGCGGCCTTCATGATGCCACAACTCAAACCAAATGAAATCCAGCTTATTGGAAAATTGCGGTTCACGCAGCAACGGTTTCGCCAAATTCATCAATTCCTGTCCGGGGCTAGCAAACTTTTCATGATACAATTCGATCAAAGCATCATACTGTGCGTAAAATCCATCGACAAAATTTTGGTTATGGCATTTCAAGCATACATCGATCATATTCTGTCTTCGGGTTTGCCAACTTATGTTTTGGCCGGGTAAGCCCATTTTTTTATCACTGACCTCCGGCCGTATCGAGAAGACGGGGCGATTGTTCCATGAAATACGCATCCCCACATCATGAGTCACTCCTTGATGTGGTGTGGATGACATATGGCAAGTTGTGCAGGTTGGCGCCGCCGAATAATCTTCTCCCAGCACCCACTTTTCATTATCGAGATTCATTTCGTCGATATTTGCCCGAAACGCAATCCCATGTTTCGATTCGTTATAAATTTCAATCTGTGGATGATCGGGTCCCATATGGCATTTCCCGCATGTGTCCGGATACCGTGCCTGTTCTGCGGAAAATTCATGGCGTGAATGACAGGCAGTGCATGATCCTTCACTGCCATCCGGATTGATCCGGCCGATACCGGTATTCGGCCAGGTGGCAGGATCCAATTTTCCGTCTTCGAGAACCTTGATTTCACTACCGTGGCATTGCCAGCAACCATTGACGGCAGCAGCCGATACTCCTTGGGGGAAAGCAGTCGTTTTAAAGCCTTGATTTCCTTCGACCACTTCAGCCAACACATTATCTAAAGAACCAATAATTCTCCCGGCTTTGGAGTGACGAGAACTGGTAAATTCCTCTACCTCTTTTTCATGGCATCGCGCACAATCACGTGGGCTGACGATTACCGAAATGATTTTTCCCGAATAAGTGGTTCCGTCCTCGCGAACAACATCATGTTTGAAAGCGTCCGGATCATTCTCTTCGGCCATGTGGCATTCATAACATCCGATATTAGCGCGAAAATGCTTGCTCGATCCCCATTGTGAATAAATGGTTGGAGTTTCCACTTTATGGCATTCGATGCATTCCTTCGTTTCCTGAGTTATCTCTTTCGGAGCAAAGGTAGCGGATGCCGAAGTGACACCAAGCAAGGAACATAGCATCACGATACTTGCAATGGAATAAGAACTGATTTTTCTCAGCATGACGTAAAGCCTCCGATTTATTAATATTGTGGTGTAGGCTTCCAGCCTGCACATGCAGACCAGAGGTCTGCACCACAAAAGCCTATTCAACCCTTTGTGATTCCCGATACGGTATGAGGTTTTTTATGGAACTGCCCGGACATGATGGGAATCGCGAGATGCAGCATCCAACTGAAGAGCAATATCCCAAAAGCCCATATCCCGATACAAACAAGAGTCTCGTTCACTGTCGGCATATACTCGACGATTTCTCCCAAAGGAGTTGGTAGAAATCCGGGAACAATGAGACCCATTCCTTTTTCGATCCAGATCCCCACGATTGCCAGAAGGCAAGCAATGTTCACCCACGCCATTTTTACTGTCAAACGAGGGATAATGAGAATAACAGCAGCGATGCATTCCATGACCAATGCCGTCCAAATCCAGGGAACTAGCGCATCGTGGCCATGTAAGCCGAAGAATAAATACTGCGAGCTCGACATATGCAAGGATTCGCTGTAAAACTCCTTGAACACCTCGCAACCTAACAGGAACAAATTGATTAGAAGAGAAACGGTTACAATTTGCCGCAGAAGGTGAAGAGCAGTGTTCCCGATATGATATCCTGTAATTTTCCGAATCAACTGAAAAGCAATGATCATCAATCCCGGTCCCGCAGTAAATGCCGATCCCAAAAAACGCGGCGCGACGATGGCTGCATTCCAAAACGGCCTTCCGACAAGACCGACATACAGAAAGGCAGTCACAGTATGGATGGAAATCGCCCAAATGATGGAAAGAAAAACGAAGGGCATGTACAACCATGGATTCGGCTTGCGGCCTAGATATTTCATGTACAACAAATACCCGCAGATATGCACATTGATCAATAAATATCCATTGAGCACGACGACATCCCAACTCAACATCGAGATGGGAAAATTGAACAATCCGATATAGGGAATCAAATGCCAAAACCGGTCCGGCCGTCCCAAGTCGACAACGACAAACAATAGGCACATGATGATCGTGGCCACGGCCAGCAATTCGCCGAAGATCACGACATCGTGCATCTCTTTGACTTTGTAGATATATGCCGGAATCACGAGCATCACCGCAGCAGCCGCCATACCGACGAGGTAGGTAAAATTCGCGATATAGATTCCCCATGACACCTGATCGGTCATTCCGGTCGTGGCAAGACCATATGCAAATTGATAGCTGTAGGCACGAAGGCCTATAAAAGAAAGAATCGTCAAGACGATCATCCAACTATAAAATACGTAGCTACCGCGAAAACTCAAACGAATGGCTCGCAATAAGAAATGAACATATTCTTTTAGGGCACTTTGAATCTGGCTGTTCACGTGCGGCTCCTTCAATTCTCGACTAACTCACGCGGGTAACAAGGGTAAGCGTAGTCTACCCTTGCCATTTCGCGCTCCACCCAAGGGCAGACCTGCCGTCTTGCCCTTGCTACCCCGTTGTTCTGCTACCCGGTTTCGGCCAATTCTAAGAATCAAACCAATAATAAAACCTCGGAATCGTCCCGGCTTCTTCCTTGAAAACATACACTCGTTTGTTTTCCAGTATATGTCGAATGGTACTATTAGAATCCAGCATATTCCCGAATTGGCGCGCTCCCGTCGGACAGGCATCCATGCATTTGGGATTCAAACCTTTCCGCACTCGATGCAGGCAGAATGTGCATTTCTCCATCGTGCCGCCCGGGCGGATACGATTTCCGAGATAAGCCATATCCGGATTCACTTCTTCACTCGGAATCTCCGGTGTGGCGAAATTAAAACGCCTTGCCCAATAGGGGCAGGCGGCTTCACAATACCGGCAGCCGATACACCAGTTATAATCGACAACGACGATTCCGTCTTTTTCCTGCCAGGTCGCGCGTACCGGGCAAGCCTTCACACAAGGTGGATTTTGACATTGGTGACATTGAACCGGCATGTAGTATTTTCCCTCTGCCGGTACTTTCTCATGATCATAATAATGATCCGATTGTTCGACATCCAATGTCCCTTTTTCCATTTCCAGAACCCGGATGTATTCGATGCGCGGATCACGGGATTGATTGTTTTCCTCGACACAGGCATGCACACATCGCCGGCACCCGATACACCGGCCGATATTCAATGCATAGGCATATTGAACATTCGGGAGTGGTTTGGGATCCTCGACATTTACCTCCACTCCGTAATTTTGCTCTATTTCATTTTCCAAGCGCTGAAGAATACGTTCTAGTTGTTCGGGGGTGAGGCGCTCATACTGCTGCTGGATAAACGCTTCCAAATCCGTATCGTTCTCGTAATGTCGTAACGGTTCGAGCGCAGCGGCGAAACCGGCCAAGAAAAAAGTACCTAACGCGCCGGCCTTCATAAAATTGCGGCGATCGATTGGATCATTGTCAGGAGACCGGAGCGTGGGATCCTCTTGCTGTTCTTTGGATTTATTATCAATATCTGACATTATGACTCCTCTCCGAATGGATCGACTCTCCCATAAATGGGTCCTGGCATGGGTTTCAATTTGGGAAATTTCGGCTGATGCGGATCATGACATTGAATGCACAAAAGCCGTTCCGATCGGAAATCTGTCGGATCCCAGGTTCCTTCAAGCCGGCCATGCATTCCTACCAACCAATCACGGTATTTCGGCCCATGACACTTTGCACACAAACGTGCCGGTTGATCAGCTGGAATTTCATTCCCTTGATGATCGGTGTAGACATCGCGATTGGTTTTATGATGGCAATTCAAACAGTAATCATTCGCACCATGATCCAAAACCAAATCCTCATGCTCTGCAACGAGAGATGTTTGAGTTTGTCTCGTTTGAAATATACTGTGACATTCGCTGCATTTATATACAAAGCCGGTTCGGCGCAAACGCAATGGTTTTACTTCACCCCGAATGGGAGACATATCCACTTCCCGGATATCAACCTCGGCTTTTTGATCATGATCTTCTCCGTGATGGATTGTTGCCGCACCAATCCCCAAACCAAGGATCACAAAAAATCCACATATCACGAGTGAATAAACATAAGATGGATTGGGTACTTCTATACTATTTTTCATCACAGGATCCCTTGAGTAACTTTCATTTTTCCTTCAGAAGAGAGAGCAAAAACGGAGTGATCCATTTAAATACAAAACTGATCATACTCGATATTTCACTTTTCGCCGTTGATTAAAATCAACTATGGCGAGATTTATTGAAAATGATGATCAATGTATTCATTTTCACTCTATCGCAAAGTTATGGTGGGCACAATGTTGACTTTTTAGTAAGGATTCAACTCTTAGAACAAAACAGCGCATGCGTATTGTATTTTTATAAATGATGTAGAAACATTTCTATCGATAACACGCACATATCTCAGAAAACAAGTCTATCGAAGGGAGGATATATAGAAAGTTAAGATGATAGCAAATGGAGGATAAAATTCAAATGGCCAGGCCCAGATTTGAACTGGGGACACAAGGATTTTCAGTCCTCTGCTCTACCAACTGAGCTACCCGGCCGATTATGGATACCGATTTTGTACAGAATAATATTTGTACCCTCCCCCCCCGATTCTGTCAAGACTCCGGAAAACAATCCTTTGGATTTTCAAACAAAACCGGTAATCCAACAGGGAGTGTTTCTTTTTCTTTTGAGTTGGATATTATACAATGCAATAAAAATAGGGAGAATCCACATGGCAAGTGATGAATCGATCAAAAAAATGGTTCATGCGATACTGGAAAAACGAAAAGAATTGGGATTCCCCGATTGGGGACAAGTACCGATTGAAGATGTGCTACATCGCTTGAATCAGCCGAATGAGAATCAAGCGAATGAGTCTCCATCGGAAAACAACCTTGCCAATCAGCAACCCGAAAAGCACAATAACTATTCGGAGAATTCCGATTCAAAAAAGAAAGACGAAAACGATCCACCACCCCTACTCTAAAATGAGGATATTATGTTAATCGCTGAACAGATTCTTTATCTTCTCATCGGCTTTGCCGGTATCATTTTTGCCTACTATTCCCATCGAATCCATTTTTCTCTTCCGGATCGACTTCCATCAAAAATCGGGAAACGGAAAATCATTTTTACCATCGGATTCGGGATCATTCTCCTGGGATTTGTGTCCGATTATGTTATCGGCGCCCATCATCAGGCCATTACGTTATTGGGTGGGTGGTTGATGCTGCTCGGTTCGACGCCGTGGTTCAATCGCCGTATCGTTCGTCGGCTTTTTGATCCGGTGGAAATGCGCATTATTCGGATCACTCTTTTTACCAGCTTGTTTTTGGTCATATTAAGTACCGGTCTATTTTTTCTGCCCCCTCATTTTTCCGCAGGAACCTTGTTGATCGGCATTGCGAACATGATCCTCGCCGGACGTTTGTGGTGGAATCAAGACGTCACCGGCGATACCGGCCACATGGTTTTCAGCAAACGCGATTATTCCTAAAAACTGAATCTCCAGTCTCACACGACCGAACACTTGCCACTAACGACAGTACTTTCTCTGGATCTTTCTTTCTTTTCACAACTTCAACCCCCGAGGAAATATCGATCCCATAAGGTTGAACAGTACGGATGGCCTCGATTACATTATTCGGTTGAATGCCTCCCGCAAGAATGAGCGGACAATCGGTATGTTCTCTGATCATCCGAACCATATCCCAATCCACCGTCTTCCCCGTACCTCCATATTGACGCTCTCCCTTAACCATACTGCTTGCATCGATGGTAATACGATCGGTTCCGGCGGCGGTATATTCCCACATCCGATTCAACACCGCTTCTAAATCCATATTCTCTCCGCTTTCAGCCGCTGGCAAATGAATCACTTTCCACACTTCACATGAAACCTGTTCTTTCAAATACGATACTTCTTCCGGCGATTCACGGCCGTGCAATTGAATTGCAACAAGCGGAAGCATTTCCGTAATCCGTACATTATCCTCAACACATTTCCCCAATGTCACCGCTACAATCGGAATGGGAGAATTCTGAACCAGCCGGCTTGCTTCTTCGAGTTTCAAACATCGGGGAGATTGTTCGATTTCAATGATCAATCCCCCATAATCTGCCCCATGTTTTGCCACCATTTCCAGGTCTTGACGGTTGGTTATGCCACAAATTTTAACTTTGAACATACACTCAATCTTTCAATCCTTTCAAGTTAAATTCCAGTTTTTCATTCTGTTCCATGATTTCTTTCCAGGTGGCAATTCCTTTACGATAAGCGGCGGTTCGGCCAAGGATCGTTACCAAATTACTGCGTACACTCGGTTCCACTGTTGTATTTTCATAATTTCTTTCTGTGATATTCTTATAAAACGTGGCGATGTTCTCCGCTGCACCATCCGTAAATATTCCAGGTGATTTTCCGCCGGGATACGCGTTTTCCCCTCGAATGAGAACATTACCGCCATATGAGGTTTCGAGCACCCCTTCCGTTCCAAACATGCGATTGTTAATGCCACCGGCCGATCCGTGTCCCTCAAATTGCCGGGAACTGAAACTGATTCCGACTTCATCCGGATATTCGAATACGACAGTAAAATAATCGTTACAATTGCCAAGGTCTTTTCGAACCTTGCGTCCGCAGGTACCGGATGCCTGAATCGGCTCCTGCCCCATAACCCAACTGGCAACATCGAGAGTGTGGATATTCTGCTCGGTAATAATGTCGCCGGAAAGCACTTTATCAAGCCCCCATGCGCGTAGACGGTTTTCTGGATTGTGAGGATCATCTTCGAGATATTGGAACTGGCGCGTCCATGGACAACCGGCATGATAGGATGACTCACCAAAAGCGTAACTGCCAATGGCTCCGTCATGTACCCGCTGCAACGCTTCAATATAATAGGGATCCGCACGCGTTTGAAAATCGATAAGAAAACAACGGTTTTTATCGCGTGCTTTCCGCCCACTTTCAAGAACCGTCTTACATCCTGGGATATCCACAGCGATCGGTTTGGCAAGATAAACATGCAAACCGGCTTCAACACCCGCTTGCGCTTGAGAAGGATGAAAATATGGAGGGCTTTCAATGGCAATCGCATCGACGATGCCCTTGTCCAACATACGCTTATCTCCGGAGAGACCGGTAAAACGATTCGCTGCCGGAACGTTGAAGCGTTCCCCATATCGTTCCACTCGATCCTGGAAATAATCGGAAACGGCTGAAATTTCGAATCCTCCATGCTTGACGAACAAATTTGTAATCCAGGTTCCTCGGCCTCCACAACCGACAAGACCGAGTTTGACTTTGGAATTCGCTTTCGAGCCATACACGCTGCTTGCTTTCATGACAGCGAACGCAACCCCTGAAATACCTGTCCTGGAAAGAAAGGTACGTCGTTGAATGGATTTTCGATCACTTGGCTGAACTGCATTCTCATTCGTTCTGCTCATGTTCAATTCTCCTACTGAAATACACATTTTTCTGCCCTTCAACGAAACTATATCATATCTATATTTCTTTGGGAACTTCCAAGCAATTCCAACATGAAAAACAAGGCTTGTACCCTACCACAAGTTGGAGTATAAACGATAATAATTGGGTATATTATTTCGGCTTCAAATAGGAATGTTTGTCCCAAAATGTGAACAAATAAAAAATTGATCAAGAACCAATAAAGGAGAGTTTCATTATGACCTATGTAGTCTGCGAACCTTGTGTCAATTGTAAGTATGGTGATTGTGCCGAAGTGTGTCCGGTCGAATGTTTTTATGAGGCGGATGATATTCTATATATCAACCCGGATGAATGTATCGACTGTGACGCTTGTGCGCCTGTATGCCCTGTCGCGGCTATCTTTCCGGAAGACGAAGTTCCATCCGAATGGGAAGAGTATATCGAAAAGAATGCGAATTTTGAATTTACCGAGGAAACAAGACGCAATTCAAAGGATCAAGTCACCCACGGCCCGAATTGGGATCCGGCCAAAGCAGGAGAATGACAAATTGGGAATTGAATAACTCAAAAAGGGGGAATCGATCGATTCCCCCTTTTCTATTGAATCTATTGTTTGACTGTTGGTTCTAAAAAAAGGTGGGTTCCACATTCGTTCAACCCACCCTACTTTTTTATCGTTATGGTCCGGCAGGGGCGGTTATCGTTGAAAAGGCCGCCGTAATATTCGCGAAAGAAGCAGAAGGAAGCGGGAACGGAGGTGTTGTAATCCTAAAGTTCGGAGCCACACTCAGAGCATAATTTTCCAATCCAACATCGAACATTTCGATAGGCGCTTCTTTCGACAGCCATAAAGGTGTCGTTTCCACAGCAGCGAAATATGGAGTAAAGCTCTCAACCGGCATTCCTTTATTACCCTTTTCACTGACATCAAAGGTTTCTGCAATACCAGCTTGATGAACCGTACCAAAACCATCGAGCACCAAAATACCGACGGAGGAGGTATTTTCATCCAATCCCAGTGAGGCATTTGCATCATTGGCAACGACATTTAAGTCTCGCGCAATTGGAAATCCGAAATAGGGTGTCGTCGAATTGGATCGTACGGGAACACCATCCACCATTTTTGGCGGGAAAGTGAAATGAGCATCACCGACCGCAAAAATTCCACCGAAGGCATCTAGCAAGTAAAATCCTTTTCCACCGGGTGTGATTTCAACATCTACGGCGAAATCGGATCCAAGCCCGAAATAAGGTAGATCTTCACGATCATTTTCCCATGGCGGAGCCAATGGCGCAAAGTTGACCGGCTCACCAAATGCGGAATTCATTTCGCCTTCCATCGTCAACATATCGTCAAGAAGAACTCTCCCGTCATTGTTGACATCGAAATCAAGAGGCAAACGGCTTGAATGCACAGCACCGGCACCATCCAGAATGTAATACCCGTTCGTCATGGCAATTGTCTTCGTAATAAGCGGAATTGACGGAGATGTGGGCATTACGAAGTTCTCGGATATATCGATTCCCGCGGCAAGATCATCCGCAATGGAAGATGGCATAGTAAGCTGAGTATAAGCAACCGATATTTCTAAATCGCGTGCGACATCGGAACCTGGACCAAAGTAAGTAAAGATTGGTGTCACACTGTTTATGTTCTGATTGGTGGCAAGTGACCAGTTAACGGGGAAGTCAAGCGCGGTATTTCGTTGCAACAAGTTTTCCGGAGTGATCGTCGATCCTGTCACATCGATAGACTCGGGAAATAATGTCTGATAAATACCGGCATCTGCGGGATCCGCATTATTGACGTCCGTTCCAAAAGGATAATAAATGAAGGAAGGTAAGTTGGTTTCTCCTAAAGGATGTACTACACCATCTTGATCCAAAATAAAATAGCCTTTGAATCCATGCGTGATATCACGCCAATCCGGCGCGATTTCGAGATCCTCCACAACTTCAAAGCCAAAATAAGGCGGTACGGAAAAATTGGGATTTTGGACACCCAGTTCCGTCATAGTAGGAATTTCTTCAATCGGCGAAGTGATGGTGACGCCTGGCGAAGAAATCAAATTTAACGAAAATTGACCGCCATATACATCAACGACATAGGCTCCTCTTGGCGCACCATCAGGATGTGCCACCAATTCCAAATCTTTGGCCACAGGAGCGATAAAACCAAATCGTTGAGATGTATCCTCTAGTTCCTTGAATAACAATTGCCCAACATTGTTTTCATCCAACGGAGCGCTAAAAAAACGGCCTATCCCATCCATTATGATAATACCGTCTTGATTAGCGGTAGTTGGCTGAAATTGAGCAATAGCAACGTTCACACAAATTACCGAAAGGGCACTGATGCCGAGGAGCAGCCGCTTTAGGGCCATTTCGACCTCCTTAAAGCACGTTGATATTCTAATTTAAGATTCCCATCGTCCTATTCAAAAATGAGTCCACGCGGGGTTGTGCTTATCTTACCACCTTACTAAATCAACGAGTAAGACTCAAGGCTTAAATGGGGTAAAACAATTTATTTTTTTACTCTTCTGCAAAACAAACGTCATTCGGACGTCTTGATGCGCACATAAAAAGTCGAAAGCAGTATACGGATTTCAACTGATCATGTCAAGAGAAACTTTTCCCAAGTACAACAAAAATCAGTACCTGCAGCCAATTTCTTTCCGAAGTCCGTATATCCATTTTGCACTTTCCTCCGGTGTAGAGAGGCCTTTTCCCTTGTTGGTTTCTCACCAATCATCCTCCATAATGTGATCAGAAATCTCAAATGTAAAGGTCTCAATCCATTACTTTTTGAAAGATGAATCGTTTCTCCATCAAAAAGAAAAACCTATCGGTGTTTTCACCGTACAAATTACAAGTCCATATATGATACATCCTTTTTATCGTTTTCGTCAATTATTAAATGGCCTTTAACCACTGATTTTTTGTATTTTAGGGCGTAAACATTAAAATTGTTTAAAATGAATCCCCGTAATTCGGCCATTTTGTGCAGAATACCCATACAGAGAACCGCAAAAATACATGAATTTTTCATTTGTACCGGTTTTATTGAAATCCTTCATGAAAAAACACGAATATTTTGAATAAATTTGAATTGTAAACGTCCATATGAATAACCCATTAATCGACTTTGACACTGAAGTACAAAAAAATCAGAAGGTTACGGACTATCAAGACCAATTCACCGCTATTGTGCAGGAAAATCGCGATTCGCTCATTAACACAGCGTACGGATTTCTTCACAATAAAGAGTCGGCAATGGATGTGGTTCAAGACGCATTATTGAAAGCGTATTCCAAATTACACACATTCAAAAATCAATCGAATCTGTATACTTGGATTTATCGCATCACCGTCAATCTTTGCAAAGACCGCTTACGCCAGAACAAAAGAAAAAAAGAAATCGGAGTTGAAGACATGGGAGCGGAATCTCGACAATTCGAGCTTCCCGACCTAGAACTGAATCCAAGATCTCAGGCGGAACACAACGAAAAAAACGATCTTCTCAACAGCATCATTGATTCGCTACCGGACAATCATAAAAAAGTCCTCATTCTTCGTGAGGCGGGTGGATTGAGTTATAAAGAGATTGCAGAAGTGCTACAATGCCGGGAAGGTACAGTTATGTCCCGTCTTTTTCATGCACGAAAGATATTAGCGAATCGGTTACAACCTTTTCTAGAGGAACTGAACGGATGAGTATCAAGCATTCTTGCCCAAACGAGGTGCAACTATCCCAACTCTTCGACAACGAATTGTCTATCGATGAATCCCGATTAATTCACCAGCACCTCGCAGTGTGCGCTTCTTGTGCGGCCACCTATGAGAAAATCAAAAAAACAAGTGAAATGATACAGGGTGCATGTTCGATCATCCTTCAGCCGGAAGAAGGAAAAACGTTCGAAACAACTCTTCATAACCGTATAGAAAACATACGCAATCATCCCCCAACACTTGTCGCCAGACTATTTCTAGCAAGAAATCCACTTGCTTTCATAAACTGGCAATGGAAAACTGCAGCGGCAATGATTCTATTCCTTTTCCTTTTGATTCCATTCCTCCCGAATGATAACCAAGGGTCAAAGGACTTTTTTATGCCTCCTCTTGCTTCCGACTTTTCCGATGCAAAAATTTTTCTGGAAACCGACCCGAATGCCGGATATGACATGATCTGGGTCGTTACGGAAGAAGAGGAAAAGGAGGAATCTACCGATTCCCCGTTAGGATTCGTCCCATTGATTACTGTTTGAGGTAAAACATGAATTATCGGAAACTGAATTCTCTTTTCTTCACAGCTGCATTAATTTTCCTCACCACTTTGATAACAACAGGGGAAGAAAACCAAAAAGTCATTCGCGTTTCTCTGATTCACGCATCTCAATCGAAACAATTTTCCGTGGATAAGAAACTCCAATCCTTGAAATCAATTCTCAAAAAAGCGGCGAAGGATTATCAACAATTCATTGCAGAAAAAATCATCCCCAAAGAAAAGATCATCCTTGGTCAAAAACATGTGATCAAACTTTCCGATAACATGTTTCTTGAGATTCAGTTAGATCCGCTCAATAAAGACCATTACCCAATCACAATCCGCTGGTATACAAAAGAAAAAAACGAAGAAAAGGAAATCGTCAAAGCGCAAAAGCATAAACTTCGCCAAAATTCCAGTTTTTTAATCGGGAAAAAAACTTTTGACCAAGCTCCTACAGCAGAATTAATCGCGATCGAATTCGTAAATCATCCCCAACCCTAATTCAAGTCTAGCGCAAGGGGTAACAAGGGTAAGCGAAGTCTACCCTTGGAGGAAAGCGCATTCTCCGCCAGGGCAGACCTAACGTCTTGCCCTGGCTACCCTTTATAAAATAATCCGGGTAGCAAGGGTAAGCGAAGTCAACTCCTGCCGGTTACCCCATTCTCCGCCAAGGCAGACCTAACGTCTTGCCCTGGCTACCCTTTATAGAAAAAGCAGGATTTGATTGAAATGACAAAGGGGCAGGATGCGATATCCTGCCCCTTCCATTCAGTCTTTGAATCAATTGTTAAAAGAGAGACCAATTCGTAACCGAAACCCCACCCGGAGATAAGGTTAAATCGCCGTAAGTATTTTCGATGTGAGCAAACCCGCACCAGCCGATTTGTGTCTTCGGGCTGGTAGCTCCACCGTCGTCATCATTGACAGCAATATGAAAACCAATCACCGATCCGTCTGCGGGATCGTCAAGAATGGATTTCAGTACTTGAAATTCGACTTGATATCCATCATCGGTAGTAGTGGTTGCCGCCTGCCAATCCGTGCCATATGCGGGATCACCGGCTTCCGCATGACGGTAAGCTCCATTCGCCGTCATGACAAATTGACCTTCATGAAAATCGGCCGGACGCGGCGGATCGAGATTCATCCAAGCGACAACATCGTCGCTATTATCCGCATCAAAGAAAATTTCCGCGCTGTCATCTGTCCACGTACTCCCATTTTCGCTGCCGGGATCGGCACTATCGGTAACAATAAGGTCATCGATGACGTCTACGGCGACATAGATCGCCTCTTCATCATGGACAACCCAACCAGAAAAATCGTGATCACCGAGTTCCCAATCATTGTTGCTTCCGGAATAAATGCCTGTATACGCGTTCATGTCAATTTCTTCCGCATCCCCGTATTCATCGGCATTGATTTCACCGTCGATCGTTGGAGCATCGGTTTTCAAGGCGACATAACTTCTGCGGCCGATTAGCAAATTCCCATAACTGGCTTCTACATGAGTCTCTCCGACCCAGGTATACTGATTGTCCACCTCGCCACCGGTGTCATCATCGTTCACAGCAACCGTAAATCCAATGATATCACCTGGTTGTGGGTCACCGATTTCACTTAGGGAAATTCGGAACTCAGCATTATACCCGGTATCGGTAATTTCTGTTCTGGCGTACCATGCCTCATCGGGTCCGTAGCCGGGATTTCCGGCTTCGGCCTGGCGATAGGCGTTATTGATGGTAATGACGTACTGCCCACCGGTATCGACAATTTCGGGAATCCCTTCCGTATTCCGTTCGGGATAGTTACTGTTATCGCCATCAACGAACACTTCGACGCTATCATCGTGCCAGGTCGAACCATTTTCCGATTCCGGTTCAGCACTGTCATCCATTAGGATATCATCTGTCACGCGTACCGCGATATAAAGATTTTCATCGTCGTATCCCGCATAGATCCCGATACGGATATCCTCGGCGAAGAGGGGACCTTCACCTGTTGTGACATCCCCGCCGCGGGTGAAATCCTCTTCCTCTTCATTGAATTCAATCGCCCAATAGGAACTATAGGCGGACCGGCTGTTCGCTCCCCCAGCCATGATCCACGATTCCTCAAATTCCAAATCGACGAATCCATCGATCGTGGGGGGAGGATCGAGCGGTAACGCGATTTGGGTCTTTGTCTCATCATATGTCGACCGGTCTGCAACTGCGACACCGGCAACCAATAGCGATAAGACACACAGTGAAATAAAATGTCTCATAAACAAAACCTCCTAGAAAAAAAATCTCCGTTTCCCATTTATGGAAAAGCGGGAAAATTTTACCGATACAAACATATCAAAATCGGCTTAACGTATACCATATACTCAAAATCATTATCTGAAAATGGGAGTCTCTAATTTGTTCGGAGATAGAAGAATAGAAAATGCCACTATGCGAGTATTTTTTGTATTCTTTTCACATCGAGTTCACGCGGTTGGAAGTTGGTACGAATCGCTTCTGCGGCGGCAGCACCGGCTGCCGCGCCGGTGGCCATTGCGATGCATTGGACACGGTAAGACGCATGAGCGTCATGACTGCCGCTGATACAACGGCCGGCAGTCAACAATCCATCAACTGAACGGGGAACCAAACATCCGAAGGGAATATCGTATGGTTTTACATGCGCAGCCAATCCTTCAGCTTGGCCGGCGCCGTCGGGATTGTGAATATCGATCACAAACTGCGCGTCATGCACAACAGCGTCATCGCGCTTACGGCCTTCGATCAAATCTTTGCGCACTAGATATTCGGTTCCAATGAACCGCCGAGTTTCACGGACTCCCACGACCGCAGGCATAATGGAAATATAAGCGTTTTGAAATCCCGGTGCGTGCCGCCGGAGAAATTCCAGCACCTGAAACGCCTGCCGGCGTCCTTCCAATTCGGCTTTCGTTAAATCTTCGATATTGGTTCCGTCGACGTGGTTGATTTGGGTGGCGTTGATCCCCACTTGGTTTTCTCTTCGGGAACGGTAAATGCGGACAACTCCGATTTCCGGCGGCAATTCTCCTGCTTTCTGTGCTTGAAGAACCACGTCTTCCCAAATACCTTCCGGTACCCGCACTTTTTTGGCTTGCCGTTCACCCCCGCAATAGATCACTTGATCGGAATCGACTCCCCCGATATGGAACATGACCGACATGGGCTGCATCAATCCATCTTCGGGTCGGCCTTTTTCATATTCAGCACCGGACAGCCAGGCAATATCCCCGTCACCGGTGGCATCGACTGTGATGGCGGCATTGATTTTGACAGGTCCTTGCTTGGTGACAAAAGTGACACCGGCCACACGGTTGGATTTCATCTCGACATCCGCGGCCCAGGAATGAAGCAGAATTTTCCCGCCCGCTTCATGCACCAAATCGGCATAAACCAGGTCATGTTTTTCGAGTTGGACTGTTTTTCCACCAAGACGTTTTAATACCTCATCGACAAACGGGCTTTTCACTCTTCCCATAAGCGGGTTGACAACGGCATGAACGGCCATCCCGCCTAATCGGCCGTAACGCTCCACCAAGATCACGTTTCGGCCTTGACGGGCGGCCATTGTGGCGGCGGCCATGCCGGAGGGGCCTCCACCGCAGACGAGAACATCGGTAGTATACGTTTTTGAATTTGATCGATGTATTTTTGATTGAACATTGGATATCGGGGATTTCGCGGATGAAGTTATTGAAGATGCCGCCACCATTGAGGAAGTGCAAAGAAAAAAACGGCGTGAAAGATTTTTTTTTGTCATTGTTGAGCAATCCTCTAATTTGAAATTGATTTTCTGAATTCGCAAAATAATTTGCAAAACATCCCATTATTACTCGCAGATTGTATTCTATTCGATATTGGATAGCTTATGTCATTTATACGTTGTGTATTTTTTCCAAAATTTCATGACAGTACCCTTCTGCAATTTGCCGTTCATAATCATAGAAAGACTGGTCTCGATTGTGCGCTAAGGGATTTCTGATCTTTGAGAGAAGCTGAGCACGTTGATCCCAATAATTTTTATCTTTTCCAAAAATTGACTTGAATGTATTCCATTCAGCAAAAATGATAGCGAATAAATCTTGTGGATAAGTAAAATCTACAAGATTACGAGAAGCTCGACTTCCAAATGACTTTTCCTCTTTTTGTTGTGCTTCTCGGCATCTCTCGAAAATGTTTTTTAGATTCGAACGTTTTTTCTCCAATTTTTCTATCCACTGTTCTCCGTACAGTTCCAGCATTTTGGAAGTAACAAGATTACGCAAGGCAATTTCAGTTTCTCGCCATAATGGCCATAGATCGCTATGACGCTCAATCAGTTTAAGATAGGTTTGGAAATGAGCAGAAAATGCGACATAATTTTCTTGCTCGGTGGCTTGAATAAGACCATAACGTTGGAACTCATCCACGTCTGTTTGCTTCACATCAACAACTGGCCCAAAAAGGATTTGCAGGATCTTGTTGAGACTGCCATCCTCGCTCAAAATTCGAACCATATGATCATATTGATCGAGAAAAGACCGTTCTATGGACCTCGCAGCTTGATCGACATCGACAACTTGACGTTCCCGAAAAAGCTCACTCATTTCATAACCAAGCATTTCCAACAGATAGGGGTGGCCTCCACAATAAAAGTCCACCCGTTGTTTTAAAATAGACGTAATATCTATACCAATAGAGGAAAGACGGGCAAAATAATCTTCTTTGTCTACCTCATTGAACATACCTAAATAATGTTTGTGGAAAATGAGATCAAAAGTAGAAATGGCATTTGTCTGTAATTCAATACTCTGGAGTGTCCGTCGAGAAGTAGTAATGAAAGTAACACGCCACTCGGGGCGGTACGAAAGTTCGCGCAATCCTTGAAATCCCGAGATATCTTCTTTGAAGAGGTTTCTTGCATGATCAAATTCATCAAGGATAAACAGGATTCGGAAATCAGCCTGACGAATCTTTTCGAAGTATCGCTGGATACGTCCATATCCTTCAGTCCAAGATATTTCATCTTGAATCGCACGATTAGCCGATGCAATAATTGAATCAGTTAACCATTCTACATCTTCAATTTCATCATAACTTCGTGTCACTAAAGAACGGAAAAAGAATTCGGGTTGATCGAACGTAGCCAGGTTGATCCAGATAGGAAGTTGCCGGCGAGCAACAAGTTCACTCTTCCGTTCAATGACCGCTTTATAAACCAAACTACTTTTCCCAATGCGATAATCACCTATGATGGCCAGGTTCCCAGGCTCTCTTGGGCGAATCACGCGGTTTTCCACAATTCGCAAGCTATCGCTACGGCCGATAAAGCGCTCACCGCGGACAATACCGCCATAATCAGCAAACGGATTTTCAAAGTTCAAATCCATTATGGTTACCTCACTGGTGCGCAATAAGCCATTCTTTTAAAAGACCAACGCGAATCGAAAAATAATTACCTCTTCCGCGTTCCACGACATCCCGTTTGACTAAATCTTCAAGAACTTCATCGATAGGTCTAATTGTTTCGCTAGTGATTGTATGGCGGCTGCATGGTCCAGTGAGGCTGCTAAGAGCAATTGAAGAGAGTACATTGCGAGTATCCTCATCGCTGATGGCATCATCTGAGGTATCACCCGAGTTTATCAGATTTTCGAACTTATTTAATCCCAAAGCATTGACACCTCGGACTAACTCTTCTTTTACCTGTTCAACATCCGCCTCAGTAACTAATGTTGCACGTTTGCGATTCATATATTCCACAAGCCGATTGCATAAAATCTGAATATAAAAAGGGCTTCCTGCTGTCAGATCAAGAATTCGTTCTATCGCTCTTTCTCGGTATCGGCTATCGCCATGCCGTCCACCAATACGAATCGGTTCGTCAATAAGCCTAATCGCATCATCCCGTCTCAAGTACGTCACGCGTTCTTCTTGAGAAGTACCTAACTCGTTAGAAAAACTTTGAATGAATTTTGGCATCACATCTTGCCCAACAAGAACCGCATTGAAAAAATTTTCCTGAAGTAATGCCTTCCAATTTTTCATAAATGTTTCAGAAATAAGCCCCTTCACAATATATCCATAAATGTATGAAAATTCGTCTATGAGAAGGATTACTCTGATACTGTTCCAGTCGGGTAATTTAGTTGCAGCGCGCTGAAAACGCTCAAAAATATCTTTAAAGAGCATAAGGGGGCTATGATGTGCATAAAACTCAGTATCCACAGGAAATGACAAAGGCAAAGAAGTGCATCCTTCACTTATTCTGTCTTCAACTGCGTAGTCTAGTCTTCTGAGAATTCCCCAAAGAATTTGGTGCAGAAAGGGAATGGATGAACGTTCATCTATAAAAGAACCAATATTTCCCACGTCTAAAATTATTAGGTCTTTATCGTTTTGCAGTTTGCGCTTTAGATGATGAAGTATAGATGACTTACCAGCACGTTTCTGGCCGTAAATAACAACACATTTACTTTGATTGCGGGAAACCTGAAGAACCTTAGCTACATTTGCAATCAAGTCCTCACGACCAAAGAACATCTCTGAATTATCAACGATACCACCTTCGGCATATGCTGCATATGGATTTTCTATTTCCTGAAATTCTTGCGATGAATTAGGCATGCGTGTATTAATGGGTTTAGTATTTATAGAAAGACCTAGATCTGCTTTTAAAGATAATGGAATCGCTTGATCCCCCGCTGGTTTGAGATCTTCCGAAACATGCCATGATCCAATCATCTCAGTCAATATGGTATGATGACCATTTTCTCCCTTGAGGGTAACATGTTCTTGACCAAGTTCGATTAACCTCCCTGAAATTTCACGTCCATCTTTTAATGCGAATGAAACATTGCTTCCCAATGAAACTTGTTTTTGTATAATTCTACTCAGTTCACTCATTTTCACACCACTTCCCCCAATTAGGATTCAATGTTCAATGCTGATATGTAATAATCATCTAGTATCTTCTACTACTTCCTTTTTAAAATGGTGGTTGTATGGATAATTCATCTTTATAGTAGCATGATTTAGCCTGAATTCTACAGGCTCAAGGACACTGAATCTTTTCATACAATATCCAAATCAGCATGTTCATGATATCCTTTTTTGCTCATACAAGTTATCGTGATTCCTCCGATTGTCAGATCGCTGTGATATACTTTATTGTTACCGGATCGTCGATAAAAACGTAGTAAAAACCATTGAAAAAGAAATCCCATTATTTCGAAGTCTTAGAAGGAGTTCCTCATGGCACGTTCCAAGGTCGCAGTGCTTCGAACCTCACCGCGAACGGTTCTCTCTGATTATCACGAATTGCTGAATCTGGCAGGATATCAAGATGTAGTCGCTAAAGACGCCGACACGGCGTTGAAGATCAATATCAGTTGGCATCACTTCTATCCGGCCTGTTCAACAGTTCCTTGGCAATTGGATGGGGTGATCCGTGCCATGAAACAAGATGGATATAATCCCGATCTCATTCATGGATGCCACAATCGAACCGTCGTGATCGACGCCCATCTGGGGGAGCGGGAGAACAAGCAAAAGACAGTCACCGATGCGCATGGCCTGCGGAATGTGCATTTGTATGAAGGGGAAGAGTGGATCAATGTGAAGGATGCCGTAGGAGATTTGGCGAAAGAATTCATCTGCCTCAATGATGTCTATCCGAAAGGTTTTTCGATCCCGAAGCGGTTTATCGGTGAAAATATCATCCAACTTCCGACCGTAAAAACACACGTGTTTACGACGACAACCGGGGCGATGAAAAACGCGTTCGGCGGACTGCTCAACGAACATCGCCATTGGACGCATCCGGTGATCCATGAAACGCTCGTCGATCTTCTCATGATCCAGAAAAAAATCCATCGTGGTGTATTTGCGGTGATGGACGGGACATTTGCCGGAGACGGACCTGGTCCGCGCTGCATGATCCCTCACGTGAAGAATGTCATTCTCGCTTCGGAAGATCAGGTCGCGATCGATGCGGTGGCGGCCAAAATGATGGGATTCGATCCATTGAGCGATTTGAAATATGTACGGATTGCTCATGAAAAAGGACTTGGCTGCGGAGATCCCCGTGAAATCGAGATCGTCGGCGATCAAGCAGCAGCAGACGAGAATTGGCAGTTTGTTGGGCCAATGAAAAACATGACGTTTGCAGCACGGATGCAGCACCAGATTTATTGGGGGAAATTGAAAACCTTCGTCGAATGGTCACTGAAAACCTGGCTGGCACCGTGGGCGTATATTGCCAGTGTATTGTATCACGATATGTATTGGTATCCGAAATTCGGGAACCGCCGCATGTTCGATGTGTTGAACAGTGAATGGGGAAGGTTGTTCAACAATTGGGAACAGCTTCAACCGGATGAAAAAGGATTTCCGGAAGTGGGAGAAGCACCGACCCAACTCACCGCCAGTTCCTTGCAACTCTTGAAAAGAGGGATCAAAATTCTAGGTCAATGCATTCGGGAAGCGCCGGAATTTGCTGTTCGCAAACACACTTTAAAGCGAACAAACGATAAAACGCTCAATCCATAATAAATTATTTTTAATTTTTCTTTCTTAGGGTTACAAATTTTCCTTCCACCGCTATTCTTTAATGTTAGAGAATTGTCAGGAATAATAAGGGGAAGCAGCATTAAAAAATTGAACTCCCTGGCAATTCACCCATCTTTGTCCTGCATCAGCGGGTAGACAAGTGTTAAAAGTTTGCCCGCTGTTCTCATGTTCAGGGCAAAATATAAGATCGATTTATCAAAACAAAGGAGGAATTCTTATGAAAAAGAATTTGGTAGGAATTAGTGCACTAACAATAACCGCACTATTCGTTTTTACGCTTTCCGCTAACGCTGCACTGGTCAGTTATCCACTGGATTTGTCCGGGATTTTGAATGCCGATGCTTTTTATATCAGTGACGATGATACGTTTATCGATGGCGCGTTCGGCTTGGATGATGGAAATCAACGAATCCAAAGTTGGACGCTTCCGGAAGATTTCGTCGACGGTGAACCGAACTTGACGGAAGACGGTGAAGTCGAATTTTTACTGGGTCCCACATCCGAAATGGGTGCCTTGGATGCTTATCGTCCTGCCGGTGATACGATCGATGTTCCAGAAAAAATGGCCTATGACCGTATTTATTTGGCTGTCATGTCCGGAAATGGAAATTTCCCTGGCGCAACGTGGGAAGGCCAAGATGCCTTTACAGTCAACTATACGGATGGAACCTCGGAAGAGATTTCGATCGGTCTGGTAAATGACTGGTTCTGGAGTCCTCCCGAATGGGTTGCTCCTGAAAGCGGCGATGCAAGTGAAATCGTTGTCGATTTACTTTGCCATGACAGCGATCCCGATGAATTCGATCATTTATGGGGGTGGGCTGGATTGGATCCGGCAAGCCATGATTACGGTCAATATCGATTGGCGGATGGCGAAGATGGTTTTCTCATTTACCAGCTTCCTTATGATCCCGATGCAACCCTCTGGATGGAAATGTGGGGAAACATCAAAGTCGAATACCGCGTTGACGGTGATTTTGATCCCTTCAATCCGGATGTAGAATTTGACGGTGTGCTTTATGATTCATCGGAAACCGAAGTGTATCCCGGTGGCGGCGACGGATATCAGCCGAATCGTGACAAGTACGATTTCGACTTGTCAGAACACGTTACTGGAAATCCGGAATATATTTACCTTCGTTTCACCGATGCCGCTCCTGGTGAAGCCACAGATGTAGACAGTGGAAACTGGGGCGCCCGCATTCACCGCATCGGAATGTTCACCGGACCGGTTGAAATGACCCGGTTGGGTGAACGGCTTTGGGGTGGTTTGGTCCGCACGGACGGAAATTCACCCGATGGTGGTTTGATCCTGATCAAAAAAGCCTACCGTCTCGACAACACGAAAGAAGTAGACAACATCGTTATGCCTACTCTGTTACCGGATGCCGCTCCATTTTTAACGGTATTTGGTGTTACATTAGGCGTGATCGACGAAACGGCTGTTGGTCAATTCATGCTTTATTAATTGATGAAATAACACACATCACTGCTTCCCTGAGAATTCAATCCCTCGTCAAAAATTGACGGGGGATTTTTCATTTTAATCCCATAACATCATTTTTTTTAGGGGATTCCATTGACCATTCAATAATTTTATAATAATATCGCCATTCCAGAAAAGCCATTCACAGAATGAGCACATCCATTGATAAAGGAGGGTATGCGTATGAAACATAAATTTGTTTGAAAGAAGCAGGATTTATAAAGAAGATGAATCACTTAAAAAAGGAGAATTTTAAATGAAAAAGAATTTGCTTGGAATTAACATTTTTACGATTGCAGTCCTATGTATTTTCACACTCCCAGTAAGCGCTGCTATTATCAGCTATCCTTTGGATCTATCCGATCTGTGGAACGTCGACGGCTTTTATACCAGCGACGACGATACCTTCATCGACGGTGCATTTGGTTTGGATAACGGGAATGCCCGAATCCGCAGCTGGACACTCCCGGAAGATTTTGTCGACGGAGAACCAAATTTGACGGAAGATGGTGAATTGGAGTTCTTACTTGGTCCTACATCCCAACCGGGAGAATTGGACGCGTATCGCCCCGTTGGTGATACCATCGATGTCCCAGAAAAAATTGCTTATGACCGTGTTTATATGGCTTTAATGTCCGGTAATGGGAACTTTCCCGGAACGGATTGGGAAGGACAAGACATTTTTACGGTCAATTATACGGATGGCAGTTCTGAAGAAATTGCAATCGGTCTAGTCAATGATTGGTTCTGGAATCCCCCGGAATGGGTCGCACCGGAGAGTGGTGATCCGAGCGAAATCGTTGTCGACCTGCTTTGCCATGACAGTGATCCGGATGAATTCGATCATTTGTGGGGTTGGGCTGGTTTGGATCCGGCCAGCCATGATTATGGCCAGTACCGCCTTGCAGATGGTGAAGAAGGATTTATCACTTATCAGCTTCCCTATGAAGAAGGCGCAACATTGTGGTTGGAAATGTGGGGGAATATTAAAGTCGAATACCGCGTTGATGGTGATTTCGATCCCTTCAATCCCGATGTGGAATTTGATGGTGTACTCTATGACCAATCCGACATCGAAGTATATCCCGGCGGCGGTGACGGATATCAACCGAACCGTGATAAATATGATTTCGATCTATCAAATGTTATTACCGGAAGTCCAGACAATATTTATCTCCGATTTACCGATGCCGCCCCAGGAGAAGCTGCGGATGGCGGAAACTGGGGAGCACGTATTCACCGAATCGGGATGTTCACCGGTCCTGTTGAAATGACTCGTTTGGGTGAACGTTTGTGGGGTGGTTTGGTACGCACGGATGGAAATTCACCCGATGGCGGGCTGATCTTGATCAAAAAAGCGTATCGTCTCGACAACACGAAGGAAGTCGATAGCATCACAATGCCGACTCTGCTCCCGGACGATGATCCGTTGTTGACTGTGTTCGGTATTACACTTGGCGTGATCGATGAAACATCAGTGAGTCAATTTATGATCTATTGATCGATCCAACTCTACAACTTGCTGCTTCCTCAATAATCCAATCCCCCGCCAACTTTTGGCGGGGGATTTTTATTCATCCTCTAACAATCTTTTTTTCATGTTCCGTTGACCTATTTTCAATTCTGTTAGATAATATTCCCGCTCTACCATGTAACATATCAATGGTACATGCAATTCTATTTCTTTTTTTGAAAGGGAGGTTAGTAGTATGAAGAAGAGACTTGTTTTTTTGATGTTGGTAATCGGGCTACTGCCTGCAAGCAGTATGGGACAGACGCATATTTTCGTGGATGTTCCAACGGGAAATACATGGAGTGATACGACAGATCCGGCGCCGTCCGCGGAAATCGTTGCCAATGAATGGGATACGATTGACGAATACGGTGAGTTGACTGGTTCCAGTGTCCGTTCACCGGAAACTGCTGACTATGCTGATGCTCCACAAGGAGCGGCATTTGAAGTTTCGATCACGATTCCGGAAGCGGGTGAATGGTTCTTATGGGCATCGTATAATTTCCCTTATCCGGATGCGAACACATTTTTCGTCTTGGATCCGGATAACAACTACATCAGTGCTTCCAGCGGCCCATCTCCGGATCCGGCTCCATTTTTGAATGTCCGTGCAGGCGACTTCAACAAATGGTTTTGGGGTGGCGCGCCAGCGAATAACAACGCCGTCAATGAAAGCTCCATGGGCGCTTCGCTCGGAAACCTTGAAGCCGGTGAATATACGCTCGGATTTTTCACCAACGAGACCTTCGAAGGAACCAGCGGTGGTTCCGGTTCCGGAGCCACAGCCGATCCTCGGCGGAATCCACACATTGAATTGCTTTATCTGTCCAATGGTGGTGCCGAGGACCGTCCCAACGATGAAATGTTCCTCGCTATGCAGCCGTTTTCCGGTTTGCGGATCATGAATCCTCCGACTTATACTTCCATCGGAGGTCCGATTGACGTTTCGGTAACGGTTCGTCCTGAGCAAGGTGGCGGCGCAGTCACAGTAACAGAAAATGTCCCCTCCGATCTACGTGTTGACAATGTAGGAGCAACAGCCGGTTCCGCTTCATCTGATGGGAATACGATCACATGGGAAATTCCGAATTTATCAGCACCGGCAACCTTGACCTACACTGTCTTTGTCAACTCCGGAGAAATTGAGACGTTTCGTTTCAGCGGATCGATCAGCGATGGTTCCGTCTCTCAAGCAATCAGCGGGCAAGATTCAATCAGCCTACTTTCGTTCTTTATCTTTGAAACATTCGCTTTTCCGACAGACGAGCCCAACGGAAACGAAGGAGCCAGTATTACAGAGTTGGACGATCCCCTGGGTGGTGGAAACCAAACGCTTGCCAGAGGATGGGTGTCACCACGTTGGTATGCCGGCAGTGACGGAGCCAATGATCAATTGGATTTACGCATTATCGATTCCGGCGTGGTCCAATCTCAGCCTCAGGAATTCAATCCGGGGAACTTTTCTTTGATGATTAGTGGAGCCGGCGGCGGTGATGGCCTTCGAAGAGATATCGAACCTGTCAGTTTCGGTGAATTTTGGGTTTCCTTTACATTTGTCGATGAAGGACCGGCTGCAAGCCACTGGGCGGGTCTCTCTTTCTTCGATACGGAAGGTGAAGAACAAACTTTTGTCGGCAAACCTTGGAATGCCGAATTTGCCGGTCTTGGTCAATTGCCGGGTGGCGATAGTTTGGCTGATGGTGTGGATTTCACTGAACCTCATCATTATCTCGTTCGCTACGTCCTCGATCCTGCTCCCGGACAGAATGACAGTGCATATCTATGGATTGATCCGGATCGAGATGATCGGTTGGATACATATGATGCCGGCGGTGACAACAATGATGAAATCAGCAATATGGCCACGATTCGTTTGAATCGCGGTGAAGGAGGCGGATCCTCCGCCTGGTGGGACAATATATTCATCAGTTCTGTTCCCGCCCTGCCCCCAGCTGGCGCCGGCCGTGTCGATTTGAGGATAAACGATCCTGATAATCGTCCACCAACAGCATGGGATGTCATCTCCATCGATCAGTTGGGTGATGCGGAAACAGGCGCACCCTACGGTCATGACAATGGAGATAACCATTATCTCATCGTAAGTGGATTCATCTATTTCCAAAATGCTGATGGTAGCGGAAATCAGCTGGTTGGATACGGTCTGCCTGCAGATCATATGAGCGGACTGAATGGCCACCTTCTTGGACCCTTCAATAACCAGGAAGCCGAGCTTTTTGGAGGTGAAGAACCTTTAAGGAATTCATTCAAATTCGAAGGAAACGCCGAACAAAGCGGTCCCTTCACATTGGATGTAGTTCCTCCGGGTAATTATCAAGAAATCCGCGCCGCTATGACCGTCGCGAATGGTGATGGACAATTGTTTGTGACGTTCAATTATGAAGATGGTACAACCGATGAAGGTGTTGTTCACGCCGATGACTGGTACAATGACCCGCCAAACTTGGACTTTAACGATGTCTTCCAGCTGGTAAACGGAATGAACCGCTTGGGTGGTGACGGCAGTTTCGATGGGCGCTTCAACCCAGCCGTTTTCGAAAATGCCGAACCGTGCGATCCCTCGAAAGTCTTGGTCTCCGTTACACTGGAATTGGATACATCCGTGAATTCCAATCCGGGGTATAACCTGTTCAGTATTTTGGCAATTCCGGAACAAGCACCGGTTAGCGTTCAGGATTGGATGATGTATTGATCGTACTCAATAAACATAGGAAATGCAAAACCCCTTCGAAACTTTTCCGGAGGGGTTTTTCTTTACATTTTTCTCTCAAAGATGGCCGAATAAAAAAACACTTCTATGGGCTGCTTTTCCCTTTATTTTCTTTTTTCCGTGTCCTACTTATCCATACCCCATTCGCTAATTCACAATAGATAAAAGGAATATAATTGATCATTTTCTTGTAATTCCTTATTGAAAGTGTATTATGAGCATCAAAGCATCTCGTTAATCGATTCAATCATAAAAAAGGGAGAATGTATAATGAACAAAAACTTACTCACCATAGGAATTTTATCGGTAATACTATTCATTGCCTGCGCACTGGGTTTCACACAAGAATACCCTCCACGCACGATGTATGCCCATTATTTGGGTGATCTCGAAGGTTTGGAACCACCTATCATCGATGGCCTTTTCGAAGAAGACGGATGGCAAGCGGCAGGCGGAGGTAGAGGACCGACGATCAAGAACGACGGGCTACAAAATTGTATCGTGAAAATTCGTCCGGAACTTCCACTCGATGATCCGTTGCAGTCAGGAAGTTTGGATGGAGATGCGCCAGCCGACGAGGGCGATTTATCCTTTCTCGTTTGGACAATGTATGACGACACGTATTTTTATGTCGCCGTCGCGGTGCGCGATTTTGATCTTGTTACACACCTTGGCTCAGCGGAAGAAGACGGGGAAACATGGAATGAAGATTCTGTCGAAATATTTATCGATGGGAATCATAATGCTGTGCAGGAGAATGTGAATGACCACCCGGAAGAATACGCTACCGGCGGCCAATTCGTTTTCACTGCCGGAGGCGCCCACCGTGATAAAGAAGCAGGAGATCCGACATTCGGCGATGGACCGGATTCCGATTGGTATGCCGCCGCCTATGACAATGACGACTTTACGGGGATAAACTATGAATTCCGCATAAAACGATCTAAAATCGGTAATCCGCAAAGGGGAGATGTCATCGGATTCAATGTCGCAGTAAATGACGCCGATGATTTTTCCTCGCCAACCAGCCAAAGGCAGTTGCGTTGGGTGGGTGAAGCTCATGATGAAAACACATATGGTGACTTGGTCATCGGACGCCGCGAAATCACGGCTTTTTTTATTTCGGAAACCATCACCATCGATGGAAAATTGGATGAACCAAGTTGGAATCATGCAGAAAAGTCATTGATCAGTCTCTATACAAGTTGGGTACGGCTTTCGAATTATATATCTCTTGAGGACTGTTCTTGTAATGTCCGCGCACTCCACGATACAACTCACATGTATTTCGGTTACGAGATCCGTGATGATATGATTCGGGCGGATACGGGAGAACCGGGCGGTGTGGGAGGCAATATTTGGTTGGACGACGCCATTGAACTCGAAATTGACGGGGATATTAGCCGAAACCTCACAAATGAAACGATGTGGGGGATCTGGGGATTGAGCGCCAAACTCATGGTCTCCGCAAATTCACATGTTCTCTTTGCAGAGGATCAATTTTCCTATGGTGAAAATCTTGATCAAGATGACTGGTACGCTCTCGCAACAGAAACGGAAAACGGGTATACCATTGAATGCCGTGTAAAAAAAGAATCCGTGATGCCCGATCCGGAAAATCAAACGCAAACCGGTGTCTTATTCGCGGTCGACGATGATGACAAGGATGCAGTCGAAGGAGACCGTGACGATCAAATCCGTTGGGACGGTACACCCAACTTTGAATATACCTACGGTATTCTAAATCTTGGCGGACCTTCAACAATGGTTCATGGTTGGGAACTGTTTTAGGAAAAGATTCTGTTGAGTAGTTCGTATTTTTTAGAATCGGTAGTTCGCAAAAGCGGGAGATCAGCCCAATGTCGTTAACTTGTTGAAAATCAAGACAAAATTATATAAAATACAAGAACCATTGAATAATTAGTCCACGAGTAACCATGAAAGAAGTATACCTAAAAACCCGACAAGAATGGCGAGATTGGCTCCAACACCATCATGAAAAAAGTAAGGGTATCTGGCTGGTTTTCTGGTAAACCTACACTTGAATATGAGGAAGCGGTTGAAGAGGCATTGTGTTTCGGATGGATAGACAGCATCATCAAAAAGATCGATGACGAAAAGTATGCGAGAAAACTAACCCCTCGCAAAGCGAATAGCCGATGGTCTGATTTGAACAAGAAACGTATCCAGAAGCTTGAGAAACAAGGGCTTATGACTCAAGCGGGTATTGCGATGGTGAATGAAGCTAAGGCATCCGGCCAGTGGGACAATACCGACCGCCCACAAATTTCTCTTGAAACTCCAAAGGAGCTGAAGGCTGCATTGACAAGAAACAAAAAGGCAAAACAATTCTTCGATCAATTAGCGCCTTCTTATCAAAAACAGTTCATCGGTTGGATTGCCGCCGCAAAACGGCAGGAGACAAAGGAGCGGCGAATCAGAGAGTCGATTGCGTTGCTTGAGCAAAGGAAAAAACTAGGCATGAAATAAACGTAGACAAACGATTGTTAGTTGAACCTTGTTATCACTCAGTCAAAGAGCCACGGCTCAATACTTTTCATAAAATGAACAAAATAGCCACCGCCTCATCAATGATTGGACTCACGCTGAAATGTGTCACATAATCCACCCCAAAATAAGTTGAAATCCCCGCCAGAATAATAGCTGGGATATCATAAAACGATGCAACCCCTGGAAGAATGTTGGGGAAAATAGATTCTCCGAGAATCATATAACAACACGCGATACACGTGGTGATTCTAGGCAACCATGTCCCAAACCGTTCAAATCCACAATGGATCAGGACTCTTCCTAAAAAAGCGGGCCACAATCCTCCATAACAAACTATGTACATCCAATCCCCGATATGATGGGAGATGAGTCACAGAAAATCGCAGGGAAACGGCTCCAGGATCATCCATACGCACAAACCGGCAAATGCGATATACGCAAACCATTTTGCTTGTGTGATATTCACAGTCATTTTCTAACTTTCATTGCCGCAAGTGATAATCCACAAAGTTGAGAAACATTTTCCACTCGTTTAATTCAACAGAATGCCCGCCGGGCCGAATATGATACCCTACATCTCTTTCGAGTATCGGTTATTAGGTTCTGGCAAAGCATCGGATGTCAAGCCTTTCTTCCCCAATAACACATACACTTCACTGATATGATAAGCCGAAAATATTCACCGCGCGGATTGGCCCTCGGGTCTTCAACGCCGCTAGCAATACACACGGGCCGTGGCGCAATCAACGCTATCAGCATATGTGTGATCGACATCCGGATCGGTCTCCAGATAATCCATCGCACGCATGCCTTCCCACGCTACCGCAGAAAGCACACCCCAATTCTCTGCGTGAATAGCGAAAGCCAATGTCATGAACTCACCATTCTGTCGATCTCACTTCCCTCTATTATTCATCTGCAAGTTTGGTTCCACACTCATCCCATCCTTCCCCAGTTGAAATGCCGGAATACACTCATAATTTTGAAAGGCAGGGAAACGGTCATGAAACGCCTTCGTGGTTTCCTCATAGTGATATCCATATTGTTGAAATTCCCATTCATAGAGAACAGAATCATGTCCAACCGCGTAGGTTCTTCCATAGTAGTCACCGATGTAATAGAGTTTCCCCTGTTTCACTTCGAATGGATTTCCCATACCTTGTAATGGATCGACCGGTTCAAAAGGAACTTTTTTGTGTGTTTCTCCACCCCAATCAACTGAAAATAGAATATTTTCAATTTTATATTTCCCAGGCAACACGGCGATTGCGTATACATCTTCTCCCTGTTTTTTCAACATGATGTTGTTGACTTCGCTTGTTTCTAGATTGACGAGTTCCAGTCCAATTTTACCGGCAATCCCAAAGGTTGCATGGGATTTCTTATCCACATGAAATTTCCCGTATACATACCCCATATTCTCTGCCGGCTTTTCTGCAACTTTAATATATTTCGTACATCCACAAAACACAACAATACATAAAAATACGGATACACTCTTTTTCATTTCAATCCTCCAGAACCGTGTCATTGCAGGCACCATGCAGCCCACTGGGATAGGGAAGAAAAATACCAACATTGCAAAGCACCAACAAATGCCAACGAAAATATATCATGAACCCGGCTTGCGGTAAATGGTTTAATTGACAATAATTTCTCTTTTACGATCCATTTCTTCATCCAGTGGAATGATCCACCGCGGAATGGTACGATACACAACCGGAAATGATGATGGTATCATAAAGTATAAAAACCATTGATTCGACAATCAAAAAAACATGAAATCATGACGAAAAAAGCGGTTATATTGCTGAGTGGCGGGATCGATTCCACAACCACCATGGCGATTGCGAAGGAAGACGGATTCGAATGCATCGCCTTGTCCTTCCAGTATGGGCAACGCCACTCTGTGGAACTAGACGCCGCCCGGAGAGTCGCAGCCGAGATGGGAGTATGCGACCATCGCATCGTTGAGATCGACTTACGTCAGTTTGGAAATTCCGCTTTAACCGATAATATAGAGGTACCAAAAGGACGTTCATCGGTTGAGATGTTGCAGGCAATCCCGGTGACGTATGTCCCTGCTCGAAATATTATCTTTTTATCCTTCGCCTTGGCCTTGGCGGAAGTGACGGAATGCTGGGACATTTATATCGGTGTGAATGCGTTGGATTACAGCGGTTACCCCGATTGCCGTCCTCCGTTTATAAAGCAGTTCGAAGAGATGGCTCGTGTGGGTACAAAAGCGGGAGTGGAGGGCAATCCTTTCCACATTCATACTCCTTTGATCCATCTCTCCAAAGCGGAAATCATACGCCGTGGAGCGTCGTTGAAGGTCGATTACGCACTCACACATAGTTGTTATGATCCAAGTCCGCAGGGATTGGCCTGTGGAGAATGTGACAGTTGTTTATTACGCAAGAAAGGGTTCTATGAAGCTGATATCCCCGATCCCACTCGATACGCCCACTAAAAGGTTTTCATTTCCATTTTTTGGATCTCTGGTTCTGATCATCCTCGTCGCGATGATCTCGTGTGGACCGCCTCCGCCCAAAAATGTATCCAATCAAGGTCAGTCCGGATCGGCTTTGAATAAATCAAAAACCCCTGAAATTCACTCATTGGACACAGCCTATTTTTTGAACCGCATGTCAGATATGTCGTTTTTGGCGCGTTCTCATCCGAATGAACAAACGGTTCTTCGTTCCAGCCATGATCCGAATGACGGACCAAAGGATGTGGGAAATTTCCAGGGGAAATACGTTTTAGAAGGTAACACGTGGCATGTACTGTTGGATGAAAAAGGGCCTGGATGCGTAACCCGCCTCTGGATAACCGGCCAAGCGGAAGGGCGGTTGCGAATTTATTTCGACAATGCAGGCCAACCAACAATCGATACAACCATTCAACAGTTTTTTGCGGGAGACACGATTCGCTCGGCAACCTATATGATCTATAAAAAAAATGATTCCGGTGGCGGATATGTCAGTTACTTTCCTCTCCCCTTCCAATCGAGATGTACAATCTTGACAGATAGTACAATGCCGGAGTTTCAATACCAAGTAAATGTGTTGAAACTCGCTCAAAATACCAAGGTCACTTCCTATTCCCCCACTTGGAATAAAGAAACAGAAGATGCTGTAGGAAAAGCCAATCTTCTTTTCGGAAACCTGGCTTTTGCTCATTATGAAAACGTCTCGAAGACGAAATTCGGTCCGGCAAAAGTCGAAGCGAACTCAAGGAAGCTATTGGCGAACCTGGATGGTCCCTCTGCAATCGATTACTTGCAACTGAAAATTGATCCATGTGAAGCAGATATCCTGAAAAAAATCAAACTGCAAATGTTTTGGGACAATATGAAAGATCCGTCCGTGGATTGCAGCCTTCAAGACTTTTTTTGTTATTCAAATCTGAATTTATCCAGTTGGAATGCCTATCCATTGGGGTATTACGGAGATGAAAAACTGTTTTATTGCCGTTTTTTTATGCCATTTGCGAAAAAGGCTCAAATTTTCCTCGTAAACGATACGGATAAAGAGATCGAAATCACATTCGAATATCACCGAGTGATGAAGCGCTGGGATGATCAATCGTTGTATTTCTTCGCACGAACCCATCGGCGGGACTTCATTCATGGATTTACTTATCCTCTTCTTGAATTTGAAGGAAAAGGAAATTTCGTTGGGATCAATCTCTTATCTTCCTCCCCCGACTACGAAACAAAATTCTTTGGATTGGACGGAGATGAATATTTTTATGTCGATGGTGAACGCGATCCTTCTTGGGCCGGCACCGGGGAGGACAATTATTTCAATGGGGATGAAAAATTTTCCGTCGTGAGTCACTTTTATGTACCTTTCCATGGATGTCTGACTCGTGGAACGGAAGGTGGAGGATTTACTCATTGTTTCCGCTTCCATTTTTTGGACAGCATTCCGTTTCAAACGTCTCTCGTGATGATCAAAGAAATCGGCGATCCTAATCAGTTTCTTCAATCCACTTATCCAACAGTTTCCACGATTCACGAATGGACAACGTATTGGTATGGAGTACCCGCCGAAAGTCCGGTTCCACGAAATGAATATCTTTTTTATTTTGCGATTGATCAACAAAAAGATACTCAACCCTCGCCTCAGAGTCCTATTGTAAGGGATTTGTCTTTACAAGTGAAATTACCGGCAGGAGAATGGTGGTTTCACGTCGCTCCGATATGGGATCTATCGAAGGTGCAACACTCCAGACAAATCGTTGAATCTTTAGAATAATATGGAAGACAATCCTTCTTTGCGAATACCGCGAAATTTAATCTATTCTTTCAGTCTCTTATTCTTTATCGGATTGCTTTTGGGATTGTTTTCCGTTTGGTCGCGTTATTTTATTTTTACCGATGGATCGGTATATGCAACACTCGGGAAAAATATCGCCGAAGGAATCGGGCTTAACTATTGCGGCGCTACCCATTTGTTTTATCCACCTGGCTATCCTTTGATGATTTCGGTTTTCTATCTCGTTTTGCAGGATGCAGAGCTAGCCGCTCATCTGGTTTCCTTTTTCGCCTATCTCCTTTCGATTCTTTTGATGGCACTACTCGCTTGGAGGATGCGAAAATCTTCCCTTTTTGTGATTTCAGCGGCTGGACTGATGGTGTTTCATCCCTCCCTCATTCTCTATTCCAGTTATGTCATGTCCGAGTCGCTCTTTGTTTGTATTCTTCTTGCTTCCGCCTATTGTTGTTGGCTTTTGATCGAGAAAGAAAAAACCTCTCTTTGGCTTTGGATTCTGTGGGGCGGATTAGGCGGATATGCTTCTTTGATCCGTGCGGACGGGATCGTCTACTGGCCACTTCAAGCCCTGATTATCTTCTGTTGCAGGAAGGAAAGCCGAATTCGAGTATTTCTGAAATGCATGTTGAGCCTCCTCGTCATGGTAGCCGTCATGCTTCCCTACCTGATTTTGATTCGAATGGAAACGGGGCAATGGCAACTTTCCACAAAAACATCGATTCTTCTCCACTATGCGCGAGAAAAAACCGGACAGCACCCATCTGTTTCTGAAACATCCTTCACTTCCAAATTGTCGAAAGATGGAAAAACTTTTACGATTGATCGAGCCGATGAAACGATCGGTTCATTTATTCTCCATCATCCAATGGAAGCAATGGATCGAATTATTTTTAATCTCAAAACCCTCGTAAAACGAAAAGGAATCACGTTTGGATGGATTGATATTCCGCTCGTTTTGTTTCTCTGCTTTTCCATAGGTAAAAATATCATCAATCGAAAGACCTTTTTCGTTCTTGTGCATCTCGTTCCCATCCTATTGATTTTACTCTTTTATATCGATAAACGTTTTCTTCTTCCTTTTGTTCCTTTTGTCGGATTGGGCATTGCCCGTGCAATAGAAGAAGCATACGGAAAATCAGCCGACCTTTGGAACACCGGTAAAAAAACTCTCGTCATTTCGATACTTGTTCTTGGTATAGCAGCAGCGGGAATTGTCGCCGCACCTCGTGCGTGGACGTTGTTGAACAAAAGCATAAGCGGTATTCAGACTCTTCCATACGAACATAAACGGATGGGAGAATGGATGGACGAACATTTGGAAATCACACCGACAACCCGAATCACGCATCGCAATCCCTGGGTCAGTTTCTATGCCGGGGGATGCCACATCCGCACCCCCCATGTAAAAGATTTACATAGATTGCTGGAGTGGTGCAACAATCAAAAGGTGAAATATCTTGTTATCGATGAACGAATGATGAAATCCGATTATCCGGAATTGGCATTTCTACTACAGGAGCACGAATCCCATCCAGGCTTATTCCACCAGAAAACAATTGAGGGAAACTTACCCAAGATTGTATTGTATAGAATAGAATAGAATAATGGAGGATGAAAAAAAATCTGTGGCAATCGCAAGAAAATTTATCTCAATAAATCTTCATCTGAGGGTTCCGGAAGGGGTTGAGAAAATTTTTGCATTCCATCTTCAATGGAGGGATAAATCTCGACAAGCTGATTCAGACGCACGGCGTCAAATGCATGTTCCACTTGAGCCGTCAAACCACAACAGATAATCTTCCCCCCTAATTCCCGTACTTCGCGAAAAGTACTGATCAAAAGTCCTATAAAATAGGAGTCGATCATCATACAGCTGCTCATATCAAAAATGAGATTGTATTTCTGATTCAAAAACGCAACGGTTAAAATCTGCCGTATACGATCCACAATTTCTTCGGACAAATCCGTTTCTTCAATATGGATAATAAAGCAGTTCGGTTTTTGTTCGTGCCAAATGGCCATGAGACAATACTTTCAACTTTCGTGAAATTGAAAACGCACTATTCCCCACTATGCTTATTTCAGTACAATTGTATAGCTTCTGGAAAGAGTTTTTTACCCCTTTGAGCTGTTCACTCCTAAAAAATCTCTATCGAAAACGAAATGGAGGGTTGATTTAGAAACAATTTTATTTACAATGTTAAAATAATAGCATAATGGATTCGCGGAGAACACAAATCAAAAGGAGGAACCTACATGACAACCAAACGTTTATTGGACACGGTGAAAGCCCATTTTCCAGCAAAAGAAGTATCCGCTCACTGCGATGGTCCGTGTGGAGTATATGATCCGGCATCGGCCCGAATTGCCGCTGAAGCGGTCTTATCAATGACAAAGAAGATTCTCGATCTGAAAGTACCGGACACCGGTGACGCAAAAGCGATGGCGTCCTATTTGAATACCGTTGCCCGCTTTGTCAAGATCAAGGAAGAACAGGCACAAATCGCGAAAGAGGAACTTTTGATTCTCTGGACCGATTATTTAAAACCGCCGCACCTGGAAAAATATCCCAAGCTGCACGAGATATTTTGGAATGCGGCGAAACTCTGCTCAACCTGCAAACAAGAAATCAATCTGGAAAAGTGTGAAGAACTGATGAAAGCCGTTAAGGAAGTCCATGAAATATTTTGGGCGACGAAAGACCGCAAGGTCGAGTGGTACACGGCCAGCTAATCGAAAACAAGAATAACATGAATGAATTACGTGAGCGTTCCGATATCAGAGAGTTATTTTTCTGGCTGATCCGGAAACGCTCACGTTTTCGTATTCAAGGCGATTCTATGTCTCCCTTGCTGAATCCGGGAGACGAAATTCTTGTGGATCGGACCGCCTATCGATGTTCATCACCCCAAATCGGTGATATTGTCGTTGCCGAACATCCCTTCATTCGTAATGAGTTGATTATCAAACGAGTAAACCGAATTGTAGAGGATAACCGCTTTGAACTCGTTGGAGAGAATTCATCATCCAGCACGGATAGCCGTTCATACGGTCTGATCCCAAAACATATGATCATTGGGCGAGTGACCTCACGATTCTAAGCACCTTGTCAATCCCGGACAAAAATTTCTTCAAAATATTGCAGATTTACAATTTTCTTGTCTCCCTTCTTTAAGCAGCCAAAAGTATCATATAGATTCGTGTACATATTTAGGGATGTTCGAAAGGAATTTGGAGTGAAAATCACAAGCCTCGTGGTCATCTTCATTGGAATTCTTTGTTCTTTAACCGTGACGGAATGTTCGGAAAATCCGGACTCTCAACGAATCCAAGAGATCGTCGAACAACAAAGCCATTGGCCCATCGATGAATATACGGTTTTTCGATCCCCCTCCTATCCACGTGAAATTGAGCAAATCCTTCCGGAATGGGCTTCTACCGATTGTCTCGTGATGGCACTTCCTTACGATGACGCCGTACTCGATGGTAATCTGTTGGATTTTTTTATAGAAATCGTCAAAAATGCTATCCGCTGCGTCGATGTCATTCTGTTGGTGGATGAACGGGAGCTCATATCTTTCAAGGAAATATTGATCCGATTGGAAGCCGGAAGACTCAGTAAATATTTATATAAAGGGGAAGATCATCGAATCTTCATAATCCCATCCCGATTCGATACGAAATGGATCCGCGATTATGGCCCCTTTTTACTCTTCGACCGGCAAGGCAATCCTTTCATCGCTGATGCCGCCTATCGGGATGTGCGGGTCGGACTCGAGCCTACCTATACGTTCGATACAACCATTAGTTCTTCGTTAAACAATGTGTTTGGAAATATAGAACTTGGGCAAAGTGAATCCTTGGAAAGAAACGAGGATGATTCCGTCTCCATGTATTTGGCCTATTTCTTGAGCCAAAAGTATAAAAAAACAATCCCGGTTATTCGTGTTCCTTTTCAATTATGCGGGGGAGAAATTTTCTTTGATGAACTGGGTGAGGTGTTTTTATCGTCCGAAACCCTCTTTATCAACGGAGGCAATCGTCTCGATTTGGAACTGATCCTCAAACATTACTACGGAATGAAGAATATAACCTATCTCGATCCACTTCCCGGCGACACGATCAAACATCTCGATATGATTTTCAAACTGGTGGATGCGAATACCTTTCTCGTTGCGGACTATCCGAATGAAGTCAAAGAGGAAGACATTTACATGCGATACCTCCACGATGAAACACGGCGTATTTTGAATGAGAACACAGCCGTTCTACAGGAGCGATTTCCCAACCGACGAATTGTAAGAATGCCGATGCCACCTCTGAAACGAATCTCCAATTTGCCGGACTATGCGCTCGAGTTGACTATCCATTTATTCGAATCGAGCGGATATACTGTCCCCGCATCCATCGAAGGGAATTCCGAAGAATGGACACTCGAGCGATTTGCTTTTTTCGTATATGCGCTGCAAAAATTCGCGGAACATTCCGAATTCGAAGCTCCGGATATCCTCATGCAGATTTTGGATGAAGGGGATTCACAACAATATTCCACAGAAGAAGAAGCGATGCTCCATCATCTTGTGGAAAAATTGATTTCCGATGATCCTGAATTATTGAAGTGGATCCTGGAATCGGGGAACCAAGAGATCGAATCGGAATCCAATCTACCGGTTACGCAAAACGCCCTCGGCGAATATTTATTATCTGTCATATTCAATGGCTTAGAAGAAGACCCAGCATGCTATGAATACGTCTATCGCACCTATCTGAACTCGACATTTTTAAACGGCCGATCCCGTCGAATGCTGTTGGTTCCCAGCTATTCCGGCTTGGAAGAAATGGAAGAAACAATCCGGCAAATCTACACAGAACTGTATCCGAACACGGAAATCGTTTTCATCAATTCAGATGCGATTATCGAACAAGATGGGGCGATTCATTGCGTAACAATCACGATCCCGAAGTTGACTCCGTGAAAAGTAATAAAGGGTAGGCTCAAGAACGATTAATCACGAAATATACTCTTGAATCAAACGAATATTCCCCACCGGCGTCTCATACGGCAAACACCCCGTCCCCATCAAACAATTCGGGTGTCCGGCAGTAATTTCTAAAATCCGTTCAACCTCCCGATAAATCCGTTCCGGCTCGTTGCAAGCAACGATCCCCGGATCCATGTTCACACGGACTTTCACATGCGGGTGCGTAGTTTTCGTCTTTTCCACAAAAGTTTTTTGATTCGTTTCAACGTTGCAAACGACGAATCCGGTTCCGGTAGACAGAATATCATCGAGAATGGGAACCGTATCACCGCCCATGATACAGGGAACGGGATGGCCGGTGATGTTTTCGGCGATTTCGATGATCCGTTTGAGGGCGGGCAATTCGAGTTCGTGGAATTGCCTGGGGGAGAGCATCGGCGGGGAGGCGGCGGATTCGAAGAAAGCGACGTCCAGACCAGCATCGACAATCGCCTGGCAGAAAGCGGTTTGATTTTCGGCGAGATTCATCAAGAATTTGGCTACATCTTTTGGCCGTTCTCCGACATCCTCGCACAGATTCGTGATTCCACGAAGATTGAAAGCAATCGAAAACGGACCGGCAAGAGGTATGCGGACATCGGCTTCGGGAAGTTCCTGTTTCAATCGTTTTCCGACTTCGATAACCATTGCAATACGGCCGTCGGTTTTCGGGTCAAATGGTTTGAGAGCAAGTGCCTTATCGATCGAATGGCAGAGCGGTTCGTGGACCGCAGGGATGCCGTTGCCTTCAGGAATTTCGATTTTTGCCCCATAAGCCTCGGCTTCCAGATTATAGATATCGATGCCGACCACAATGGGAACATGGTGATATTCCAAAAAGGCACGCCGGTGTCCTCCGAACAGCAATTCCGAATCCCGGGATACATCCCAAGGCGAACGTTCGACCATTCGAGCGGCGTGTTCATAGATGGATGGGGTGAAAGGAATTTTCATAGCCGGTTTGCTCCTATTCTTCGTTGAAAATCGTAACGCCGGCGTCCCGCCGGCCTTGCCCGCGAGACACGGGCGTTACAGTTCAGATAAATAGTGTTTTGCCCAAACAAGGCTTTGATTCATCTGCAGGGCTTGTTCAAATTCCTGTTTCGCTTCTTCGTACTGTTTCTTCCCAAACAATCCCAAACCGAGTTCATAATGGGCTTCGGCTTTTTGAGCCTGTTCGGTTTGTTGTTCCCCGAATTTGGCGAAATAGTCGGTGGAAAAATCTCCATCCAATCTTCGCTGTGCCCTATCGATCAAACGGTCAAAAATAGGATCAGCATCCCCACTTTGTCCCAGTTTTAGATAACATAAGCCTTGATAGATATCTCCACCCCACCTTCGGCGCGAACCGCTTTGATCGACTTCTTGGCGGTAACATTCTATGGCCTTGTCCATATTCTCCAATGCCTCATATGCCAAGCCGGTAAAATAAGCCACCTGTGCCGCTCGCCGGTCGAAGCGCGGTCTTCCGACAGAAAGATTTTCGGGATACTCGGATGCTTTTTGGAAATGGTGTAGCGCTTGTTCATTGGCCTTATTCTGCATACATTCAATGCCTTTGAGCAAGTGGGCATCGACATAAATGTCATGGATTTCACCGCCCCCTTCACGCGCCTGAAAGTAATTGTTCGCTAAATAATCGATGGCTTGATCATATTTGCCGTTGAGAACAAGGACTGCAATTTCGCGGACAAAGCTCTCTTTTTGCCGGCGGACAACATCGTGATTTTTCTCCAACAACGCCAGTCTTCGCGCAGGCGCAGCATTCCCGAGTTCATACAATACATCCAATTCATAAAACAGGCGGGGATCATTGGTATCGCAGGCCACCGCTTTTTCATAACTGGCCACCGCTTTCGGAATATCGTTTTCATTTCGGTAATACGCCCAGCCGAGGTTACGGTGAACCGTCGCGAATCGATCGTTCATGGTGCGGGAGATTTCCCACAATTCCACCGCTTTTTCCGGTTGTAATTCAAACAGTAAATTCCCCAAATAATAGTACGCATGGCTGTCAGATGGATTCACTTGCAGCGCAGCATTCAAGATTTCGCGTGTTTCAAGCCGGAACGGGAAACAAAAATCACTCGGCATGGCGGCGGCTTGTTTATAATAATTTTCCGCAGCATGGCGGTCTCCTTTTTGCTCGTAGGCATAACCGACATAGTAATGCACGAGGGGATAAGTCGAAGCAAATTCCATTTGAGCTTCTATCGGACGCGTCAATACATCCGTTGCTTCTTCCCAAAGCCCGCAATTCATATAATCCATTGCGAGGGAAAGATAGGATTGAACTTCACCTCTCATCACCGTTTGTAGTTTTTTCGAAACTTTGTTCACTTTTTGTGATTGTTTTAACTCCCGGGCGGCAAGAATCAATTCGTTATACCCCAAAAAGTCGAGCGAATCGATCTTGACCACTCGTTGTGCGATTCTTAACGATTGTTTAAGTTTTCCCAATTTTCGCAGAATCGCCGCTTTCACATTCAAGGCTTTGGTATCCAATGTATTCGTTTTCAAAGCATGATTGATTTGCTCAAGAGCATCTTCATAGTTGCCTTTTTGGCAGGACAATTCCGCCAATTGATAATAAGCAGCGGAATGAAACGCGTTGTCCCACGTGGCACGATAGAAATTGTCGTACGCTTCATCCAGTTTCCCCTGCGCTCTCTGCGCTATACCCAACTGATAATAGGCTTCTGTATTGATTGGGCGGGTGTAATCGGCGGAAATCCGCTCGATTGCAGTTTTCAGATGCGTCTCCGCGTCTTCGTACATCCCCCGTTTAATGGAATGAATCCCCATAATCGTATTCGAACGTGAATCGCCAGGATCTCTTCGCAAGGCTTCTTTATAATAAATAGTCGGATCGACGGAAGGATTATGAATTTGCTCGACACGCAGGCCGGTTAAATAGAGTTCCTCGATCGTTTCGATTTCATCCGGCTCGGCAGGAGGCCGTACTTCTTCGGGCAAATCCTCAACCGGCTCAATTTCCTTCGGTTGATACGAGATCAATTCAAGACCGTCAGCGGAGATCAGTGAAACTTTCAAATCTGTCGCTTTCGTTTCGCCGGATATTGGAACTTCTTTCACAAACGAATCTGCCGGATCGATATTGATTTCTTCTTCATAGAGAATCGTATCCTTATGTTGTAAAACCACTTTCGCGTTCTGAGTATTCAAGGTGACTTGAAATCCGAATTTTACCCTATTTTCATCACATTCAAGATTGACGGCCCCGTTCAGATTGGCATTCTTGAAACCTCCGATATCCCGCACCGGATACCAATATTGTTTGAAGGCTTTCACTTCGTGCGGTTTAATCCAGCTGTAATCCGGTTGATTGTCAGAATAGGCGCCGACCATGAGTTCAGCATAGGGACCGTCTTCATCCGTCAAGATTTCATCCCATCGCCTGCCGAATGTGCCGGTTCCCCATTCCCACAACTTGGCGCCGCAGACGATATGATGGTTCCCCACATGCACAACTCCCGCTTTTTTCCCGTGATCGTATCCCCCCATAAAGTCTTCTTGCAAATCCCACGCGAAAAACGAGTTGGAACTTTCTGAATTTTTCCACCAGCTAATGTCCACGCCGGTGTAATCGGAACCGCGATATCTTCCTTGGGAAATCGGCCAATGGGTAAAATCGATTTTTGAATGATAGGTAGCCACCTGCACGCTGGGTGGGAATATCACCTGATAGTCATCATTGACATGCACGGCGACATTGGCCCAATAAAGAATCGAATGCGGTTGTGCTGTGCGGTTGAACATTTTGACCGTCGCTTCGATATACGATTTCCCTGGATGGAGTGTCAAACCGATGATCCATTTCATGCGGTGACGGCGTTCCGTCTCGCCAAACCAAATTGTTTTGCTGCCGTCTGCACTTTCTTCGAAAGTGTAATCGACCGGCATGAATGTCGTGTTACGATGATGATGAAATACACACCACTCGATCCCGCCGGATATCCATGCGCCCAACATCCCTATCAGCGCTGGCTTGATGACATGCTGCCGATAGAAAAAATCATAATCATTCACTTTATCCACAGCGGAGAAAAGACGGCCACCGATCTCGGGAAGTATGGACAATTTCACATATTCATTTTCGAGATTGAGTACCGTGTACGATTTATCGATTTTATTCCGTGTCAAATCATCCTGGCTTGGATAGGGATAGATCCGTTTTTGAGCGCCTTGATAGGATTCATTGGTGTAGAACATCGGATTGGGTTCGGGATCGCCGATTTCATAGGTAGGGATTGTTTGCTTTTCTTCCCAGACTTTGACGGCTGAGTTTGCTGCAGAAACGAATACAATGCATATCAATACACACCCAATATTTGAAATGCAATATCGGGAATTCCAATACCTCAGTTTACTTCTTTTCATTTCAGGATGTCCTTTCACGCGCGTGTTCATTTGTCAAAACAAAGTCATTCAATTGAAAAATGAGGATGAAAAGAATATTCTATTCCTTCCAATACCTTATTCTTGGTGAGAGACTATAGGAAAGTCAAGGATCAGTGCAGGTTTAAGACTTTGAAAATCTTTACTCTTTCTATTTCTCCTCCTAAAAACTTGTTTGATAAAGAAAAAGGAGAGTGACATGAATACCCATTGGACGCGAAGAAATTTTATAAAAACAGGAATCGCAACGGGACTCGGCAGCATTGCAATTCAAGGACAGGCAAATGAGAGAGGGGAATATCCTCTGCACTTTGCCGCACCTCCCCTCGAAGTCGTCCGCATTGGTTTTGTCGGCGTCGGCGGGCGAGGCTGGAACCATATCAATAATTTGCTGAAAATCGATGGACTTGAAATCCGCGCGGTTTGCGATGTTCGTCCGGAGAGGGTTGAACTGATTCAGAATATGGTCGTAAAAGCCGGACAGCCGAAACCGGATGGCTATTCCCGCGGGAAAACCGATTTCTTACGGCTTTGTGACCGCGGCGACATCGATCTGGTCTATACCGCAACGCCATGGGATTGGCACGTTCCCGTCTGCGTCGCCGCAATGGAACGCGGGAAACATGCCGCGACTGAAGTACCGGCCGCTGTGACTCTCGACGAATGCTGGCAACTCGTCGAGATGGCGGAAAAGACAAAGCGGCATTGTGTCATGGTGGAAAACTGCTGTTACGGCCGGCCGGAACTGATGATTTTGAACATGGTTCGCAAAGGCGTTCTCGGTGAATTGCTGCATGGAGAAGCGGGATATATGCATGACGTCCGCCGCATGAAAGTCACCGCCAAAGGAGTGGATTTTTGGCGCACGAAACATTCCATCGAGCGCAACGGGAACCTCTACCCCACCCACGGATTAGGGCCGATTGCGCAATGCATGAATATCAATCGCGGCGACCGCTTCGACTACCTTGTTTCTATGAGCACAAAAACAAGAGGCGTTCCATTACTGGCAAAAGAAATGCTGGGACCGGACCATCTCTTAGTAACAGGAGATTACGCTCTCGGCGATGTCAATTCGAGCATGATTCGAACCGTAAACGGTCTGACGATCATCGTGCAGCATGACTGTGACACACCACGTCCTTACAGCCGCATCAATATCGTCCAAGGCACCAAAGGAATTGTTCGCAGTTATCCCGAAGAAAAGATTTACCTCGACCATCGCAGCCCATCCCATCAATGGGAGCCACTCGAAAAATACTACGAAGAATACGACCATCCATTATGGAAAGCCTTGCAGAAACAAGCGAAAGGCTCCGGACACGGAGGCATGGATTTTATCACGAATTACCGCCTCATCGAGGCGCTGCGCAACGGAACCCCGACCGATCAAGATGTGTATGACGCCGCCGATTGGAGCGTGGTCTCCGCCTTGAGCGAAGAATCCGTCGCCAACCGCAGCCGCCCGGTGGATTTCCCCGATTTCACCCGAGGCGCCTGGAAGAAACGGCATCCGATTGGGATTGTTACATAAAGTAGATCCTAGCTCACCTTACGCACTACTTTAAAAAAACAGATTCAGCGCAGCACAACGGGTAGCAAGGGTAAGCGAAGTCTCCCCTTGCCGAATAGCGCATTCACCGTCAGGGCAAACCTGATGCCTTGACCTGGCTACCCTCTTTCATTTTTCACGTTCGTGCGTTAGGTGAGATCCCAAGTGGATGAATAAATTGGATTGCAAGAATACTTGAAACGGCTAATCTATCCAAATAGAGTGAAATGAGTATCATTGCTTAACGATTAAAGGATGATCTATCATGGTCAACATCCAACTACAAGTAAAACCACAAACGGAAGAACGTTTGCGAAAAATTCTGGACCAGTGTCAAAATCAAGAAGCATTTGCCCAGAACATAATCGCCTATCAAATTTCTGAATTGGAACGAGCGATTCTCAATATACGGCTGGATTTAAACCAATTTGAACAACAATACCATTTAAAAACGGAAGAATTCTATCAACAATTCCAAGAAGGTTCTCTTGACGATTGTGAAGACTTCATCCAATGGGCAGGGATTTTTGAAATGTTTCAAGAGAATAAGCAAAAACTTGAGGAATTGCAATGATTGAAGAATATTTTCAATCTGTCGAAAAGACAATTCTTTGATTTTTCGATATGATAACGCCCTTCACCACCCACACATCTCTACCTTTCCCCAACATAAACATCTTGAAGATGAAAATGTAATAGAAAGTCATGAACCTTTATTGGATGATGTACTAATGGAAATCGCCCAAAGAAGGCAAAAACGATAAATCTACCAATTGTCAATTTACTAGATAAAAAAAGGGTAACTGACAATCCCCCAATGAATAGGCGCAAAGATGAATAGAAAAAATCCTTTTTATCATGTTTTCTTTATTGAGTATGATTACTCCCACTCTTGCGTATAGAATTCACAAGGTAAAATTCTCTTGGTTTGGAATAAACCTTTTTATACAATTTGACAATAAAATTGGTGGGTTGCGCTTCAACCCATCCTACGGATTTATTCGGGAAATAAAACTCGAAGTGGAGCGTATAGTTAAAAGAAAGGACATAAACGAATGATGGCATCAAGCACGCGAATCCTCGATGCGGCACAAGTACTGGTTGCTTCGGCCGAACGGCTTCGCGGCTTTTTATTTTCTAGCGATCATGTGGATTCTCTCTTGAATTATTCTTCCATCGCCACGTTTCGAAATCAACTCGGCCCCAACCGTCCGGTTCTCGTTGGATTTATCGGTTGCACCGGCACGGGGAAATCGACGGTTTTCAACAGTCTGGCCGGAAAAGAGGTCAGCCTGACCGGCTGGCGCGCTCACAATACCAGCGGCCCCGTCGTCCTGGCGCATGATTCGTTCTTTCAAGCGCTCGATATCATCGAAAAACGCTTCGGCTCCTTGATGTTTTCAAACCGGAAAAGAGAGACAAATTCCACCCAAGCCACAAAAGGGAATCCAAACAGGGTGATCTTTATTTCAACAAATGACAGCGTGTTTTATTCCCTGGCCTTGATCGACTTACCGGATATCAACACGACCATTTCCCGCGACGAAAGTATGGTCGCTCTTCAATTGCTACCTTGGCTGGATGTGGTTATTTTTCTGGTGGATGATGAAACAATTTATCACCGCGATTACGATCCCCCCTCGCAACTTACAAAACAATTACAACAAAAACGTATGTGTATCTTGAATCATCGCGGACGAGACCGTTTCGACCTCAATCACCCCGATATCCAAAACACAAAACAATTTTTCGGCGTAGATTCCATTCATGTATTTCCTCTCTTAACCGATAAATCAAACTTTGAGCATGAACTCTCTTTTGTTCAATTCAAGAATTCCCTGCTGAACAATCTGCAACCGGCACCGCTTGCACCTCTTTTCCTACAAACCAAAAACCACTCCACAGTTTTGGTAAACGAAAACGAAAAACGGAAACGCCTTTTTGACGAGGTCCGGAAAGAAGTAAACCAACAAATCGATGAATTTCTCACCAATGAACCGCCGATTTCATTGGACAAAGTGCTGCAAGATGAAGTGATCCAAGTCCTGAACCATTTGGGATTGAAACGGTTTGCCCTGAGTAATATTTATAATTTCATCAAAAAGGTAATGACCACCGGAACGATCAAACGGAGTTTTCAAGTGTCCTTCGGTGACAGCCGGGACCGCTTTCTCGATCAAGTATTTCGCCCCGATGTCAACAAACTGAGTTTTGAAATACGTGAACGGCTTTCCAAATGCATGGAAACCATTGGCACTACCGTTCGGCGAAAACAAGGAATCCGGGAGATGTTTGACATTGCACCGGAACTGAGACATTATCCAAAAAATCATTCGGAGAATCAATTGGATGAAGATCTCCGCGAGATCGTCAAAGAATTCGAATCCAATTGCCGTTCACTATTATCCTCCGATAAATTGGCTGGCTCGATCAAGAACGATCCCTTGGTGACTCTCTTTTTAGCGGTCGCATTGATCGCGGATACTTTCACAGTACCCGGTTTCGGTAGTTGGCTTCTCGTTCCCAGCGCTTTCAAGTATGTTCCACTCGGGAAATTCGAGAGCGTCAAACGAAAATTTCAACGCCAAACGCAGGATTTGATTCGAAAGCAAATGAGCGAAATGAGTTTACAATTAAATGGCATTCGCGCCCGTTACGTTTTGGACGAATCCGATCCGCTTCTGAAAGCGTTACACACTTGTGCAGAGTATAAATAAAATGGATATCAACACACTCCGTTCCCAACTAAACCAACTGAATCAGGAACTATCCCGCCTGACCGGCATCGATGCAACGGCACTCTCCTTTCAAGCCGGCACCTCGGAACAGGATTCTCTCTTTCTATACGGCATCGTCGGCGGGAAAGATGTAGGAAAAACGTCGCTGATCAATCAACTGGCCGGCGCGAGAATCTCCATCGACACGGATGTCCTTGACGAAGGGACAAAAATCGCCGTCGCCTACTGCCACCGGGACGATCTCCCGATGCTTCAGCAGCGCCTGGCAGAAGAGACGGGCCGCCGGCTCACTTATATCCCGCATGAACGGCGTGAATTGAAAAATGTCGTCTTGATCGATTTCCCCGATTTCGACAGCCGTTTTGTCACTCACCGCGACGATGTCCAACGTCTCAGCAAATATCTTCAATCCATCGTATGGGTTGTATCACCTCGCAAATACGGTGACCATGAATTCATGGAACAATTGGTCGCGGTTGCGCAGAGCAACGATAATTATTATGTCGTTTTAAACAAATTCGATCAGTTGGAACAAAAAGCCGAACGGGAAACCGTCCGGCAAGAGATCCTCACTTCGTTAACCCGAGAATGTGAAAAACGCAAAGTCCCTTCACCGAAATCCGATCGCTTATTTCTTCTCTCCGCCCTCTATCCGGAGCGATACGAGTATTCCAAACTCCATGACCGCATGATCCGCATCCATTCACCGGAAGAGATCGCCAAAGCCAAGATCAAGAATCTCACCGCCGAATTCGAAAAAAACCTGGCAAAACTCGATGATCATTATTCCCTGGTTTTAAAAATCGACCTGTTGGAAAAAGCGTTGGATTTTATTCAAACCCGCGTTCACGAAGAATTTTCAGATGATTACATGGTAACAGTATCACAGCGAGTTCATTCGCAGGAGCAACGAAGAAGGCGAATCAGCGGAGAATTGTTCTCCCGGCGTGTGGAAGGATGGCCGATTCTGCGCAGCCTCTTTTATCCCCTCGCCGGTATTGTTTCGGCATTCGGAGGCCGCTTCGCATTCGCCCGGCAACAAGGGGAGCGGTATGATTCCACTCAGGAGTTATTCCGATATAAAAACCGCTCCGCATCCGCCCGAATCCAGGAAATCAGGGATCAAATCGAAGCGCAATTTCCTTTAAGTTTGTCGGATTGGGAAGAAACAACAAATTATTCCGAAATGGTGGAACAAGCCTGTTCGGAATTCCTTCAAGATCATGAAGACCGCGTCACAGAACGGCTGGCTGTGAGTTTTCGCCCGCCGGGTGCGTTCCGAAAATCGCTGGTCTACTTGCCTCTCATTTGGTTCCCGTTTCTTCAACCGCTGCTGTACCAATTAATTCAACGCGAAGAAAATATCGTTTCTGTTTCCGGACTGTTCGAAATGCTGGGGATACTCATTTCATTGATCGGAGCCACTTCCCTGCTCATCAATCTCTGTTTTCTCTTGATCTTTTATATGCTATGGCTGATCTTCTTCTATTCCAAATGCGCAAGACTGGCGATTCAAGGAGGAGAAGAAGAATTTCAGAACACCTGGTATGAACAATTCATCCCCTGGGTGACGGACGTTCTATCACATCCCCTCCAAGAAGTTCGCACCAAGTTACTCGAAAAATCGGAACAATTGGAATTAATCAACCAAAAAATCAAATCCGAGCTTCAGCAGGTTAATGAGTCAAAATTGTAACAACTCCCTGTAGAGTGGGATGAGCCAAGGCGAATCCCACCACACCTGCGCCTTCTCAATGAATCGAAAATTTGACAACCACCGGCTGCACCAACCGTTCCAAATCTTGATACGCCAGCTTAACCAATTCAAAATGTGTTCCTGCATTGAAGGCAATTTCTTCATCGTCAGTTAGGCTTTGAGCCACAATGACATCCATCCCGAATAGATTCCCAAAGGGTGGCATAGCCCCAAGTTCACAATTCGGGAACAGGTTCTGAAACTCCTGCTCAGAAGCCAATTCAACCGTTTCGGCGTTCACAGCATTCTTTAATTGCTCGAAATTTACTTGAAAGGAAGCGGGCAGTACTGCCATCGTCATTTTCCCATCGACTTTCACCATGACCGTCTTGGCCAGCTCTTTCCCGGGAATATGCGCCGACTCGGCTACTTCCTGTGCCGTATAAGCCGTCGAATGGCTGATCACGACATATTTGATTTCGTTTTGATCCAAATATTCCATCAGTTTCTTCAGCATGATAACCTCCCTATCTACAATGTCCTTCTATTCAGCACCATCACGCGTTCCTCCCCTACATTTTGAATCGCTCCTTGCATTATGAATAGGGGAGATTTCCGGCAAATTTGTACACAATCGAGTTTTTTAATTTCCATCAACCTTGTTGACATACCCCTCATTTCTATTATAGAATCGATTTCACAATAGATCGTTTTCGTAATGAAGCGATCATAATCATCAATATACTTGGGAGGTATATGATATGGTGAAAAGAAAGTATTGTATGGCACTACTGGCAGTGGGACTCTGTCTCATTGCCAGCCCTTCGTTCGCCCAACTCGGTATTTTCGACCAAACGGCCGATTGGAGTGGGCGTGGTAGTAGTAAGGTAGAAGGAAGAGTAGAAGTGACCGGCTCAGGAGCGAGTGCCGAATATCGTATGTTCGGAAACGGCGACGATATCTGGGAGGCACAAGATGAAGGTTTCTTTGTCTACACTGAGAAATCTGGGAGTTGGAGCCTGCAAGGCAAAGTGCAGTGGTGGGATCAAGGCGGTGGAAACGATTGGTGTAAAATCGGTGTCATGATCCGCGAGGAAGGAGATGCTGTCGATTCGCGTCATTATTGGATCGAATTACGAGGCGCTCAATTCGGTGACCGAACTGATGCACAATGGCGAACTGCAAAAGGTGGAAGCTCCGGCAATGTAGAGATTCAAACCCCTGATGGTCAATCCGTTGCCGATCCGGGGGCCGGACTCTATCTACGTGTAACTCGCTTCGCCGATGCAGACCTGGTCCTCTCCGAATATTCTTTCGATGGCGAAGAATGGGAATTTGGCCATATGCAATCGATGGCATTCCCCGATACTGTTTCCTATGGTTTGGCGATCACAAATCACCTTGATAATGATCTCCTCGCTGAAGCAGTAGTGACAGACGTTGTCCTCAAAGAAGCACCACCTCTCCCCATCGTGACACGCTCTATCGACGCTTTCGGATTTAAAGGCGGCGAAACCATCGATGTCAGCCTGGAGATCGTCAATCCTGGTGATTCAGCAATGCCTGTAAACATTACCGACACGATTCCGGAAGGCTTCACAGCAAGTGATCCTAGCGATGGCGGGACCGTAGACGGTACAAATGTTTCCTGGGATATATCGGTGGAGCCAGGTTCCACAATAGTTACCTACAAAGTCGAAGCGCCAACTGATTTTGAGGGTTATACGGCAAGTTGGTCCGGAAATGTCGCAGGTATACCGATTCAAGGAATCGGAGCATTGGGAAAAATCGGTGATGGTTATGGTATTTTTGAAGGAAGCGCAGAACTGGTTCCTTATCAACACGCCACACGCGGAACCACACATGCCGAAGGCTGGGCTGCATTTGATGATTCAACGGGTGAATATGAAGTAGGCGGCAATGGCTGGGATTTGCAAGAAACCGAGGATGAAGGCTTCTTCCTCTTTAGCCCCATTAGCGGAAGTTTCCGAGTCGAAGCGACTGTCGATTACGGTGCACCAAATCCACATGACTGGACCAAAATCGGTTTGATGGTTCGCGAATCCTTAGATCCGGGTTCGCCTGACATTCACTTTGTCTATCGAGGCTTGATGGATTTAGTAGAAGCCGGTGAACGCCTTTCCCAAAACGGCGGATTCTCATACGGAACACAGAATCTTCCCGCAGACCAGCAACAATTACCTGTTCGCTTGGCTTTGTCACGATTTGCCCAAACGAATACATTCGTCATGGAGCGTTTGGATTCAGAGACAAATGAATGGGTAACCGTACGCACCGTAACGAACGAAATGCCTTCCCAAATATTATGGGGATTGGCCGCTTCCTCTCACGTCGATGATGAAGCTTCATGGGGCGTCGGCTTGTTTACCGATGTCGTCGTGGAAACAGTTCCATTCGGTGCCGCTCGAACCTTGTCTTCCGGTTCTGTCGCACCAGGTGGCTCTCTTACGGTAACAGTTGAAGTCAATGTGGAAGAAGGGGTAACCTCGGATATTGTCGTGGAAGAACATTACCCCGCTTCTGCGGGTTCCGTTTCCAGCGTGCAAGCCAGCATCGGCACAGCAACGGATGACGGGAATGGAACAATTACCTGGAACGCCTCCGGCGCTACCGGAACTCAGACACTGACCTATACGTTCAACGCGAACGCAGATGCTCAAGGAGAAGCGACCTTCCTTGCCGGAACAGCCGGAAATGGAGCGGATTACAGCACCTCTCTTGCTGAAGCAAGCGTCCTCTTGATGGACTTCGAGAATCCCGATCTCGGTATCTTCAACGGCCATATGGATATCGGCGGCGATAACGGCGGTGACGTCGGACGTGCCGGTGACGAATGGGCTGTTGTCGGACTTGGCGCGGATATTTGGGGAACAGCAGATCAGTTCCACTATCTGTACAAGCAAGTTGAAGGTAACTTCACCATGCGAATCGAAGACGTTTCCGTTGGACCGACAGGATCCAACCCCAGCGGTAACGATTGGCAAAAAATGGGAATCATGGCGCGTGAAAGCCTTGATGCCAATGCCGCTTATGCTTACGCTATGCTGCGTTTTTCCGATCAAGCCTATAGTTTACAATGGCGTGACTCCACAGAGGCAGGCGCAGCATGGGATGGTGATGCAAGTCAAACACCGTTAGATGAGCATGAAGGAAGAGCCATCATTCTCGAACGTGACGGACCTCTCTTTGTCGCTTCCTATGTCGATGCTTCCGGAAATGTCGTGGAAAACAATATGCACGAAGTTCCCATGGAAGATCCGATTTATGTCGGTATCGCTGTTACTTCTCACCAAGCAGGCGCCACATCGGCCGGCTTCTTCTCGAATGTACAATTCGAGGGTACCGCCGTACCGGTTCGTAAGTGGTACTTGTATTAATATCCTTAACTTGACGAGTAAAAAATCAGCCCAGCGAGTTCGTTGGGCTTTTTTCTTTTTACAAACAAATAATGGGTATACATCCTACCCTAAGGATAGAATCATTCTTGCGATATTACGCTATATATGTAAAAATTTTATGCATTGGTACTTTAGGGGATACTTGAAACAAATGAATCTTTTTGCTACCTTCGAGGTGGAGTTCTTGTGAATTCCATACAAATTTTTTTTTGGGAGGTTCATATGAAAGAGAGGTATGTATGGTTCGCAGTGCTCATGCTCTGCGTCGCACCCCTATCCTACTCGCAGGCCGTAGGCGAGTTTGACGGCCAAATGAGTATAGGGGATGATGGAGGCATTGGAGAAGCCAATTTCTCCGATGGCACGTACGAGGTTCTCGCTTCCGGAAATGATATTTGGGGAACCGCAGACGGAATGTATTGGATTTTTAAAGAAGTCTCCGGCTCTTTTATCGCCACCGTCGATTGTGCGTGGGGACCGCAGGAAATCCCCGGCGGCAGCGACGATGTTCATGCCGCGCAATCGGCGGTAGTTTAGAAGTTACCGGCTTGGATCAAGAAACCGTATATCTCGGCTTAGCAGTCACATCGCACGATACCAACAATCTTGAACGGGCTTTTTTCAACAACTTCCAGATTAATGTCATCGAAGTCGGTATAAGCACTGCCCGCACGATCCCGGAACCGGAAATTGTAAAAGGTGGGTCAATTAGTGGTATTGAAGTAACCGCAATAATTGAAGAAGGAAAATCCGCCGATGTGGTCATTGAAGAGATCCCACCGGCAGGTTTTGTCGTATCGAATGTCTCGGCCAATGCGGGTGACACAACCGTCGAATCGGATGGAAGCATCACCTGGACAATCACCGGCGCCAGCGGTTCCGATTCCAAACTGACCTATGACGTTCAAGACGATAGCGCGCCAATGGGCGCCTCCAATTTCTCGGGCAGTATTGCATCCGGAGACAATGAATTTGCGACGACGGGTGATGCCGCTGTTTCCGTCGTTCCTCCAATCGCCGGCGATGATCTCGGAATATTCGACGATCATGAAAGCTTAGGGGACAATATCCAAATCGAAGGCAATGTTCGCTATGATCCGGGTTCGGAAACCTTCTTTGTAATCGGCAATGGTGCTGATATTTGGGGAAGTTCCGATAACTTCCACTATCTTTACACCACCGTTTCCGGTGACTTCATCATCACGATTGAAGATGCCAGCGTCTATGCTGGCGGCCCAAATCCGACCACCAGCGATTGGCACAAAATGGGAATCATGGTGCGCGAAAACTACGACCCCGAAGCCGGTCCTTGGTTGGACCCTGGCTCCAACTATGCATTTGCCATGCTGCGGAATCAGGATCAAGGCTTGATCCTGCAATGGCGCGAAACCTACGGCGGTGGCGCCGCGCCGGGATTCGTCGAAGGCGATCAAGTCCTGCCTGCCGACCACAACAGCACCTTTGGTTTGATGCGCGAAGGCGATACCTTCACCGACTTCTATTATGATGAAAACGGTGAGATTGTGAGGCATGCCAGCCACGATGTTGTCTTCGAAACCGATCCTGTCTATGTCGGAATTGCGGTCACCTCACACCAAACCGGCTCTACAGCGATCGGTCAGTTCCGAAATCCGCAATTATATCTCGGGACACCCGTCAGGAAGTGGATGTTGTATTGATCCGCTTTCTTGAAAATAGATTTCAAAACTCTCGGCCCGGAATTCAATTTCCGGGCCGTTTTCTTAAATATCAATTACTCCCCAACGATTTTCTCAATCCAAACAATTAACAGCCTTCTTTACATGTCACTTATCTCCTGCTTAAGTTAAGCATGCCCGTCACCACATTTTCACAATCACGGGTTTTCCATATTGAATTGAATCGCTGTATCCCTGCACAAGAAAAAATCATGAGGTGAAAGAAATGATTTGGAAACGATCCTACACTACTCTATGTTTGATACTATTCGCTTCAATTTCATGCTTCGCTAATCCCGATTTCCGAACAACCATCGACCTCAACGGCCAATGGGAATTCGAACAGACAAAAGAGGCATTCCCCCCCAAAGAATTCACGAGAGCGATCCCAATCCCCGGTCTCATCGATTTAGCAAAACCACGAATCGAACAATATGAAGACTATTTTAACGGCACCCAAGAGCCACGATACAATTGGTACCGGCGTGAAGTCGATATCCCGGCCAACCTTACGAACGCGGAAGCCGTCTTGACCATCCTCAAAAGCAAGTATGTCACGCATGCCTATGTGAACGGCTTCGAAGTGGGGAACTCCATCGCCTGTTACACTCCGATGGATTTCCCCATCACCCACGCCTTGCGTTACGGCGAGAAAAACGAAATCCTCATCCGAGTCGGTGACAAAAAATGGCTGCCCAGCGCCTCCCCCGGAACCACAGACAAAGAAAAAGTCGGATACATCCCTGGAATCTGGGATGATGTTTATCTTTCATTCACAGGGAAATACCGAATCCATCGGTCATTGTTGCTCCCCTCGGTTGCAGACAACAAAGTGACTGCCAAAATCCTGGTTCGCAGCTTCTACCCCGCCCAAATTCAATATGGAGACAAAATGCAAGATGATTGTCAGGTTAACATTGCTATTCGAGAAAAGAAAAGCGGGAAAACGGTTGTCAAGGACATCGGCGTAACATCGACGGTGAAACGAGACAATATCACCGAATTGGAACTCGAAGTTCCCATGAACAATCCCCACCTTTGGTCACCTGCTGATCCCTTTTTATACACTGCCACGATATCGCTCTATGAAGGGAAATCGCAAAGTGATCAAATCAACGTCCATTTCGGCATGCGGGATTTCAAACGCGCTGATAAGTATTTCACGTTGAATGGGGAAAAAATCATCCTTCGCGGAACGAACATCACCCTCCACCGCTTTTTCGAAGGTCCGGACCGAAATGCGCTTCCCTGGAACAAGGAATGGGTCAAGGAGTTAATGCAAAAAATCCCGAAACAACTCGACTGGAACGCCATGCGGGTCTGTGTCGGTATCGCTCCGAAATTCTGGTACGACCTCGCCGATGAAGCCGGTATCATGCTGCAAAATGAATGGAATTATTGGCAGAATCACGGCTGGGATGCGCAGGTTCGCGAAGAATATACCGATTGGGTATGGGCGGACGGTAACCACCCCAGCATCGTCATCTGGGACGCCATCAATGAGAATTGGGATGATTTCATCGGCAACATCTTGATCCCCGATTTGAAGAAACTTGATCCCACCCGCATCTGGGATGCAGGCTATATGACCTTCGAGCATATGACATTGGATGAAATGGACGAACCGCACCCATATATGGTTTACGGCATGAGAGACAATTTCGATCAATACATGGAGGAGCATCCCTACCCCCTCGGCGACTTAGGCTACTGGCCGCAAAATCGTCAATATCATGGGAAAAGCGCCCCGCAATTGGTGAACGAATACGGCTGGATTTGGCTTTGGCGCAACGGCCATCCCGCAAAATTGACCGAAAACAACTACCGGTATTACCTCGGAGAGAATTCCTCCTCTGAGGCCAACCGTGAATTGCAAGCCTATTGGCTGCAATGCCAAACGGAATGGCTGCGAACCGACCGCACCCTCGCCGGTGTTCTTGCCTTCTGCTATTTGACGAACGATTTAGGCTTTACAGGCGACTGGTTCATCGATGATATCGAGGATTTGGAATGGAGTCCGGCGCTGCATTGGTTCGGGCATTGCTTCGCTCCCGCAGCCGTATTCATCGATCTCGTGGATGGCCGTTATACGAAACATATCGAGCCACACGAACCTGGTTCTTGGTTAGTATTCAATTGTATCGGCGTCAACGATTACGACCATGAAGTGAAAGGCAAAGTTACTGTCAAAATCCTTGACGCACAGGGAACCGTTGAGTACACACAAACGGATCAGATCACGATCCCCGCGTATGATAAAGAATACCTGCCGTGCGCCGTTCATTTACCGGAAGAAGAGGGAGGATACGTTCTTGTGTCTGAATTCACACAGAAAAATATTGATCGCAATTCCCCCATTCTAAGCCGCCGTTATCTTAAAATAGGAGAAAAGGAAACGTATACCTACTACAAAATAAACCCGAATTTCCCATAGAAAATACTTACCCGCGAATATTCAACCGAGGCCGCGGTTGATCTTCTTTCGGAGGATTGGCAACCGGCATTTTACTCGGCAATTGATGAACTGGCGTGGGTTTTTTGGCTGGTTGTTTCGAATCGAATTTGGGAGTACGTTCCATTGGTTTTTGGACCGCCTGCGGTTCTTCTTCTTTAAGAAATTTATCCACCGCTTCCGTCCATCCGGAACGTAATGTTTCGACAATCGGGATCACTTCTTCGATAAGACTCGCGTCTTGCTTGATGTTCGCTTTGACCAAATGATGATAAATAAAATCGTATACTCGTAACAAATTCGCAGCGATGTCACCACCTTTTTCAAAATCGAGAGCGATCATTAATTCGGTAAAGATTTTTTGAACTTTTGTCAGTTCAACATGCGCTTTTTCGATTTTCTTTTCTGTTACGGCCTTTTTCGCAATGTGCAACTTTTTAACCGCCGCATCGAAAATCATCACGAGAAGCTGCGGCTGACTCGCCGTCTCGATTTGGGTTTTTAAATATTGGTGCTGGGGGTTGGCTAGATTAGTAACCACGTACGACCTCCAAATTCCTTCTCTCTCCTATTGTCTAATTTTTCGTCTCTTTACAAAAACGGCAAACAGTACAATATCTTCTATTCTATCACAAAATGAGCGAACGTGATTGCTACGGACTATCAAAACGTACTTCTATCCCTTGCTCGCCGCAAGATTTTGTGACAAATAATCACTCAATTGCTGTGACTCAGACATCGCCACTTCCAAATTGGTAAATCGTCGTCTCAACGTCTGCGCATATGTCTCGGCCCGTTTTTCATACCGCTCGATTTGTTCGTTATACAATTCCATTTTATCTTGTATGGCTTTCGAACTCATGTCGAGAAGGCCACTTCCGAATTGTGTGAATGTTCTTAAATTGTTCCGAAACGTTTTCGCAAATCCCACAACATCGGCGGTAAGCAATGTTTTCACGGAATCGGGATTGGTGTTGAGAGCAGCCTGCAATTTACCGCTATTAAATTCCAATGTTCCATCTGTTTTTAAGGATATTCCGATGGAGCCTAATGATAACGCTCCTCCGCTATGAATAATCCCCCCGTTCAATTCATTACCAAATATATAAGTTTTCAATCCCAAATCCGCAGCGGTTGTACCTCCATCGACTTCCTCTACCGCCAATTGCCCAACCCCACCTGATGTATCGATCAAATTGATCGATGTCCCCACAGAATTGATTTCCGCACGCACATCGACTTGAGTATTGAGATTGATCGCATCCAAGATATCTTGGACGGTCTCTGCTTGAGATACATCGATTTCGGCACTCTGGCCGGAACGATCCGTTACTTTGATCTTTCCAAGATCGACTCCTTCCCCGTCGTTTAGATCGGAGACTTTTACACCCGGCAATTCCGGAATCGTCCGGCTGATCATATTCGCCATCATATTTTCCAGTTGGCGTATCGTGGAATTCCCAAATAAAACCCCCTTTATATTTTCTTGGGGATTATAAACAGTTTGTTCGTTGATCATATTGGCGACATTGTTGAATGCCGACACAAAATCATCCACCACCGATTCCACATTCGAATAATTTTCCGTGATGGAAACCGTAGCAGCTGTACTACTTTCACTGACTAGTGCAATGGAAACCCCTTCAACCAAATCGCTGATCAAGTTGGACGAACGATTGACCGTAACTCCATTAAACGCAAACTGCGAATTTTCCCCTTGCTGGTCATAATTTTTAAAACCGTAATCCACAATCCCTAATGTATTGAAGATATTATCCGGATCACTGGAAAAAACCGGCCGGCCCGAGGCGCTGGAGATTTCCAAACGCGAATTCGTTCCCACTGTGATCACTTGCGCTGCAATATCGGAACCAGCGGCTCCTGCGGCCGCATTGATTGCATCCGCGATTTCCGTGAGTGAATCCGAGTCAAAATCGATATCCACGTTAATGGAATCGGATAAATCACCATCACTGATTGTAACGGTTGAAGTATCCGTTTCTCCTAAATCCAACAACTCCCCGATAGAAATGACAGAAGAAGAAAATTCACCGCTTTGAACACCGGATATAACCCCCAAACTAAATAGAACATTATCCGGATCATCGAATTGAGTAGGGATTCCAGTCTCACTGGAAATTTGAATCCGTTGTTGAGCACCTTCCGTCAACAGTTTCGCTTGAATATTCGCACCTTGTGCGGCGGATTCCGCGTTGATATCGTTCACCAATTCCGTCAACGTTCTTGCACCAGCCATATTGATTGATAAACTGTGCTGTCCTCCTGCATCCTGAATGGTGAAACTTTGACCCGCAGCTCCAAAAGTGTCTGTTGGGTCAAACAACCCTCCTTGGGCACCTTCTGTCGACGCGTTGACAGTATAATCGTAACTCACTTGCGACGGATCACTTAATCCAAGCGAAGATAAGATGTTATCGGTACCCACTTCCCTCATTTCAATACGATTCACTCCTGCCGAGGTTGCCCCTATAATCAACTTGTTCTGGTTCGGAGCCGTTTGAACCACGGAAGCGCGCACACCGGCGTTGGCACCGTTGATCTGAGTAGCTAGCGATAATAGTGAATCGGTATTATTTAAGGAAATAGTTCTTCCATTAATCACAAATTTACCGGACAATCCCAACTGGTCTGTCGGACTGGCAAACAAATCGGAAGAAATTTGATCGGTTTTCGCCAGATTATCGACGCGAATATTAAAACTTCCAGTAGAAGCGGAATTGTCGGCAGATGCTGTTAAAATGCTTTCATTCGAACTTTTGGCTTCCTTGCCCTCAAAAAGAGAAGACGCACCAATACTTTGTGCGCCAATGTCTAAACTTAAAACATTGGCGTTCAAAGATTGAAATGCGGTTAATTTTTCCGTCTGCTCTTGAATTTTTTGCTCGAGCTGATCCACTGGCGCTCGAACTTGGATATCAAGAATCGCATCTATCAATTCCGTGGTATTAAAACCCGAAATCAATCCTTCGATCGCAAAATTACTCATCAGAGCCTCCTCCTCGCCCTGTTTCAATCAAGAAGGAATCCGTTCCTTCATAAACAACCCGATGAAAAACACATGGCATTTTTCTTCCTTCTCATTATCGGCGGAATCAGAGTAAGGTTGAGCATTATCTAGTGATCATTTCAATCAATCTTCGTTTGATCTTGGAACATACCTTTACACATTTTCACATAAATCAGCTTAAAGAGATAATTCAATTTCAATCACTGAATACTTATTGAGTATTCATTCTCTGTATAATGTATAATCCAACCGGAAAAAAATTCCACATTCTGAATTCTGACGAGAAATTCTTTCTGATTTCATGTCTTTTTATCTTCACTCGAATAACTCACAAGAAACTGAAGATTTTTCATTGAGAGATCCATATAATTACTTGATTATATTAAACTTATACCATAACCACTACCTTCGAGGAACGGCTGAGTTATAATGAATAGAAATAAATGCTTCTTCTTCGATCTTTTCCCAAGAGTAAAACGCAAAAAACAGTCCAATTGTCTATTTCAAGTGAAAAGCGGATCCTTTTGACAAAGGATCCGCTTCGAATCGTTAACAACAAGTCCAATGCGGCTTGGATTTACAACATCCTGTCGAAAATCAAGCCTATGGATTTCTTCAAGTTTTCTCTGACTTTGAGGATTTCTTCGGGTGGAATTTCCCGAATTACCTCTTCGGTTTTTGCATCGATAATCGAAATGGCCATTCTTCCAGTGCCTTTGTCCAAGGTAAATTGGATCCGTTTCGACTCCTGTGTTGTTGCTGATTCCTGTTGCGATTGAGTACGATCCTGTTCAGGAGGAGAAATGAGATTCTTTTTTCTCCCTGGTTCATCCTTGCTACTCAATGCTACATCTTCAAAGCTCAATTTTGTCGGTTTTCCGCTTTGACGTGATTGGCTCGATTCGTAATGAATAGCGGGAGTATGGACATCATCACCGGGAACGGCCAATGCCATCGTACTATGCGAGGAAATCGCATCGATATACATGATGATTCCGTCCTTTCCCATTTGCTTCAGGTCCAGTAACAATTCTTACTGTGATCCTGCCATACTCTTACAGTAATGGTTACGATAGGAGGAAGAGAGTCATGTCTCTTCCCCCTACCAGATTGCTAATTTTACGAATTAACCGAGTAGCGAGAGGAATCCCTGGCTCTGGAAATTCGCCTGTGCCAAAATTGAAGTACCGGCCTGTAACAAGACCTGATTCTTCGTGAAGTCCGTGCTTTCACGTGCAATATCGGCATCTCGAATTCGAGATTCGGATGCTGTCAAATTCTCGGCGGAAACACTCAAGTTCGAAATTGTCGATTCGAGCCGGTTTGTAGCCGCGCCGAGGATTGACCGAGTTTTGTTGACCTGATCAAGAGCCTCGTCGACAATTCGCATTGCTTCATTGGCTCCCTCAATGGTTGTAACGTCGATATCCGCCACTGCCCGTCCCGATCCACGGCCAAAACCGAGATTTTGAGCGGTCAAATCACCGATCGCGGCACGGAACGCTTGATCCGCATACGCTCCCACATGGAAGTTCAACGAATTATTGGCAGTAGAGATAACCACCGTTCGTCCAGCGTCCGGCAACCCATCGGTTCGTGCAGTAACGTCGATGATATTGTCGAAATCGACTGTGACAAAACGGGCAACCCCTCTGTTACCACCACTATTTCCGTCAATAAAGACTACATCCTGATCACCGTTGTTAAACGTGACCGCTGTTCCACCGTTCAGCGATCCGGTAAACTCGTTCGGCGTGATTTCAAGCTTATCGACACCGGCAGTGAATCCGTTACCCACCCGGAATGTGGCCTGTGGCTGTGGTATTCCTTCAATGGTAGATTGTTCACCAAACAAGGTAACAACATCACCGGCCTCCGCTCGAACTTCATCACCTCCATTGATACGGAAGGTCGCTTGTTCCGCGAAACCTTCTTGTGCCAATACAGCATCATCCTGCATAGTGAAATTCAAGGATTGGTTTGCACCGGAGTCAAACGTCAACGTAAAGGCCATTTGTGAATCCGAACGGCCAACGTCATCAACCAGTTGAAGCACGCCTTTCGAAGTGAATGTGAAGAGCGCATCCTCGAATCGCGTTTGGTCACCGTCAGTGGCGCCGGTTGCAGCCGCGTCATAATCTCGAGTCCGGTAATTCATCTCATTGACCAAACCGGAGACCGATGAAAATCTGAAATCGTTCAGCGTTGTATCTTCCGCATTATACTGGGTACCTGAGATTGTCGGCGTGGCATCGAACGTAAAGACTCCCTGGAAGGTCGTTCCATCGGCATTCGTTCCGGTCATCGTGACGGTATCTCCGTCCCGCAGGGTTGTTCCACCCGTATAAATACCACCCACAAAAGTACCATTCATCACCATTGCATGAGTACCAGTACCAGCCGTCGAAGTAGTTACATTCGGATTCGAAAGTGAACTGGTTCGACTGAGGATCGCTCCATTCTCATCCCGAAACACGATAGTGCTTTCCACTTTACGCTGTTGGGCGGATTGCACATTGTAGACTTCAATATTGAACTGACCGGTGCCGAACGTCGATCCCGTAATCGCCGTAATGGCATTTCCAACTTGACCGGCGCCGGATAAAGCGGAATCGATCCCGATGGTTCCGGAACGGGAGGTACCGTTCGCTTGCGTCACCAAATTTCCGTTTCGGACGAGGGAAATATTTAAATCAGACAAATTGATCTTTGAATCTTCCCCATACATAATCAGACGGCCTTTGTTTTCGCCTGTCGTGGCAAGATCCACCGTCGTCCGGAACGCGGTCGGCACGCTGGCGGTCGTGGTCACACCAAAGAGAGCTTTTTCAGCCGAATCGATGGCACTGTTGATTGACGAGACCAACGAAGTTTCATTGGCGACGACCGAATCAAATGTGTGAGTCCCGTTGATACTCAACGTACCGGTGAAGGTTGTAACCCCGTCTGCCAATACTCCCGAAAAGGTAAAGACATCACTGACTTGAATGGAAACACCATTGAAGTACATTCTGTCGCCGTTTGCTCCGGCAATGAGATCATTCACAGCGACTCCATCTCCGGTGGTCAGCTTATTGTCGCCGGTAGGAGTTTGAGTGAAACGTGCCAGTGTCACGGCCACATCTGTTTGGTTGACAAGGCCGGTATTGAGCGTCTGAGTTTCACCAACTGTATCCCCAGCAATAATCTGTGACGTCGATTCTTTGGTTTTTATGATATTCAGGTAGGATTTTCCTTGCGCCAAGGTACTGGCAACCGGCGAGGCATCGATACTGGCGCCGATATTTTGCTGTCCCTCGATCGAACCGGTTTGAATGGAGAAATCACCGTTGAGCAGAAAGTTACTGCCGAACTGGGTGGTATTGGCGATTCGAGTGATTTCGTCAATACTCTGAAACACCTCGTCTTGGATCGCATTTCGAGCCTTGATGTCATTCACAGCCGTATTCGCGGCTTGAACGGATAATTGCCGTATACGATTCAATCGAGTGGTCGTTTCATCCAGCGCTCCCTCAGCGACGTTGATCAAGTTAATGCCATCCGAAGCGTTCGTGACAGCTTGATTCAGCCCTTGAACCTGTGTGCGAAGACGATTGGCAACACTCAAACCGGCAGCATCGTCACCTGCACGGTTGATACGCAATCCGGAAGACAAGCGCTCGATCGATTTTTGCAGAGCTCGACCTGTTTTGTCCAAATTCCGGTTTGCGTTGATGGCAGAAATATTGTTGACAATTCTGGAAATACTCATTCTTCTTCCTCCTTGAAATTCACATCCGGCTTCCATGCCGAATGCCGTGACCTTAAGTGCGAGATTTGGTCACTGTTTTTAAACTGAGTATTTTTTGGGACAATACGCAATCCAAATAGCAGTGGGTGCGAAGCACTGGAATTTGGTGTGCGATGCATACTTTCCCAAAGGAAATCCGGAAAAATTTCCTATTATTCCATCAACTGGAATTCCCACTTTTTTTAGGGAGTCAACCTAATGCGCTCAAGACGCCAGTGGGTTATGTACCATTGTGAACGTAAATGCCCTCCTTCCTCATCATTATTTGTATGCACTCAAAAAAGCATTTCGAGTCTACTATTCTGTTCCTTGCTAAATATCGTCCTCCTAATCGAATTTCTTGAGATTTTTTTTTGGCTCTAAAAAAAGCGAGGAACGAGAATATTTCTCGTTCCTCGCAAATGGTTGAATCAAGTTTTCGCGAATCACCCAAGCAGTGAGAGAAATCCCTGGCTAGTGAAATTCGCTTGTGCCAAGACCGAAGTACCGGCCTGCAGCAAGACCTGATTCTTGGTGAATTCCGTACTTTCGCGCGCAATATCTGCATCACGAATCCGGGATTCGGACGCTGTCAGGTTTTCAGCAGAAACACTCAAGTTGGCAATCGTCGCGTCAAGACGGTTCGTTGCAGCACCAAGGATAGAGCGAGTTTTGTTCACCTGATCGAGAGCTTCATCCACAATGCGCATCGCTTCATTGGCACCTTCAATCGTAGTGACGTTGATGTCCGCTATGGTTCGACTTGATCCTCGGCCAAATCCTAGATTCTCAGAGGTCAAATCACCGATCGCGGCACGGAATGCTTGATCCGCATAAGCACCGACATGGAAGTTCAGAGAATTATTTGCGGTAGAAATAACAATTGTACGGCCGGCATCCGGTAAACCATCAGTCCGAGCCGTGACATCAACAATGTTATCAAAATCGACAGTCACAAAACGGGCGACACCGCGATTTCCTCCACTGTTTCCATCGATGAACACGACATCCTGGTCACCGCCGCTAAAAGTAACGGTTGCACCACCATTGAGAGATCCGGTGAATTGATCGGGGGTCGTTTCCAGTTTATCTATTCCAGCAGTAAAACCATTGCCGACACGTAACGTTACCTGCGGTTGAGGTACACCCTCAATGGTCGCTTCGGCTCCATAAAGTGTAATCACTTCGCCGGCTTCCGCCCGAACTTCATCTCCACCGTCGATACGGAATGTGGCCTGTTCGGCAAAACCTTCCTGCGCAAGCACGGCATCGTCTTGCATGGTGAAATTGGTACTCTGATTGGCTCCATCTTTAAATGTTAAAGTGAAAGCCATTTGTGAATCCGACCGCCCCACATCATCGACCAACTGTAACACGCCTTTTGAGGTAAACGTAAAGATCGCATCCTCAAATCGAGTTTGGTCACCGTCAGTGGCACCGGTTACAGCCGCGTCATAATCTCGAGTCCGGTAATTCATTTCATTGACCAAACCGGAGATCGAGGAAAATCTGAAATCGTTCAGGGTTGTATCTTCCGCGTTATACTGGGTACCTGAGATTGTCGGAGTAGCATCGAATGTGAAATCTCCCTGGAATGTCGTTCCGTCTGCATTCGTTCCGGTCATCGTGATGGTATCTCCGTCCCGCAGAGTTGTACCACCCGTATAAATACCACCCACAAACGTGCCATTCATCACCATTGCATGGGTGCCTGTACCCGCTGTGGAGGCGGTTACATTCGAATTCGAAAGAGAACTGGTACGGCTGAGGATCGCTCCATTCTCATCCCGAAACACGATGGTGCTTTCCACTTTACGTTGTTGGGCGGATTGCACATTGTAGACTTCAATATTGAACTGACCGGTACCAAACGTCGATCCCGTAATCGCCGTAATGGCATTTCCAACTTGACCAGCGCCGGATAAAGCCGAGTCGATTCCAATGGTGCCTGATCGGGATGTACCGTTCGCTTGCGTCACCAAATTTCCGTTTCGGACGAGGGAGATATTCAAGTCAGACAAATTGATCTTTGAATCTTCCCCATACATAATCAGACGGCCTTTGTTTTCGCCGGCCGTGGCAAGATCCACTGTTGTCCGGAACGCTGTCGGCACACTGGCAGTCGTGGTCACCCCGAAGAGAGCTTTTTCAGCCGAATCGATAGCACTGTTGATCGCTGATACCAACGAGGTTTCATTGGCAACAACCGAATCAAATGTGTGAGTCCCGTTGATACTCAAGGTACCGGTAAATCCGGTAACTCCATCGGCCAAAACTCCCGAGAAGGTAAAGACGTCGCTGACTTGAATGGAAACACCATTGAAGTACATTCTGTCGCCGTTTGCTCCGGCAATGAGATCAGCCGCAGCGACTCCATCTCCGGTTGTCAGCTTATTGTCCCCGGTAGGAGTTTGAGTGAAACGTGCCAACGTTACGGCCACATCTGTCTGGTTGATAAGACCGGTATTGAGAACCTGAGTTTCACCAACTGCATCCCCGGCAATAATCTGTGACGTAGCCTCTTTTGTTTTAATGATGTTCAGGTAGGATTTTCCTTGTGCCAAAGTACTGGCCACTGGAGACGCATCGATGTTGACACCAATATGTTCCTGACCATCGATGGATCCGGTTTGGATGGAGAAATCACCGTTTAACAAAAAATTGCTGCCGAACTGGGTAGTATTGGCGATTCGAGTGATCTCGTCAATACTCTGGAACACCTCGTCCTGGATCGCATTTCGAGCCTTGATGTCATTGACAGCAGTGTTGGCTGATTGAATGGCGAGTTGACGAATACGATTTAAACGAATCGTGGTCTCTTCCAGTGCACCTTCAGCCACGTTGATCAGGTTGATACCATCCGATGAATTGGTAATGGCCTGATTCAACCCTTGAACCTGTGTGCGCAGACGATTCGCGACACTCAAACCGGCGGCATCGTCACCGGCACGGTTAATTCGCAGACCGGAAGACAATCGCTCGATCGATTTTTGTAAGGCACGGCCTGTTTTGTCCAAATTTCGGTTCGCATTGATTGCGGAAATGTTGTTAACGATTCTTGAAACACTCATGATAATCCTCCATGATTAGACTTCCGGATTCCATTCCGGAGTCATGTGAATGTTTTCGTGACTTTTCGATCACATTTTTTGATGAATATCGTTCCCATTTGGCAGAAAGCAAACGTTGGCCTTTCTGACTCATTCCAGTCAATGGGAGGGGGATATTCGCCCCATGTCAGTTTGTTCATGTACCCGTCTCTTCAGATTGTCAGCCTGAAGTCTCCCTATAGGGGAAAAACGAGTCATACAAAGGACAAAATGACAGTAACCTCCTTTCTGAAATTCCGATTTTTGGGTATTCACTCGATCTCTTTTTTCGATGGAAACAGAAGAGACCGATCAACCTCAAAATCAAATCCAAAATGAAATTTTCAAAACTTGCCCAACAGATTTCTGCCGGTAGCTCGTTTTTTTAACCAAGCCATAACCAAAATTCTGATCACGGTTCACTTCGAAAAGTGACTCGGTATTCCCAAAGACATGAATGAAAAAAGATTTCCTCCATATCGATTTCTCCTTCGTATATTTATATTTTTATATAAAGAACATTGAAAAACATACATTGTAGACCTTCCCTAGACCTTCCTTACAGCTCGTTCTAAAAGAGTAGTGAAATCAGGCTAGTGCATCGACTGGGAGCGCGGACATCCCTGTCCGCATTTTTCCCGTCCCAAGTAACTCCTACGCTCTCCCATGCGGGCAAGGATACCCGCGCTCCGGTGTTTTTACAGAAAAGAACTTAACTGACCGCATATCTGTTGGCCTGCCCGAATGATGGAATCACAAAGTCTCCTCGCTTCTTCTTCACTGAAGAATCTCTGAAAATAATCACCGCTGGTCAGATAGATCATTTTTTCATTGAAGAAAAAGCGTTCGATTTGTTGAAACGTTCCCACTTCATCCAGTTGCGCCATGCGTAAAAGATCAAATAAAACATAATCATTTTTCCAGATTTCAAAAATTCGATGCAGGGTCATCGGCCAATCCTCCGCCAAGGAATTGCGAAGGGTTGTGACTTCTTCAACAAACAAGAGACAAGCCCCGCACACATCACGAATACAGTGAAGTTCGAAAGGTTTTTGATGAAGCGTTTTTCTCGTTTCTTCGAGCAAATTCGGATTCGTTTGGGATTGCATCCGGTAATTTTCCAGAAATGTCGTGACCCACATCCAATAGTAATTTCGTTGAAATTTATAGATGATCTGTTCCCAGATATGTTTCGGGATTAATTGTGATGCATCGGCATCCGGTTGTGATTCGATTTTTGTCGCCAAACAACGGATACGGCCGCACATCTCCGAGGCCGTATTGGTAAAACCGGCTTTATACAAAGCGAAAATAAGGGAATGCAAAGGCAGGATACATAATTCATCACTCGTCAAGCAAATTTTTCGAATCCGCGGCAAAGCGAAAGGATTATCCTGCTCGAGGATTAATGTTCCATCATCTTTCGTATGTGAATGAAGTTTTTTTAATACTTCAACCGGTCGCGAAGTATGGCTTAAAGCATCCGTACATAAAATAAGATCGAAACGATCCGACGCATTGATACCTTCGTCAAAAGTAAAGATATCCCCGAATGCACTCGGAGAAGAAAAGGGATCATCCGCATCCGTTTCGTTTTTATCCGATAGTAAGGATTCTTCCTCTCCGGATTGATTTTGTAACAAATGATTAATAGAGATTGTTTTTATCTCCCAACCTAACTGTTGCATATAATTCTCATATCGCTTTCCCTTAGAATAGACTTCCAAGGCTTTTCCAGGCTGTTTTGCGGTTCCCCCAAATTGTTGAATCCAATCAAGCGGTTCATCCGGTGGCGCTTGAGTCGTTGAATCCATATCCCAACTCGCCATAAATGCATCTTCAGAAGACTCCGTATCAATCATTGGATTCTGAAATATGGCAGTACAACTTCGGCAGATGGAAAAATGCACTTTTGTATCGACAGCCCAATTGCGCATTAATTTGTCTTCTTTCTCCCAAAACCAGAAAGATTGGTGCTCGAGGCTATTACAGACAGGACACTTAATTTCGTTCATGATTATCTCCTCAGACATTAACTCGGTTCACTCATGTTTCCTTTCGATATATTCGCTTCAATACAATGGCAACACTATAGAACGTTATCTATTGAGTCTTTTGTTTCGATTTATCCATCATACGCATCTATATTCTTTCGGTACAGTGTCCTCTAAATTGAACTATTTTATATTTATCCAAGCAACGACAAGAAACTTTGCGGCAGGAAGTTGGCCTGTGCGAGGACAGAAACCCCCGCTTGCACCAACACTTGATTTTTCGCAAATTTCGAACTCTCGAGAGCAATATCGGCATCGCGTAAACGAGATTCGGATGCGAGCAGGTTTTCCGAGGAAACACTCAAGTTCGAGATCGTCCCCTCCAGCCGATTCGTTCCTGCTCCAAGCAGAGAACGGGTGCGGTTCACTTGATCGAGGGCGGCATCAACGATCCGAAGAGCCTCATTTGCACCTGATATAGTAGTGACATCGATATTCTCGATCGTTCGTCCGCTATTTTTTCCGAATCCTAAATTCTGCGATGTCAAATCTCCTATGCTGATTCGAAAACTTTGCTCGGAAAAGGCACCGATGTGGAAGTTCATGGAACTATTGATGGTGGAGATGATAATGGTGGTTCCCGGATCTTCTTCCCCAGCCGGTGCAGCGGTAATATCAAGAATCGTGTCAAAATCAAACGTCATGAAGCGGGCGACGCCCTCTTGAAAACTACCGTTATCGATGAAAACAACATCTTGAGCGCCATTCTGGAAAGTGACCTTTGGTCCCCCATTCAGCTGTCCTACGAATTCTTGACCTTCGACCTCCAAATAATCGGTACCGACCGCCAAATTGGAACCTACACGCAACGTGACTTGTCCGCGCACCTCTCCGTCCTTTGTCGCCTCGGGTCCGTATAGAGTCACGACATCGCCGGCCGACGCCCGAACCGCAGGTCCTCCATTGATCCGTAGTGTGGCATTTTCGGCAAAGCCTTCTTTGATAAGAACGGCGTCATCCGTTAGAGTATAATTCGGGAGGGTAGAAGATCCATTATCGTTGAATGCAAGGGAGAAATTGAGAAGTGAATCATTTCTTCCGACATCGTCGATGAGCTGGAATTTTCCATCGGAAGTGTATGTAAATATAGCTGTATCAAATCGTGATTTTGTACCATCTTGCGATGCAACGGTATAATCACGTGTTCGATAATTCAATTCGGCAATCAAGCCGGATATGCTGGCAAATTGAAAGTCATTGAGGTTGGTATCGGTGCTGGCGGTATGACTGAAGGAGTACACAGCGGAAAACGTCGTCCCATCCGCTTCCGTACCGCGCAGAGTTATAGTATCTCCATTTGAAATCGACACACCGGTCGTGTAAATTCCATCCACAAAGGTTCCATTCAAATCGAGTCCGACGTTTCCGCTTGTGACGGATGCAGTTCGGCCGATGACGGTACCACTGTGACTACGCATGGCAATCGTACTCTCGACGACCCGGTTCACGGGACCTTGCACATCTTCGACACTGATGGCGAACATACCATCCGTAAAGGTGGAACCGGTTATGGCAGTCACGGCATTCCCCACCTGTCCTGCTCCGGAGAGGCTGGAAGCCACTCCTATAGGACCGGAACGGGTGACGCCTTCTGCAGCTGTCAATACCTTGGAATTGCGGACAACGCTCAGATCGATAGACGATTGGTTGATTGCTTCCGTATCGGTCACGAGCAGAAAGCGGCCACGGTTGTTGCCCGTAGTCGAAGCAAGTGTCACAGTCGTACGAAATGTTGTGGGCACACTGGCGGCGGAGACGCCGAACAAAGCGGCTTCCGCATTATCGATGGCAAGATTGATCGCACCAAGAAGCCGCCGGGAAGCATTCGCAGTATCCGAGTTTAAGCCAATCTGAGTGCTCGAAGAGGCACTTACAACACCACTGAATTTCGTAACGCCGTCCGAAAGCACTCCTTGGAAAACAATCTGATCGCCGTTATAGATAGAGACTCCATTAAAGAATCCATTGGCAGCACCATTGACACCGAGAAGTGTAGCGGAGCTTGCGGCCGTGCCGGTCAATCCGATCGTCGAGGAAAAGCGTCCCAGAGTGACAGCAATATCGGACGCATCTTCCACACCGATGTGCATGGTGTGAGTTTCCCCATTATCGTCGGCTCCGGCGATCAAGTGCTCATATCCTTCTTTCGTGCGGAGAATATTGAGAAAACTTTGGCCGCTTTCCACCGTATTCGAACCGGGACTGGTATCGACATGGATTCCAAATTGCTGCGCTCCATCTTGGCCTGGTTTGATTTGGGAATCTACACTGAAGTCTCCATTCAGCAAAAAATTCGTGCTGTATTGTGTAGTCTCGGCGATTCGAGTGATCTCGTCGATACTCTGGAAGACTTCATCTTGTAAGGCTTGTCTGGCTTGTAAGTCGTTGACACCGGTATTGGCCGCCTGGATTGCGAGTACACGAATCCGATCCAATCGCGAGGTCACTTCTTCGAGCGCGCCTTCTGCCACGTTGATCACATTGATCCCGTCTTCCGCATTCATGACGGCTCGATCCAGTCCGCGTACTTGAGAGCGAATTCTCGTTGCGACAGTCAGGCCGGCCGCATCGTCTCCGGAACGATTGATCCGCAAACCGGATGAGAGACGTTCTATGGATTTCTGTAAAGAACGACCGGTTGCATCGAGATTTCGATTCGCATTCAGGGCAGCCACATTATTGTTAATTCTGGTGATACTCATGTTACTAGTCCTCCTTGAGCTGATTGAGCGGCATCCATTCCGCTAAAGAGTGGAGGGATATACCCCTCCTGTATTCGGTAAAACTTCGCGGCCGGTCTTTTTCGACTGCTCGAGTTTGGGTGCTGCAAGCACGGGAAGGGTGGATTATGCCGGGACGTCGAGTGAATCGTCCCGGCATCTCCATCCTTAAACAACCGGCGCGAATGGTTGTTATTCGTAATTTTGTCCCCTTGCCCCTATCACTTCGAAAGGGTGGGTGCTGTAGTTCGAAAGCAATTCGGGACGCGGGTACGGTATTCCTGAAGGATTGTTTTATTCTTCCTTGAACAAACCTTCTCTGATTCGTTGTTATCCAACCAAGTTCACCAGATGGAAGCCTAATGTGGAGTCCATCCCATCGGTCACAGGGAGTCAGCCTGGTTCATTCCATTCATTTGAACCGAATGAAAGACGGGTTATGTGAATCTGTGAAACGTATGTAACCTCCTCATTTTTCTATGTTTCAATCTATTTTCAGTATTTGCTTCTTTTTTGGTCAATGCTTATTTCTTTACCATACTAATCAATAATCTTCCGAAGAGCGGAGAATGAGGGTTCTCCTCATTTTTCCAAGAAGATATCCCTGATCGGGTAGCAAGGGTAAGCGAAGTCTACCCTTGCCGGATAGCCCTGCACCGCCTGGCAGATCCGACATCTCGACCTGGCAACTCGCTCGGTTCAACAGTTCGACATTTCTCAACTGTTGGGAGAACCCTCCGCTCTTTATTCCAGTTCCGCAATTTTTGGAATTGATTGCCCAGCTCGTTTCGGGAATCTCCATTCCATCCCACGGACGGAGGAAGAAGAACAAAATCCGTCGGATGGCATTATGAAGTAGAAATCGCACCTTTCGTATTCCCGAACAATTTGCTCTTTCGATTACACTCGCACGATGCAACCAGAGCACTCCTATGGGATCACAATTCCAAATCATCACATCTCCTCCTGACTAACAATACTTCTGTATCGATCGCACATTCGAATCAGGCGTAAGCCAGATCACGAAGAGAGCAACGACGCAGCTTGCGAAACATGGATTTCTTCATTTTCATGACGAGTTGATTTGTAAGTTCGTACAAATTCATTTTGGTACTCCTTTCCACTGACGTTTGTTTCACCGTCATCGGTTCAAGGTTTTTGCCGATGGTTCCCGATGGATCGGAAAAATCTCGAAACGATGAACCCTATTTATTTCACTTCGGAATCGGGGTGGAGCGGCGGAGCTGGTGCGCTCCACCCCAATGTCCTTTTGAACTGCCTTCTCTCGTTGGGTTTGTCAGGTTGTTCATCGGTTCAAATGTTGGGCCGAATCCGGTTCGGAAAACAGTTGAAACGATGAATGATTCCCTCTTTCTCGCAGTAACCAGTCTCAATCTCTTAATCTCCTTATCTTATTAGACTTAACTCTATCTTCTCTTTTCGCTGGGTGGAGAACTGGAGCTGTAGTTCTCCACCCCACGTCCATTTTGAACTGCCATAAAATCTAGTTGGCGCGTTTTCGGTAACTTTTTAGCCGAGTAATGATAACAGTCCTTGCGGCAAGAAATTCGCCTGGGACAAAACAGAAGTTCCAGCCTGGAACAAAATTTGATTTGAAGTAAATTCAGAGACCTCCGAGGCCAAATCCACATCGCTCAAGCGTGATTCGGAAGCCGTCAAGTTTTCGGAATTGACAGACAAACTGCTTATCGTAGTTTCTAAACGATTTGTAAAAGCGCCCAGCATGGCTCGAGTGCGGCTCACTTGATCCAACGCTCGATCGACGATGTCCAGCGCCATGTTCACTCCGGAAACCGTGGTGACATTGATGACGGAGACGGTACGATCACTGCCCCGTCCATACCCTAAGTTATCCCCACGAAGATCGGACATATTCAACTGCAAGTCTTGTCCTTTAAAGGGGCCGACTTGGAAGTTCAGTGCACTATTCACTGTCGAGAGTAAAATCGCTTTGCCTGAATTGGGCGAACCATCTGTCGGCGGACCGGTAATATCGATGATCGCGTCGAAGTCCAGATAGAGAGTCTCTGCGACTCCTTCACTGATTCCACTTTCGAAAAAGACGTTTTGATCGCCATTTTGGAAGGTCACCGACAATCCTCCGTTCAAATTCCCGATATACTCCTGGGCAACGACCTCAACGTTATCTTGACCTTGAACAAAGATCGCATCACTCATCGATGAACGAACTCCGGCACCAACACGCATCGTCAATTGAGGTTGCTGCTCACCGAATTTGGTTGGTTCAGGCCCATATAAAGTCACGACATCACCGATTCTCACCCGTTGCCGTGGACCTCCAGCTACAGAGACTGTGGCTTCTTCGGGATTCCCATCGATCACAAGCTGCGCACGATCTGTCAACGTTCGTGTTGAATTTTGATCATCGACTTTCATGAAGAAAGCTGTCTGTGAATGATCTGCAACATCATCGATCAATTGCAGGGTACCTTCACCTGAGAGAGTCATTTTTGCGTCCACGAAGCCTTCACTTTGCCGTGTCGCATTCGCTCCGGTTGGATCAAGATATCCCCTTGAGTTCTTCAATCGGTAATTAAGTTCGTCAATCAAACCACCAATCGTTGTGATTTGTCCATCACCCAAATCTTCATCATCATCCGATATGCCATCGGAATCAGTATCAACAGTACCTTTCGTAATGGTAAAGGCCGTCTCAAAGGTACTTCCATCCGAATTGGTTCCTTGAATGGTCAATGTATCATTTTCTTCAAAATGTACGCCTGTATCCCCAGTCGTAAAAACCGAACCGACAAAAGTCCCGTTCAGAATCACTCCTCCACCACCCACTGCCTTCGCCAATGAAGTGGTTCGGGAAATGGCCCCACCAGCGGCATCACGAAATTCCAACGTTGTTTCCAACTGCCGGCGATTGGGTGGAATGATATCGGACACTTCAATTTGGAAATTCCCCGTATCAAACGTGGAACCAGTAATTGCCTGGACTTGATTGCCATATTGTGCACCGATATCCGCACCATTGACGAAATCACGCGTGCTCTTCACTTCATGAACGAGATTTCCATTTGTATCGATAAGGCTAAAATTAAGTTCAAATTCCGAGACACCGTTTGTTAAATGACTAGACAAGGTAGTTTGACCGCCATTCGGTGCTTTGGCACTGAAGAATGTCAAGCGACCCGCACTGTTACCCGCGGTCGAAAGACTAACCACTTCTTGAACAAAGTTTGTTGGAATATTCGAAGCAACTCCACCAAACAGTGCTTGTTCCGCATTATCAATCGCCGCTTGAATGGAGGATCGTAAGTTATCTACGGTATTCGCACCCGGCGATGCAGAGTTCGATGAAATCGAAATCGAGCCGGCAAAAGCAGTGACGCCATCCGATAAAACTCCTTGAAATGCAAGGGTTCCCCCTCTGGGCATGGAAACCCCGTCAAAGGACAGTGCCGCTAAAGCGGATCCCGAAGCGACAGCGCCGGTTCCGACAAATCTTCCTCGTGTAACAGCAATATCCGTGGCATCTTTAATGCCTGTGGCATAAATAGCCTGCCCGTCTTCTTTCTTGTAAGGAAGTATATTCTCATAACCCTCAACAGTACGAATAATATTCAATATAGAAGTGCCGGAACGCAGGTTGCTCGCATTCGGATCGGATGATATTTTCACACCGATTTCATCCTGTCCCCCCCGCACCGTCGTGGTGTTGGCATTGTCACCCGTGAAAAGAAGACGGGAGCTAAAACGCGCGGTGGATGCGATTCGATTCACTTCATCGATCTGCTGGAAGACTTCGTCCTGAATCGCCTGGATCGAAGCGGAATCGTTGGTTCCGGTGTTGCCGGCCTGAATGGCCAATTCACGAATTCGCTGGAGACTGGAAACGAGTGAATCGAGCGAAGCTTCCGCGGTGTTCGACATACTGATTCCATTTTGTGCGTTGAGAATGGCTTGATTGGTACCGCGGATTTGAGTTCGTAGACGCTCACGTATGGTGAGTCCCGCTGCATCATCGCCCGCCCGGTTGATGCGAAGACCTGACGACAAGCGCTCGATGTTTTTCGAAAGACGCGAGCCGATTCGATTCAGGTTCCGCGTGGCGGAAACGGCTGCAACATTGTTATTGATACGTGTGATACTCATGGTTCGTATCCTCCCTGATACTTGAAGCCCGACAATCCTTGTCAGGTTTGAGCGATTCCTTTTCATCCTGGAAAAGGAATGAGTTGTGTGAGAAGCACCGCCGTTCTGCGAGACCTTCGATCCCGGAGGCTCATCCCCGAGCCTGACGGTTTGTATTTCTCCGATCCCATCGCGCCGTTCCTACGACATCGAGAAGGATCACTTAGATTTATCGGCGTTCCAAATTCGACCTTGAGACTTTTGGCGGATTTTTTTCTTCGCCGATTCGTCAACTTCCTTTTTCAAAACACGCTCGATTTGAATCCCTCAAATCGTCTGTATGCGAAGGTATCGGCGGGGGGAAATCAAACTTTACTTTTTATAGCACTTTTCTTGCGCGTAAAAAATGCGGGCAGGGATGCCCGCGCTCCCAGTCAATAACCCTCCACCGCCAGGACAGACCTAACGTCTTGTCCTGGCTACCCTTGTTTTTCCCCCTGTTGTCCGTATAACATACAAGCACTAGAATAAAGCATGATAAAATCCTTTCGATGTAAAGAAACAGAAAAGATATGGAATGGGCAGCGTTCCCAGAAATTTCCAAATGAAATACAAGACAGGGCTTTGCGAAAACTTCGCCTATTGAATGCGGCACAAACGTTGGATGACCTTCGAATCCCCCCTGCAAATCGTTTGGAATCGTTGAAAAAAGACCGCCTTGGTCAAATGAGTATTCGAATCAGCGGACAGTGGCGTATTTGCTTCTTCTGGGATAACACAGACGCCTATCATGTTGAAATCGTCGATTATCATTAAGGTGTATCCGATGTCAAAATTACTGAAGAACCCACATCCCGGTGAAATACTACAGGAAGAATTCCTAGAGCCACTGGGGTTGTCACAGAATGCATTGGCACAAGCGATTGGTGTTCCATCGAATCGCATTAATGACCTGGTTCGTAGCCGCCGTGGGATCACGGCAGATACGGATTTACGGTTGTCACGGTATTTTGGATTGTCAAAAGGATATTGGCTGCGACTTCAAAATGACTATGATTTGATGGAAGCACAGCGCAAGCAGGGAAAATCCATCCGTCGCATCGAACCGTATTCTGTGCAGAAATTAGAAGCGCCGGTTTCCGATTAATTGGTCGGAGCGCAGGCATCTTGCCTGCATGGGGGAGCGACTCCGTTTTCTTGCGTCGTAAATGCGGGCAGGGATGCCCGCGCTCCCAGTCAATAACCCTCCACCGTCAGGACAGACCTAACGTCTTGTCCTGGCTACCCGTAAGAATTAGTTACATCGTCTGTCCTGAACGCATCCTCAAAATGCTCGAATTGCGGAGCCTGCCCAGGCATATGCAACACCGAAACCACATCATACCGAATATCCCATCCTTCCTGCAAACTGCGTTCCGTCAGATATCGTTCTGAAATTTTTAAAAGCGACTGCATTTTCTTTCGCGTCACCGCTTCATACGGCATCCCGAATTCCGCCGAAGAACGGGATTTCACTTCGACAAAGACAATAAGAGAACCACGATTCACGATGAGATCGATCTCTCCGCCCTTTCGCCGAAAATTCCGTTCCCACAGCACATACCCTTTCTGTGCAAGGTAATCGATGACAATGGACTCCATTTCCATACCGACATCGACAGAGGAAGGATGCTTAATACGCTCCAAACGGGCAAGAAATTCGAGATGGTACTGCGTACGATAATCAAGATAGGCTCGTTCTTTGGTGGATATTCCACTGGCTTTCTGATTCAGATGATCGACGAAAACATGGACTTCATTCGCGGTACGGCATTTCCCCAACTTTTTCATCAAAGGTAAAAACGCTTTGCTTTGTTCAGGCGCAAGGATAGCTTCCGTCACCCCGGCATAGGTCGAGCGATGAAGATCACACGCGCCGAAAATTTCCAACGCCAGACGATGATATTTGGTGGGATACCCCTTATGCTGATCGAATCCATACTGCGGATACCGGGCATGTAGCCCCGTCATCATCCGGTCCCGCACCACCTTGGCAATGATCGACGCCGCGCCGATGGTAATCGAGCTCTGATCTCCACGAATCACCGCTTCGCCGTCAAACGGGATTTCAGGTAAATCCCGACCGTCCACCAACACAAAATCCGGTTGCACACGCAGACGTTCCACCGCTCGCCGCATCGTCAATATCGACGCCTGCCGAATGTTGAGCGTTTCGATCTCTCTCGGAGAAGCCTGCGCCACGGCATAACTTTCCGCCACTTCGGTAATCACTTCATAAAAGCGTTCCCGTGCCGCCTCGTTCAATTGCTTAGAATCACGAATCCCCGCCAGAATATGCGGAGCCACCTTCGCCGGCAGCACCACAGCCGCCGCCACGACCGGCCCTGCCAACGGCCCCCGTCCGGCTTCATCCACACCCGCGATCCGCTGATACCCTTGCTCTCGGAGTTCCTCCTCTTTCACAAACGAGGGCGCCTCCTTTTTGATTGGTTGCTTAACCATAAAAAATTATGTTTTATACACCTCATCATTGGGTTCCAAGGGTGAGCGAAATCTACCCTTGCCGGGTAGCGCATCTCCGCCAGGGCAGACCTGAGGGCTTGGTCTGGCCACCCGCTTACTGGCCAAGAATCACAAGTAACAGTACTATATCTTCCAATATTTTTCAATACAAAAAGAATCCCATGCCGCAATTCACCGAGAAACCACATCCGATTATAGCCGCGGAAATAAGCCGAAAACGATTCGTGAATTTGTCGGACAAGTCAATACGCCTTCCCCCTTTTTTTCAGGACACGTTCACCATGATTCGGAGTGAAAAGGGCCGGATACAAAATACTACCGGGTTGCAAGGGTAAGCGAAGTCTACCCTTGCCGATTCATTCATCACCATAAGGATAGACCTGACTTCTACATGGTTCCAAGGAGGTACCGACAGGGACGTGTCATCACATTCTAAAATCCGCAGGGATCAAAAAACCATAAGGGGCTGTTTCCCATGATTGAATTACCATACTCATTAGTCATTGAAGCGACCGAAGAGCCGGATTATTTCGGATTCTATTCTCCCGATTTGCAGGGATTTTCGGGTATTGGACATTCCGTTGAAGATTGTTTGTTTCAAGCAAAATGGGGGATGAAGGAACATGTTGAATTGTTAAGGCAAGAAGGGCTACCTGTTCCTCCTAAAACTCAAGATCCGAAAATCATTATACAAAACGAACCTTTGAAATAAATGAGGTTTAGGTATGTGTAAAGACATAATCTCCGCAAATTATAAGGGCAACTACACAATCGAACTAACCTTCGAAGACAACGCCAAAGGAAGCGTCGATTTTTCAAAATACCTGTCAAAAGTCGGAGTCTTCGACAAATTCAAAGACATCGACTTTTTCAAAAACTTCAAAATCAATGACGAACTTGGGGTACTGACGTGGTCCTCCGAAATCGACATTGCCCCGGAAACTCTGTATGCCGAAGCCACTGGTTTTCCATTCCCGGATTGGATGGATTCCCAAGAAGCGCCTTCGGAGAACAAGGTCAATCAGCCGGCATCGTGAAGTCAGCGGAAGAGTTTTCTAAGAGTGTCTCTTTGCCAACTTTAAATCACATTGTCATTTTTGCAACTCTATCTCACCACCCTCTAGAACCGCTTCGTAAAAAAGTAAGCAAGTGCTATTATCACATTTGGAGGAGATAAAATGGCACGCAGGAAACAAACACAAGGCAATTGTAACTTTTGTGGACGGAAACTATCCAAGGCCGGCCTTACCAAACATTTATCCACTTGCAAGGAGCGATTCAATAATCTCAACGATGTAAACTCAAAATCAGGGAAAGAGGAGAAGTTTTATCATCTCCGTATAGAAGATGCTTGGGGAGGACAGTTTTGGTTGCATTTGGAAATGGCCGGTAATGCACCTATGGGCAAGTTGGATACCTATCTTCGAGCGATTTGGTTGGATTGTTGTGGTCATATGAGCGAATTTTCCGTTGGTAGATGGACCGAAGAAACCATCGCAATGAGCAGGAAAGCAGATCAGGTATTCAGAATCGGCATGGAAATTTTCCACATGTATGACTTTGGAACAACATCGGAAACAAAAATCAAAGTCGTGAATGCGCGAAAAGGCAAAGCGATAAGCCGGTACCCGATTACGTTGATGGCCCGCAACGATCATCCGGAAGTTTTTTGTGTTGAATGTGGAAAACCTGCTTCTAAGTTATGTCTCGAATGTCTCTATGAAGATGAGAATCAAGGAACCCTATGTGACGAACATGCTCAAAGTCATCCCCACAAGGATTATGGTGAACCGATGCCTTTGATCAATTCGCCTCGTGTTGGAATGTGCGCGTATAGTGGTCCGGCAGAACCTCCGTATTGAGACATAGAACACTTAAACATCATGGCAGATCTGATATCTTGCCCTGACTAATTGTTAACCGACTTTTTTTGTTGACAACAGAGAAATATGGACAGAACACACACAACCAAATCCAAAATGACGGATCAACGGGATGAGTTGTGGTGATCGATCCCGATGTGGCTGAGTATTTTTCCGATCACGACTCAGTCAACGAGGCTCTGCGAGGGTTGGCTGAAATTATCAAGAGGCAGAAGAAGCACGAACAGGAATATGGAGAAACTCGCTCATAAACTAGCGCCCTTCAAACCCGCGTAACCGCAGCGAATTACTGATCACCGACACCGAACTGAAACTCATCGCCGCCGCCGCAATCATCGGATTCAACAACAAGTTGAAAAACGGATATAAAATACCGGCGGCAATCGGAACCGCAAGAGCGTTATACCCGAATGCCAGCACCAAATTCTGCCGAATATTTTTCATCGTCGCTTCGCTCAGAAGATACGCTTTCGCAATCCCGCGAAGGTCGCCTTTGACCAACGTGACTCCGGCGCTTTCCATCGCCACGTCGGTCCCCGTTCCCATAGCGACGCCGATATGCGCTTGTGCCAACGCCGGCGCATCGTTGATCCCGTCACCGGCCATCGCGACGATTCGCCCCTCTTCCTGTAATTTCTTCACCACATTGTTTTTCTCTTCAGGCAGGATTTCCGCTTGAACTTCCTTGATCCCGAGTTTTTTGGCGATGGCGTTCGCCGTCTTTTGGTTGTCGCCGGTCAACATCACGATCGACAGGCCGTGCTGATGCAAAGTATCAATTGCTTCTTGCGTGGATTCCTTGATCGGATCGGCCACACCCAACAGACCGGCCGCTTGGTTATCCACCACGGCAAACATCACCGTTTGCCCTTCATCCTGCAACGACTGCGCCCGCTTGACCAAGTCCTCGGACTGCACTTGGAGTTCTTCCAATAATTTTTGATTACCAAGCGCAACTTTTTTCCCATCCACCGATCCGGTTACTCCTTTTCCAGTCAGGGATTCAAAATTCGACGCTTCGCCAAGTTCGATTTCCTTCTCCTTGGCTCCGTCTACAATGGCAGAAGCAAGGGGATGCTCGCTGCTGCGTTCCAAGCTGGCAACCAAACGCAGGAGTTCGTTCTCGGACAGATCGCCCACCGGTTCAATGGTAACCAGTTTCGGTTTCCCTTCCGTCAGCGTCCCTGTTTTATCCACCACGACGGTATCGACTTTTTCAAAAGTTTCCAATGATTCCGCATTTTTGATCAACACACCCAGCTGCGCGCCGCGCCCTGTCCCCACCATGATGGACATCGGAGTCGCTAGCCCCAGCGCGCAGGGACAGGCAATAATCAATACCGCCACCGCATTCACAATCGCATAGGCCATCGCCGGAGACGGCCCAATCAACGCCCAAACAATAAATGTAATGATCGAAATCCCAACCACCGTCGGAACAAAATAACTCGCTACTAAATCAGCAATATTCTGAATCGGCGCACGGGTACGCTGCGCTTCACTCACCATCTGCACGATCTGTGACAAAAGCGTATCTTCTCCCACCTGATCGGCCCGCATGATAAAACTACCGGCTTGATTCACGGTCCCCCCTGTCACTTTATCGTTTTCCGCCTTCTCAACCGGCATCGGTTCACCAGTCACCATTGATTCATCGATCTGGCTTGATCCTTCGAGAATTTCCCCGTCCACCGGAACTTTCTCACCCGGCCGGACCCGAAGACGATCCCCTTCTTGCAAATCATCGATGGAAACATCCTCTTCGGAACCGTCATCCTTGAGTCGTCGCGCTTGGTTAGGAGCCAATTCCAGCAAAGAACGCAATGCGCTGGATGTTTGGTTTCTCGCTTTTAGTTCCAATACCTGCCCCAACAAGACAAGAGTGACAATCACTGCAGACGCTTCGAAATAAATTGCAACCGTCCCTTCCGGCGAACGGAACGCATCGGGAAAGAGAAACGGAAACATCGTCGCGACGGCGCTGTACACATAAGCCACACCGGTCCCCATCGCGATCAATGTAAACATATTTAAATTCCAGTTGACAATGGAACTCCACCCCCGCTTGAAAAACGGCCACCCGCCCCACAGAACGACCGGAGTCGCCAACAAGAATTGCACCCAATGCCCGACAGTGGGAGAGAATAAATTTGCCACCGGATTTTCAGGGAACATATGGGACATGGCATAGACGAAAAGAGGAAGCGTAAACACGACGCACCCCCAAAACCGCCGCCGCATATTTTTCAGTTCTTCATCCTCTCCTTCCCCAACGGAGGCTTTTGCCGGTTCCAAGGCCATCCCGCATTTGGGGCAATCCCCCGGTTGTTCCTGCTGCACTTCCGGATGCATAGGGCAGGTATAGTAATCGGCATCCTGCTCCTTTTGTTGAGGCTTTTCATCCGGTTCCAAATACTGTTTTGGATCTTTATGAAATTTATCATGGCACGATTCGCTGCAGAAATAATAGGTTTCGTCGTGATAATTCATGCTTTTTGCCGCGTTGGATGGATTGACGTCCATCCCACAAACAGGATCTTTTACTGTATTCTGATTCGTGTGTTGATGTTTCATTATTCAACTCCTTCTTACTGCTGTCTTTTTTGTTGCGATTTCAATTTCCGTTCTTCAATGACGCAATACAACACGGGCACAAAAAACACGGAAACAATGACCACGGTCATCCCGCCGAACGAAGGGATCGCCATTGGCACCATAATATCCGATCCCCGTCCTTTCGAAGTCAAAACAGGGATAAGAGCTAAAAGAGTTGTCGCTGTAGTCATTAAACAAGGGCGAATTCGGCGAATAGAAGCGCGAACCGTCGATTCACGAACATCATTGGTTGTGCGGGGTTTATCTCTTTCAAACGTTTGATCCAAATAGGTGGAATAGATGACACCATTATCACTGGCAATGCCGAATAGCGCCAAAAATCCAACCCAGACCGCCACACTCAGATTAAATGGCCGCACTTGGAAAAGTTCTTGCAAATTTTCACCAAAGAGGGAAAAATTCAAAAACCAATCCTGCCCATACAACCAGATCATGATAAATCCTCCTGCCCATGCCACAATGATTCCGGAAAAGACAATCAGTGTTGTCGAAATATTTTTGAATTGGAAATACAAGATGATAAAAATAATAAATAAGGCGAGGGGGAGAACGACACGAAGACGTTTTTCGGAACGGACTTGATTCTCATAACTTCCCGCAAATGTATAACTCACACCACTGGGGATGTTCAATTCACCACTTTCCTCTTTTTGCTTCAAATAATCTCGGGATTGTTCTACCACTTCGACTTCCGCGAATCCTTCCCTCATATCAAAAAGGACATAACTCACCAAAAAGGTGTCTTCGCTTTTGATCACTTGTGGGCCACGTACATAACGAATATCCGCCAATTCGCGCATCGGAATTTGGGCCTCGGTCGGCGTTGGAACCAGAATCGCGCCGAGAGACTCGATCGTATCACGCAATTCACGCATATAGCGAACCCGAACAGGGTAACGCTCGCGGCCTTCCACCGTTGTCGAGATTTTTTTTCCCCCAATGGCTACTTCGATAACATCCTGTACTTGTCGAATTGTAACCCCATATCTAGCAATTGCATTCCGGTCGATGTCGATCTCCAAATAGGGCTTTCCCACGACCCGGTCAGCGATAACCGCCTCAGCTTTGACCGATGGCACTTCTTTCAGATATTTTTCAATTTGCAATCCGACCTCTTCAATCGTTTCCAATGTTGGTCCTTTGACTTTTACACCCATCGGTGCACGCATTCCACTCTGCAGCATGACAATACGGGCGGCAATGGGTTGCAGCTTGGGAGCGGAAGTCGTCCCTGGCACCTGTGCCGCTTTGGTAATTTCATCCCAAATATCATCGGCAGATTGAATATGATCACGCCATTGGCGGAATGGTATCCCCTCAGGATCGGGAATCAGTTCCCCATTCTGATCTCGGATAAATTCATCGTTTTCATGATCATATTGAAATCGCATACGATGTCCGGACTCATCCGAAATATATTCGGATTTATAATTGACGATGGTCTCGACCATGGAGATGGGGGCCGGGTCCAATGGGCTTTCCACCCGCCCTATCTTACCGACTACTTGGTCGATTTCCGGAATGGCTTGAATAGCCATATCGATTTTTTCCAGAACATCCATGGCTTCTCCGATTGATGCATGAGGCATGGTGGTAGGCATATATAAATAAGAACCTTCATCCAATGGAGGCATAAATTCTTTCCCCAATCCAGGAAATGCGTGCCGAATATCGGAGACAATGGGCACGTTCCTCACAAATTTAGGCAAAAATCCAAAAACCGTATCAAATCCCAGCCAAATGATTCCTCCCCAGAGCACAAGCAATAAAGGAATATTTAAAAAAGCGACCTTATGATCCAAGCACCAACGCAGCATGGGTTCGTAATAATTCATAAAGACCTGGATCAAAGCCAGCACTCCTCCCAATAACACCACAACAAAAATCCAGTTATAGAGGTTCCCCTTATCCGGTCCTAAGGGAAGCCAATGATTGCTCAGAATTGTAACCACCACGAACAAAGCCAATCCATTTACAATCATCGGTATCCACTGCTGAATCCATTCCGGCAATAATTCTGCAATGAAGTGATAAATACCGAATCCCATTACGATCAGACCAAGCCACCAAGAAAACAGAAATGTCAAAAGGATTCCGGCAACGATCAAACCGCCAAACACCCAATCCCGAAGTGTCTTTCCTCGAATTTTTCCGGTAAACAGTAAATGAGCATAGGGAGGAATGATGGTCAACGCGACAATAATAGAAGCAACCAACGCGAACGTTTTGGTGAAGGCTAACGGTTTGAAAAGTTTCCCTTCCGCCGCAGTCATCGTGAACACCGGAAGGAAACTCACAACCGTTGTCGCGACAGCGGTGAGAACGGCGCTGCCGACTTCCGATGTCGCCCGAAAGATCACCTCCAGTTTGTTTTCGTTTTCATCGGATTGTTCCAAATGCTTCAATATGTTCTCACAGATGACCACCCCCATATCGACCATAGTCCCGATGGCGATGGCGATTCCTGAAAGAGCCACAATGTTGGCATCCACACCGAATTGTTTCATCGCGATGAAACACATCAAAACCGCAATCGGGAGTAGAGCGGAAATAAGCATTGAACTCCGCAAATGATAGACCATGACAATAATGACAATCACGGTGACAAGGATTTCCTCGCTCAATGCCGTGTTGAGCGTGCCCAGCGTTTCATAAATCAAACCGGTACGGTCATAGAAGGGAACGATTTTGACCTGAGACACTGTACCGTCATCCAATACTTTTTTGGGTAAGCCGGGAGAGATTTCATTTATTTTATCTTTGACATTCTGTATGACTGCAAGAGGATTCTCTCCATACCGAACCACCACGACTCCGCCGACGGCCTCCGCTCCGGCCTTATCCAACGCTCCCCGGCGAAGTGCGGGTCCGGTCGATACATGGGCGACATCTTTCACTGTGACCGGCACGTTGTCGTTCGCCTTGATGACGGACTCTTCGATATCATCCACACTTTCCAGAAACCCCAACCCGCGAATGACATATTCAACATTGTTGACCTCGATGGTACGCGCCCCCACATCCACATTCGATTTCCGAACCGCGTTGAATACTTCATCCAACGTCACGTCATACGCCCGCATCGCATCCGGATCGACATCGATTTGATATTCCCGCACGAAGCCGCCAACGGAAGCCACCTCACTCACGCCATGGGCAGACATCAACCCGTAACGGACATACCAATCCTGGATACTGCGCAATTCGTCCAAATCCCATCCGCCGGTGGGATTCCCCTCGTCGTCGTAACCTTCCAAGGTATACCAGAATATTTGTCCCAGCGCAGTAGCGTCAGGACCCAGTGCAGGTTGCACTCCCGGAGGAAGTGTCCCCGCAGGAAGGCTGTTCAGTTTCTCCAATACACGGGACCGCGACCAGTAGAATTCAATATCTTCATTGAAAATAATATAAATAGAAGAAAACCCGAAGAAGGAATAACTACGGATGGTTTTTACACCCGGGATCCCCAATAAGGAAACCGTCAGAGGATAAGAGATTTGGTCCTCGACATCTTGTGGAGAACGCCCCATCCATTCTGTAAACACGATCTGTTGGTTCTCGCCAATATCCGGAATGGCATCGACAGGGACAGGATCACGCGGCATCCAGTTGATTTGCCAATCGAAGGGCGCCACCATAATCCCCCAGATGACGATAAACACTACGAAAAGTGTCACAACCAGTTTGTTTTCCAAGCAAAAGCGTATAGTTTTATCGAGCATGATGATCCTTGTTCCGGTGTTAGTTATTTACATCTGAATAGGTGATGTCGGAATCGAAGTTGAGGATTCTATTCGTCAGGAGTTGCTGAAGGTGAAATTGTATTTTGGACTTCTCCACAAGTCAGCATGGCGTCTCCATAGTATGGATTTTTGACTTCCTTTGACCATTGCAGCCAATCCGCTCCCTTGTTTTGAAATGCCATGGGACAATGGACTTCGTACAATGTCGAATCCAATGGATTATTGGCTTTCACGGCGTCGATCAAAATGTTGGAAATGACGGAAAACGCCAAGCGGGCATCGTGCATCTCTTCTGCTTCGACGATGTTTTTCGCGAATTCCTCCACCGGCGCGTCGTTGGCTTGCCGGGCGGCTTGCTGGAGATTCTTCGCCGCTTCCTGCGCTTGTTCCAAACTGTCCTGCACCAAGGCATCCTTAAGCGCTTTATACTGCTCCAGGAAAGATGTCCAATACGATTCGGGATATACTTTCGTCGTTTCTCGTATCTTCTGCTCTTTGGCTTCGGTCGCAAGCCGAGGCTCGATCGATTTTTTCAACTCCCCGCACGTCAACATGGTGTCTCCAAAATACGGATTCCGCACTTCATGCTGCCATTGCAACCAATCCGCCCCCTGATTATTAAATGCCATTGGGCAGTGAATCACATGCAAGGTCTCTTCCGACGCTCCATGCCGCTCCACGGCTTGAATCATGAGATCGGCAATTTTCTGAAACGCTTCACGAGCGGCCTCCAAATCCTTTGCATGCATAACACCATGACCGAGCATTTCGATCTTTTTCAAATCGTTCAACTTTGCCGCCTCCACCCATTCATGTGAGGCCGATTGGGCGGATTCTAAATCGTCTCGTACCAACGCTTCGTATACGGACCGATACGCCTTTAAGAGAGAAGGAATCGCTTCATTAGGCACGGGCATCTCCGATTTGGATGGAGCTTGCATATCAGGCATCCCACCGTTCTTTTCTTCGGCTGAAACAGTATCTTTTGGGCTCATCATGCTAGGTTTGGCTTGAATTTGCAAAGCACTGTCGATCTTGAAATTGCCCTTCACCACCACTTCTTCATTTTCTTCCAATCCGCTTGAAACGATGTAGTGGTCTTTCAGTCGTGGTCCGAGAACAATTTCACGGCCTTGAAACGTCGGTTTCTCAGTATTAGGGACTTTGACATAAACCACAGCCCGCTTCCCCGTAATCAGTGGAGCGGAGTCGGGAATCACCAAAGGCGGTTCACTCTCTTCTTCACCGGGATCGACAAATCCCAGTTCCTCCGCTTTTACCAGCGGCATACCGCACACATCACAAGTTCCGGGTTGATCCTTGATGATTTCCGGGTGCATGGGGCTGATCCATTTCCCCGCTAATTCGGAATCATAAATTTCCCCGGCCGCATTGACTTTACTCTGCACCGTCGCTCGCACGAACATTTCCGGCTTCAGTTTCCCGTCCAAATTCTCGACGTTCACACGCACTTTCACAGTCCGCGTATTTTCATTGAGATAGGGGTCGATAAAGGACACCCGGCCTTGAAACACTTCTCCAGGATAGGATACCGTGGTGAATTCCACTTCCTGCCCATAATGAATCCACTGCAAATCCGATTCGTAAGCATCCATCTTCACCCAAACCGTATTCAAATCGGCAATGGTATAAATACGGGTTCCGGTTTGAACATAATCCCCTTCCAAGGCGTTCTTATGGATGACAATTCCGTCGATCGGGGAATAAAACGTAATCCGTTCGACAACCTCACCCCGTTCTTCGATCTCCTGAATCTGTTCCTGCGTAAGCCCCAACAAGCGCAATCGTTCCCGCGCTTTCTCCAATGTTTCCATACGATTGGTCTGTATTTCCGGGACAGTCGATTCTTGTGATCGATTAGCGGCTCGTTTCGCTTCGATCAACGATCTCTGATCGGTAATAATGGACGGGCTGTAAATCTCTACCAAATGATCCCCTTTACGCACCGCCGTCCCGGTGTAATCGACGAACATACGGTCCAACCGCCCCGGGAACCAGGCAGTGATATACTTGACCCGAGTTTCGTCATATTCCACCTTTCCCACCAAGCGAAGTTCATGTTCAACATAGTTTCTTCGAACGGGGACAGCTTGAATCTCAGCCAATGCCATAGCCGCTTCAGACATTTTCAATTCACGCGGCCCACTTTCTTCCTCCTCTCCCGACGTTGCCGGAATCAAATCCATTCCGCAAATAGGGCATTGACCCGGATCGGGCTGGCGGATTTGCGGATGCATGGAACAAGTCCAAGTCGTAGATTTGGACGCTCCTTCAGTACTTGCTGTCGTTTGTGTGGAAGCATGATCGTGCCCGCCTGAAAATAATAAGAACAGTATCAGCCCAATGAAAATTCCTAAGACTAAATAGGTCAATTTATATTGCATAACATTTTTCAACCAATTCATAGTAAACTCCTGTTACTCATTGAACATTCGTGAATGAGGTACCAATCGCGCGTTCCAATTCGGCATGTGTCGTACCGAATGATCGCTGTGCTTTGTGATAGGCCAAATTGAAATCCAGCCAAGTCCGTTGGGCATCCAAATAATCCAGAAAATCGATACGCGCCCCGAGATAATCGGTTTCCGCCACATCCAAAGATTGCCGGGCTTCCGGAATCAATGTCGTGCGGTACAGTTCCGTTTCCCGATAAGCCGTATCCAGCGAAAAATGAGCGTTCTTGACGTCAAACAACGTTTGGTTGATTGTGTTATCCAATTTGTCCTTCAGTTCTTGTCTTCGTTCTTGCATTTCCGCAATAAACGCTTCCCACTCACCGAACCAAGGACGGAGCGGCTGGCGAGGCACAGGCTGGAATGCATCTCGATCCGGTTCACTCCCCACCAACAAACCACTCTGATTTTGAAAATAACTGGCTCCCAGAGTGGGATCAGGCCGATTCATTTCCTGCGCCATCTCAATCATCAACCGAGTTCGCTCCACCCTGGACCTCATTTGCCGAATCTCTTGCCGTTCCTCTTTGGCAATCTCATAGAGTCGCTCTAAATTCCATTGATCATTTTGGATCGCCGGAGACACTACCTGACCGAATGACGCATGAGGAGCGCGATCCAGCAAAGTATTTAACCGGGCAACAATGGTCTCCCGTTGATCCCTCAACGTAATCAGGTCATCGCTGAGCTTGGAGAGAGCGATACGAGCCTTGATAACATCGTTATACGAAGTGTTCCCCGCTTCAAATTCCTGAGAGGCAACATCTAAAATTTGTTTTAAAAGATCTTCGTTTTCTTGAGTGATATCGATCGCCTTGCCGATATAATCGAAATCATGAAATGTCTTTTTCACCATGGTGAGCACATCGCGTACGGCAATGGCATAATCTTGTTTGGCGATCTCGATATCTTCTTGGATAATATCTCCCCGCAAGGAAGTCACGCCCGGAAACGGCCATTGCGTATCTACCATTTGCTTCTGGGGCTGCATGCCACTCAGCAACAAATTTAACTGTTTCGTAAAAGAGTTATATTGTCTCAATATCCCTTCTAAGTAAGCGGCTTGCGGGTATCGCTCCAAAGCGGCTTGCCAGGCTTGGGAGGCGGATTGGATAGATGGATTGCGCTGATACGCGACATTCACAATCAATCCCAAATCCACCTTTTTCGACAACAAGGAATCAATAGATCGATCTCCGGCTTGCTCCTGAATTTTCTTCCCCGGTTGGCTCAATAACTCCGGTTCTATCGTTTGGAGTACAGACTCCAACGAAACATCTTTCTGCTCGTGATAACGGCTCATGAGATTTTCCACCGCCGGAAATGTTACCGCTTGAGTCAACTGCGCCGGTTTTGCATGAAGAGAATTCCGAATTTGTTCTTCCACAAACCAAGGCCGCTCTCCACTCTCTAATTTTTTTCGAGCGTCTTTATAGGTATCGCTCCACCCATCCGTGGAACCAATCAACAAGATAGTAAGAAGCATCGTGAACATAAATGATGTATATTTCATGGTTTACTCCTGATTTATCACAGATGACAACGAACCGCCGGCGAGCTGTTCAAGTTCGGTTAGGCTTTTGGCAAAATCGATTCGTGCGCGTAACCAGGCCAAATTAAAATTCAACCACACACTTTGCACTTCCAACACTTCGGAAACACTGCCTTGCCGGTTGCGGTTCCATTCTTCCGCAATTTGCATGGAATGCTCGGCTTGGGGGATCAAATGATCCCGATAAAGAGTGACCAGCCGTTTGGCATTTTGCATGCGGAAATAGGCTTGGCGTACTTTCACTTCGATGCGGTTGGAAACGGAAACCTCTTTTTGTACTGCAGACTCTTTCCCTTCCTGGGCATGACGAATCCGAGCTTTGTTTTTCCCGAACCAAATAGGGATGGATATACTCCCCCCTATGATGATCGGATCTTTGCCACTGTCCTCCATCAAGGGATTCGAAGACTCACCCGTGTTGATATAGTTGGCTCCGATACTGAAGGAAGGTGAATTCTTTCTTCGCGCCAGTTCAATTGTTTCAACGGCTTTTTCCACGCCGTAGCGGGTCATTTGGATTTCCTGATTTTGTTCATTGGCCAACCGATCGAGCGCCGAGATTTCCAATGTGATGGACTGGGGAATCGATGCGGCTATCGGCGGAACAGGTTCATCGGAAGGACGATTGAGCAAAGAATTGATAACCGACTGCTGCACCGCTCTCAATTCCCGCAGTGTAATCAAGTCGTAATCAAGTTGCGCCAGTTGCGATTCAGCCCGGAATACATCATTCAATCCAGCGGATTGATCCGTATACCGGCTTTCCGAAAAGGACAGGATTTCATGAAGTAGTGTTTGATTCTGTTCGGTAATTTCAACCGCGCCATCCAGATACTGCAGCTCATAAACGGCTTGTTTGAGTTCAATAATGATGTCCCGGACGGTTTTTTCATATTCCAACCGCGCGATTTCAATCTCTTTCTCCACGACTCGCCCTTTTTGCCGCAACGTCCCTGGGAACGGAAACTTCTGGGATATTCCCAATGAATATTCTTGTGGACCGACACGCGTTTCCACATTTTCAATGTAATACCCGAAATTCAACATTGGATCATCCAATGCCGTTTCCTGTGGATACGTTTCCACAGTTTGAGTCCAATTGGCCCGAGCAGCCTGAATGTCTGGATTGTTCTCATAGGACTCCGCGATCAATTTGCCGAGGGAAATAGAAGAAGTCGCCGAGGGAAGCAATAAATGAGATTTTTCTTCTTCTACCGCCATACTCCTGGATATACCCCAATTAAAAAAAAGCGGCAAGAACAAAACATACTGGATTATCACTCGAAAAATACTGTCATTTTTCATGATTCGTTGTATACACATTGAGATTATCTCTTTTATATAAAAAATCGGATTATTCTGGTGGTGAATGAACAAAAGGTGAGAGCGATTTTCAATTCTCTATATTATACTAGAAAGTCGATTCGACATGTGAAGGTGAGATAGTTTGTTGCAGACGCAGGAATTCCTTGTTTAAGCCGGATGAATGAATCGCCGAAACTGCCGTTTCGCCAAAAACGTAAATGTATGCCAGGAATGTTTCGGCTGTGCCAGCAGCCGTTTCATGTGACGAAAATCTTTGAGAGGCCGAAGCATTTTGTGCCAATCCCATTCCGTATACGCCATTCGTAACGCACGTTCAAGGTCTTCCCCGCTCAACGCATCGGTACGAACAACCGATGTCGTCCCGCCATCGTATTTCGACCAATCATTCGTCAAGAGTTTTTGGTCTTTTTCCAACATTTTGTAGAAGGTGGAGCCTGGGAAAGGCGTCATGATCGAGAATTGGACGGTTTCCGGGTTGAGCCGTTTGGCAAAATCGATGGTTTGCCGAACCGTCTCCCATGTTTCTCCCGGCAGTCCAAAACTGAATGTCAAATGCTGGTTAATCCCCAACTCGCGGGTCACACGCACCATTTCCTCGACCTTTTCCAGGTTCAAGTTTTTCTGCGCAGCATCTACCAGTTGTTGGGAGCCGGATTCTACGCCGTATTTGATCCCTTTTAGACCGGCTTCCTTCATGGCCATGAGCGTTTCACGATCTGACGTGTCCGCCCGCGCCATCGCCGCCCACGGCATATTCAAACACCGCTTTTTGATCTCTTCACACAATTCCAAGATTCGCTGTTTGCCGATATTGAACGTATCGTCATCGAAGTAAAACGAGCGAAATCCGTATTGCTGTTTCATGGCTTCGATTTCATCGACGACGTCGACCGGATTGCGTGTCCGGTACCGGTTGTCCCCATACATGATCTGAGGCCAAGCGCAAAAAATACACTTGAACGGACAGCCTCGGCTGGACCACATTTGCAGGCTGGGAGCCGGAATCCCACCCGGCAGATCGCAATAATTCATCATGGGTAAATGCTGCCTGGCCGGCCAGGGAATCGAATCCAATTCCGCAATGGATGTACCACGATCTGTCTCACACGCCTTACCTTCCGAATTCCGGTAGACCAAATTCGGCACAGTTGAAAAATCCCCCCCAGATTCCAACGCCTTCATCAATTGCAATACAACAAGGTCATATTCCCCCTTCATGACGAAATCGACTAATTCACACTCATCCAAAAAAGCGGGGCGGTACATATCCAAATGAATCCCACAAAAAACGATGCACACATTCGGGCACGCTTTCTTGATTTTTTCCGCCTGGCGCAAGTCGGTTTCGAGTGAAGCAGTGGATACCTCGAGTATCGCCACATCGGGTTGAAACGTCACCGCCCGGCGAATATATTTCTCTTCCGAAATCCGTTCCGCGACACCATCGGTTAAAAGACATGGGTATCCATCCTTTTCGAGAAGAGCGGTAGCATACGCCAAATAAAATGGAAACGGGAGATAATCGTTCCCTGCTTCCTCAAAATGCGGCCATCGCGAACCGGCGCGCACTCCGTAATATCCCTTCCGCAGCCACGGTCCGTTTCCAAGAAAAACCTTCATTTTCATTTAAAATCCCCACTGTTTAAATCGTTTTCAATCCTACGCTAACTCGAACACCGGAGCACAGGCATCCCTGCCCGCATTATAAATGTCGGAGCGCGGGCATCCTTGCCCGCATCATACAACGCGCGCATTATCATCCGTTCTCTGCACCAAAATAAACTCGCCGTTGTCTAGTTACACAACCAAAAATACGGAAGCAAAGGATATCATCGCAGGAACCGCTGCAACAAGTATCGCACGCGGCAGAGATAATTGCTGGGCAACCTGAAATCCGCGCGTACACAACACCAAGGAAAAAATCTCCGATAGGAAAAATCCTAAAATCGGAATCAGCCATAAACACTGAACAATCATGGCATAACAGCGAATTTGCAGAGTTGCCGCATATCCTTTTCTTCCTCGAAACAAACTGACGAGCAATTGTTGCAGCAATGAGGCAAAGATGATGTAATAAATCATGAAGTCCAACGGCAAAAAAAGCAAATCAAAATGGGAAAGCGACTGTAATTTTTGGAAAATCTCCGGATCCACAGGCCATGTACTCAAAAAAGAAGGCAGAAAAAATTTGATGTAAAAAATGTACATGGGGAACCAAAAGATCAAAATACAGATAATCGCGAACAACAAAGGAGGTGCCATTTCGGTTCCGGCAGGAATCTTTCTGAAGAACCGTGCCGGTTGAAAGGCCACCATACCGGCTGTATCGACAAACGCTTGGAATATTCCGAGTTCCCGCCGCCGCTGCCAGGGAATCATTGACGCAACGGTGTCCGCACTCGTTTTAGGGCGAATTTGAGCGACAAAGCGTTCCCAACAAACTTGGCAAAATGGCTCTCCTTCAACGAGAATTGAACAGTTTGTGCAAATTCCTTTCCCACAGTGCCTGCAGGTGTATGACACTTCCTTGGTTGAATGATAATGACACTTTTCCATCGGATTCACTCGACGAGAATACTCAAAAATCTCTTGCGGCAACTAAAATTGAATATCGAATATCACATTCAAGCCGCAATTCCATTTCAAATGCTCAAAAGAGAATAAATTTCCTCAATTTATTGTACCCTAAAATTTGAAAATTGTCTGGAGAGATGAGATGGGTGGCAAGGATATGCGTAAACAAACAAAAGACGCAAACCAACAAAAGGAAATGCCCTGAAAGGGCGTAAGATGACAGCCAGCGGGCAACGCCCCTGGAGGAGAATAAATTGGTAAAATAATTCACCCTGAAGGGGTGGGAGAAGATAGACAAAGAAAGCCATCGGGCTTTTTCCTTTGACTTTAATCCTTGAACGAAAAAACTAACCGGAAATCGTTCTATCGATTCCTAATGGATCATCCATCCATGAACATCCGTGGCAACTCCTTTTGACCCCATAAAAGTACCATCGATTCCCGCTGAAGCGACCGGTGAACCAGATTGCAGATGGAAATCGCCGTTTTCCGGATCCACATATTGCGGATCGACGTTCAAATTGTTGGCAGTGCTTTGGAAATCACCTTCGAACTGTGTTCCGGAAGTGAAAATATCACAATATTCAACCGTAAAGTCCGCCAGCACACCGGCATTGTTGAAAATCCCATCAAAATCCACCACAATGGAGTTGGTCATCGTGAAATTGATGATATCATCCGGCGCATCGGTGGTTTGCACAGCGATTCCCCCCACCGATTGGTAAAGATCGCAGTGATCGATCGTCACTGTTGTTTCTCGCCCTTGTTCCGTATTCACATATAGGTTCGCATCCACACTTCCCGCGATAACTGTTCCTGTTATCGTGAGTGTACCAAGGTCAACACTGATCCCCGGCGCTCCATTTCCCCCATTATTCACACTCATACAGTTTTCAATATTGACGATAGGATGCTCTGGTGCATCATCATCTTCCAATTCCTGATCATCGATTTCGAAAGCAGGGCCACCATTGTTTTCAATTATGCAGTTTTGAATCGTTGTCACATCATCGCTTAGATGAAATCCGGCATCCAGATTGTCGTGAATATGACAGTCTATGACCGTTGTAATCCCATCATCGATTTCAACAGCATTGGTATTCCCGGTAAATTCACAATTGGAAACAGTGACTTCGGGAGGTACACCGGTTGTCAAGAAATCTGCATTGGCAAAAGCATAGGGGCAGCCGGTAAAATAACAATTTTCAACTGTTACATTTGTCGCAAGATGTGGATTATCCGTAGTCAGACTGTATACATCCATTGCTGCAACTACCAAGCCCACGATATCACCATCTGCTTCTGCACCAGGTCCAACAATTTCACAATCCCGAACAATGATATTCGATCCACCAACAGTCACAGTTACATTTATGTTGAGAAGATTGGGGGCCGGTGAATTCTGCACAAACCGGATGCCTTCGATGACAATATTATCGCCATTGATCACGAATCCCATCTGGTCGGTTGGACCCGGATCATAACCTACCGCCGCCAATCCACTCAATCGCTGTTCAGTGTTCGTGGCAATGATTTCCACTTCCTCTCCTTCAGCAGCCCGAAACGTAATGTTATCTTTCTGCAGTGAAGGCACATTGAAATGGCCGATTCCAATATCTTCATTGTACGTCCCTGCATACACTTCAACCGTATCTCCGGATTCCGCCGCATCCAAAGCCGCTTGGACAGTCTGAAAATCACCACTGCCATCCTGTTTCACGGTCAATGTGGCCGCAAATGAACCGCTTGCCACACAGCAAATGAGAATTCCAATCATCCATTGCTTTTTTTGAATCATGTTCTCTTCCTTCCCGGCATTAAGCTTATCTTCTGCAGCTTGCCTATTTCATTGACATTACAATATCGCTAAAATACTTTTCCTGCAATCTTTATGAAATTGAAAAGCATTTGTCAATGGAAGTTCCTGACTTGACTCACTTTTATCATAACGCCCATCATCGTTTCCATCAATGAAAAACAATTGAAAGACAGAGATTCCAACCGAAAAGCCTCTTGCTATACTATTATCGCATAACATTCTATAAGGAGAACCAATTCTGTGAATACGGCACCAAAACGCAATGTCGATTTCATCTGCCCTTTCGTCGATGGAGAATTTCATTGTCCGGAAATCATGAGTCCGCCTCGAAAAGCACCGGCCAACCGGGAAAAGAAACTCTTCGTGCTCATGGAACGTCCTGAAGCATCAACGAAAAATGCCTGTCCCCATTGCAGTATCTTTATCAAACAATGGCGCAAGCATGTCGGCCTCATGGGGCACATCAAATATGGCCTGAAGTGGTTGATGGACAAAAAGATCAGGGAGCCAAAGCCCCAGGAAATGATGTAACGAATTAACGCATGGATTCACACGCACTCAAAGTACTCGAATACAACAAAATTAAAGAAATCCTCTCCAACTTCGCGGTATCCACTCTCGGTCGGGAAGCAATCAATACCCTTCAACCCTCGACATCTGCCGATGAGATTCGTTTTGCTTTACAAGAAGTCAGCGAAATGATTCTACTCTGGCAAACCAACCGCGACCCCTCATTAAATGGCTTATATGATATAAGGGAACCTCTGCACCGCTGCGCTGTTTCCGGTGCAGTGCTTGAACCGGCGGAATTAATCGTGATCGGGGAAACGATTGCGGCGGCACGGCATATTCAAGCCTCGTTGAAAAGGGTGAACGATGCCGCTCCCCATATCAGCCATTATGCCTCCCGCATTGTGCCTCATCCCGAACTTGAATCCGCCTTCTCGAAAATATTCGACGAACAGAAACAAATCCGCGATTCAGCCTCCAATAAACTGAACCAGATTCGCAAATCTCTCCGCCAACAACGCGACTCTATCGTCAAACGAATCGAGCGGTCGATTCGCACTCGCTACAAGGAATATTTGCAGGAAGCCTACTACACTCACCGCGAAGGCCGGTACGTCCTACCCATCGACGCGCGCTATCAAAACAAAGTCAAAGGCATTGCGCACGACCGTTCCGCCACCGGCACTACCGTCTTCATCGAACCGATGGAACTGGTAGAAGACGGCAACCGTTTGAAAGAGTTGTTTCGCGAAGAAGAAATCGAAGTGCGCAGAATATTGCGTGAATTGACCGCGAAAATCGGCGCTCACAAAGATGATCTTCTTTATAATCTGGAAACATTTCGGCAGTTGGATTTTTTATGCGCAAAAGCCCGTTTCAGTATTCAATACCGTCTCCATCCACCCGTGATTACAGAAACCGAAACTCTTTCGATCGTCAACGGCCGCCATCCGCTGCTAGTTGTGCAAAAAGGCCATGACTCCGTCGTCCCCTTGAATCTTTCCATGCCGGACAATGTTCGTGGTCTTGTACTCACCGGGCCAAACACAGGTGGAAAGACTGTAGTCCTAAAAGTAGTCGGATTAATGGTGCTAATGGCGCAATCCGGTATACCCATCCCAGCGGATGACTCCACCGTCATCCCGGTCTTCCACACCTTCGGAGCCGACATCGGGGATGAACAAAGCTTGGAACAAAGCCTATCAACTTTTTCTTCCCATATGAGCAATATCCGTTCGATCCTCTCTTTCGCCGACCACAAGAGTTTGATTTTCTTGGACGAATTAGGGTCGGGAACCGATCCCATTGAGGGCGGCGCGTTGGCCGCAGGAATCATCGAGCAACTGTACGAACAAGGCGCAACGTTTCTGGTCACTACCCACTTGCAGGAGTTGAAACTATTCGCCCACACCACGGATGGAATGGCCAATGGCGCGATGGAGTTCGACAGCCATACCCTCGAACCGACGTACCGGTTCTCCATGGGACTCCCCGGCCAAAGCAACGCCATCCAAATCGCCAACCGCCTCGGTCTTCCCTCGGCCATAATCGAACGCGCCCGATCACGAATCGAGGAACGGGGAGATTCCCCGGAATTTCTACTCAAACAGCTGGGAGAAGAACTCCAAAGCGCTCAAGACAAACGCCGCACTCTTGAAGAAGAACTAGAAAAAGCAAGAAATTTAAAACAAGAAAACGAACGCCGGTTGAGCAAGGCACGCAACGAAGCCCGCGAAACCCTCCGCAGAGCGGAACATAAAGCGCAGGGATTATTGCAGGAACTGGAACGCCGGCTGCAAAAAATGGAGCGTCAGGAACGCGAGTTCCAAAAAAAATGGCAACAGAAACTCGACCAACTCGTCAAAAGCAGCCAAAAAACCGCCCCGCCGGAAACAATCCTGGAACACCTGCGCCACGATCTGCAAGTCGTCAAACAACAAATCGGCAAAACCCAGCCACCCCCAATCGAGGAAACCTATGAACGAAAAGAATGGTCCTGGGATCAACTCAAACCGGGATGCCGGGTACGCATTGCCGGATTCAGCAGTTTAGGAACCGTCCGCACCGTCTGGCAAAAACGAAATGAAATCGAAATCCACATCAATTCCTTGAATTTGCGAATCAAGGCCAAAAACATCCTCGAAGTCCTCCCCCCCTCCAAACATCCCGCCGACATCCACCCCCCCGGCGTCTCGGTAGAACGCCCACAGAACGTACAAAGCAGAGTCGACGTCCACGGACTCACCGTCGACGAAATGATCCCCCGCGTCCAAAAATACATCGACAACGCCTACCTAGCCGGCATCCCCTCCGTCACCATCGTCCACGGCTACGGCACCGGCATCCTGCGCCGCGCCGTGCGAAGTTTATTGAACGATATCCCGGTGGTGAAGAATTTTCAGAATGGGGGATACTATGAAGGCGGTGCGGGGGTGACGGTCGTGCAGTTGAAATCGGCGCGAATGTAGGAGCGTAGTTATTGTATTTATCGTAAAATTGAACCAAAGTTAAAAGTTTCTAATTCACTTAATTTTGGGATATCTTTTTCTGAATATCCGGCTTAAGGTCTGACAAACTAATTTTTCCCTCACAAACTGCATCAGTAAGCATCTCTATAAGTTTACGACTCGTAAATCGTTTTCGTCGATTCTGTTTGATTGACTTGATGACAGTATTCGCCATAAACCCTAACGAAATATAATTTAAATTTGCAATATCCAAATGTTTTTCTGTGAAATTATTGTATGGAGTTATACCTGGGGTTTTTTCTAGCAGTAGCCCATTCTGTTCTAACAATGACCGATCAATAGAAAGAACATCAATCGAGTCAAGATGATCAAACTGGGCAACAATCGCTAAGACCGCATCTTCTAACTCTTCCTCATCTTTGATCGACCAGACGGAAAGTTTATTTTGTCTTGTTCTCATGCAATTGGTGATTGCATCCGCTGAAGGTTCTTCTCCTTCAAGAATCTTATTTTGCATCCATTTGTTGTACTCGATTTTCCTAACAACGAGCGGCATTCTTCTCTAAGTCCTCCAAATCCGAAATCACCTCTGCCAAATATTCATTAAGCCAATCTTCTGAAAAAGATAGATTACGAAGAATAATCAAGCTTTCCGGATCTGCCCAATTTTCAAAACAACGCACACCACATTCGCGTACTTCTGCATCGATGTGAGTAGTCGCAGCGGTTGCCATGGTCATTCCTTGGGGATACATCTGGTGATAGTCAAAATGTGCAATTACCCTCAATATCCCTGAAAGGATAGTAGTATTCTCGAAATATTGGATAAATAGATTATTTATCCATTCACGTGCAAATGGTCCGTATTTTTCCAAGGCATCACGGACAAAATCATCGACGGGTGTACTGAAACCGAATTCAAATTCAGTATCATGAATCAATTGCAGAAACTTGTTGATAAAACCATAACGAAGATGATCTTCAGCCAATCGACAAACTTCAGCTATCGTTTGGGTTTGGCCTTCAAGTATATTTTCTTCACTTGTTGAGAAACACTCCAAGTCTGCAACGAATGTCCGGCTATTACTTTTAACCGTACTTGTCGAAAATGGATTGATTACAGTACTCTCCCCATTTTCAGTTTGAACTTCTTCGATTGTACTACTTGCTGAAAATAAAGGGATAGGCTCGATGATTGCAGACATTTTATTCATTAAACTTATCTCCTATTTCTTTCTGTATTCTTTCACTGATTTTGATGGCTTGTGTGAGAAAATTTCCAATATCCTCTAAGGCAAATCTCACGGTTATGTTTTTTTGATATGTGTTAATATCAAAGCCAACCTCAATTCGATCAAAACGTTGAAAACCTTCCTTCTCCTTAAATGATCCTTGAATACGACTAATGTCGGTTATAACATTTATTGTTTCGGTTTTATCACGAATCTGGATATCCAATTGTGCTATGTTTCTTGTAGACCACTGGAAGGGTACTTTTTCAACATAAAATTGGGGAAGATCCATAAAACGAGAGTGTATGATCTTGAGTGATTCTTGAGACATTTCAGGAAGAAGTCCTTTTGTAACAAAGGATAACCGTGTACCATTAAATGGAATGATGGATAATAATCGCGAGAATATCTCTTCAACCTCGAGTCTGAATTCATTAGAGGTACCGATGGAGACATTAGGAACATTTTCTTTTGTTAGTAGTACTCTCTTTGACTCGAAATCGATCTTCCATCCATTATCTCTGGTAATCATTTGCAAATGTAAACTAGTATTGAAATCTTCCCCGACATGGAGTTCTTGTACAGTCGTTGGTATAAAACCTTTATCTTTGAACGCTTTTAGTAAACGCTCAATATTATCGGGTGATGGCTCTACATGAGCTTCTGGAGAAAAGAAGCTAAATTGATAGTGCGCTACATGATCGAACATATTCTCTTCTTCCTTTAACCCCGAGTATCTATCATGAATTATACAACATTCACATAATGAATTTAAAGTTCTGTAGCTTCGTCAACTAGTTTAATCCCCCCATTTCTTTAATCAGCTTTGTCAATCGATATTATAACCAATATTTTCATCCTCAACCATTCTTAATCCATTGAAAAACAATAACATACCAGCAAGCCCAAAAAAACTGGCACAAAACTTGCGGTAACACATTCCGGGCAACATAGCGCTATGTCCGAGTGCCATCAAACCAGGGTGGCTGGGAGCGCAGGCATCTTGCCTGCATTTCCGGGGTTTGAGAAAAAAACCACCCACGACTACACCGTCCGCCCCGTACCCGGCCGCAAATACATGCGCACCGGGTAGCAAGGGCAAGCGTAGTCTGCCCTTGCGGAAACGAGGCGGACAACCAAAAGGTTTAGAGAGCCGGTAAGTCTCCCCGGTTCGGGCTGGTGACCCGGACCGTCCCGGCGTTCCGAAAAGTAAGCCTCGCCGCAGAAAAAGAGAATTGCGGCGGGAGCCATGATCGCTTCGTGGTGGTTGCGATCCTCTTTTCTAGGGTAACAGGGGCAATGTCCCTGTTCCCATGGGACCCGGGTCAACTGCAGGACGCGGAGGCGCAAGCTGAAACCGCTAATGCAAACGCATGGGCTGGCAATCATTCCCGCCAAGCGGAACAGGCGAAGGAGAGCTTTGTCTTCTCCTCAAAATTGTAGTTTATTAGTAGGCGATCTCTGCTTGCGCATTCAAAAGGCACCCGAGTTGCTCAAGGAAAAGCAAGGACTACTGGTGGTTACCTTCAAAACGTCTGATAATTTGTATAACGCAGAAAATCGTGAATGCAATCACCGCATCTTCGATTTGATGCAACAAACAGATTTAGGAAAGTTTACCTTTTTTTCTTACACATTCTTGTATTGTATAAATTAAAAACACAACATTTCCTACTATATACCGCCTCCACAACCGCCTCGGTTCCAAATACAACCGATGCAACCACTCCAATCCAATCCGCCGTATCCACAACGGCGCACGCCGCTTCTTCCCGGAATAAAAATCAAACAGCCCGCCGACACCCAACACCGCCTTTGCGCCGCACCGTTCCGCATTTCGGGCAATCCATTTTTCCTGCTTGGGAACTCCGAAGGCGACGAGCAGTAAATCCGGTTTCGCAGTACGGATTATCTCAAGAATAAGGGATTCCTCCTCATCTGTAAAAAAACCATGATGCAAACCGCATATTTGCATTCCGGGGCAAAACAACGATGTGCGATCCCGCATTTGTTCCGCAATCCCCAGCTCCCCCCCCAGTAAAAAAACACGAAGATTCTTTTGTTGAACGGCCTGGCACAGCATCGGATACATGTCCGTCCCATTCACATTGTCTATGAGCGGTTTTCGTAATATTCTCGACGCGATCTGCATTCCGATCCCATCGGCGAAAACGAAATCAGCTTGCTGCAAAATCCGGAGATACTCGGGATCGGCACGGGATATATTCACACAATGCGCATTGACGAAGAGGATTTGCGCCGGTTTCCGGCGAGTGACACAATCCAGAATCATCTCGATGGCTTGATGCATCGTCACGTTTTGAATGGAAATATCAAATAGTTGCACTATGCTCATTCACTTTCCCCCATCCCCTGATCATACGGTAAAATTGATCCATGACGACAGACATCCGAAAGGGGAGAGCTTGTTGCGCACAGGTTTCTTTCTTCCATTTATCCGGAGTATCCAGGATTTCGATCAACGCTGCGGCCAAAGCTTCTTTGGTGTGTCCAGATACGATTTTCCCCGTCACTCCATCCCGGATCATGCCGGGGATTTCCCCCACATTTGTCGAAGCGATCGGCAAGCCGCACGCCATCGCCTCCAACACCACAATCGGCATTCCCTCGAATCGAGAAGAGATCAGAAACACTTCACTGGTTAGCATGACTGATGACAAATTCGATGAATCCAACTGTCCGAGAAAATGAATCCGATTTTCCAATCCGAGAACTTTTACTTTTCTTTCCATCAAAGGCCTAAAACTGCCCTCTCCGACAAGAAGTAAACCAATGTCATCCATCTGCGAAGCAGCAATTACGAAAGCATCCAACGCCAAAAGAGGATCCTTTTGCTTCTCAAATCTGCCGGCGAAGAGCACATAACGCCTTGAAGGGTCAAGATGAAAATGATGAGAGACATGCTTTCGAATTTGCTCCTGTTCTTCTTGATCAGGTAAAGAAAATAATTCTTCCCTGTAGCCCATTGGGAAAAAACGAATCGTGTCTTCCCGTTTGTAAGATGTACGTAAATAATCCGTTCCTTTTCGGCTGATTACAAAAATTTGATCCGCTTTCCTTACAGCGGTTCGTTCCACTTTGCGATAGAAACGGGGGATGTGCTTCCAACGCACTTCCGAATGGGGGCCAGTGATTTCACGTGGATCTCCATGGATAAACAAAATATTGACCGCCGCTTTAATTCTGGAACAAAAAAGCGGTTCCACCCGATGATATACAGCAATGGAGGAAGGGAATAAGAATGGATATCGGGAAAGCGCCAGTGAAAATCTTAAAAATAGGGGAATAAATCTGCGCCGGTTGGCATGTTTCACCCTCATGATCGGATAAAAAGATATCTGTCTACCTTCCAGAGTGTCCTCAATCCATTTCCCAACCGGCCGATGTTCTGCATCTTCCGTTACACCGATCAAAGATATTTTGAAATCATCAGGAGCGTATCGAATAGAAGCTCGGATCGCTGTTTCAATCCCGCCGATCTTACTCCCCCACGGATCGAACGGGTGTACAATAAGAAGGGAATACGTCATGAAGCCATCTCATCACTACTCAGACGTTTTTCGGATTTAACCTGGCTGCTCCCCGCTGCCGCCGCGAACACAGCCCATAAACAGTATTGATAAGCGGTAGCGGTTATCAGATTATCATTGAGGCTTCCCACCAGCCACGCACCGTATAGAGCCAAGGCCACCCAAGCGAAATTTCGAATCTCAGGAGTCTGTGCCCTGCAAACCGCTCTCCACAAACCAATCCCGATAGCCACCAAAAGTGCCAACCAGAGAAAAGCACCGACTGCCCCGGTCTCTGCCAGATAGCGAACATAATCGTTATGCGGATCCGAACCGACACCTTCGGGATTCTTCATTGGATTGATCTGCGGGCTGGTAGCAAGTCCATACCCGAACACAGGGCTTCGCTCCCAGGTCCGAATCAGGAAACGCCAGTTCAATAATCTCCAAATCAGCGATGTGGTTTCTTTGCCGGTGCGCTCCACTTCATTGAGGCTTTCAATCTTCGTTTCATCGATGATACGCTTCCAGCCGGTATTGGTCGACAAAAAACCGGCGGCAAAAATAATCATCAAAGCAATCGCGGCAATACGGATCTTCTTATTCTCTCCCAGGATGCATCCCACGATTAATACACCGAACATGGCCGCACCGGTAAAGCTGAATGTCGCCATCAACACCCCCATAACAACGACCAATAAAACTCCCCATCCCATTCGCTGCAGCGACCAGCGCAATTTCCAATAGAGGATCCCGACTCCCAACACAAGATAAAACGAAAATGGATTGGGATGTACGAATGTTCCCGTAATCCGATGCACATCCTTGATCATCGCTCCCTGATGAAACAACACCTGATAATACCCCACAAGAACAGGGATCACCAACGAAAGAAGCAATGCATTCACTACATGCTTCAATCTTCCTTGGGAAGCAATGGAGAACACGATCAGAAACAAAGGAAGATAAGACAAAAGCCGAATCCACTCACGAGCGCTTGGAATAAAATCAACATCCTGTCTGAAAAATGGAATCACAACCCACACTAAAAGCAGCATGAGCCAAAGAGAAAGAGCCATGGTAATAGGCTGGCGGAAAACCGTTTTGCGCTCTTGCGGTGAGAGCATCAAAAACCAAACGACTCCGAGTCCGATCAAAAAAATACCAATAAAAGAAGCCGGATTCAGCCGTAAGGGAGGGGGAATCAGCGTCAAATCCGTAAACACATCCATTGACGGCCTGATGGCGACAATGGCTAAAACGATCCATTCAATCCATTGTTTGTAGGTTGTTTTCATGCGATTTGCTTCAAGATTGATTTTGCCGTATCCGGTCTGATTTCAATCGGATTGCCGGACATACTGTTGCCCATCGACATTTTGACCAAGAGATCATGTTCGAATTCCGGAATCTCCAACGATTTCAAATCCGGTGGAATTCCGAATTCGGCGTTGAGTTCTTTGATATATTGAATGGCGCTGCCCGCCAAACTCTCTTCCGATCCTGCCTTACCATGCATGATATATCCGATTCGTGCCAATTTCGAGATGGATTTCGTCGCGTTGAATTGCATCATATGAGGCAGCAGAATGGCACAGGCTTTCCCATGCGGAATCTCATACAAAGCGCCAAGGCCGGATGCGAAACCGTGTGCCATCCCCAATCCTGCATTGGCCAGGCAAATCCCGCTGAGGGTGCTTGCCAGGAGCATATCTTCCCGCGCCTTGACATCCGATCCCTCATGAACCACGTCCCGGATCGAACGAAACACCAATTCCATACCGAACAAGGCCAAAGCATCCGTCATCGGAGTCGCTTTATGAGTAAGATACGATTCGATCAATTGCGTGATGGCATCCATCCCGCTGTATGCAGTTTGCTCCGGAGGAAGACTTAACGACAATTCAGCATCGAGAATGGCAACAGCAGGATAGAGAGTCGGACTGCGAAAACTCTTTTTGAAGCGCCCTTCTTTCGAACTGATGACGGCATTGCGTGTCACTTCGGCTCCCGTTCCCGCAGTTGTGGGAATCGCAATCTGCAGTAATGCAGGCTCAGTCACTTTCCGGCCGCTTCCGACTCCTTCCAAATAATCGGCGATGCTGCCACCGTTCGTCACCAAACCGGCAACAGCTTTCCCAAGATCAATAGCCGAACCGCCACCGACAGAAACCACAAAATCACAATTTGCGTCACTAGCCGCCTGCGTTGCGGCATCGGCCATCTCGACATCCGGTTCTCCGGTGGATTTTATATATTCAACGAGTTCAATATGTTGAGCAGAGAGAGAATCGAATATCCGATCCACGAAACCAAGGTTCTTTGAGGTTTCGTTGGAAACGACAAAACAGCGTTTCCCATAACCTTGGGCAATCGTTTCTACCGTATCGATCTGTTTCGCACCAACAACCAACCTGGTTGGTGAATAATACTGAAAATTCATCATGATTTTGCTATCTTATCATTGTTATCTTTTTGTTCAGGTTGATTGTACATGTTTTATTCGGATGGCCGAAGCACTATTATGAACTTATAATGAATATCTTTGTGGTGATTTACGTTCCACAGAATCGGCCGATGCGCTTACTTGAAAGAAAATGGACATTACAATTTTACAAATATTGTCTTTTCAAGAGAACGATGATTTGGTAATGTAAGGAAATTTACCTCATGAAACTATTGTATTTCGATGTATATTCCGGTATCAGCGGAGACATGTGCTTGGGCGCGCTGGTAGATGCAGGTTGCCCGCTGGAAGAACTGCGCTCGGTCCTATCGGAGATGAAAATTCCATCTTTTAATCTTCGCTCGGAAAAAGTCATGCGGCGCGCGCTATCCGGTACGAAAGTGCATGTTGAATTAGAGGAAGAACATCATGTTCACAGGCATCTCGCGGATGTATTAGAAATTGTCGACCGGGTCCGGTGGCCCAGTGATGTCAGGGAGCGGATCGAACGGGTATTCACCGTCTTGGCCAAAGCGGAAGGCAAAATCCACAACAAACCCTATGATCACATCCACTTTCACGAAGTCGGCAGTTATGATGCGATCGTCGATATCAGCGGAACCGTCTTGGGACTGCACCTTCTTGGGATTGAAAGATGCGTTTGTTCCAAAATCCACATTGGGCAAGGATTCGTCAAAACGCAACATGGGCAGTTGCCCATTCCGGTTCCTGCGACTTCGGAATTGTTAAGGGGATTTGAATTGTATTCAACCGACCGTTCTTTGGAGATGGTCACCCCCACCGGTGCGGCATTATTGAATGTTCTCGCCGGACAATCAACCTCGTTTCCGGCGATGACTCTGGAAACAATCGGATATGGTGCAGGGAATCGGGACCCGGAAGATTTAGCCAATATGCTGCGCTTATTCATTGGACAAACCGCCGAAATATCCGCTCAACGAATCGTGGTGCTCGAAACCAATATCGACGATATGAATCCAGAATTTTTCGAGCCTTTGATCGAGCATTTATTTGAAGCCGGCGCTCTGGATGTGACCGTATCCCCTTTATCTATGAAAAAAAGCCGCCCCGGAACTCTCCTCACGGTTCTGTCTTCAATGGATGCGAAAGAAACTATGGCTCAAATCATTTTGCGGGAAAGCACATCCATCGGAGTTCGGATGCACGAATGCGAGCGCAGAACTCTTCACAGAGATCCCTGTGAAGTGCAAACACAATGGGGAACGGTACAAGGAAAAATATGCCAAGGAGCAGGAATCGAGAAACGATTTACACCGGAATATGAGGATTGTAAGCGGATTCATCATGAAAGGAATGTCCCCATTTCAAAAGTATATGAAGAAGCCGTTCTTTCGTTTCAAAAGCAAAAAGGATAGACCGTATTCATGAAATCACGGAAAGTGCAAATTCTCCTCGCAATTATTATTGGTATCGGATGTTTATACCTGTTCGCAGCCGACGAAGATATGCAATGGCCCAAAGTATGGGCAGCTATGAAAAGCGCCAATTATTTCTATGTCTTTTTTGCCGTGCTTCTCGGCTGGTCTTCCATGCTCATCCGTTCCTGGCGATGGCAAATCTTATTGGATAAACCCAAAGTATCGATCAGTAAGTTGTTTCTCATCATGAACATCGGATTCATGGGGAATGGCGTTTTCCCGGCCCGCATGGGCGAGCTGATCCGGCCGTTTCTTATCTGGCGATATACGAAACATGCTTTTCCGACAGCGATTGCCTCGATCATTGTAGAGCGCGTATTCGATTTATTGGGTTTACTGTTGATTTTAGCATTTGTTTTTATGGTCATGCCTTTTCCCGCTGCTGATACGAATGCTGCAGCGAATCCGGCATTATCGATGACGGAAACAGCCAATCAAGCCGAACTATCCACCACCGATCCCTGGGAATGGATGCAGAATTTGGCCAAGCTCGGAGTTGTCGCATTCATCGCATTATTTGGAGTTATCGGAATCATGAGTTACGCTCCGGAGTGGAGCTTGCGCGTGGCCCAATCATTATTTAAACCTCTGCCGCAAACCATTTCTTCAAAGCTCTTACAAATGGTGGAATCGTTCGAAAAAGGAGCGATCGCTTTCCGGCGTCCTATTTCATTCTTTATCTGCTTGTTTTATACCTTACTCTTATGGCTCACAATCGCATTCAGCGAATTGGTGATTTTGTGGGCGTTTGGGATCGATACGGTACCATTCACAGGGGCACTCTTTTTGATGGCCGGCCTCTGTTTTGCCGTGATGTTTCCTCAATTGCCGGGATATGTCGGTGTGTATCAATTCGCGGTGAAATTGATTTTGTGCAAGACGTTTTTTATCGATGCAGATGATGCCGGCGCAATCGCTCTGGTAATGTGGCTATCTCAAGTTCCGCCGGTGATTCTGCTTGGTTTCGTCTGCTTGATCATTATGGGAGTTTCCTTTAAAGAAATCACCCAAGTTCAAACGGAGGTGCCGGAATCGGTGGATCCGTTGGAAGAAAAGATCGTACACGATACAGCTCAACCTTGATTCTTTGTGGTGCGGACCTCTGGTCTGCACCTGGGTTGTGCAGACCAGAGGTCCGTACCACAAGATAAAAGTCTATGTCCTTGCTGCCGTTTGATCGAGAAATAGAAACACCGGAAAGCATAGTGGAATGGATCGAGGAACTCGGTATCACTTTGGATATTCGCGAAATCGACCGGTATGCGACTCGTCCCCTTTTGTTATCTAAATATCAATTCGAACCTCCTGTCATCACAATTTACCGATACCTTCCAATGGAAGAATGGTTGAATCTCATCAGCCAGCAACAAGTAGGATATTATGGGCCATGGTATTTTCTTCATATCGCACAGAGGTTGTATGAACATCTCGAGTTGAACGGTCTTTATGAAGTGGAACGCCGGTGGTATCACCGGCTTTTTGGTTCGCTATCCACTATTGAAGAAAGGGCAAGTTATTTCTCGAAAGAGTTTTTAGGGACTGTTCGTTCGCCTCAGATTTTTGATGAAATACTCGAACGCTCCTATCGTCCCCGCTAATCCTTTTTCCCCCTCGAAGCAAGAACGGATTGATACAATTGTTCCGTTCGTTTCGCCATATGTTGAATGGAATACTTTTCCCGCAAAATAGTATGGGCATTTTCTACAATCGTAGGGAGTTTTTCGTCTTTTTGCCGGAATCGTTTCATTGTGGTGGTTAGTCCTTGAATGGAATTTTGTGCGAGGAAGCCTGTCTTCCCGTCTTCCACCAAATCTCGTGATCCCGGCACATCCGTAACGACCACGGGAACTTTGGCATTCCATGCTTCCAACACCGTCAACGGGAGACCTTCCCACCTGGAAGGAAGAACAAACAAGTCCATGATGGCATAGAAATCAAAAACCTCTTCCTGATGGCCTGCAAATATACATTGTCCAGAGACATTCAACTCTTTCGCAAGCCGCTCCAAGGCTTTACGCTCTGGCCCGTCTCCGACGATCAACAAGCGATCAAGTGGATAATCCTGCACATAATCGGCGAAGGCATGGATTAAACGATCGACACTTTTTTGCCATTGCAAACGGGCAACAGTACCAATTATGAAGGCATTTTCAGGTACTTGGTGTCGTTCACGAAATTCACTCCTTTTCACCGTGGCATTAAGTTCAATCTCCTTATTGATTTGAATGCCATTTTCAATTACACCGCAGCGTGGTTCGATCCAGGGAATGACTTTTGTGACTTCCACTTTGGTACTTGTTGAAACACAAATAAAAGTATGAGTTTGGAAACTGAGGATTTGTTCGAGAGCGTTCACCATCATTCTTGAAAACCAATTGAAATAGTGAGAGGGATGATATCCGTGAATCGTATAGATCAAAGGTGGGAGTCTCATCGATGACAAATATCCCAATCGGGTAATCAGAGCTGCCCGATGTCCGTGTACATGAATATGAGTAAACTCACCATGTCGAATGAGATTGCGAAGTTGAAAAAAAGCTTTGAGGGGAAAACGCGAATCCAAAGAAATTTCATTCCAGTTGATTTCAGCAGTTTGAATGCGGGATACAGTGGCGGAATGATCAGCGGGAGCAGCAATTGTGACCGTATGTCCGAGGCGCTTCAACTCTTCACTCAGCCAAACAACATGCTGGGCAGCCCCCCCCTTCAGTGAAGCGACAATTTGCATAATGTGGAGGGATGGCATGGTGAACCTGCTTATTCGGGTTTATATTCCGGGTTTTCTCCATACTTCCCGTAGAATTTGATAGGAAATTCCCCGATCGAATCCCGATCTTCCACCGATGAGCCAGCGTCCGATTTGTTTGACGGTTAAATACAATCGAAGTTGCAACAACGTTAAACTCCCGAAGTACTTTTTGGTGAAATAACACTGACTCCGCCGATATTCCAATTCCGTGAGTTCGGGATCTTCGTCCATACTTGCGCCGTGGATGTGTGTGATTTTTGTTTCCGGTGTATGGTAAATCGAATACCCTTTTTCTTTGGCGCGCAGGCACCAATCGATGTCTTCGAAAAAGAGGAAAAAATTTTGATCCCACGGCCCGATCTCCTGGGCCGTGGAACGAGTAAAAAACATGCATGAACCGGAAACCCAATCTACTTCTCTCGTTCGGCACGCTTCAGCAAGGATAGTTTTTCTCGCCCAAGATTCGCGATTTTCCGCAGCCAAATCGATTTGCCGCCGGCGCTTTTCCGTGGCCGGATTTGGCTTTGTTCCCCATGTCAATTGAGGGAAACCATCCTCTTCAAAATGCAGCGGTGCAAGAATTCCCGGATATTCCAGCCGTTCCCAAATACGCACCAACGCGCCCACTTGAGCAGGGGTGATCACTACATCGCTGTTCAAGAGGAGTATTTCCCGATTGCGGGTTGCTGCAAGACCTTCGTTCACCGCCGCCGCATATCCGTCATTGCTCGGTCTGGGAATCAATTGAACACTTGGATATTGAGTTTCCACCATCGATGCACTGCCATCTGTCGAATGGTTATCGACTACCGTGATGGCAAACTCCGTACGCCGGGTCGGAATATACCCTTCTTTATTGAGAAGGGCATCCAAGAGACTCTGGAGATGGGCTATACAATTATAATTGATGATGATTATATCGATCACTTGAGGTTACGTTCATTTCATATCAAATTTATGAATGGCGTTTCATTAATGCCATTGAATAAAAACTTCTGTCACCCTTTCAGGGTGAGGTTTACGCCTTGTTTCACATATCCAGGGGCGTTGCCCGCTGGCTATTTTCTCCCACCCCTTCAGGGTGGGAATGTTCCAAAATTTCAGGAATCCATACCCCAACGGGGTTACAGAAGATAGCCAGAGGGCAACGCCCCTGGTAAAAGGCTTAGCGCAAGGAAACCTTCGGTCCGTCAGCGTAATTGCAATATGCTTGAGCGACATTTCCCGTTTCGACGGTACCGGAATGAATGTAAATCCGATAGCGGCAGCGCCAGGATTCTCCTTTTTTCAAGACTTGGCTGCCATCGTGTTTTTTATCGATAAAATAAGAAAGTCCGAAAGGATTGGCCGTAAACAAACCGTAATCCCGAACATGATAATGAGTTGGATAGAAGGGATTGTAGGGATGATCCATGATGGTAAATCCTGCGGTGATTCCATCAACCGGTCCGCTGTAATCACACCAGGGAGCGGCTTTCCCCCACGCCTCACCGGCGCCAACTTGCCCATTGGAATTGGCAATCGTTCCGCCATCGCCTTCTTCCTGCCTTTCACGAATCGAATGAGCGACCCGAATGGAAATCAAGCCGCCTTCTTTGGTGTCACCGAATTTCACGTCGCCTTCGGTAGCCGTGAAGGTCATATCGAAGTCAATCATTCTTGCGGAATCCGGCATTCCCCAAATGGTGATAACACGGCGTTCCTCGAGTAGTTTCTTTCCATCATTTGCCGTCCAATCGTTCAGCGTTTCAAAGCGACCGCAAACCGGGCCGGAAAAGTGGGCTAATAATTCCTTTTGGACAGTGTATCCGTGGCCGGAGCCAACACTCCAATTATCGACACCGTTTACAAGACCATGCGCAACCCATAACGATTGGTGATGAGGATGATCTTTTCGTTCGCCTTCATGATACTCCATCGGATACCCGCGAGTCATCGCAACTCCATCCGGACCATACACCGGATAAAAGATGGGGCGGGGTTGTTTCTCGTCCGTCGACATCACATAGGTCGTGAACGGTTCATCCTCGATTTCAATGTTCAGCGTTTCTCCATCTTTTTCAATATTTACCGAGTTCTGCGAATCGGATGAACCGGCAACCAACTGATAGACTCGCTTTTCATAAGGAGTAAGGTCATTGAGAATAAATGCCATATCCCAAGCGTTTTCCCCCGCTCGCTTGAGAAGCATAACCGGAATTTCTTCATCATCCCGCACGAGTTTCCAGGCGGATTTCCCGAACGATTCGACTCCAGGACAATTTTCCGGTGTTAAAGTCATCAGCACGGGACAATGATCGCGCTCACAAGCACCGGCAAAAACAACGACTTCATGATTTTGCGCTGAAACGTCATAAGCACATAAAGTCAAGCAAAGAAAAACCAATAACAAACTTATTTTTTTCATAATATTTCTTCTCCCTTTCCTTTTTCTTCAATCGGATTAAGCAAAAATGGATTTCAAGTATTGTATACTTTCTTTAGCGATTGTTTCAGGGTTCGGAGTATAATCAAATACTTCGACGGACAGATAGCCGTCATATCCGATCTCTTTGAGTGCAGCGGCGATGGGCTTGTAATCCACATCCCCGGTTCCCGGCCCTTTCTTGTTTCGGTCATTGGTATGGAAATGCTTCAAGACATCTTTGTATTTTTTGATCACCTCGGCCGGGGGATAAAATTCACCTCCGCACATCGCTTTCACATCCAAATGCAATTGAAAATTCGGATGATTGACCGCCTGGATCAATTCAAGAGCATCCCGTGCGGAATTGATAAAATTCGTTTCCGCGTGAGTCAATGGTTCGAAACAGATCGTCACACCGCATTCCTGTGCCGTATTCATACAATTTTGGTAGAATTCAACCGTGCGCTGAAAGACATCCTGATAATATTCATGCGGCTCCCAATTCCGTTGTTGAGGCGAGCCGTGAACCATAACTTTCCCGCCGATTTCCGCACAAAAGCGAATCATTTCTTGATAATAATCCTGCGTTTTCTGGCGAACGGATTGATCGGCGCAATTCAAATGTAATCCTTTTGGAGTCAGCAACAACCAATGCAACCCGACGACTTCCAAACCGGCATCCTCGGCAGTATTGCGAATATTCTTTCTTTCCGCCTCCGAAATATCTTTGACGGATTCTCCGAGCATAAAGGGAGCCACTTCGATTCCGTCGTATCCACACTTTGAAGCACAATCACAGGCTTGTTGAAAAGTTTGATTTTGGAATGTCTCATTGCAAATCGCGAATTTCATATTCTCATGCCTCCATCGAAAAGATCTTCATTCACCCGATTCGGGTATCGTCAGTGTATACACCGGCATCACTTGAAAAGGATGAAGTTTTAGGTCCGATAAGGTGCCGTCCGGTTTTCGAAAGATCACTGAAATCATGGAATGACTCAAACAATACACAACACCTGCGCAATCGGCAGGAACATCTTCAATCGTATGTTGAGACGTAACATAATGTCCCACTTCGATCACCATATTTCGGTACACCATAGAGGAATCACTTTTTTTGACATGACTTAAACAAGATGCCAATAGCTCACGATCTTCCGTCTTCGTCAAGGATTGAATCAGAAACCGCAATCCCTCTCCGAGATGCGTATCTTTGAATTCAGGGAATTCATCGCCGACGTGACCCTCTCGAAGACAATGCACGATTGCAGCGACAGTGGAATCCGTGTACGAAATAAAAACGGACCAAATTAGCGCTTTCAGATATAATAAAAAATTACGTTGATGTGAACCGGTCATATTTTTGTGAATACCCTCATATTTTTATGGTAGAGGACTTATTTCTGAACCGGTAGGGGAATATGAAATCTCATTTCCTCTATCCCGGACACATCCTTACCGGTCTCTCATAATTTTGTCGAGAATGAGTATTATATAGAGATTATTTTTTGAGAAAAGAAGGGATTCAGCTGAATCGATGCCATTACGGGAAGGCTCTTTTATTGATCGTGCGAAAGTTCGATTGAAAGCAGGCGACGGTGGAGACGGGATCATTTCGTTTCGCCATGAAAAATACGTTCCATTCGGTGGCCCGGATGGCGGAAATGGGGGCGATGGCGGCAATATCATTCTCCGCGTCCATTCCGGCCTTAACACAATGGAAAAGATTCACAGTCAACCCCAATATCGCGCGGAAAACGGAGGGCGTGGAGGGAAAAATAACCGAACCGGCGCAAACGGAGAGTCGATTGTACTCGAAGTACCTCCCGGCACAGTCGTGAAAAATGTTGATACCGATAATTTGATGATCGACATGGAATCAACAGGTGGTGAATACGTCATCGCACATGGTGGAAAAGGCGGAAAAGGGAATACCAGTTTCGCCACTGCAACCAATCAAGCACCGCGCAAGGCCACTCCCGGGGAACCGGGCGAAGAATTTACCGCTATTTTTGAACTCAAAGTGGTGGCGGATATCGGATTGGTAGGTCTACCGAATGCAGGGAAATCAACGTTGATCTCCACGATTACCGGTGCGCATCCACGCATCGCCGAGTATCCATTCACCACCCTTCAACCGATTTTGGGCACGATCAATCTTCCGGATGGCAAAACCATCGTCATTGCGGATATCCCGGGAATTATCCACGGCGCGCATGAAGGGATCGGTTTGGGATTGGATTTTCTTCGTCATATCGAGCGAACCAAAATGCTGATTTATGTGATCGAGATATCGCCTCACGATCACCACCTGCCATCGGAAACATTTCTCGATCTTCAGCAGGAAATTAGACATTATGAACAGTCAATTTTGGAGCGCCCTTATTTTGTGGTTCTCAATAAAGCGGATTTATTGGACGATCAAGATGAAACGGAGTTGATTCTGCAAACATTCAGAGAGAACTGTCCTGAGATCCCAAACGATAGAATTTATGTTATATCCGCAATGAACAAAATCGGGACGGAATCTCTTCGCGAACGGATTGTTTCGTTTTATATGGATACGGTATTTTCAGCATAGGAAGTATAATTTATCAGTCGATCAAAATCACCTACGATGGGATACATCGCAACGGGTAGCAAGGGATAAGGTAAGTCTACTCTTGCCAGATAGCGCTCCACCGCCAGGGCAGAGTTGCGTCTTGCCATCGTTACCCGCTCGATCAGTTAATAAATTATGCAAAATACTACTCTTATACCTGACTCTCTCGAACCTATCTTGAAGGATATCAAGCGTATCGTCATCAAAGTCGGCACACGAGTAATCGACAATGAAAAAACGGATTTTAACCGCGTGGTGATTACCTCGCTCGTGGGAGAAATCGCGGAACTCATGTCCCGAGGGATTGAGGTCATTCTTGTTTCTTCGGGAGCGGTTGGTGCGGGACTGCGGGCATTGAATGTGCAGCAGAGGCCGAAATCGATCCATTTGCGGCAAGCGTACGCGGCGGTGGGCCAGGCGCGGCTAATGCAGTTGTATAGTGATTTGTTCCGTTCTTTCAATATCACGACTTCCCAAGTGTTGTTGACAAGGTCCGAGCTCGACCGGCGGGATTCCTATCTCAACGCGCGTGAGACGCTGCAGCATCTGTTGGTTATGGGAGTATTACCGATCGTCAATGAGAATGATACTGTCGCCGTGGAAGAGCTCACCTTCGGGGATAACGATTTTCTCGCTGCCCTGGTCGCAGGAAAAATGGACGCGGGATTGTTGATTCTGCTTACCACTGTCGACGGATTGTACCGTGCATTCAATGAAAAAGAAAAAAGCGGCGAATTGATCGAATTGATCGAAGGCAACTACGATGAATATCTGAAAGAGATATCGGACAAAATCGATCCCCTCTCGATGGGGGGGATGCGGTCCAAACTGGAAGCCGCAAAGAGCGCCTGTTCGAAGGGCGTAACCACGGTCATTTCCAACGGGTTGAAAATCGGTGTCATTGGATCACTGCTCTCCGGCCAGACTAAAGCGACCTGGATGCTGCCGACGAAGAAAAAGATGGCCGCTTGGAAATATTATCTCGCCTTCGCCAAACGCCCGTGCGGCAGCCGGATCGTTGTGGATGACGGAGCGGTGAATGCGCTGCGGGAGGGTGGCAAAAGCCTGTTGGCTTCTGGTGTGCGAACGGTTCATGGATCGTTTCATGCTAAAGATTTGGTGCAAATCGTCGATGAAACCGGCCATGAAATCGCGCGGGGGTTGGTGAATTATACGTCCCATGATCTCCAAAAGATTCAGGGGCACTCGACGGCGGAGATTAAACAGATTTTGCAGATGCGGAAGGTGGATGAGGTGGTGCATCGGGATAATATGGTGGTGGTTTGAGTATGAATGACAGGGATGAAACGATATGAAAACGCGTCAAGAAATTGTAACCATCCTGGCGCAAAAGAAACCGGAGTGGGAAGAACGTTAAATATTAAGCCGAGGCGGGTGAAAGAAATTGCGCCGCTTCTTGAAAGTGGCCGGCTTGCATGCAGGCCAATCCGTAATGATGGCGAATCTCTTCATCGGTGGGGAATTTGCCGAATAGTTTTTTAAAAATATCATAGGCGCCTTCGTTTTGATCGCTCTTCAAATACGCCTGTCCGAGTTCGAATTGAATTTCCCGGTGGGAAGCATGACTTTCCTGATACGGTTCCAAGAGGGCGGCTGCGTCTCTTGGACGGGCGGTGTCACGGTAAATTTGGGCGAGGAGGACTGCGGAGTGGGGGAGTTCTTGTTGACTGGCAAGGAGGGATTGACAGAGTCGTTCGCTTTCCTCGTAGTTTCCGCGATTGTAATTGACACACGACAGCCAATATCGCACTTTCGGATCATCCGGCATAAATTTTCCGGCCGTCTCGATTTCTTGTTGAGCGTCGGCGAAGTTTTCGACTTTCTCTAAGGCGATTCCCAGATAGAGATGCGCCTTTCCATCCGTGTCTTTGCGGCGGATGGCGTCTTTTAGCAGGGAGATGCCGTTTTCGTACTCCGCAATTTCCACGTATGCTATACCCAAGCGCCGAATGTTTTGGATTGAATCCGGTTTTTCTTCCAACAGCCGCTGCAACAAGGGAATAGCAAGGTCCCATTGTTTTTGTTCGAAAGCCAATCGGGACAAACGGGATAGCAGGGTGGTATTATGCGGTTGCAAATCGAGCGCTTTTTGAAATAAGGCAATTGCGTTTTTCCAGTCCCCGGCATCTTCATACGCTTCTCCCAAGGTAAGTGCGTAGCCGAAATTGGTTGATTCCAGTTCATGCGCTTTCCGTAAACATAGAATCCTCTTTTTGATATCTTCTTGCGCTGCATAACATTTGGCCAAGCGTGAGAAAAGATCCGCGTTCTTGGGATCATAGGTGAGAGCTTTTTCCAAATTGTCTATGGCTTCGTCATAATCTTGGTTGGTGTAATAATCTTCCGCTAAATTTTTGAGCCGTTGGACTTCTTCCCGAACGATTGTCGGGGATAAATGAATCAACTTGCCGATAAACGACTTGAGTGTGGATATCCGTTTTTCGAAGGGCAAGTCTTTCAGTTTTCGAAACAGCTGTGTTTCCAGGGCGCTGCGTTGATGGGCTTCGATATATTGCAGATACTCTTTGGCGGATTGATTGAGGCTGTTTTCTTCGCTGATTTCTTTGAACCGCTTGTTGCAAAACGTCTCGAACAGCCTTTGGGTACTTTGTTCCATTTCCTTATCATCGGCGAGAAGGGAACGTAGAGCAGTCACGGTTTTCCGCACCAGGATTTGTTCTTCCGGAGCGAGATTTTCCCGTTTTTCCGGGGTTCGATATTGTTCCAACTGATACTGCAGTTTTTCTTTCGCGGAACGTTTGGAAAGAAATTCCTCGGTTCGCTTAAATAATTTCTCACCGAGTTGGCTCGTTTCATGAGACAAACGATTCAGTTTCTTATCGATCTCAAAAATCCGCCGCATTTCAAGCAATTCGTTCTTGAGTTCATCCGTGGTTCCTTCGAAAAAGAGTGAGCGAATCCTGTTTTCACGTTCTTTTTCTTCTTCTTGATAAAAACGTGATCGCGCGGAAACCTGCAATTCATGAATTTTGGCCGCATTGCTGAATTTCACCACCCGTTTCAATTTCTGCGAAGGCGTCTCGCTTTCTTGAGTCTCCTCTTCTTGGGGTGGTTTCTGAATCTCTTCTTCGGGATTCGGATCGGAAGGATGCATGTTTTCTTCGTTCATTCCATCTCCTCCTCATCGTCAAAGGAACGGTCTTGATAGGGGAATATTTCCAATGCGTCATTGACGAAACAAACATTGGCCGGTCCTGTCGGCTTTTTAATTGTCAACGTTTGTCCCATCATAGTAATTTCCACTCCCGGCATGATGGTGTCGGTTGCTCGCACAGTACGGGAACGCATTTCCGACGTTTTCAGGTCGGCTTTCGCTTTTTCAAATTTTTCTTCTTTTTTCGCAAGCCCTTCCTTCGCTTTGCTCAAATTTTTTTCGATTTTTTTAAACGCTTCTTCCTTGTCGGGTGGTAAATATCCTTTTTTTTCTTTATAACGATTCAGTGTTTCAATCGATTCTGTGTACCGCTCAATTTTTTCCCGCAAAGGCGCAATTTCCTCTTCCAGTTTTTCGATCAGCTGCTGCCCTTCCGTGATATCGTATCCTAAGCGAATTTTGGTTTTGACTCCCATATCCGAACCGATTCGAACGGCACAGACATCGTCTTCCACTTCGATTTCACCTCCGATCAATTCGGCTTCCTTACCGTCCAGGTGAAGCCTTCGCGCCTTGATATGACATTGTATGACAAATCCATGAACTTTGACATCTTTTTTGGCCCGAAGATTGGCCGCGTTGAGAAATTTCGCATCGATATTTTTCCTGGCAGCTACCCGCGCACCTTCTTTCCCTTGCACGCCTCCGGGTAAAAACACATGGCCATTCGATTTGATCGTACTCGCTTCGACCGTGCCTTTCACGATTACATCTTCCAGCGATTCGACTTGGAAGCCGGAGAGAACATCACCTTCCACAGTCACGGCAACCGTCGCTTCGACATTTCCTGTGGAGTAATCCACATTACTTTTGATTTCCAACGTAGGAACGATGGCGATTTTGTCGCCTTCCAAATAAGCGCAACCATCCACCGCCGAAAGTAAAGCAAGTCCGTCCTCCGAGGCATTCGTATTTTCTATCGGCGGAAAAGGATAATCCACTCCATCCCGGCAGGGAATCGAATTTCCGAAGACATCCATCCCGGGATTTCCGTTTGTTGCAGGAGTCTTTTTAATAACAACTTGCCCTTTGGAAACATTGATGAATGTATTTAACCGCTTATAATCGACGCGGTCTCCTTTCATCAAAGTGGGTTTTCCTGAAAAATCACACAATCCAAGGCATTCCTCGAGTACGGCATCTTGTCCGGAAACCGGCTCGTCACCTTGAGCCACTTTCACCACGGTACCCGGTTTCTTTTTAGATACCTGTTCAATTTTTTTATCGATTAAACCGAAGACTATCCCCTGTCTTTCCAATCCCGCTCGGATTCGGTCAGGCGACCATAAATGTTTAAAATCCTCGGGAAGAGCAAGAGTGACACTCAAACGGTCTTTGCTGATGGTAATTTCCGGTCCGACGATGGTGACGGCGTCCATGATGAATGAGGCGGATGGAAATTCTTCGGTCGCCCCATACGTTTCGGGAGAAACGAGTTTGGATTTCACCGCTTTTAAAATGATTGAATCCAAACCTTTGATCAGAGATAAGAGAGTTGTGCGGAAGCGGTCAGGTGGTAGTGAGGATGACCAACCCTTCAATTGGTCGATCAGGGGGATACTTGCTTGTAGATCGGCGATTATCTCTTCCGTGCCGGATTGCGCTTCTAATACTTGGATAAATTCATTCACTCCCTCCAGTAATTGGTCGACAGTTTCAGTATATTTACGTATTTGATTTTCACTTTGGTCCATGTTGTTATCGCACTATGAAAAAATCCTTAACAAAGCATTGACACTTTTTCCATAAAATCCCCAGATTGAGAAAAATTGTAGACTCTTCAAAAAAGCGGTAAAGGTGAAGTCCAATCAGGGTAAATTATGGATAAGTAATGGTTTCACTGTCAATGATATATAAATGATAGGAAAAATCATCATAATACAAATTTCGATCCTTTGTCTCTACTTCACCCCGCTGAAAATCGACGGTATCCGAACGGAAATGTTTCTTCGGTGGATCCAATTCCGCTCCATGATCCGAATTCACAACCAAACGATAAGGATCCATATACCCGAAATAGAATTCTCTTACCTTTTCTCGTTGCTGTTCCGTAAACGATCCGCCAGCATGGACAGCCAAAATCCCCATATTGGGATCGACAGGAATCCAGCCATAAGGATCAAGATAAATGACACACCAATCGTGCAAATTTTTCGCTCCCGGATAGAGCATCCATCCGCTTTCCCAACGAGCTGGGATTCCCTTCATCCGGCATAGCGTCATAAATAGAAGGGCTAATTGGCCGCAATCTCCATATCGCTTTTGATAAGTGTATCGGCTGATATTCCGAATGGTTGAATATTCCCGTGCATAACTGTAATGAAAATTCTCACTCATCCACATATAGATTTTCTTGGCAATATGATAGGGATTCGTATTATCTCCGACGATCTCGTCCAAAGTTGACTGAAATTCCGGAAGGAAAACAACATGGGGAGGTTTTTCTTGAATAAAACTCCTGACTTCCTCCGGAACTTTATCGGTTCCTTTCTCCGGATCGATCACTGTAAGGCGGGATATCGAAATATAAGAATAATCAATGCTGAAAAGTGTGGGAGAACCGGAACAGGCATGCGATTCGAGATAAACAGAGCGATGTGGAGCAAACGAGGAATTTTTCTTCAATCGGTTCGGAATCGAAGAAAATAAACGCAGCTCCTTTTGGAATGCGTTTTCTTTCGGATAAGGTAGCCAGCAACGAATAAGAGTTCCTTCCTGCACAGCATCCGCAGCGACAAGTACATTCATTCGGAGGCGAAATTTTCTTGATTTCGCATCCGTATTTGACCGCATCTGTTGTACGGTATCGTATACAATCTGAAAGAACGGTTTTTGATCCTTATCGATCTTGCGTTCATAAAGGTCAGGAAAGCGGAAAAACAGATTGCTTACACTTGGAGAAATGAAACGTTCGACGCCATTGATGGTCCGCCGGTCAAAACGCTCTTCCTCCAGCCATTGTTCCAGTTCACGTTCTTCGAAATTTCGGATTCTTTTATGAAGCTGATCCAGCAAATCCTGGCGCGTCAGGTCATAATCCAGACGAATTCTTCGGAGACGTTCGGCTTCCCACAACGGATCTCGTTGTTTTTCAGATGCATCTGTTTTCGACGCGGATTCAATGTATTCACTTACAGTTCCGATGTTTTCGCTTTCTGGAATATGGGGTGACCTTTCCTGGCCGATTTGGTTTTCAGAAAAAACACTCTTTGACAAAAAAAGGAGAAATAATAATACCTTACCAATACTAATGCTGTTTTTAGATGTTACGGACATAAGACACTTAAACAACTTTTCCTTCATATTGTTTTCGGATATTTTTCCGAGTGTTCGGTTTAGTAGGCACATGTAATTGCAACGTTCGATCTCCGATATTCCAAAAAGTGGACAGTTGTTTATTCTCGATTTTAGCGGATGCGCTTTTCAACGGCCGGCTTTCTCCCTCTATTTTCATCTGCATGGAAAAAGCAAGATAGGCTGAGGAAAGGCCGGAGAAATCGATGCTTCGCTCGTCGCCTTCGTAACAGATCAGATCGATAAAGGAGGTTTCGCTGTCGAAACCGGTTTCACAGCGAATGGGGAAATCTCCAAATGATTTCGTGAGGATGGATAGTTCAATGAGCATATCCCGGTCCCGAATTTCATAAGTCGGGATTTCTGTATCTTTCTTCTCAGTTACTTTCATGTTATCAATTTCCGCTCCGATTTCAAAACGGAGGCGCAGGTCCTTCGCCTGGATGGTTGCATTTTTGACTCGGTCCAAACTAGGATGGGTGTCTCCATAATCGGTGGCGAACACGACACTGGATAATGCATGTTCTCTACTTTGGACAGTATAAATTAGCGCCGAACAGAAATCATAATGGTCGTGTAAAAAACGGGCATGAAGGTAGGTCGGGTTTTCCTGAGTACCCCAGTAAGCTAGAAACGAACGTTTTTGCCGCCAAAAATCTCCCTGGTTTACGGTTCCAAGAGCGTATTTTGGATGCAAATAGGTAACTCCGATGACCGGTTTATCCGATTTGGAAAACGTTTCGATAACTTCGCGCGGCTCTTTCAACGTCGTGAAGTAATGGACAAACCGGTCGGGACAATTGAGCGGCAGGCGGCAATAATCCATGCTCATGGGCAGCGGATCTTCATCGATCATCTCCGCTTTTCCATGAGTCGCCATTTCGAGAAAGGCTAATGTGCTTCCTCTCTGGCGCAGATCGGTGGAATAACAACGGCTGTGGGGACCGGCCCATTGTTTTGTCGGCGGATGAAAGTGAGTCGCGACGTGTTTCCAAGCCAAATCCGTGATTTCGCGAATTAATCGCAAGTCCTCTTCGTCCCGCACATGCAAGAACATGCGGGACAATTCGGCTATAGCAACAATAGAATATGTCGGGCTGTTGTATTCTGAAAACGATCCTTGACTCATGGTATGTTCATAAAAGCGCCGTAGACGTTTTTTCGCATACTCCTGCATCTCCTTCAAACCAAATCGGTCGGAAACCACCAAAGTCATATAGGTTCCCATCACAGCTATGTTTGTGTAGCCAGGACCGACATTGCGTTTCTGAATAGAACGGGCGGCATGGAGGATGGAATCTTTCACTTTGGAAGCCAATTTCTCCCCGATTTCATCGCGATGATGAATCCAGACGTAGAGCAGCTGGACACCGCAGAAATCCGCCCAGTTCCAATCTGGGGGGGACATTACGTCGAGTGGTTCCTCCAAATACCACGACCAGATTCCATAGGTTCGGCTGGCTGGATCCTGATCTTGTAAGGCAATCACTGTATCCAATATTTCTTTCGCCCGATCGATACGCCAATCGACACCAGATGCCAACAACGCGGCGGCGTATTGCAAGGAACCGCGTGTTTGGTGAACCACACCGCTGTCTAACGTCGTATGATAGCCTACAGAGGAAACATGGCTTTTGATCATTTTCACTTCCGGATCGTAGTTTTGATCCGCTTTTTTGAGGGCAGCCAATAAGGACCTTCGCTGCATGGTGGTGAGTTCTACGTTTTCAGCGGTAAAGCCGAATTGGCTAATACAACCAATCCCGGCCCATGCGGTTCCTTGTTTGAGAAATGATCTTCGTAACATTGTGTTTTCTATTTTGAGGATTTTATTCTGTTCTAGTTTCATGGTAAAATAGATCCTTCATTTTTTGTCTGAATCAGGATACCCAGGATTCTAGGATGACCAGGATATGCCTTATTGACAGGCATTCGACATTTGACGAGTGAACAGCGTTCGATGACCGTCTTCTCGAATCGTCATGAAATACTTTCATATACCCCATCCTGGAAATCCTCCCATCCTGGCCAATCCTGATTCAGACCATAAGGGGAACGGCAAATCGTTCCCCTTTATCAAGTTGTTGCTCTTTACCGCCGGCAGGCCGCCCATTCGATGGATTGAACGACAATCTTACGAAACTCGGGTGGGCTGCATGATTTCACATCATGGCCTAATGCAAAATAGACGCATCGAGCGTTATGCACATAATGGGTGCACAACATCGGCTCTGCAACCGTATGCCCGAATCGCTCTTCGTTGGCCGTCATGATGATATGCATATCGGGACGCATCAATAGATTGAAATACAATTCATCATCGGTTGTAAACGGTGTTACCCCTTCGACAATGGGGTGAGTCTCATCTTTCACGTCGACACGGAAAGTGTGATAGGGTCCGTGAGTCGAAAGACCGCTGACCCACATCGCACCGTAAATGTCGATCGAGTCGCGCCATTTCTGGACATTGGCAACAGCAAAATGATTGATGACAAGACCATTTCCTTCTTGGAGAAATTTTAGAATACTTTCTTTCACGAAATCGGGAGGATTGCCATTGTCCACTTTCATTTGGACCATCAGCAGCACTTCGTAATTCTTCAGGTTTTCATATCGAAGGGCTTCCAATTCGTCTTTTTCGACAGCTGTAATGTCGACCGTTGGATAGTTTTCCTCGATGTCGACAAGAACATCGTTCCATATCCCCGGCGTTCCATGAGGTTCTTTGCCGACCATGAGACATTTTACCGGCGGTAAATCGGCAGCCAGTAAAATTTGAGGCAATACAAAGCTGAAACAGACAAAAACAACCAATGCGAATACTGTTTTCGAATAGTTCATCATTTCAATCTCCTTTTCAATGAAGTGTTCATATGAAAGACCATTCTAGGAAAATTTCAAGCAGATTCGACGATTTCTGTTGAAAAGAACACACGTTTCGTCTGAATCTGGATTGGCCAGGATTGGAGGATTTTCAGGATGGGATATAGGATAGTATTTTATGACGGATCAAGAAAAAGATCGTTGGTCGCTGATTACTCGTCAGATTATAAATATCTGACAATTGGCCAATCCTGTTTATCCTTCAATCCTGGAAATCATGATTCAGACAATGTGGGGATAGCATTCGATGAATGGATTCTTGACATTTGATATTAAATCTAACAATCTAGTCTACAGACTAGTTTATTAGAGGGTAATAATGAATTAGATAGGATTGCATGAAGCCAAAACACATCTTTCGAAAATCATCGACCAGGTATGCGAGGGTAGCAAATATACCATTACCCGACGTGGTGTTCCTGTAGCACGGTTGATGCCTGCTGAAAGGCCTTCAAGAGAAGCCGCCAAACGAGCGTTGGAACGAGCGAAACAACTTCGTGAAAACCTTACTCTCGACGGTCTGAAACTGAAAGATTTGATTGAAGATGGGCGAAAATAGATGAGGAAATATGTTTTAGACTGTTCTGCAACTCAAGGTTGAAATACAAAAACCCTCACCCGCGCATACGTCTGCTTGAAATCCCGTTCGAAATCCAGCGAAAATTTGTCCAGTTTCAGTATCAGTTCTATATATTCGTTCGTTCCGGCAAAAAGCGAGTCATAGCGCTCGATAGACCAAGGAGCGGTCGACTGAACAGTGATAATTTTGTTTGATTTATAGATGTAAAGAAAATACTCCAAATGTTTATGCCGTTCTTCAACCGGCATCGAACGAACCTTTTCTCCGGGTTCAAAGAGAAAGAGAAAATTCCAATTCTTGATCGAACCATCCTCTCTTGACTGCACAATATCATGGGAAATCGTGAGATAATAGGAAATGGCGGGGGGTGATATTTGATCGTGTGCAATCAAAAAAGCAATTTTATCCTGCGGCGAGGTTTGATTGATGATAGTTTGAATCGGCGCAAGAAAGAATTGATCTTTAGAAATGTTCGCTTGACGAAACACGTTTGTCTGATAGATCATCACCGGAAGCACAATCGGGAGGAGAAAAAAAAGCGCCCATTGCATTTTTCGGTTTTCCGATGGAGGAAACAACCGGCGAAGCACCTCGATCAGGGATTCACCCGTCAGAACAAAAAAGAGACCCATCGGAATAAACATGAATCGCGTATCCTTCATGGGGTGTATCACGGCGGCCAGGAAATGAATCAGGAAACAAGCCATGACCGGATTAGATAAACGCATCTTCTTGGAGATAAACAAAGCAATGAGAAAAAGAACCACACAAGCAATCGCAAGAAAAGGAGTGGGAAAATAATCAAGCGGAAGGCGCTGAGGGTAATACAACACAGAATCAAGGTTGAACGGCATTCGAACATTCGGGTTATTCAGAGCAAAACCAACCAAACCGGCTAGTTTCCGTGAATAATTCGGCAGCAACCACAAAAACAGCATCGTCAAAGGCAAACCGAAAAGAATATCGTATTGTTTCTTTAACAATATTTTGAAGCGAAATCGTTCCTTAACGAGAACGGATAGTAAGAGAGCAAAATAAGTCAGGAAGGCATAATTGTACTTATACAAAAACAGCAAACCCAAGAAAAAACCAGTTAGGATTGCTCTTTTTTTCCCAATCTCTTCGCTTTCCGGCCAACCCAGTATTACTAAAAGCACGAGAAATAATCCGGGCAATTCACTCATCACACTTGCCGCATGTTGAATCATGAAAGGTGAAATCGTAAAAAGTGCCCAAGCCGTACACCCGGCGATCCAGTCAAACGGATGATCGCGTTTAATAAATAGAAAAAAAATGACCAGTGAACAACCGAAAAAGGAAATCAATGTCACAAGGCGAGCGATTTCCAATGTAGGACCAAATAAAACAAATAATACGCCCGTAAACCAAGAATGTAAAAAAGGCCATACAACCTGCGAATTCGTATGATTCCAGAACAAGACAAAATCAAAATGACGCAGGTCATACCAGATATTGGCAGCCCAAGCACAGCGCTCCCATCCATCCCAGCATGGCATTCCCCCTCCGCGGATCGTGTACAGAAACAGCCATATCGTAAGCAGGAAAGTCCATCCCGCCAAGCCGAAATAAACAACATATTTGATCGTGCTTTTATTTTGAAGGATTCTATTTAAGTTGTTTCTTTTATCCATTTCCCTGTAACATATGGAAAGCCAATGAGTTTATATGAAAAATGGGATCATACGGTCATTTCCAACTTATCGTTTGATATGAAAATACACTATGATACCATTTATACTGATAAAAAGGCAATTTCGTAACCGCCGAGCAATATGTTCTCTTATAATATAGATACAGACATTCTGTCTGCCCAGGATAACGGTTGTTTCAAATAAGAGAATAGGAACTTGCTTTGAATTTCCATTTTAAAAAATAGAAGAAAGGGAAACTCATGAGTATCGAGGAGCGTACGGAACAATTTCGGGAAGAATTTGTCCAACTGCGAAATGAAATCGGGAAAGTTATCGTCGGACAACAGGAAATTATCGATGGTGCATTGACCTGTCTTTTCGCCGGAGGGCAAGCCCTTTTGGAAGGTGTACCGGGATTGGGAAAAACCTTATTGGTACGAACCATGGCCATGGCGATGGAACTGAAATTTACACGAATCCAATTCACGCCGGATTTGATGCCCGCGGATATCATCGGAACCAATGTCATCGATCAAACCGATGATGGACGACGTGTTTTTCGATTCGAAGCAGGGCCGATCTTTGCCAATGTCGTTCTGGCCGACGAAGTGAACCGTGCAACTCCGAAAACTCAATCCGCCCTCCTCGAAGCCATGCAAGAACACCGGGTTACTGTCGGTGGAACCACTTATGAATTAGATCAACCGTTTGTTGTTTTGGCAACGCAAAATCCTTTGGAAATGGAAGGAACCTACCCACTTCCGGAAGCTCAACTGGATCGTTTCATGCTGAAACTCATCGTGGACTACCCAACACGGGAGGAATTGACCGAGGTTTTAATCAGAACAACTGACTATGAAGAGCCTCAACCGGATGTGATCATGAAAAAAGAAAGTGTTCTTGAGATGAGAAAATTATGCAGGGAAGTCCCAATCGCATCCCATGTTCGCGATTACGCCGTCCGCTGTGTTTTGGCAACCCACCCCGGCAGTGAATATGCAACGGATATGACCAACCAATTTGTACGCTATGGTTCAAGCCCACGAGGTGCGCAAGCCTTGATTCTGGCCGGGAAGATCAAGGCGCTGCTGGATGGAAGATTCAATGTCAGTTTCGACGATATTCGCTCTACCGTAAAACCCGCTCTCCGTCATCGCATTATCCTCAATTTCGAAGGAGAAGCGGAAGGAATGACTTCCGATCGAATCCTCGATTCGATTCTCTCACAACTGCCTCATGCCGAGAAGGCTCCTCAAAGCGTGTAATTTCCCCCTAAAAAAGCTTATACTTGAAATTCATCAACCGTACAAACAATAGAATAGGATAAACAGAACCCTATGGCAGGTATATTCATTACCTTCGAAGGAATCGAGGGAAGTGGGAAAACCACTTTTGCGAATCGGCTTTATTCATTTTTGAAAGAAAAAAATAATTTATGCCTTTACACCCGTGAGCCGGGGGGAACGCCGGTTGGTGAATCGCTTCGTAAGATCGTTCTTAATGCAGATATTCCCCTCTGTCCTGAGTCGGAGTTGCTTCTCATCGAAGCGGCGCGTGCGCAACTGATGAAAGAAGTCATCTTACCTGCACTCGGTGAAAATCATTGTGTCATTCTGGACCGTCACACCGATTCGACCATGGCTTATCAAGGATATGGAAGAGGATTCGATAAAGAATGGATTGCAAGACTGAATCGATTCGCGACTTTCGGAAGAAATCCGGATTTGACCTATCTGATGGACGTCGATGTCACCAAAGGGCTGAAACGTGCACAGAAAATTTCCTTGCAAAATCAAATTCGAGATCGATTTGAAAATGAAAAAATAGAATTCATGCAGGCGATTCGAGACGGTTTTCACGATTTAGCCAGTAAAGAACCGAATCGATTTTATCTCATTCGCACGGATTCGGATATCGAGACAATCTGGTGTGAGGTACAAGGGATCTTTCTTCAGCGCTTCCCTGATTGGAGATGAAGTCGGTAGGTTTAGGCTAGCACATCGAGGTTCTCACCGAGTCCCTCGAGTGCAGATGCAATGGTGGCATTGGCGTTAGTTTGAATAGTTAAAGCCGCTTGCTGTTGGACCAGCTCCGATGCCTGATCCAACACCTTTGTAACCAACTGACCCATTACTGCCTGTGTCGATAATGAATTGGATAATGCAGCCAATTCCGTCATGATACACCTTCTTTCGAGCATTTCCCACTATCGGTTATCGACCCATTTCACAAAAACTTGAGCTGCTTTTCAGGGATACTATAAATGATACGGGCAAGGACGCCCGCCTTGCCAGTCAAAAGCCGGCAAGATGCCGGCGTTACATATAAAAAGCGGTGAACCACTTTGTAGCGATTCACCGCCTCCATAATACTTACATATTCTTTTAAGAATCAATATAAGGACCAGTTATGGACTGGTGTCGGAAGTTCATCAAAGTTATAGAAATTGTCTAAAATACCGGTTCCTGTCAACACTTCATTATTATCGGTAGAGTGGGGGGTATAGAATACTCCAAGCACAGGCGGATCCAATGTATCATCATCATTGATCACCAACGTTGAATCAGGAAGGCCACGATCCAAATTGTCATCGGGCGGCAACCAGGGGCCTTCCGGTGATTCGGCCGCTAACTGCTCGAATACATGACCGGTTCGAGTGAGACGCGCCCACCAACCGGCTTTCGGACCACTCCCATCATTCCCACGCCTGGCTCGATCCGTATTGGCGGCAAAATCCAGGCGATACTGAGCGCGTAATCCATGGGATCGGGAAATCTGTGCGCCAACATAGGGGGCAAATTCAGTCAAACCTTGGCGGAATGCAATTCCCCCTTTTTCCCATTCGTTACCACCATTCGGTGGTGTGTTGTTGGCTGCATCCGGATCGCCATCCAGATTACCATCAAAAGAAACCACTTGCACGACAACGTCAAAATCGCCGGTCACTTCTTGATACAGGAAAGCCATTCCATCGTCGTCTTCCCAAACATCCCAGCCGTTACTGGTCAAATGAAGTTGTCCGTCAACGACATTGGCTTCACCTTCGGCGGGAGCTTCACCCTTTGTGGGACCGGTTCCCATATTGGTAAAGGTCCACTGTGAGCCGATTCCGTCATCGAAGTTATCACTTTCGGGCGATTGAGCGAAAACATTTGATACAAAGAAAATTCCTAACACTGCAATAAAAACGATATACTTTTTCATAAATACCTCATATTCTTTCTCATTTTTCACAAACCTACATTCATTCGATCATTCGTTGTATGCCAACAATAAATCTTTGTGCATCTCCTCCTTCCTACATGAAAGATATCTTCCTCTCCCAGAAAGCCATTTTGAACATAACATATATCTAACACATATTTAAACCCCTGGCGAGAATAAAAATTAAAAAAATGTGGGAAAAGGAGTGCTTCATGATGATGACTATCCGATAGCATCGGAACTTGTCACAAAAAGGTTGGAAGGAAAAGATTGATTCAATATACTTGCCAATTTTCTACTGAAACCGGTTCTAAAAACCGCATTGTTCCCCAAAGGTCTTCGATTTCATGGGTGTTTTCCGTGGAAATTTCTCCTTCAATGTAGGTATATACCGTCCAGTATAATTGAATCTCCCGGTACTCTTCATAAAATTCCGGCTCCAGCGTTTGTTCATCATACGTATCGACATCGTCGACGTTGATGTTGAAGCCGATCTCGCTACCGGCTGAAGGAGAACCGATGATATCCAATGCAAATCGCGCTTCCTGGCTCCAATCATTGGTCTCCTCATTCACGACAGTCTGCGCGTACCATACCGCATCCGGACCGATACCGTATGGTCTTTCTTTTTCCCCATATAATTCAGGAGAAACAAAGGGTAAGGGTGAATCTTCCGCTTCAATACCAAAAATCCATTGGCCACCGGTTTCCGTTTCAGTCGGATTGCGGGCAGACTCAAAAGCTCTGCTCAAATCACCGTCAAAAAAATATTCAACTGCATCATTTTCCCACGTAACCGGAAGGTCCCATTGCAATCGTTGCCCGTAATTTCTGCTGACGTATATGTCGTCTGTCACCGTTACTCCAACATAAAGAAAATCATCGTCATACATGACAGAAAAGGTATAGCTGATATCTTCCGGCCCATTCGTAACACCGGGTCCGCTATTTCCGGCAACACCGAGATTGACAAAATCGACGGTATTGGAAGCCGCGTGTCTCCATTCATCAGAATCGACTTCTCCGTCGATTGTGGGTGACATATGAGTATAAGGAACCTCGATCAATTGCCGCCCCTCGTCATCCAACTCCTGTGCAACTGTGCACAGGCAAAACAATACCAACAAAGCGAAAATGGAATGGATAGAAGCAAAATACTTAAACATCTTTCATCTCCCCTTCTCATAGAATAACTAAAATCCGTTAATACATTATCCATAAAACCTAAAGATTGTCTATATAACTTGATTGAAATCATAGGCTTTTTACATGATCCGGACAACAAAAAACCGGTCGATTCGACCGGTCAAAGCAAAATAGATTCTTAAACGAATCCGGAATCGGAGGAAAGGATTATTTTATTCGTTTGTCAACGGTGGACTATCTGATTCAAGTCCTATGGAAGTTTGTGTAGATTTTTCACTTTTATCGTGATTTTCCATCTTCTGGAAAATCACGAATGTAAGTCGGGAATTCAATTTGGATAATTGATTTTGAATTGAATTCACTTTTGTTTCCGTGTTTTGAATGGAAGAGGAAAAATCTTCCAATAATGTCCTGAAAGCTTGCTGTGTCTCTTTCGATTGGGGATTCTGCAGCAGTTCGGCAATTTTTCCGTTGACTGTATCAATTCGATTCACCACTTCATCGCGAAGAGCAAAAACATCTCCTGCCAGACGTTTCAAAGCATCGATGGTCTCGATTTGTTGTGTTTGGCCGAAATGAGAATTATTTGCCTTTTCATCCGCCTGTTCCAGTATTTCTTTCGTGGAAGCAGCAAGAGCATTTGTCTGATCTATTTCATTGAAAACTAAGGTAATATTCTCATTTAACGCTTTAATTTGCTTTCCAATTTTTTGGTCTGTGATTTCCTGTTGGCCGATGAGTTCTTTTTTCGTATCGACAAATTCAATGAATAAATCATCCGACTTCCCGGTCAAGGTATAATTCATTTGCGCGATATCGGCTCGAATGATATCTGTCGATTCCTCGTGTTTCACAAAACCAGTATTCATTTGATCCGTCAATCCGGTCAGCTGATCGGAAACGGAAGTCACCGATTGATCAATCACATCCGTTTGTTGAGCGAAAAGTGAACGAATATCGCCTCCCAAAGCCTTGTCGGACTCGGAAGCGAATGTTTGAACTTGATTGACTTCTCTCGATATTGCAGCCAGTTTTTCGCCGACTTTTACTAAGCTTTGATCGGATGTTTCTTTTAAAGCTGCCAATTCCGTTGCAAAATTTTTCGACTGATCATCAAAACGAGCGCTGACAACCGCATTCAGTTCATTGGCCAGATCCGTCAAACTCGCGAAACCCGCATTGACTTTTTCATTCATTTGATCAACTTGTTCCGTCAAGACAGCCACTTTTTGATCGATCGTTTCAGCCCGGCTGTTTGCTTCCTGCACTGCCGTTTGCGTAGATGCAATTTCATTGAAGACCGTTTCCACTGCCGCTTGAATTTTTCCGGTCTGTTCAAGAGTGCTTTTTTCAAGGCTTCCGAGTTTTGATTTTAGAAATTCAACTTGGGTTTTATCCTTTTTATCGATGGCAGCTGTCAAGGCGCTGGTATGTTGAGAAAACGAGTCAATTGTCGATGTCAACAAAGTGGAAAATTCTTGCAACGTCGACGACATTTTCTGAGCAAATTGAGCCGTTTCCGCTCGATTCTCAAGGATATCCGTCTGAACCGTCTGCAAACTCGTCAACGCATCTTCGGATTGAATTGAAACCTGTTTGGTCTGAGTGAGTACTTTCTGTTCCAGTTGTTGCAAACGTAAATCCAAATAGGCTCCGGCTGCGCCGAACATTACAATCACAATCACAGCCAATCCAAAAACAAGTAAAGGTGAAAGCATTTTTTTAAGTGGATTCGAAGAAGCCTGCTGATCATCATGCATTACTTTCTCTTCGTTCATCATCCTACTCCTCTCAATGATAGTGTCCCCGGATTGCCATATACCGATACAATCAATCTTTCCATAAAAAGAACCTTTGGTTCTGTGGAGCCGTGTTCCTTTTGACAATTCGGGCCGTTGTTCGAAATCAATCTGAGAGAGCTTTTGATGAAAGGTGGAAGGAACAGTACCCATGGGTAGATACTCATTCAAAATCGGATGAATTTATCCACAGGTTGTTGGAAATCAGGAACACATCAAAAACCCTCAACCCACAATCACAATTCATATTATATTGCATGTAATTTAACAGTTTGTCAACAGGGTTTTTTGATTTTTTTATTTATCCGCCACATGACCGGACATTCGCATGTATGTACAAATGGTCTAATTGAGGGAACCGATTTTCACATTCTTATAAAAAACGATTAAAACTCGAGCGAGTGAAGTCATCCAAAAGATTGCTACTTGACGAAAAATAATGCTTCGGCAAACTTATCCATTGAACGTATGTTTGATCCGAGGTGTATTATGACTTTTTGTTCAAATGCTCAAATTGGTAATGTGGAAACATATATCCAAGATATTGCGAAAAAGGTAAAACAAGCTTCCCGTATCATTGCCAAAACGTCCACACAACAGAAAAATCATGTTCTACATGCGATAGCAGAACGCCTTCAATCGGCAAAAGAAGCTATCCAGGAAGAAAATCAAAAGGATTTACAAGCCGCGAAAGAAAAAGGCCTCTCCGGAGCCATGGTAGACCGATTGACTCTCACGGATAAACGAATCAAAGAAATGTGTACCATGCTGGAAGAAGTTGCCATGTTATCCGAGCCGGTCGGTGAAATAACGGAAATGAAAGTCCGTCCCAACGGCATGAAAGTCGGACGGATGAGAGTTCCATTAGGCGTAATTGGATTGATTTATGAATCCAGGCCGAATGTTACCGTCGATGCCGCCGCTCTTTGTTTAAAATCCGGCAACGCATGCCTATTGCGAGGAGGTTCGGAAGCGATTCATTCCAACTCGATCTTGGCACAGATCATTCAAGATAGCCTGGAATCCTGCGGATTGCCAAAAGGTGTGGTCTCATTTATTCAGACAACCGACCGGGAAGCCGTTCGATATATGTGTCGCCTACGTGGATTATTAGATGTCATTATCCCCCGCGGCGGGAAATCTCTGATCGAAACAGTTGTCGACTTGGCAACGATCCCGGTGCTGAAACACTACGATGGAAATTGCCATATATATATTGATAAGGATGCCGATCCGGAAATGGCTCATCGAATCTGTATGAACGCAAAAATCCAACGTCCTGGAGTATGCAATGCAGCCGAGACATTTTTAGTGCATCAAGAGCTTTCCGGTTCATTTCTCGAAAAACTCATCGAGGATCTTATCCGCCATCAAGTGGAAATACGAGGCTGTGAAAAAACCGTAGCGCGATATCCAAACTTAAAATCGGCAACCTCCGAAGATTGGGACACGGAGTATCTTGATCTTATCCTTGCACTCCGGATTGTCGATTCACTGGACGAAGCATTGGATCATATTGCCAAGCATTCATCCAATCACACGGAAGCCATCGTAACACAAAATTACACAACGGCACAACGTTTTTTGAACGAAGTTGATTCTTCCTCTGTTATGGTCAATGCTTCCACTCGTTTTTCAGATGGCGGTCAATACGGTCTGGGAGCGGAAATGGGAATTTCAACGGATAAACTCCATGCTCGCGGCCCGATGGGTTTGGTCGAATTGACATGTCAAAAATTCATCGTATTGGGTGACGGCCATATTCGAGAATAGCCTGTTTCCGCAAAGCAACAGGATACAAACTATAAGAAAATCAAAAAAAAGGATTCGGATTCCATGAAACAACGAATCGGATTGTATGGGGGCGCTTTTGATCCGATACATTTCGGGCATTTGATATTACTGCAAACGGCTCTAGAACAACTTGAAATGGACAAAATCATCCTCATGCCTTCCGGCGGGATTTCCCATTACAAGACAGAATCTCCTTTCGCATCCGGCAAAGACCGTTTGGAAATGGGGCGTTTGGCATGTCTATCCAATCCGAAGTTTGAAGTGAGTTCTTATGAAGTGGATCAAGGAAAATTCGTCTATACAATCGATACACTTCATTATTTGCAGCATCAAGTTTCAGAGGAAGCCAACATCATTTTATTAGTCGGTGGAGATTGGAAAGATAAAATCCCGACATGGAAAGAAGGAGATCGGTTGTTGCGGGAATTTACAGTTGCAGTGTTTTCCCGGCCGGGATTTGAGCATCAAACCGATCTCAATCCAAAAACGGAAGATAATTTCCTCTATGTCGATATGCCATTGATAGAAATTTCATCTTCCATGATCCGGGAACGGGTGCGAAACAATCTTTCGATTGAATACTTTCTTCCATCCGCGGTAAAATGGTATATAGAAGAACATAAATTGTACAGCGATTCATCTTCTCTTTTTCACAATAAGTAGGCCCTTTTATACATCATTTCGTGCATATATAATGGTGATTTGTAACAACACGTTGATAGGATCGTTAAAGAGTAAAAAAAATCCGATTTGTTCCGAAGAAGTAAGCGATTGATCAATTCACATCTGAGAAGAAGCCTATGAAAATATTAATCGTTGACGATTCCGGTTCCATGCGAAAAATCATTATTTCCACACTCTCCACTCATTCCGGCATAACGCGATGCGATGAAGCAAGTAATGGGAAGCAGGCAATTACGGCAATATGCAGAACAAAATATGATTTAATTTTTATGGATTGGAACATGCCGGAGATGTCGGGAATCGAGGCGCTTAGAATTATCCGCAATTTAGGGAAAAAAATCCCGATCATCATGACGACTGTAAACAATGAAAGGAAACATCTGCTAGAAGCATTAAAAGCGGGCGCCGATAACTACATTGTGAAACCATTTACACCGGACGTTCTTCTTACGAAATTTCGGGAAACGATCATCAAATCTTCGAAACAGGCTTAGTCCGGAACGTTTATTTCGTTTTTTTGCCACTACCGAAGATGTTTTCCAGCGTCTTTTTGTCTCGGGGTTTCAATTTTTTGAGGTTCACCAAATAATCGGTGATAGGAGACGGATCCTCTTTCATGCTTTTGCCAAAGAGTCTATCCAATACCACTTCGATCATTTTCGATCGGCTTTGAGAGGGTTTATACAGAAACCGCCGTCCATCTTTATTTCGCTCGACAAATCCCTTATTGCACATATGATGAATCATGGTTTGAATGGTAGTATATTTCCATTCCTTTTCATCTCCAATATGATCCAAAATTCCATAAATATCCGTTTCATCCAATTCATACATTCGATTCAACAACCATATTTCGGCAGGTGTCAACTCACTGGAAATCATACTTCAGAGTACCTCCTTTTCATCTTCCTTTATTACAAATTACACTGGTAATATTATAATATCGAAAATTGAATCGCAAGGGGACATCGCTTTTTAAGGAAATGAAATCTCCAAATTTTTTATTCAAGCTCTCCACTTGAGTCACGTTTTTATGGTATTCTTATACAAAGGATATTTGTGCTCGACTGAAAAAATGAACGAATTCTGTATGATATTCTTGTAGATCCATCCTGGATGGGATACGAAGCAGCACGACGGATCATTCTCATGTACATTTATCTACCGTTAGTGGAAATGAGTTTTCATCTTTTTCTGCTCATTGGAATGGGAGGAGTCGTGGGATTCCTATCCGGCCTTTTCGGAGTCGGTGGAGGTTTTTTGTTGACACCTCTTATGCTCATTATCGGAATTCCTCCCGCATACGCAGTCGCCAGCAGTTCGAATCAAATTGTGGCGGCGGCGGCATCCGGAGCCATCGCGCATTATCGAATGGGAAACGTCGATGGAAAAATGAGCGGAATCATCATTGTCGGAAGCCTCATAGGGGGGAGCCTGGGTGTTCACGTTGTGAAACTTTTACGGGAATCGGGCAATTTTGACGTCGTCCTTCAGGCAATGTACATTTTAGTGCTCGGTGGAATTGGGTGTCTCATGTTTTTGGAGAGTGTGAAAACATATCGCCGGAAACAAGACCGGGTTTTCATCCAAAAAGGCACGACCATCCCGCAAAAAATTTCAATGGCTTTTGCTTCTTTTCCATTCCAAATCTATTTTAAAAGTTTAGGGATGGAACTGTCTGTTTTCGTTCCTTGCATAGTCGGAGTGATTATCGGATTTTTATCCGCATTGATGGGAATCGGCGGAAGTTTCATTATGGTACCGATATTGATCTACTTGATCGGCATGCCTACCGTCATGGCTATCGGAACCGATCTTCTTCATGTCGTTGTCAGCAGCGCGAATATCACGATTCAACAAGCCGTACGCAATCACACAGTTGACATTATGTTGGCTTTGTGTCTATTTTGCGGGGTTGTACTGGGCGCTCAGATCGGTATGCGCAGCGGCCGTTTTTTGCGAGGAGATTTAATCCGGGGTTTTATGTCCTTGTTTGTATTGATCATGATGGTCATTTTGTTTGTCGATTTGATCATGACCGGAAACGCCGATATCATCATTCGTCCAGGTAACTGAAACAAAAGGATTCTATGTTTACTTTTTTACTGATCGCTTGTCTTTGTGAACAGGTAGCTACTGGAGTAAACCTGACCAATGTTCCGGTCACACTCGAGCGGAACTTGGTGGCTATAGACACAAATTATCATGGACAAACTATTCAGTTGTTTGGCACACTACCCGACGAATTGACAGGAGCCGATGTGATTTTGCGCATCACAAACCGATCCTTTTTATATCCAAGTCAAAATGAAAATCGGACTCCCCATTCGCATTCTCCAATATTCTTTCAATGGAAACAACATCTTTTTCAAATCGATCGATTTCCGAGTTTATACATTTTGGCTTCCAATCATCCTTTCGCAGATCAGGCTTCAGCCGAAATGCGCCTTCCATTTTTCGAGGAAGAGCTTGATTATCCAACCCTCAAAAATAAATGGAAAGTTCAGCCCCTATCAGGCGACTCATCAGTGCTTGGTAGGGATTTAGTCTTTCAAAAACTAGTCGAGATAAAAAAGAAACAGAGGCTATTCCGAAAGGAAGAAGCCGCGGTGCAGGTTCGAAGCAACGGACATATCCTCTATACGATAAAAATTCCTTCAAAAGTCTCTGTAGGAGAATACGTTGTTCAACTATATGTATTTTACAACCGTGAACTGTGGGGTATGGGACATGCGGATTTCCGGATTGAAAAAGTCGGCGTGATCGAAGTTCTTCACAACTTATCGGAAAAAAGCCCCATTCAGTACGGATTTCTTTCAGTACTTTTGTCGATAGGAACGGGTATATTCGTCAGTTTCATTTTCAGCCGCCGTCTGGGGCGGTAAATACAGAGCCGATACGAGGCTCTTTCATTCTTTTTTATCATTTTCCGAGAGGGAGAAAAACCATGGCCATTATCACTATTTCGAGAGGTTCTTTAAGCATGGGAACAACTCTTGCCCAAGAGATCTCCGAAGCCTTGGGATATGAATGCATCAGCCGCGAAACGCTGATTCAGGATGCGTCATCCGAGTACGGTCTGGAAAGAGAAGAACTTGCATTGGCCATGGAAAAACCGCCGACGTTTTGGGAACGATTCACGCACGGACGCCGTGTGTATCTCTCGATCATGCGCGCTGTTATTCTGAATCGAGCCTGCACTGGAATGATTGTCTATCACGGACATGCCGGCCACATTCTCTTACAGGGAATCAAATGTGTCCTTAAAGTACGTCTGATCGCTCCAATGGATGTGCGAGTCAGGGCGGCCATGGAAGAAATGCAATTGACACGAGATGAAGCCGAACAGCACATCCGCGAAGTGGATGAAAAACGATGCCGTTGGACGAAATATCTCTATGGAATTGACTGGCGGGATCCCTATCAATTCGATCTGATTGTCAACGTAGAAACCATGACATTGGAGTCCACCAAAGAACTTATCTGCGAAGCCATTCAGAAACCGGAATTTCAAGTATGTGTCACGGCAATGGATAATTTAGAGAATCTCGCCCTCGCAGCAAAAACGGAAGCGTTCTTGGCAGCGGATCTACGGACTCGCAGCGTCAATATCAATATCGAGGCACGTAACGGTGTCGTTCGCCTCCGGGGGATGATCGAAACAGAAAATCTTCGCCCGACGATTCTCGAAGTAGTAAAAAACATTCCGGAAGTAAAATCCATTGAAGACGAACTCATCATCCAAAGCATTTCTCCATTACCCACATAATGGAGAGTGTATGTTATCGTCTCACAATCTTCTCTGCCTCCGTTCTCTCCTCGATTCCCCAGCGGTGATAGAATGGATCATACACATTATCTGAGCATTTTCCTCTTTCATACGCTTCCAGTAATACATCCAAGGAAACATTGGGATAATAAGAAGAAATCATCATCGAAAATTGATTCAAGTGCTTCAGTAAGGTTGAACGGGGAATACCGAAACCATGCATTCGATGCCATAGTTGCATCAAGGATCGCTCAATTGATTCGTCCGTTTTTCGTGTAGAACACTGCCCTTGAAAAAACTGGGGGAGATTGTGCACTCCATGTTTTTTCATCAATTGTTCCGCCCGAATCACCCGCAATGCCCGATCCGCGAAATAAACAATCAAATCTTGAGAGAGTTCACTCACCACTTGATCTTCATCAAACGGCTTTTGATAGATTTTCTGATACGCCAATCGATTCAAGAGCACACTGACTCGCTTCTGAAAAGGGAAATGAGCGGCATATTGTTCCTCGGAATAAAAAGGCATGTCTCTCTTCGGGATATATTCCCATATATCATCCTTTTTCACCCGAGTAGGGGCGGTTCGCGAACCGCCCCTACCGGAATTCGGGATATATTTCCCTATGTCATCCTTTTTCACCGGCCAATTCCAAGCCACAATCCCGCTATGAAATGATTCGGTATCGGGACCATACAACTGAACTTCGATATTTTTAGATCGTGTAAAAATTCCATACCCTGGCACGAATGATTCATAATACGTGATCGGTGGAATCGAATTCTTTTCGATTCGGCCAATGATCACGACATGAGCCGCGATGAGATCTTCATAAACCATGACACCGGGCTTGATCGTTTTCGGCTCAAGTGACAAGGGATAGGTATCATGATGGAGTGATCGCGTGCTCACGATGTGGAGAAACAAATCGTTTAGAAACGTACAAAATCGCTTGTCTTGCGCCCAATTTTCATGAAGAGGTAGATGATCCCATTGTTTCGAAAAATGCCCGAATCGTTTCCCTTCTTTACTGCTTGCCATAAAGGGGAGAAAGTTCATTCTGGCAAATATGGCTCGCAGCCCATAGGCTAAATCCGCACAATCGGCTTTCAATCCTGCTGTTTGCAACACAGTTGGCTCAATTTCATTTTCGAGCCAATGGGAATATCGGTTTTCCCAGCTCATATCCCACGAATGGCATTCCTGCCACACATCGGAATAAACCGATTGCAGAAGAATCAATGAGAAAACAAAGAAAAACACAAGACAATTTCCTTTAGGATTCAAGGGTATTCTCCATCGTTGGTATATGCTGTTTGTTATCTTTTTCATTCCCGTCCCTATACCATGAGAGAACTTCTTTTTCTGTGTATTGATCGTTAAAAATCCATTGTTGCTGAGTTTCGTCCCATGTTACGCCCCAGCGTTTTTCAATGGAAACGTAGGCATCCGAAGAATTCCAGCGCTGATCGACTGCAATGAAAAGATAATATAAATTCGTTTCCGGTAAACGAGCGGAGATGGAAATTGGAATTTCTTTCATTTTCTGGAAAAAACGCTCTCGCGGGATTTCATATTCGTTGATTCCTGCCCAAATTTGCCTGACCAGCCGTCTTAGCCGTTCATCACGTGAATCGGTATTGTAGGTATAATCAAAATCTTCGGAACGGAATCCTTGAGGTTTTTTGGTCAAGATCGAACTCGCTTTTTTGACCAGTTTACATCGAAATTCGATTTCCGATTGGAAATAGCCGATCAATTCCTGAATATAATCGTCCTGTTCCAATCGCTTGCCTTCGGCAGCTTCCTTGACGACACGATTCAACGCTTTGCTCAAATGAGTGCGATAGGGAAATTCCGGATCATAAATCTCCAAGGAATAATGGGGCATCTTTTCATCGGGAATCAAACGCCATTTCCCATTTTTGTTGACCGGCCAATTCCATCGGACAATTCCGCTATGATCCCTAGAGACTCCTTCTTCATAGATATAAATATCCACATTTGTGGAACGTTTAAAACGAACTGTCGGGGGAACGGAGGATTCGAAAAAAACAGTGGGAATGATCTTTTCCGGATCGATACGCCCAATAAAACATGCATGGCTGGCAATGATATTTTCGTATAGCACAAGGCCGGGTTTGACAGTTGCCGGAGAAAGAGAGACCGGATAGGTATCGTGAGGATACGATTTTGTCGTGACGTGCCGAACGACTTGAATGATAAACGCTCGAAAACGCTTGTCTTTTCGCCAATCCTCCCTTATAGGGATGCCATCCCAATCACCGGCATGTTGTCCGATTGTGACACCATTTAAATCACTGGCCAAAAAAGGCAGCAAGTGATTTCTCGCAAAGATGGCACGAACCACATAACACAAATCCGCGCAATCCACAGCGACTCGAAGAGGAACCAGCAACGATTCATCGACTTCATTCGTGATCCACTCCGAGTACTGATTCTCCCATACTTCATCCCACTGCTGAGTCACTTCCCATACGACAGCGGAAGATGTATCACTTAAAAGTAGTGATATCAGGAACATAACAATAAAATACCAGGTCAAGCGGCTGATGAACATCTTACAAAATGAACTCGGGCGAAAACATTGGAACTACTGCTTACTATATTGATTCTTTTCCTAGAATCTGTATCATCGATAATGCTTCATATAATGCTGAATACAATACTCAGCAATTCATACCGTTCTGCACAAAAGGTGTCTCATGAAACAACTCGTTTGCAATAACTGTAATTCAAGTTATTCTCTGCAGGAAGTGCGATGGAGGTGCAATTGCGGTTCCATACTGGATATTCAATTTGATTTTAAAATGGAAATCGAGACAATTCGGAACCGATCCTCGTCGATGTGGCGATACAGGGAAGCCATTCCTGTCGAAAGAGATAAACATATTGTTTCCTTCGGTGAAGGTTTTACGCCTCTTGTCCCCATTGAAAACAATGGAAATCCGGTTTACGCGAAGTTGGAATATCTTTCCCCCTCCGGCTCTTTCAAGGATCGCGGCGCTTCGGCTTTGATCAGCAAAGTCAAGGAATTGGGAATCGAAAAAGTCGTGATCGATTCGTCCGGAAACGCAGGTTGTGCGGTTTCGACATACTGTGCGAAAGCGGGAATTGCATGTGAGGTCTATGTTCCGGAACAAGCTTCGCCGGCAAAATTGAAACAAATTCGTGCCGTTGGCGCCAATGTTTGCACGATTCCAGGTCCACGGGATGAAGCCGCCATAGCGGTTTTGAAAGCGGCAGAAACGGAATATTATGCCGGCCACACCTGGAATCCGTTTTTTTATCAAGGGACGAAAACCTTTGCCTTTGAGGTGTGGGAACAACTCGGATTCAAGGAACCGGATACTCTTTTCTTTCCAACTGGCAGCGGTTCCTTGCTGATCGGTACCTATCTCGGGTTTGTGGATTTAATGAAACTGAATCTTATTGAAAAAATGCCCCGCTTGATCGCCGTTCAATCGGAAAACTGTGCGCCTCTTCACAAAATGTTTCATGAGGATCTCCTGGAACTCCCAAAAATACAACCTCAAAAAACGGTCGCCGAGGGAATCGCGGTTGCCTCACCCGCTCGAGGCCGTCAAATCATGGAAATTATACAAAAAACTAAGGGAACTGTCATCGCGGCTTCAGAAGACGAAATTGTTCGTCATACAAAAGGATTGTGTAAGCGGGGATTCTTCATCGAGCCGACATCCGCCGCTGGATTCGCCGCTCTTGAAAAATATGACAGGACAGAGGATGAAGTCATCGTCATTCCCCTGACCGGTCATGGATTGAAATCGAGTTTAGACTAAAATAACGAGGAAAACCGCGAAATCATCATTGCCGGGAATAGGGATATTCGCTGTTAAAACCACCTGAGATGGGCAGGAGAATATCCCCGCTACTATCGATGCCGTTGCTGGGATTGTATAAACCGGCAACGCATGTTGGGCATCCTTCCGGCGCATCGAAGTCGATATCCGGCCCGATGCTGCGCTTCACTCCCATCCATATGCGGCGGCCAGGCGTTGCGATCCATAAAATACTGCGTATAGGCATCTCGGATAGACTTTTCTTCCGATTGGACTCTTGCCACTTTTGCCCGTATCTGCGCATTGATAAAATTAGGAACCGCTATTGCGGCTAAAATTCCGATGATGGCGACGACGATGAGGAGTTCAATGAGCGTAAACGCATTTTCTTTCATGTCTGATCTCCAAAATTCGTTTAACCGCCATTATAAAGAATAACTCAACTTGTGCAAATCAAATTTCACAAGAGATTCATGTACGCAAATGAAGGGAACATCATGATCAAAAAAAATTCAGTCGTAATATTTATCTTACTCGTATTTGTTTCTTTGGTTCATGCAGAATTCAAAGCGGCAATCTCCTATCGGATCGTGAATCCGGATTCATTATTGCCAGTTTCAGGTGGTATTGGCCCATCCAATCCGACAGTGAAAAAGCAGGGAGATTTAAACGTTCGGGCGCTTGTATTGGAAAATGACAGTGTTCGTGTCGCGATTGTCAGTTCCGATTTTCTTGGTTTTCCAGCAGTCTTAGGAGATAAAGTCCGTGCACAAGTCAGTGAGATTCCTCCAGAAAACATCTTGATCGGCGCAACCCATACTCACAGCGCTCCGGATTGCTACGGCTTCCCGAATGAAAAGGGAGAAGTGAATGCCGATTTGGAATATCTCGATTTCGTTTGTGCAAAAATGGCGGAAGCGATCAACGAGGCTGTGAACTCACTCCAACGTGCTTACGTGAAAATTGCTACGGAGAAAGCAAAGGGAAAGATCGCTTATAACTATTATGCTGAAAAACTATACGATCCGCGCTGCCATGTCGTTCAAGTGTTGGATACCGATCACAAACCGTTTGCGACGTTGGTGAATTATGCCATCCATCCCGAAGTACTTGGTTCCGATCAAGGCATTTTGAGTCCGGACATGGTTGGCCCCTTGTATGACCGCCTTGAATCGAAAGGCGGCGGAAGAGGGATATTTATGAATAGCGCATTAGGTGGGATGGTGACCGCCGACTGCCGCGGACCGGATGGAAAAGATATTCAAACATGGGAAGAATGCATCCGCATCGGCTTTCTCCTTGCCGATGAAGCGCTTCGCATAGTGAACGATGCGCCGATACAGGAAGATCCGGCATTGTCTTGTTATTCAAAAATTGTGACCTTTCCAATCGACTCCCCGATCATGCAACAAATCCTGAAAGTGTCTCCGCTGGCGTATCAATTGGAAGACAATGGAGAAATTTCTACACGAGTTAATTTAGTGAATCTTGGGAACGCTCAACTATTAACCATCCCCGGCGAAGCATTGCCCAATATCGGATATTATTTAAAGCGTAATATGAAAGGCGAACACAATTTCCTGTTGGGACTGACGAACGATGCGTTTGGGTATATCTTGACAAAAGTGGATTACGACAGTTTTGACCGCTATGAATACATCACACGCACCAGTTTGGGGGAAATGACCGGTGAAATTTATATCGACAAGGCGTTGGAATTAGTACAAAATTCTCCGGCGCCAAAATCACTGCAAAAATAGGTTCTTGCCGCTCTGTGAAAGCATCCTCTCAAATTTTAGGGATTCACCCTTTCTCAATCAAAGTATCATGAATCTCTGTAGAAGGATTCAAAAGATTATTCTCTATCCATATCTGATAACAACTCGGCCAGTTCATCAAAAAAACCGATTTGCCCTTTCACGATCTTTTCTTTTGCCGTTTCGATCGTAAACCATTCACCACGGTCAACTTCCGGAAATTCTTGGATTTTGCCGGATTTGGGCGGCCATTCCATGGGAAAGGTATTGCTGACCAATTTTTCAGGATCGCAGTTTCCTTCAACCGCCCATGCATGGACGATTTTTCCACCGCTTTGCTTAATCGGGGTGAGTTGTTGAAATGAGGAATCGGGTGGTTGAAATCCCGTTTCTTCTTCGAACTCCCGTTTCGCCGCACGAAGCCCTTCTTCCTCTTCGGAAAATTCCCCTTTCGGAATCGACCAACTGCCGGCATCCTTTTTTGCCCAAAACGGTCCGCCTGGGTGGACAAGGAATACTTCCAGTTCCTCATTACGATACCGGTACATCAACAAACCAGCGCTTAATTTTGCCATCGTTCTCTACCTACCAGCTTTATCATAGTAGTGTACAACCGAATCCACCAAGTAAAGAACTCTTCTCATTTGAAAAATACGATGGATCAAGGCAGAGAAATGATGAGAATTACAGTTCCTCTACCTTTTTTCTCTTAAATCCACAGCACAAACACGTTAAACTCCATTGGATATCAACTCATTAATCTGAAAATGGAGAAATTCTATGTTCACAAGATGTTACAAATATCTCTTCCTTAGTCTTTTCCTTTGTTTTTTGTCTTCCCCAGCGGAGACTGCTAACAAAGATCGAATCCATGTCTGCAAGGAAAATCCCCGCTTCTGGCAATACGAAGGCCACCCGGTTGTCTTGCTTGGCGGCACGGACGATGACAATCTGTTTCAATGGCCGAATGTAAAAGAACAACTCGATCAACTGGCCTCTGTGGGTGGGAATTACATCCGCAACACCATGTCCGATCGACAGGATAAAGGATTCGAGCTCTACCCATTCAAGAAACTCGAAAACGGGAAATACGATCTCGATCAATGGAACGAGGAATACTGGCAGCGCTTCGAAACCATGCTCGAACTAACCCAAGAGCGCGACATTATCGTACAGATCGAAGTATGGGACCGTTTCGATTATTCCCGCGACAATTGGGAACCGCATCCCTACAATCCCAAAAACAATGTCAATTACACATATGATGAAACCGGTTTTGCCGAACACTATCCCAACCATCCTGGCCGAGACGATCAACCGTTCTTCCACAGCATTCCCGGGATGAAAAAATATCAAAAGAAATATGACTCTTTCCATCACTATCAACTCGAATTCGTTGACAAAATGCTTTCTTATTCCCTCGAAAAAGGAAATGTGCTCTATTGCATGAACAACGAAACCAATACAGACGCCAAATGGGGGCAGTATTGGATCAAGCACATCAAAAAGAGAGCAAAAGAAGCGGGTGTCGAGGTGAATTGTACAGACATGTTCGACGCGTGGGATATCAAGGATAAATCGCATCATGTCGTTTATAACAATCCGCAAATGTACGATTTTATCGATGTCTCACAAAACAATCACAACAAAGGACAAACCCATTGGGATAATATTCAATGGGTGCGGAATCACATTTCCAATAAGCTACGCCCTATCAATACCGTCAAAATCTACGGTGCCGATACCGGCCGGTATGGTACAAGCCGAGATGGTCAGGAGCGCTTTTGGCGCAATATATTCGGCGGGATGGCCGGAACACGCTTTCATCGCCCGAATAGCGGAATCGGTTTGAGTAAGATCGCACAGGCCAACCTAAAAAGTATGCGGATGCTGCTTGAAAAGCTCGATATTTTCAACTGCACTCCGGATGCAAAGAGTGTACTTTTACACAATCGGGAAGACAATGAAGCCTATTTAATATTTAATCCTGGCCGCCAATATGCTATTTATTTCCCGAATGGCGGAACAGTTGAATTGGACATCAAAGACTCCAAAGGTACCTTTTCTGCCCAATGGCTCGATATTCATGCCTGTAAATGGAGCGATGCAAAATCGATTCAGGGTGGAAAGACGGTTACTCTTTCAACACCCGAAGATACCGGTTATTGGGCCTGCTTGATTCAAGCAAATGAAAGATAATCGGAACCTTCACGTTATCCAAAAAAATCTCCCGTCTATAATACCGTCTGAATATCTCGATCCTAGATGAGATCGTATACCTGAAGATCCTTTTAACCAAAAAAACAATGCGCCTGAATCTTGTCATCTATGTTCTCGGTTGGATTCTGATTGCTTATAGTTGTGCAATGCTCCCTGCGATTCTTATCGCTTGGATATACGGTACCGGCGGAGGAGGGCATATATTTCTTTCACTCCTTTTAACCCTCATTGTCGGTTTCACTATGCGGTATTACAGACCAGAAACCACCACGGATATCACGCCCCGGGAAGGATTTCTGATCGTTACCGGAGGCTGGTTTTTGTGCAGCGGATTCGGGGCGCTCCCCTTTTTTATCGATGAAACGTTTATGATGGAATCGGACACTCTTACGTTCATCAACGTCCTTTGTTCACTCACCGATAGTGTTTTCGAAAGCACTTCCGGACTGACAACGACCGGAGCCAGTGTGCTGACCGATTTCAACCAACCCCATGCTATCATGTTCTGGCGCAGCACAAACCACTGGCTTGGTGGAATGGGGATCATTGTTTTATCTCTCGCCATCCTCCCCCTGATTGGTGCGGGAGGAATGCAACTCTTCAAGGCGGAAGTACCTGGCCCAGTCAAAGACCGCTTAAAACCACGCATTGCCGATACAGCAAAAACCCTTTCGACTGTTTATTTTTTGCTTACCATGCTGGAAACGTTTGCCTTGATGTTTTGTGGGATGAATTGGTATGAAGCGTTATGCCACACATTCGGAACCGTGGCAACCGGCGGATTTTCCACACACCCACTCAGTGTGGGCGGTTATGAAAGTACAGCAATCAATCTCGTCATCACTGTTTTCATGATTCTTGCCGGCGCCAATTTTGTTCTCCATTATCGATTCCTCAATCGCGAGTTTCATTCTTATCAAAAAAACGGCGAATTTCGCACATACATAATGCTGTTACTCACTTCGGTCATCATTTTGACAGTTGTCGTCTGGATCAATGGAAATGAAGAGGGTTTTTGGAATTGCTTCGAACATTCCCTCTTTCAAGCGGTCTCTATCATGACCACTACGGGATATTGCACATCAGATTTTGAAACGTGGTTTCCCCTTGCCGGTATGATCCTCTTTTTTCTTATGTTTGTCGGCGGTTGTGCAGGTTCGACCGGAGGGGGAATCAAAGTCATTCGCTTTGTTCTTCTGGCAAAAATCGCATATCGGGAAATGGTCCGTTTGCTTTTCCCGACTTCTGTGGTTGTCATCAAACAAGATGGTGAGGCTGTGCCCGAACGGGTTAATGCGGGAATCACCGGCTTCGCCATTCTAGCCGCCACCTTATTCATCGTATCCACTTTGTTTCTTTCGGCATTCGGGCTTGATTTTACCACCGCAATGACTGCCACTGCCGCTTGCATGTTCAACATCGGACCGGGTCTCGGCGATGTGGGTCCGTATGACAATTACGCGGGACTTCCCATTATCCTGAAATGGTGGTTATCCTTTTGTATGATCGTAGGAAGACTGGAACTTTACTCGGTGTTGATTTTGACAGCCCCGAATTTTTGGAGAAAATAGACCAATGACTACCATAAAAGGGATTCCCATTGTCCTATCCGGTCCTTCCGGCGTAGGGAAAGGAACCGTCATTTCTCAATGTATGAAAAATCCTCATGACCTCGTCTTATCGGTTTCGATGACGACCCGGCCGCCCCGGCCTGGAGAGGAAGAGGGAATCGATTATTACTTCCGCTCCAAAGAACAATTCGAATCCGCTATCCACAATGACGAACTTGTCGAATGGGCAAAGGTCTACGACCACTACTACGGTACACCCAAATCATTTCTCAACGATCAATTCGATGCGGGAAAGGATGTAATCCTTGATATCGACGTCCAAGGCGCAGCTTCGGTCCGTAGTCTGTACCATCAAGATTCAATTCTTATATTTCTCGTACCCCCTTCCTTGGATGAATTAAAACGGCGGCTTTATTCACGCAAAAAGGGTTCAGGCGATGATTTAGAACATCGAGTTTCTCAATGCAAACGTGAAATGCGTTTCATTGGGATGTATGATTATGTAGTCATCAATGACAAAGTCGAACAAGCAGTCCATGATCTGAATGCGATCATCACAGCAAACAGACTGTTACGAAAACGAATGGAGCCATACCTAAAAAAGGAAAAAATGGTGGAATGAATAATGACGAACCAAAATAAATTACACATCGTTTATTCTGACCGCTTCAAGGAACACGACACCGGCAACCACCCCGAGAATGCCCGGCGTATGGATGCTGTTACAAATGCACTTCGGGAAAAACTATCCCAGGAATCCATCGCATGGTCGGATCCTCGTCCGGCGACGTTGGAAGAATTACAACTCGTTCATTCTGAAGAATATATTCAGTCCATAGAGACATTAGCAAAGAACGGGGGTGGCCGAGCTGATCCGGATACTGTCGTCAGTGCTTCCTCGTATGAAATCGCACGGCTTTCCGCCGGAGCCTTTCTCACCGCTGTCGATTCTGTGTGTAAAGGAAAATGCCGCCGGGCTTTCGTCGTGTCCCGTCCCCCCGGTCACCATGCCTTTCCGAATAAAGCGATGGGATTCTGTATTTTCAACAATATTTCCCTTGCTGCTCGGTATGCCCAGAAAAAATACGAGATTGGAAATATCTTGATTCTCGATTGGGATGTCCATCACGGAAACGGCACGCAACACATTTTTTATGAAGATGATACGGTTTTCTATATCTCCACTCATCAGTATCCTCATTATCCCGGAACCGGCTCTTCTGAGGAAAAGGGGCGAGGTAAAGGAAAAGGATATACCCAGAATCTTCCTTTTCCCGCCGTGACACCGGCTGATAAGATCGTTCAAGCAGTCGAAGAATCTTTAGACAAGATTGTAGCGGAATTCAAACCCCAATTGTTTCTTATTTCGGCCGGTTTTGACGGCCATCGTGATGACTACTTGGGTAATTGGCTCTTGTTGGAAGAACACTTCGCGGAATTGACGAAAATGGTGGTTAACCATGCCAATCAATATGCTTCCGGAAAAATCATTTCCTGCCTGGAAGGAGGGTATAATTTAACCTCTTTAGCCGCATCCAGTGTTTATCACTGTAAAGAATTGATTTCTTGAAAAATGATCTATGATTTCCATGTTCATACCTCGCAATATTCATCCTGTAGTGTCAGTACTGCAGAAGAATTGTGTACACAAGCCCTGAAAGCCGGCTTAGACGGTATTGCTTTGACCGAGCATGATATCGTATGGGACGAGGACGAATTTTTTGAACTGAAGGATCGATTTCCGCAATTGACGATCTTTCGAGGGATGGAATATTCCTGTCCGGAAGGTCACTTTCTGATTTTTCTTCCTGAAGGAAATCCATATGCCCTGGAATATGATCTCTCCATCCGAACTCTCAGCCCAATAGTCCACGAAGAAAATGGCATTGTCATCTGGGCGCATCCATTTCGGTATGATCGCCACCTTCCCCAGTGGTTGGATGCTATCGACATTGACGGTCTTGAAGTGGAAAGTGGGAATATGGACCGGACGGCCACCGCCATGGCTCAAATGATCGCCGAAGAAAAGCGGCTATGCCCCTTCCGAAACAGCGATGCCCACCACCTCGACGCATTGGGACACTATTTTAACGAAGTTCCCGTCCGATTGCACAACACGACGGACGTCATTGAATATATTCAAAATACGACAACAAGTTGAAATTATAGGAGAGATTTATATAAATTACAGTAGCTGTAATTTGCTGAAGTAAACAAAAGCAAGTCGAATCCTTGCCCATACCAACAAGGAAAAAACTTGCTTTACTCAAGAGTATTCTTTTCGGGTAATTCCTCAGAAACCGGTTCAATGAGCAGACTTTCTGGTTTTTCCGGTTGCAATTCGAGATCATTCAAATGCTCTTGCCGGAATTCATTCAATCCTTTAAGAACCATTTGATAGGTCTCTTCGATTTTTTCTCCTATCGGTCCCAATTCTTCAAAATCGCCCAAAATTTTTTCTGCTTCTTCGAAACCTTTTTGAATGGCGTCACCGATCAGAGTCGAAAATCCATTGATTTTATCTTCACCGGATTCGTCCTGGTGATTTTGCGCATACAGATCAAAGAAACCCGTAGTAAAATCCAGTATCCGATTTGCGGTATTTTTGGGGCTGAAAAAGTCCAATAATTCTTGCGCTGAGGCATCTTCTGGCGGAAGATACTCGCTCAAATCATTCTCTTCTTCACCTTCTTGACCGCGCAACCCGTAGTATTCTTGTAGCTGCATCTTGACTTGATCAAACACCACGGTAACCGACTCTCTCAATGATTCCAAATCTCCATTCAAATTGAAAGAAAGAGAGACCAAATCACTTTTGCTCTTGGTGAGTATTTCCTTTGAAGGACTACTTTGATTGACTTTCTCCGATTCCTTTTTCGTATTGATAGAGGACACTTTTGGCGACGTTGTTAAACGGCTAAGTGGAATACTACCGACCGGGTCAATCATTTGTTATCACCTCCCTTCCTTCGTGACTTGATCTTTTACCCCACTCTCATTATCGACCGTTCGAACTAAAGCTTTAGCTCCCCTGAACAATATGTGTCTTTTTGAAAGAGTAGATGTAAAAGAATCTCTTATTCTCTGTAATACTTTGAACATATCCTTGCGAGCGTGGTAGGTGTCTATTAAAAAGAAACAGAAAAATCACGATATTGGCCGGAAGGTTGTAACCAATCCACATCAACCGAAGTGACATGGGCAAAAGCGGAGGGACCTCGTTGGAGAATTTGGATGAATTCCTGCAAAATGGTTTCGTTTCCTTCTGCGACCACTTCCACCCTTCCGTCCCGCAAATTACGCACTTCTCCTGTAAGGCCAAGTGATTTCGCTTGCCGCTCGGTAAAATAGCGAAATCCAACACCTTGGACTCTGCCGCTCACGAAAGCATGAATTTGTTTGTTTTGATTCGTTCCATTCATGTTCTCATCCTGTATATCCGGTCTTGAAGCGCAATCAATCCCACTCCTCCAAGAGCGCAAATCCATGGCATGATCGGATGACTGAAACGAATACAAGCATAAGAAAGAGTATAAATCCCACAGAAGTATACAATGATAAAGAGAGGAATACTGATTTCCTTGATTCGCCGCCGTCCGTAATATATACCAATACAACATAACACTAGATACAAACTCTGCAATGGGATCGTTTTGTCCAACATGGTTTCTGAGGCGGGAACAAACCAAAAGCGAAGAAATTTCTTACCAAACAGGACTAAGGCACTACCCGGATTCTCAAGAATTTCTTCCAACCCTTTCTTGTACATGAAAAAATTATAATCATGACGATTGCCCCCCTTTTTTGAAACTTGCTCTGCATAGCGATGCAGCTTTTCTTCCCATAAATGTCTTTTTTCCCCTTCCCAACGTCCTTCGGATTCTTGATGATTTCCAATCCAAAATTCCTGTCCCCCCCGAGAATCGAAAAGATAAAAATCGCCCAACACGGCCTCATTTCTCATCCCCCATAAGAGAACCAAAAAGAGAATCGGAAGAATATAGAGAATTCCTAATGAAACCGCCCGTTTGAAAGAGGAGAGAACGAACAGTAAGACAATCACAAAAATCGGGACAAATTGAAAGGCGGGTGTGATATAAAGAACGACAGATGTCAAGAAAGAAAGGCACAAAACAGGTCCCACGCGCAAATCATGGATCACACGAACCATTCCAACAACCCAAAAAGCCAATGCCGTCCCCTGTATGACTTCCGAATTCATCAATGGAAGCCGATAAACAGCCAAAGGATACACCGCATACAAAACCCCTGCTGCAAATGCAGAACGTTCGTCAAAAAGATAACGAACAAACAGATAAATCGAAATCAATGTGCAAAGGTCTAAAAGAATATTCCAGAATTGAAATACAATCTTAGGGGAGAAAAACGGAAATAGAGAACTCCAAAACGCCGTCAACACCGGAATCAACGGCATTCGTTCCGTATGCGTTTCCGAAAAAAGAAAATTGCCTTCCTGAAAAAGAACCGTTCTCTCGAGATATCCATCATTGTCGATCGCGATCCTTTCTTCCAAATCGGCAAGGTTAAAAAAAACAACATACGAAACCCGAATGAGAAACGCACCAACAATCAGCCATAAAAAATATCGTGACATAAACTTTTGTTCATTCACCTATTTCAAGTAAGAGTATCAAATATGAAATCTATTCGAATTCTATTCGTTCAACGGAAAAAATTGTATTTAAAGATAAGCCAAATCGCCGAAATTCCGTCTTTCCACGTAATTTTTTTCCCTTCGGAATAATCTCGTCCATAATACGATATCGGTACTTCAAACACTCGGCATCCGAGTTTTGCCACTTTTGCCGTCACTTCCGGTTCCATCCCGAATCGTTGCGATTCAATGGTGATTCTTTTGATAACTTCTGTTCGAAAAGCTTTATAGCAGGTTTCCATATCGGATAAATTCAAATTGGTCAACATATTTGACAAAAGGGTTAAAAATTTGTTCCCCGCATAATGCCAAAAATACAGTACCCGTTGCTCGACACCTCGAAATCTCGACCCATACACAACATCCGCTTTGTCTTCCACAATGGGTTTGATCAAACGCGCATATTCAGCCGGATCATATTCCAAATCCGCATCTTGAATGATAACAATATCTCCTCCGACATGTTGAAGAGCAGTTCGTATAGCTGCCCCTTTTCCTTGGTTTTTTTCATGAAAAAAAATGCGAACTTGTCCGTCCTGAAAATTTTCGAGAAAATCCCGCGTCCCATCCACGGAATAATCGTCCACGATTATCAATTCTTTATCCGTCTTTTCGTCAAGTACCTTCCGGATGATTTTCTCGATCGTATCTTTTTCGTTATAGACCGGCATGACTACCGATAATAGCATAAGTTCATCCTTTAGATCAAAATACAGTTTTCTATTCGCAAATCACGAAGCATCCATCGAAAAAATAAAGGAAACACAGATGCTTGCTGATCAAAAACGATCCTATCAGTATCATTCAAGTACAACTGCTTGATTATAAAGACACTCACTATTATCTCAAGGATTCCAAAATCCTCACCACATTTCAACATTCTTTGAAGAAATAATTGTGTACTTCATAAAGGCAGCAAAATTGTGAACGTCGCTCCATCCGGGCCGTTTTTCGATACAGTGACTTTCCCTTTGTGCTCTTCGATCATTCGTTTCGTCATCGGCAAACCCAAGCCGGTTCCTTTCTGCTTGGTTGTATGGAACGCTTTAAACAGATTCGTCATTTCCGCTTCCGGTATACCGGTACCCGAATCGGTGATATCAATCGCAAATTGGCAATCTTCTTTCCGCAATTCTACTGTAATGGTTTTTCCTTCTGGAGTTGCATCCAGAGCGTTCAACAACAAATTCATGATCGCCTGTTCGATTCTCTCCCGGTCAAGGGAAATGACAGGATTCGACACGTGTACTTTCTTTTTTACCATGACTTTCTGTTGTTGTATTCGGTGGCGCAACAAACGGAGCACTCGATCGACAATTTCTTCAACATTGTTCGGTTGAAGTTCCAAGGGGCGGCTGCGCGCCATATGTAACAAATCTTTCACAAGTGTGTTCAAATCACTAATTTTCTGTGCCACTACCTGCAAATCATGTTCAAAATCTTCCGCTTCCGGCGGAGATGATTTCCAGGAATGAATCAGCATATTGATGACGGCCAGCGGATTTCGTATCTCATGCGCCAGCCCAGCCGCCAATTCCCCTAATGTCGATAATTTGGCGGATACCTGCAGTTGCTCTTCCATTCCCATGATCTGTTCATGGATTCTTACATTCGTAATGGCAATCGCCGCGTGGTTGGCAAAGGTGTGCAGCAATTCCATTTCCGAACGCTGCCAGCGCCGGGGTGTGGCCGAATAGATATTCAATACACCCAACACATCCTGCTTAAATGTAATCGGAGCAGCCAATAAGGCAGCCACCCCCTCTTGTTTTGCAAAGTTTTTGTGTAAATAGAGCGGTTCATTATAGATATTTTCCAATTGGACCACACGATTTTCCTGAACGACTCTCCCTAAAATCGATCCTACCATCGGGACATTTGGTTTGTCCAAATATTCCAAGCTGCATCCATATGCCGTGATCATCTCTAATTCATTTTTCTTTTTGTCGAGCAGCATCAAAGAACTCATCTTTGCACGAAATAGCAGAGTGGCTTGTTCGACCACACTCAGCAAAACTCTATCCAAATCCAGTGATGCTGAGATCGTCCCCGCAATATTGAATAGAAAAGAGAGAGGGCGGGATTGTTCTGCAACCAGAAAATCTACCCAGCCATAAAAAAAATCAGGCGATAGACTTTTCGCTGCCGCTTGCAATTCCAGAAAGGAAAGTGTAGGGTGCGCATCATAACAATGAACCACCGTCCCGATCACTTCTTCACCACTGCGAATCGGAACCGCGACCATTTGCTCCTTCTCTCCGGCGGGCAATTCCCCTAAAAAAGAATAAGGTTCTTTCGCCTTGCGGAGTCTTTTGATTGACTGTGGATCATTGATTTGAGTCCGCCAGTAACGCTCACTACTTTCACTTTTTCCTGTAACGGCACACAAAACCAACATTTCTACAGTCGGATAGGTCAAAAAGTAGAGTGCGGATTGAACCGCCCCACTCACCTGATGCATTTTTTGAAGGACTTCCTCTGGTGTTTTCACAACGGTCATGATTAAATAAATGGTACAAAAGATTTCTATAGTTTACCACAAAGGAAAAACAATTGAATTCCGATTTCGATCTTCCCGACGATGAACGATTCTGGGCTTCTTGCTGTCATCTTTCTGCGTTTGCATTTTTTTTCATCCCTTTTATCGGACACATTGCCGCTCCAATCCTCATCTGGTTACTGAAACGCAGGGATTCGTCTTTTATAGACAAACAAGGCAAGGAAGCGGTCAGCTTTCAGATGAGCGTGACCATTTATGCGATCCCCTGCATTTTTCTGATGATTTTTCTCGTAGGATATGTACTGTTACTAATGTTATTTGCCTTTTGGGCAATTTCGATGATTGTGGCTGCCATTAAAGCGAATGACGGCATCAATTTTCATTATCCTCTCTGTATTCGTTTTTTTTGAATCTATAGAAGATCATTGGGCTTAATGTAAGGATGCCAGAAATCCTTTCCTGATAACTAAACTTCCATAAAAGAGGTAAAAAATCATGAATACCATAAAAATCACCCTCTTGTTCATTGCTTTGTTCTCCTTTCTCCAAACACCCTCATCGGAAACCAACGAAGAACTCAGCCAATTCATCGAAGAGCGCAATAATCAATATGCGGATTCCCTTGAACTTTATTTCCGCAAATTGCTCGTCGATCAATATCCGGAACGTTCGGAAGAACTTTGGGATCGATCCTATGACAGCATCGAGTCGTTTCTGCAAAGCGTTGAAGATCATCGTCAATCGTGGCGCCGAATCCTGAATCCACCGGATCTCCATGAAAGCGGCGGGCTCCAAGAGCAATCCTATGTCCCTCTACAAGACATTGAAGCCAAATGGATCACCCTTCCTCTTGGCTCCCTAAAAGCGGAAGCAATCCTAGCCATCCCTCGTGACGCAACTCCACCAGTCCCTCTTGTCATAGCACAACATGGCATCGGGAGTATGCCCGAACGAGTTTTCGGCCTGCTCGATGACGGGAATCACTATCACGAATACGGACGCGCACTTTTGCAAAAGGATTACGCTGTTCTTGCTCCCTTCAATTTACGCAGCGTCGAAAAACGCAACCGCATCGAGCGGCTCGCTCGCTTAGCCGACACGACATTGCCCGGTATCGAATACACTCGCCTGAATCGCCTCCTCACGAAAGTCCTCAAGGACGAACGAATCGATTCGGAACGAGTGGGGATGTGGGGGCTTAGTCTCGGCGGCATGGCGACAATGTTCTGGACACCGATCGAACCGCGTATCAAAGTCGCTATTGTCTCTGCCTGGTTCAATCATCGTACAAATAAAATGGTCATCCCCGACGATCGCTATAGCTGCTTCCTGGAAACGCAGGAAGAACACGCCTTTTTCCGCGGATGGCTGACGGCTTATTCAGACTATGACGTTGTCAGCCTTATCTGCCCCAGGCCACTCCTGATTCAATCGGGGAAGCAGGACCGCATTGCCTGGTGGCCTCAAATCATCGAAGAATTTGCAAAATCGATGGCACATTACGAACGTTTGGGTATTGCCGATCGCATTGATCTCGATTTACACGAAGGAGGGCATGAAATCATTGTTGAATCGGGATTGGCTTTTCTCGAGCGGTGGTTGAAAAAAGAACCCTCATCCGTCATGAAATGATGGATATAAAGCGGCTGACCGCACCTGAATTTCAGCAAGAAATGTCACTTCTTGCCAACATCACTTTTGCATAATCCTGCTATAATACACAGTTCCAAAAGTGGTGCATCGAAGCAATTTCACGAAACACTGCAATAAAATGTATTCATTGAATCCAATCAACCAGCAACGGTAGTCATTCATGAAAAAAATCACTATTCGCGGCGCACGCGAACATAATTTGAAAAATATCGATCTCGACATCCCCCGCGATCAATTGGTCGTGTTTACGGGCGTAAGCGGATCGGGGAAATCTTCTCTGGCATTCGACACGGTATACGCGGAAGGGCAACGGCGGTATGTGGAATCGTTATCCGCCTATGCACGCCAGTTTCTTGGACAGATGGAAAAACCTCGCGTGGATTATATCGGTGGTCTCTCACCGGCAATTTCCATTGAACAAAAAAGCACGAGCAAGAATCCCCGCTCGACCGTCGGTACGGTTACGGAAATATACGACTACTTTCGGTTGCTTTTCTCCCGTTGCGGCACGTCGTATTGTCCGAATTGCAATATCCCGGTCGGATCACAAACTGTCGACCAAATCGTGGATCGAATCATGGAAATGCCCGAGTCCACCCGCTTCATGATCCTTGCTCCAAAAGTCCGTCAACGGAAAGGAGAATATAAAGATTTGTTCGATGAGGCCAAGAAGGAAGGTTTTGTCCGTGTACGGGTCGATGGGCATATCATGGAACTCGAACAGAAAATCTCGTTGGATAAAAAACTCACCCATAACGTGGAGATCGTTGTCGACCGGCTAGTCATGAAACAAGGGGTGGAATCGAGACTGGCGGATTCGGTAGAACTTGCACTACTCCAGGGCGATGGCGTGCTCATTGTGGCGATTCCAGGGGAGGAGGATCGCATTTTCAGCTCGCGCAATGCTTGTCTTCAATGCGGCAAATCCTTTGATGATCTCACGCCGCAACATTTTTCTTTTAACCATCCACTCGGCATGTGTCCTGAATGCGACGGATTGGGCCGAAAATTGGAACTCGATCCCGATCTGATCATTCCCGACAAGGATAGATCGGTGCTGGATGGCGCAATTATTCCCTGGAAAAACGTTTTTCAGGAAGGAAACGACTCGAATTGGTCGTATTTCGTCCGCAGGCGAATCGATTCTTTTGCCCGCAAACACAAAATATCTCTGAGCAAACCTTGGAAAAAACTCACCAAAAAAGCACAAAATCTATTGTTGAACGGAGATAAAAGTATAAGAAGCGAATATCAAGGTATCATCCCTGAGATGGAAAGATGGTATCAAAATACTTCTTCGGAAGGATTCCGCAACTATCTGCTGGATACTTTTATGCACCGGGTTCCATGCGAAACCTGTCACGGAGGCCGGCTGAAAGCGGAGGCTCTCGCTACTCAGTTTTCCGGAAAACGCATTAAAGAAGTCACAGATATGAGTGTAACGGAAGCTCATCGTTTCTTCCGCGAAGTCAATTTAACACCTCGGCAGGAAGAAATCGCCGGAGAAATACTGAAGGAAATCTTTAACCGGTTAAAATTTCTCGAAGATGTCGGTCTCGGTTATCTTACCTTGAGTCGCTCAGCTCCGACTTTATCCGGCGGAGAAGCCCAGCGTATTCGTTTAGCCAGTCAGATTGGGAGTGCGCTTGTCGGCGTGTTGTATGTTCTCGATGAACCCAGCATCGGATTGCATCAGCGGGATAATCGCAGATTGATCGAAACTCTTATGCATCTTCGCGACTTAGGCAATACGGTTCTCGTTGTCGAGCATGACATGGAGATGATCGAATCCGCTGACTACCTAGTCGATTTCGGTCCCGGTGCGGGATTGGACGGTGGGCACATCGTCGTAGCAGGGAAACCGGAAGTCGTAAGGAATCATCCTGAATCGCTCACAGGTGCTTATTTATCGGGCCGTGACGAAATCCCCATTCCGGAGTTGCGCCGTCATGGAACCGGTCATCAACTGGAAGTCATCGGTGCGGAGGAAAACAATCTTCAACAAGTCGATGTTCAATTTCCTTTGGGTAAATTCATCTGCGTGACTGGCGTTTCCGGATCAGGGAAAAGCAGTTTGATCACGGAAATCTTATTCAAATCACTGCATAAACAGTTACACCGCGCACAGGTAATTCCAGGAAAACATAAAGATATTCGCGGAGTTGAACATATCGATAAAGTCATCGAGATCGATCAGAAACCCATCGGCCGGACACCCCGTTCCAACCCAGCCACATATGTGAAAGCATTCGATCCCATTCGGCAAATTTTTGCCCAATTGCCGGAAGCAAAGATGCGGGGGTATAAAGCAGGACGGTTTTCGTTTAATGTTAAGGGTGGACGATGTGAAGCCTGTTCAGGCGACGGATCAAAGTGTATTGAAATGCACTTTCTGCCGGATGTTTATGTCACATGTGAAGTGTGCCAAGGAAAACGATTCAATAGAGAAACCTTGCAAGTCAAATATAAAGACCACACGATTGCAGACATCCTTGATTTGAGCATAAAAGAAGCGCTGGAGCTTTTCAAAAACGTTCCTCGTATCACTCGCATTTTGAATACATTAAGCCGTGTTGGATTGGATTACATCCACTTGGGTCAACCGGCGCCTACCCTCTCGGGTGGAGAAGCCCAACGGGTAAAACTGGCGAAAGAGCTTTCTCGGAGAGATACCGGTAGAACCCTATACATCTTGGATGAACCGACAACCGGTCTTCATTTCGAGGATATCAAAAAACTATTGCACGTCCTGAACGAATTGGTCGATCGAGGCAATACAGTCGTTGTAATCGAACATAATTTGGATGTCATCAAATCTGCAGATTATATCATCGATCTTGGCCCCGAAGGCGGGAATGAGGGAGGCTATGTCGTGGCGACTGGAACACCGGAAGATGTAGCCCAAAATCCGAAATCGTACACCGGCCAATTTTTAAAAACGGTTTTAACCGGCGCAACACCGAAAAAGCGAACGGCTTAACCGCATCTATTCAAAATGGAGGCAACCTGTCAAAATGAGTGAATCCGATCCTCTACGTACCAGCGGAAGAAAAACAAATGAATTACGGGAAATACACATCCAGCGAAAATACTTGGATTTTGCGGAAGGCTCCTGCCTCGTCAGTTTTGGGAGAACCAAGGTTCTTTGTGCTGCCTCCGTCGACGATCGAGTCCCCCCCTTTCTAGTGGGTTCCGGTCAGGGCTGGGTAACAGCTGAATACAACTTACTTCCCAAATCCACGATTCAACGCGTTCCCAGAGATCGAATTCGCAGCGGCCGCACACAAGAAATCCAACGGCTGATCGGCCGTTCCCTGCGCAGTGTAACGAATATGTCCAAATTAGGAGAACGTACGATTTATATTGATTGCGATGTGATCCAAGCCGATGGAGGAACTCGAACGACTTCCATATCCGGAGCAGCGGTTGCGCTATATGACGCTCTGCATTTTCTACTTAAAAACGAGCTCATTAAATCATGGCCATTGAGCGGTTTGATTTCGGCTGTGAGCGTCGGAATGGTGGATGGGGAAATCTTCCTGGACTTGGATTACAATGAAGACAGCAATGCAGATGTCGATTTCACGGTGGTCAAAACAGAAACGGGACAATTCGTAGAAATCCAGGGGACGGCGGAACACTCGACATTCAATATGAATGAGCTGCAAACCATGCTTCATGTTGCGGATGAAGGCATCGAACAAATTCTCCAAATTCAAAAACAAGTTCTCGGTATTTCAACCGGAAGTGAACTGCAATTCTGAAGAGGAAATAGCAGTATCATGATGAATGATCGCTTTACATTTTGATTCCTTATTGTAAACTACACGAAAGTAATACATACTGCAACTATTCATCTGTTTTATGCATCTTTTTGGTTGAGGGCGGCGGCATCGAATTAGAAAAACAATGCTGGTTGAAGCCATCGAATACCAAAAGGAATAAAATAATGCAGTTCTGTTTTGACCCAATCCAATTCTTCACGGCCTCAGTGCCTACCCTACTCGCACAAAGCAGCGATCTACCCTCCCTTTTTAAAGCGACAGAAGTGGACCCTACCGTTATGATTCAAGTGTTGAGCGGGATAGTCCTTCTCATCACCGGTATCATAGTTTTAACATACAAATATCAACGATGGAAACGGTACAATGAATTCGTCACCGAAATGAAATCATTGGATTTGGATCCTGACTCTGAGGGAACGTTGGCCGGGATGGTAAAACGTTATTCAATGGATGAACCCGTCAACATTCTTTTTTCGGCACGGCTTTTCGATGAAATGGCAGCCACGGAAATCATTCGTGTACTTGGCAGTCCCGGTTCCGTCCAAGCCAAAAAAGAATTCATCGACACGGTGTATAAAATACGGACACGGACTTATCATCCCGATTGGCTTGGGGTAAAGGAAGAACAAGTAACGGAATCCAAAGCTCCTACCAGGGAAGTCCCATCATTACCGTGGGAAAATACGGAAGAGGGGATGGAAAACACGTAATTTCAAATAATTCACCTTTTCTCCACCGAATACTTCCTTAAATCTCTCCACACCTTTCAATCCTGCACTCGCCCCGAAATTGATCGAGAGAAAGTTCCGTTCACAGGCATCTTTGATAATTTCGCTCAACAACAACTTACTCGGATTCAATTTGCCAATTCGATGATCACGAGCCGCAGCCAGATACTGTACTTCTTGTTTCCCGTATAGAATAAGTGCACAGGCCAATGGTTTTTCATTCTGTTCCGCAATCCAAATTCGAACTTCGTCCCCTGAAATATTCTCCAACGCATCAAAAAACGACAGCGGAAAAGTCGCGACTCCTTCCCATTTATCGGAGGCAAGCTGATATAAGTATTTTATAATCTCAACGGCGTCACGATCATTGGACCAACGAACAGTCACACCTTTATTTCGTGTTTGCCGAATATCCCGCCGATTCCCTTTATGAAATCGCTCTTCCCATAGGCGTTCAAAAGGATGATCCAATTGAAGCATTTGTGTCGTGAAACTCCCGACTTTCAGAAATGAAGGAAAAGAATCCCATTCACATAAAGGATCAAGCGGATCAAGAGTCACCTGAAACGCCGGAATGGAAACAAACAAAAAGGAACGCAGAGCAGTACAGAGATGATCCACAGATAAGCTGTCACTGCTGATCAATCCTCCGTATGTATTCCAGGGGAGAGAATCCAACTTTTGGAGCCAAAAAAATTTCTTTATCGCAAACGCCGGAAGAATCGCTTCTTTTCCATCAGAAAACAATATCCAGTGATGCCTTGGGATGAGTTCCGGAATAACACGCTGAAGGATGGACGGCCAACGAGGGGTTTGAAAGAAGGAATATCGATCCATTCGCCGTAGCATCTCTTCCCACACAGACTTATCCCGTTCTTGCGGTATCCGGGCGGTATCACGAATGGAAACACTCATTCCTTATTCTCCCGGCTTTTTGTGAGAAGTTCATCCATATCACGGTCCGGTTTGACCGTGATAACCCGAAAGTCTCCAAGCCGTTTGATTTCCGAATGAATCCCGATCAGTTCATGGATAGAAGGTATGATGCTCAGAGTAACTCGATTTTTCCGGCATATACAGACAATTTCATAAAGATCACACATGGCAATCATCGGATCTGCAACCAAGACTTCATCCACTTTTCGTGCTGGGAGCAATCGCTCCAAATCACTCAATGCTCCCAATCGAGGAATTTGTACTTGAACGGAACTTTCACAATGATTATTGGTTGAAACAAATCCCAATGGATCGAGTCCAAGTTCCGGATGGAGTTTCATCGCCTTACCAATTTTTTCCACCGAATCATAGTTCCCGACAAGAATAATTCGGTCTAATATGATCCGTTTGCGATGAAGAACATGTTCCAGTTGAAGAAAACTCCATCTCCAAAACAAAAACACAACAAAAAAAGAAATGCCGTAAAAAGCGAACACGACGCGGGAAAATCCGAGAAACTGATAATCCTTGAAAATATCTTTAAAAACAAATTGAAAAGAAATCAGCAAAAACACGGCGGCTATTGCGGATTTCACAATCTGCTTACACAAAAATGCAAAATTTGCATATTTATCCCGCTCATACAGCCGATTCCACCATAAGGCGGGGATCGCCAGCAATGAAACAAAAATAAGAAGATCACTGTATGCCGGCATATCCAATAGGGGGATATTCGGAAAGGGATCAGGAGTATTGGAAAAAATACCGCTTCGAAAATAGAACCAACAGGAAAAAAGAAAGAGAAAAGGAGCCAAGACCGCATCAACCAATTCCAGCAGGAGTGGCCGTGCAAACAGAGCAATCTTTTTTTGAGTACGATAAGAAAGCCGATCGAATAACAGAAGAAAAAAATAGGGCGCATTGACGACAATACGTTTCCATACCGTGCGGGGACGCTGCACTAGGCGGTAAATCCCCTCCATTCCCATATTCTGAAGCCAAGCTGGCGCCCGTTTTTCACGGCCCGTAATAAAGTTGAAAGCGCCTCCGACCCCTACCATGATTGGCACATTCAATTCTTGCTTTCTCTTGCAAATCCACTTTTCCTGTCGAGGCGCACCGAATGCCAGAAACAGAATATCCGGTTTTGCCGCTTGTATAGCATGAATCGTTCTGGCTTCTTCTTCCGGATTCGTTTCAAATTTGTAAGGGGGACAATAGGTTCCAGCAACCTGCAAATTGGGAAATCGGCTTTGTAAGGTCTTCGCCGTTTCATCGGCCACTCCTTCTTCTCCCCCGCAAAAGAAAACCGAAAATCCCTCTTGCGCCGCCATTTCGCATATTTTGGGAACCAAATCGACACCGGTAATTCGTTCCTTAAGTGGTGTTCTATGCAAGCGGGAAGCGAAAACAACCGGCATTCCGTCGGGTACAACAAGATCCGCTTCTTCCATCACCTGACGAAACTCAGGATCACGCCGCGCACAGACCACCTGTTCAATCGCCGGCGTCACGATCTGATGCGGAGCGCCGCTACGAACCATCTCACGGATACGATCAAGCGCTTCGTCCCTTGTTACATTATCGATTGAAATCCCGAGAATTTCCACTCGTTTCATGATGCTTTGATTGTATGTGGAAGAAAGAAATTGGAGAAGGAATGGATAATAATGAATTGACAAACGCTTCTATTATATGTAAGAATCATACGATTAAATTGCGGATATATTCTTGATACCTATTCATTCGTTAGGAAAAAGCAATGAAAAAACATGGATTCACTCTCATCGAATTATTGATCGTCGTTGCCATCATCGGCGTTCTTGCGGCAATCGCGGTTCCAAATTTTCTCAACGCACAGATACGCGCGAAAGTATCAAGGGCAGTATCGGACATGCGCAGTATTTCCATGTCCAATGAAGCATATCGAGTCGATTGGGGGGTACCGGCCCCCGTCTCCGGAGGAAGAACCTTGAACGGCCAAACACGGCCGTTGGAAGTGCGTTTTTATCGGCTGACGACACCGGTCGCTTATTTAAGCAGCATTCCGGACGATCCGTTCGTCACGTTCGCCAATGAGGAGCAATACACGAATTTCGGAAGAACCTATGATTATATCGAAAATGTTTATCTCGACAGCACTTACAATCCTTGGGGACATGAGTATCGGCTCAACAGCTGGGGACCGGATGGGTGGAACGATTACGCAGGGAATCGATTTCCGAATATGAACCGCAACTTGGAAGCTGCCTGTCCGAACGGCAATCCTCAATTTGTCTACAATCCAACCAACGGATTGACGAGTTTAGGCGATATTGTATGGATGGGACCGAAGGGAGGGAAAGGCATCCATAAGGATCTTTACTGCCCGGTGAAAAATGGATTTTAATCGCCTCCCGATAAAACCAATCCCAAATCCACTTGCTTACAAGTCATTGAGATAGAGCAAGCGTCCTTGCTTGCACAAAAATGGAGTCGGTGAAGCTTGTTCTATGCGTGAGAATGTTCCTATAAGCAGGAATAATAATTACAGTGCACTCAACAATAAAAATGTTTGCTATACTATTGGGTATAAAGCCATAAGTAGGTGAAGGTTCTCGTAATGGTTTTGGAAATACCTTCCATATTCGAAGGAGTTCGGGACGATCTAGAAGATGACTTTCCCATTCTTGAGCTGCTTCTGCGTAACTATCTATCGGACGAAGATATCATGAACGTCCGAAAAGCGTATTTCTTCGCCTACGACGCCCACAAAGATCAAAAACGCATCAGCGGTGAACCGTATATTGCCCATCCCATCTGTGTTGCGGAAATATTGGCGGAATATCAGTTGGATGCCAATACCATAACCGCAGGCATATTGCATGACATACTGGAAGATACCGATTACTCCTTTGAAGATATCGCGAAAGAATTCGGAACTTATGTGGCCACTTTGGTACAAGGGGTTACTAAATTCAGTCAAATCAGCACCGCGTACCAAAAAGAAGAAGAAGTCGAAAATTTACGCAGGATGCTCGTTGCAACCGCAAATGATCTTCACGTGATCGTCATCAAACTTGCAGATCGACTTCACAATATGCGCACCTTGCAGTTTTTATCCAGAGAAAAGCAAATTCGAATCGCACAGAGTACCATCGATGTTTACGCCCCCCTTGCTCATCGTCTCGGATTGGGACAAATCAAGTGGGAGTTGGAAGATCTTTGCCTTAGATTCTTGCTTCCACAAATCTATGAAACAATCAAAAAAAAGGTTTCTGAAAAACGTCATGAAAGGGAGCTCTATATAAAAGAAACAAGCCAAACACTCGAAAAATCACTCAAGGAAAAAGGGATTCTTTGCAAGGTACAAGGCCGTGCAAAACATTTTTACAGCATCTATATGAAAATGCTGCGTGACAAAAAAACCTTCGAAGATATATACGATCTTGTAGCTTTACGTGTAATCTGCGAAACGATCGGAGAATGTTACGCCATTCTCGGAGAAGTGCATACAATGTGGCGGCAGATCGACGATCGATTCCGGGATTACATTTCCAACCCGAAACCGAACAACTATCGTTCCATTCATACGACTGTCTTAGGCCCGAAAGGAAGAAAGATCGAGATACAAATTCGAACGCAGGATATGCACTCGATCGCCGAATATGGCATCGCGGCTCACTGGCGGTATAAAGCAGAAGGAAGTAAACGGAAACTGGGACGCGATTCCAAATGGCTGGAACCTTTCTCTCAAGAACTTCCCGACACCCACGACCCAGAAGAATTTTTACAATCCATCCGACACGATCTCTTTTCTGACGAAGTCTTCGTCTACACTCCAAAAGGCGAGTTGATCCGTCTTCCGAAAGATTCAACACCAATCGATTTTGCTTACAAAATTCATACGGAATTAGGCCATCGCTGCGGAGGCGCGAAAGTCAACGGTCGGATGATCTCTCTCAATTATTCTTTAAAAACAGGAGATGCCGTAGAAATCCTCTCCACTCCCAACAGCCATCCATCCCCCGCTTGGCTGGATATTGTAAAAACCTCTTCGGCCCGGAATAAAATTCGGCGTTTCCTGCTGGAATCCCGCCGGGATGAACTGGAAAAATTGGGACAAACCAATTTGACCCGGGAAATCCAAAAAGCGGGATTCAATGCTCTTGAATTCTATAACTCCGAAGAAGCGGACAAAATCGTGGAATCGCTTCAACAAAAAAGTATCGAAGATCTTTTCGTCAATATAGGCTTTGGCCGTATCTCGCCCAAACAAGTCATCGCCCGATTACTCCTATCAAAACAAAAGACAGCGGCTTCCCCCAAAGTAGAAGAAGATGAAAACAAAGAACACCGTGACACATCCCGCTCTGTGGTTCGATTAGGTGATATCGATGATATCATGTATCGGCGAGCTCGATGCTGCAGCCCATTGCCGGGAGATGATATCATCGGTTTTGTTACCCGCGGACGGGGAGTGACTATTCATAAAACGAATTGTCCCAATATTAAAAATTTCAGCCAAAACGAACCCGGCCGAGTCATGAATCTGTTTTGGGAAGATAATCAAAAAGAATTTGTATCAGTCACAATCGAGATTCAAGCACGGGACCGCAGGAATCTGCTGAGCGATCTTTCCCAAATGATCTCTTCCACCGGCACCAATATCATTTTCTGCAATAGTGGAACGATCCATTCCACTGCAACATTTCGATTCACTTTAGAGATTTCCAATTCATCTCATTTAAACACGGTTATGCAGCAATTACTCGGAATAGAAGGGGTGAAAAACGTAAGGCGGGTTCGAGGAAATATTCCTTCTAACCAAAATCATTAAGCCATTAGATCTATCGCACTTTTTGTCATGTAATCCGCCGTTTTCACAACGGCGGCATTGGCTTTTGTCATATTTTCTTCATTCAAGAGATTGATCGATTCACGGACTATATCCACATTGGAACTTTCCAAAAAACCGCTTTGAATAACTCCTCTTCCTCCGGTTCCGGGAAATCCAACTTGGGGAGCACCTGAAGCGCCTGTTTGAGAAAGCAAGTTCCCTCCATCACGTGAAAGACCATCCGGATTGCTAAAATCAGCCGTTTGAATCTGTCCCAAATCAGCACTTGTCCCATCAGCGAGTTGTGCGGTAACAGTCCCATCTTCTGCAATATTGACGGATGTGGCATTATCGGGAACAGTGACCTGTGGTTGGAGAGTCAATCCACTCGAATTCACAAGTGTACCGTCGGGACCTGGGGTAAAATTCCCAGCTCGAGTATATGCCATATTCCCGTTAGCCTCGGCAACTTGAAAATGTCCGGCTCCCACAATTGCAAGATCAAACGCGTTTCCCGTCGGGATCAACGAACCTTGTTTGCGGTCGGTTGAAACACTATCCGTTACGGCTCCCTGTCCATCGACACCCGTAGATATGCTCGTACGTTGTGATCGAAATCCGGACGTGTTTGCATTGGATAAATTATTTGCGGCAGTCAACGTTCGATTTTTCGAGGCGTTCAAGCCGGAAAGAGCAGTGGCAAGAATATCGGCCATTGTAACAACTCACTTTTCTTCTCTTAAAGTCTACGAAGATATGTTTTTCATGATATAACTCGTTATAATTACAGAATATCCGATATTTCAAGCGAGTCAAATAAAAGTATGATAATCAAAAGACCGGCCTGGAGATTTGTTTTACAAAACTCGCTTGATCCTGAATCGAAATTCTGATCGATGAATAGAAACCTGTGAAACGATTCTTTTACCCTTTTTTTGGAGCTTTTTTACTCTGCGTTCTTGTCGCCTTGATTTGGGCGGCAAAAATCCATGAAACTACATTACGTAGTCTCCCTGACATTCTCGCGCGCGATTTTCGTCCATTTTTAAAAGGAGAACATGTTTGGGACGTCAATATTGGAGAAATAGAAAAACATGTTGACGAATTGAAAGCGGAATATCCTTATATCGAAGAAATCATCGTACGGAAAATGGGAACAGGAGGAGAGATAAAAACAGTATATCCCTACTTCGAAGAACCGGTTCGTCCCCTCGGCAGCGACTTTTACATCAGCCGGCCCGTACTTATCGATGATATCCCCATCGGCGCCATTTATGTTAAAATCAGCGCATTGCGCAGCAATTTATTTAAAGCCGCCATATTTGGCAGCATTATTGTGTTATTGATCATGAGTTTTCTGAGTCTCTTTACCATTCAATCCAAAGAGGAACAAGTAAAGAAAACCACTTCACTCTTGGAAGTGAAACAACGTGAATTAATCCGTCTGGAACGGTTGGCAATGGTGGGTCAAGTAACCGCAAATTTACTCCATGATTTAAAAAAACCGATCCTAAATATTCGGGCAGAAGTGGAAGAACTACCGGAGAAAAAAATCAAACAAACAATACAGGAAGAAACCGATTTATTTCTACATCTTGTGCGTGATTTGCACCTCGAAACGTTTTTAAAACCAGATGTAGAACGGGCGGAATTCCTGGACTTGGAAGAAATTTTAGAGCGGTCTCTTCGCTTAGTTCGATACGCACAAAACAATGTAAAAGTTCATCTCGATCTTCCGGAATCCTTACCGTTTCTATTCGGACAGCGGCATCAGCTCATTCAAATCTTTTCCAACATTCTTTTAAACGCCTTTCAAGCGCTGGAGGGAGAAGGTGAGATTCATGTTCATGCCTCCCAAATTCAAGAAGACGAAGAAAAATGGCTGGAAGTTTCTTTTATCGATAATGGACCAGGAATGACTTATGAAGTGCTTTCCCATATCTTTGAACCTTTTTACTCGACTCGACGGGAATCGGAATCCACCGGTTTGGGGCTTTATATTACCAAATCCATTGTCGAAGGTATGGGAGGTATCATGTCGGCTCACAGTATTCCCAAACACGGAACCACTTTCACACTCCGTTTCCCATTAACTTCCGAAGAAGGAATTGAAAAATAACCACTCAATCGAAAGGAATCACAAAGCTCATTTTACTCGATCACTTACATTTGATGATGATGAGAGTCACATCATCATGAAGTGGAGTGGAACCACGAAACTCTTCCAATTTTTGCAATATGGACTGACCGAATTCTGTAGCAGAGGAAGAAGTTGCCGACTGGACAACCTTGTAAAATGAATCAAAGGAATAGACTTCTTGATTCTCACCGAACATTTCGGTAATCCCATCGGTATAAAGAATAAGAACATCTTCTTGCTCAAAGCGGGTGCTTTTCAAATCGAAGGAATTTTCATCGACCATCCTCAATGGGAATCCTCGATCATTCCACAATTCTTTCAACTCCCCTGTTTTCCCCCGAAGCATAAGAGGAGGAATATGACCCGCAGATGAAAAAACCATTGTCGAGGAGGACGGTTCAAGAATACCCAGAAAAAGAGTAATATAATGAGGAAGTGAAATATGCTTGCGAATTTGTTCATTCGCTTCACTCAATATTTGAATTGGATCACAAGTGTGAGCAAGAAGATTATGAATAATCATTTTTGTCATAGCCACAATAACCGCCGCGCCGGCACCATGGCCGCTGACATCACCGATGAGAATCACCAAACGGCCATCTTCTAGTGGAATAAAATCGTAATAATCTCCCCCCGCGCGTGTAGAAGGACAATAATAAGTAAAATAATCGTAATATTCGGAGAAAGGAAAAGTGACCGGTAACAATCTTTTTTGAACGTCACCGACGGATTGCAGCTCTTGCTCCAATTCCTGGTTAATTTGCAGGTTTTCCTGATAAAGTTCCACTTTGTGAATGGCCAGAGTTGATTGCCGGGCAAAAGTGGCAACTAGCTGAACATCCATCGGAGAAAAGTGGTTATCATGAAAATGTTCAATGACAAGAACACCAATCGCTTTCCGAGTGTCATTCAGCGCCATAACGATGGATTCGGAAGGAGTCAATCCATCACTCCCTTCTTGGTAATGAGACCAGCAAATTGCTGGAAGCCAAGGAATTTCGTTCGACGTGGAAGAAACCAATTTTTGAGGAGCGTTTTGTCGAATGACTTCATAAAAAACGGATTCCTCATCGGAGAAAGCAATTGCTTCAATGATTTTAGAGAAAGAATAACCATGTGAATAGCGAATCGCAAAGGCGTCATTCTTTTCATCATAGGCGACAAAGCAACAAGCAGAGGCAGGTTTGATCAACTGCACCGCCCTCATGACCAATGCATTGAGAAGAGATGACAATTTCGTCTCTCGATGGAGTGCGGTTACATAGGAATGAAATCGCGTTAACGTATCAATTAACACTCCGGATGTTTCAGGCATATGAATCAATGTCCCAGAAATAAAGAGTATCCTATCAGCATAACTCTGCCAATATGGCGCCGTCTCGTCAAGGAACAACGCTTCCGTTTGTGTTCAGGAAGGCTATTATCATATATGCGCATATAATCATTCTTCATCCTTCAATGGAATTGAAATACCTTTTTTAAAAAGGATACTTTGTTCGAATGAATGTTTTCATGAGGGTTTTATAAAAAGAGACGAAAAAATGAACGATTCATTTAGCGAGATTATTCAAAGACGAGTTTTGCTGGCAGATGGCGCTATGGGCACCGAGTTGTATTCTCGCGGATTTTTTGTCAACCGCTGTTATGACGAATTGAACTTGACAAATTCCGATACGGTTCTGGAAATTCATGAACAATATGCAAATGCCGGAGCAGACATACTTACCACAAATACTTATGGAGGGAACCAAATTCAGCTCGCATCTTTCGGATTGGAAGAGAAAACGGAAGATATCAACCGAAAAGGTGTTGAATTAGCGAAAAGTATAGCGAAAGAAAAACTCTATGTTGCCGGTTCGATTGGCCCCATTCCCGGATTTCCGGATTTAGAAGAAGATGATGATGCAATACGCGCTTCCTTTCGGGAACAAGCAGGTTACTTGATTGAAGCAGGGGTCGATCTCTTATTACTCGAAACGTTCCGTTCGTTGGAACAACTCAATTTAGCCTATGCCGGAAGCACGGAAGCCGTTGAGTTATATTGTATTGGGAAGAATAAGATTCCTATCATTCCCTCGGTATCCCTGGAACTTTTTTCCGGAGAACATCCGATTTCTCATGCACGAGCCGTGAAAACGATCCGCAGTTGGGGCTCAACATTTCTTGGCTTGAACTGTGGAGGTGGTCCGCCGGAAATGTTGGATGAAATGCCCATCGTTATCGGGGAAATGGAAAAAGATATGATCTTGTCCATTATGCCCAATGCCGGTCTCCCCAAAATCATCGAAGGCCGCACTTTATACATGGCTTCTCCGGAATATATGGCGGAATATACCCGGCGCTTCGTTCAAAAAGGAGCCAAAATCGTGGGGGGTTGTTGTGGAACAACTCCGGAAATGATTAAAGAAATGTGCTCCTTCCTTCGTTCCGTCCAACCGGGAAGAAGCATCAAGATCCAGAGTGCAAGTCTTGAAGAAGAGGCGGAAACGATAGAACCGGTCCCCCTAAAAGAACGGTCCGGATTCGGGAAGATTTTAGGGGAAAAATTTGCGGTTTCCGTCGAATTGAATTTGCCCAAAGGTGTAAATACGGAAAAAACCGTCACCGGCGCTAAATTTTTATATGAAAATGGAATCGATGCAGTAAATATCGCGGACGGTCCACGCGCAAGCGGGCGGATGTCCCCGACAGCCCTCGCCCTTTTGGTCAAACGTGAAGTACCGATTGAAGCCATTATTCACGTTTGTGCCCGCGATCGGAATCTACTCGCTCTACAGATGGACTTAATCAGCGCCAACGCGCTAGACTTGCACAATATGATGCTGATTACAGGCGATCCTCCCAAAATGGGGATGTATCCGGATGCGACAGCGGTCTTTGATCTTGATGCGATCGGATTAGTCCGTTGTGCAGACTTACTAAATCGGGGACTCGATTTCGCTCACCGTCCATTGAAAGGACAAACCTCTTTCGTGATTGGAGTGGGTTGCAATCCCGGCGCCCCGGATCTCGACCTTGAAGTTCAACGGTATGAAGAAAAGATAAAAGCAGGAGCGGAATACGTATTTTCCCAACCAATCTATGATTCGGAATTGCTTCAAACATTCCTAAAGCGGATCACTTCAATCAAACCGATACCTTTCTTTGTTGGAATCTTACCGTTGGCGAGTCATAAAAACGCGGAATTCTTGCACAATGAGGTTCCCGGTATGCAGGTTCCGGACGAAATCCGTGAACGAATGCGCTTGGCTCCCACAAAAGAAGCCCAACAGGAGGAGGGAATCAAAATCGCAGCAGAAGCCTTGAAGGAAGCGGCAAGTCATCCATTAGTGAAAGGAGCTTACATTTTCCCACCCTTCGGACGTTATTCGAGTATTTTGGATGTGTTGGAGATGGCTGGAATACGGTAGGAACAGCAGAGCAAGGATAAATACTTATCAACTCACGCTTTCAGGGTGACAATTATTGCAATAATAGCAATGCCAATAGTCACTATTGTTGGAATGACCCATTGAATTGACCATTTTAAATTTTTCACTTCTGTAGTAAGAGATGCAACATTATAGCTTAACGATTGAAGCATTGTCAGCATTTCAGACATCGCCATTCCTTCACGCTCGACGATAAATTCAATATCTTCTGGTCGTAATTCCATTTTACCTTGATAGGGCCCATCATATGGTTTCATTGATGGCTGTTCCAATCTATGAAATTCAGCCGTCAACAAATCATCTTTGTAGGCAAGCGTAATTGGATCTGGTGTTAAATTTGTCAAACCGACAATAAGTCGTCCATGAAAACCTGGGTCAATCTGCGGACCTGCTGTAGCTATCAATCCTTTTCTTGAGTATTTGGATCGTAATCCAAAACGACCCGTATATTGAGGTCCAAGACGCACTTCCTCTAAGGTGATAATAATTGCAAAATCTCCTCCTTTTAATGTAATAAAACCTGATTCTTTAATATCAATAATTTTTTTCTCACTCGTTGTAGCCCCCTGAGGTCCAACTCTTAGATCATAAGAAGCTGCTTGAATTTGATACTCGTCAAAAGGATTAATGATGACTTCTTCTTTTTCATACGCATCTTTGATTTGCTGGTGTGTTAAAATCATAAGATGTTCTCCTCAATCGTTCCTTTAAAGAATAATAACATCATACCTATCAATTATACTAAACAAATGTTCAAAAATCAAGAGGTTTTTTTCTTACACCCCACGAATATTTGGAGACCAAATGTACTTATGAATTTGGAGCGACAATCTGGCCTTCACCTTTTCCAACAATATCCATTCCGCTAATTGTATTGGTTTTAGTTGATGAAAAGCCGGAGAAAAAAGAATTGTATGTTTGTCGAAAAGATCATGCTCACGGCATATAGCCGCCGCCCATTCAAAATCCTGCCGGTCGCAGACCACAAATTTGATTTCATCTTGAGGGGATAACCATTGTAAATTCGACCAGTCATTCTTATGCGCCATTTTGCTGGATGGGGTTTTTATATCCAGAATTTTAATCACCTTCTCAGGAAGAGGTTGGATCGAACAATGACCGCCGGTTTCAATCAGTACCGTTGCTTTCAAATCTAGTAATTTACGGCAAAGATCAGGGATTTCTTTTTGTTCAAGTGGCTCGCCGCCGGTAATTTCCACTAAATCCATCCCCAATGATTCCACTTGCTCCATAATTGAATCGAGTGACATGTCTTCGCCGGCATTTCGATCAAGGGCGTATTCTGTGTCGCAGTACACACATCGCAGTGAACAACCTGCAGTGCGGACAAAAGTACATGGAAGCCCCGTATAAGTAGATTCGCCCTGTATACTGCGGAATATTTCCGATATTCTCATGATTCCCCTTCCCAATAGGAAGCGGCGGAGTCGGGAGTCTCCCAAACAGTCACACAATGGGGTGTGAGTGCTGTCTGTGGAAGATTTCGGCTGACTTCATCATGAAACCATCGTGCTAAATTTTCCGCCGTCGGATTGATTGAATCGAAGGGAGAAATTTCATTGATGACACTATGATCCAATAATTCCAATAAACCGTCGAGCGCTTTGCCGATATCCAAAAAGTCAATCAAAATTCCATTTTCCGCCAGTTTCTTTCCCCGAAAACTGATCGCCACTTTCCAATTATGGCCGTGTAAGTGGGCGCATTTTCCTTCGTAGTCTTTCAGATAATGGGCGGAACTGAATTCGCGAGTTACTGTAATCTCGTACATAGTGGTAACTGAACGATCGAATTGTTTTCGATTTCCACATTCCGGGTGGATTTACAATTATTGTCATCATTAATCGTAGCGGAACAAGGGTATGAATTCATAAGAGCATTGATCCGTAGATTTTCTTGCTTATCACCAGTTCTCTGCTATAGCTATTACACATTTCAAGTAACGAGATTCCGGCATAGAGAGAAGAATGGGGTGGTCCGCCGCTTGACCGCGAATTTGCAGTATTTTAAGTGATTTTCTTTCACGAGCCGCAGCATTTTGGAGAATTTTGAGAAATTGATCTTCTCCAATATAAGAAGAACAGGAACATGAACAGAGAATCCCTCCCTCACGAATCAAATGAATTGCTTGGCGATTCAAATCTTCATATCCGCGCAAGGCTTTTTTCACTTGTTTTGCCGTTTTTGCAAACGCAGGAGGATCGACAATCACGATATCGAATTTTTTCTTTTGTTTTCTCGCCATGGATAGCCACTCGAAGGCGTCGGATTCTATGCAATCGAGATTTGATTCGAATTCGTTGAGTTCCGCATTCCTACGGTTGAATTCGATAGCGGATTTCGAACTATCGATAGCTGTCGCTTTGGCAGCACCTGATAGCAGTAATTTCAAAGACCATGCACCCGTATAGCAAAACAGGTCTAACACTTCCGAATCTTGAGCAAAACGAGCGAGAGTGGCGCGGTTATCCGCCTGATCGAAGAAATGTCCGGTTTTCTGACCTTCTTTGACATCCACGAAAAGTTGAACGCCATTTTCCTCTACAATAAGAGAATCCGGAACTTCCCCGAAAAGGATTTCCGAATAGCAGGAAAGTCCTTCCAGTTTTCGCTTATCGCTTGTGTTGCGAAGAATAATACATGCAGGTGAAAAGATTTGTTTTAAAGCATCGCCTAACCGTTGAACCAGGTTTTCCATACCGGTGGTTTGTATCTGGACAGATAGAACATCGTTGTACTTATCGATGACAAGGCCGGGTAAACCATCGGATTCCGAAAACACCACACGATAAGAATTCCGTTCAGGATATACTCGTTTTCGAAATTGAATCGCCTTGTCGATTTTCTTGATGAACCAATCTATTGTGCCAGGAAATTCATCCTCCTCCCGTGAAAGAATTCGTAAGGAAATTAAACTATGTGGATTGTACGTGGCATAACCGACAAAATTATCACTATCATCTTGAACAGCAACAATCGCGCCGGCAGGGACTTTCTCAACCGGATGAACAATTTCATTGCTGAAAATCCAAGGATGACCGCTTTTGACACGTTTGCCACAACGGGATTTTAACGGTATTGTAATGAAGGACGATTGATTCATCATTTTTATCACATCCATAATGGCGGTATCCTGGCGGTTGCTTCAAAACACTGCAGAGACACCGGAAAAAAAATCCAGAAAAACAAGGAACATTTTCATGAAGATTCTAACTCAGTGGGATACAACATCTCTCCATTCTGCAAAAGAATTTGAATCACTCCATTCTTCACCGGCTTCCGATATCAAGGCAATTCTTCCGCCAATTCTGTCCGATTTTGAGAATGTTATGCAGAAAAGAGAGCAACATGTTCAACAAAATATTGATCGAGAAAAATGTTCCGAATCGTTATTCCAATCCCACGAGAACCGTAATGCCCCGGCGTCAACTTTACATCATATCCGACAATTGGCTCATCCAAACACTTTTCTCATTATTGCAGGGCAGCAACCCGGTATTTTGGGTGGCCCACTCTATACATTTTTCAAAATTTTACATGCAATCGTTCTTTCCAGGAAACTATCCGAATCCAGTAATTACACTTTTTCCCCTGCCTTTTGGAATGCTTCGGAAGATCACGATTTCGATGAAATTTCTACCTGTTTTTGGCAATCAAAAGAGGGAAAATTAGATACGTTTGTGTGGGAAAGAGAAAATTCCGCACAACCTTTTTACTGGATCGCCGCTGATGAGTTTCCTTTAGAAGAATTTCTCGATTGGATCAAGGCAATTTCCCGCACAACCGATTTCAGCGATGAAATCTATCAAGATATCACTTCCTGTATGGCAAAGGCTACATCATTTCCCGATTTTACAGAGACGTTGCTGTGGCAAATTTTTGAAAAAGAAGGTTTGATCATCGTCAGGCCGGATGATCCATATACTCAACAACAAGCAAAGCCTTTATTTGAGCGAGAAATCAAAAATCCACAGGAAAGTTCCCAATGTGTCAGCCGGATTGGCGAAACGCTCGACCGCGAAGGAATGAAAGTACAACTCCATAAAAGAAAAGACCGTACCTCGTTTTTTCTGGTCCGGGAAAATCGCCGCATTCCCATTTATATAAAGGAAGACGGATTCATCGACGATGGACAAAATCGATTTACAACTTCCGAATTGCTTGATCTTTTGGAGAAACAGCCGGATTGTTTTTCTGCTTCGGCAATCCTTCGGCCGGTTATTCAGGACTCAGTATATCCAACAGCGGGAATGATATTGGGGCCAGGTGAAACAGCCTATCATCTTCTCCTTCATGATTTGTATTCCACTCATGGAATCCCAAGGACCATGCTCGTTCCCCGTTTTGGATTTACATTCATCGAGAATCGAGACATGCGTTTATTGCAAAAATACGACTTGTCCCCCATCGATTTGCGGCAAGATTTTGCAGCATTGACCAAGTCTCTGTTACGAAAAGAAAAAGTAGAAAACATCGAGCCAGAGAAAGAAAGCTTGGATAATTCTCTGGACAAATTTTATCACTCATTAAAACAAAGAGCGGAAAAAGCAGATCCAACGATTCTAAAGGTATTGGACAAAAATCGTGGAAAAATCGAGCAACAAATCGAGCAATCCGAAAATCTGGTCTTACGGCGCGAAGCAGAAAAAGACGAAACCGTCCGCAAGCATATTACCAATCTACAAACTTCTTTATTCCCGGATGGTGAGTTACAAGAACGGCGATACACCATTTTCAACTATCTCATAAAATATGGATATGGTTTTGTGGATGAAATGAAAGATATTTGTGAAAACATTGAGAAAGGGAATCATTACTTCATACAAATTCCGTAATGTATTGCTCATACATTAGAATGAGATTTCTACTCGACAATGAATCGATTCAAACTGTCTAACTCTTTATTTTATTGTATCTTATACTTGATGTGTCCTTTGAATGGATCAACTCTCGAAGCAGATTTATCTCCTTTTACGATCGACTATCGCGAAGAAATGAGAAAGTTCGTTCAAACTATCAGTGCATATGCAAAAGGAATCAATCCGTCATTTCTAATTATTCCTCAAAACGGACACGAACTGTTAACCAAGAATGGAGAACCGGACGGGAAATTAGCGAGGAATTATATTCATGCTATCGATGGGATTGGCCGAGAAAATCTTTTTTATGGCTATGAAGCAGACAACATTCCAACTCCGGCGAACGAACGAGATTGGATGATTCATTTCATGAATCTGGCCGAAACCAACAATGTTGAGGTTCTAGTCACAGATTATTGTAGTACCCGATCATTCGTGGATGATTCCTATCAACAAAACAATTCAAGAAATTATATTTCCTTCGCTGCGGATCACCGTGAATTGAATACTATTCCTATCTACCCGTCCCGTCTTTATTTGGTGAATGATAACGATATTCAGACTTTATCTGAGGCTAAAAATTTTTTATATCTCATCAATCCCAATGTATTTCCCACAAAAAACGACTTTTTCGCGTCATTGCAAGAGACGAATTACGACTTGATCATCATCGATGCATTTTGGGAAACAGAAACTCTTGAACATCTGGAAATCGAATCCCTGAAAACAAAAGCCAATGGCGGGAAACGATTGATCATCGCTTACATGAGCATTGGAGAAGCGGAAAATTATCGGTTCTATTGGAAAAAAGAATGGGCAGCTGAACCACCGGCATGGTTGGCATCCGAAAATCCGAATTGGGTGGGAAATTTCAAGGTTCGGTATTGGCACCAAGAGTGGCAAAACATAATATGGGGCACAGAAGACTCTTATCTCGGCAAGATTGTCAATACAGGTTTTGATGGTGTCTATTTAGACATCATTGATGCGTTTGAATATTTTGAGGAACAAACAGCGGTTTTGTACTGGTTAAGAAAGTAAGTTCACGAAAAAAAATCTGAGATGTGTGGACTTTCTTCTATTTCCTTTTACCCAAAAATACGGTCCCGGCGTTTCTGATTGTATTCCAATTTTTCTTCCAGCGTCATTTTTGAGAAGTCCGGCTCATTTTCATCGAGCATGCGCGCACGCGAGTTAGAAGAAACGGAATTCTGGGTCACAGACGTAGGCGCAGGACTTTGTGTCGCTTGTGGAGTAGCCATTTGAGGTGGACGAGAAGATGGAACTCCGGCGGGTACGGTAACCGTGCTTCTTCCTCCTGCATAGCTCATGGATTGCTCTGTGAGCTGCATATCCTCTTCAAGAGAGCGGTGCGGTTTCAAGTTCATTGCCTGAATCACTCCGTGATATGCTTTCACCGCCTCCTCCGGAGAGATTTCTCCGTCAACAATCATGCGAAGGAATTTAATGAAGGCAAGTTGGTTTTCAGCGTTATTGATTTTCCGTCCAAACAGCGCGACTTTCGCGCCGTATTTTTGAGCCTCAGCAATCAATTTGAACGCATCATAAGTCGTACCGGCGGAACCGCCCAAAACACCGACAATCAAATGGGGATCGTAATGGGCCATTTCTTCCATCGCTCTCGGTCCATGATAGACGATCTTGAGGAAGAGAGGATATCCTTTTGACGTCACTCCCGCGAGGGCACGGACGATATTATCATTGACAAAGTGGCCGATCTTATCGGGATCCACCGCATTGGAGACATTGGGATCGAATACTTCGAGGAAGTAACGAAATCCTTTTTGTTCGGCCTCAAGCCGAAATTCCTTGAACCATTTTAACGTCTCGATATCTCGTGACAAATCATTGTTGAACGTAATGGAATAAAGACCCAAGTTAGCGCCAATAAGCCTTTCTTCCGGCGTGCATTCATATTTTCCACATTGGATATGATCAATGGTAGCGGTACGGAAAGGCCGGGAAGCCATTGTATGATACCCGGCACCACGTATGACATGGATATCGGTTGTATCGTTGACGCGCCCGGCAGGGGTCACAGGCGAATTATCGAAGAGCCGTTCTTGAATCGTCAACACTTCATTGGAACTGGCGGACATGAGCATTATGTCGACCAATCCCTGACGGGTCACTTCCCGCATCATTTCCCGGTATTCATGAATGCTGCGAAAATTCAGTTCCCCATGGTGATATTCGGGTGAATATTGGCCGCAAGACATGATCCCGCGAGCCATATCGGCGTCTTTGGCGTCGGCGATGATGAATGATTTCGTGTTCGGATTCGCGTGAATTTCCGCAAGTTTTCTGTCAAGTGATTTTTCAACCATGTTCCTTTTCTCGAGTTAAAATATTTTTGGCGGGAAAAGAATCGTACGAGACTAATTCCCGATTCATTCGTTTAATCCAATACCCTCACCCCGCCTCAGGGGATATAATAATACCATAATGTTGTCATAGGTAAATATATAACCAGATTTTCAATCAAAAAGGGATTCACACGATGCACTATACTACTTTATCCTGTTGTTGGGCAAGAGCTGCATCAATCTTGCCCTACTTTGACAATTCTATTGAAAACTCGCCTTTCGGTGTATCACGGTTTTTCGAAAAGGTTATAATGAAGAACATTATCCTGGTATGGTGATTTTGATACCGAATAATATGGTAAAAAAGTTCATTTCAATACCGAACAGGACAGTTTCATTGAATTTTTATCTTATTTTGCAATAAAACATATCAATATTGTGAGAGGCCATTATGAATCAATACCGAAAACATTTTTTCAGACCTGGTGTGTTAGCGGGTATTTTGACGTTAATCATTGTCTGGATTCTGCTTTACATTCCAACATTTTGGAATCGATGGTTTTCCAGCTTATATAAAGATCATGTTCAGGCTCATTACTATACGAAAGCTCAAACAATCCAACCATTCGCCACTGGTTTTTCTTCGATTGAATCACATATTCACTTTCAAAATTTGATGATGAAAGCCGGTGAAAACAAGACATTGGAAAAAAGTTATCGTGTGCTGGCTCAAAAAAATCCTGACAATGCCAACGCATGGGCGTTATATGCGCGAGTCGTTACCAATGCATCGGAAAGAAATGAACTACTTTCGAAAGCGGATACCATGTCGGAATATTCTCCGGCCGTTTTAGCAGTTCAAATCGAAAACTTACTTAAGAAAGGTCGAGCGGGGGAAGCGATAAAACTTTGTGAAGACCTTCCTGAAGGAAGCTGGTTAAAACCCTATCTGGAAGCGACAACAGCATGGGAAGGAGGATTGCGGGAAAGAGCACTTCAAGCATTTCAACGCTCTCTCGAACATCATGCCCCATTATGGATAGATCTCGAATGTGCTCGATTTCTGTCTGAAACGATAGGCGAGAATCCACCAGACATGAATCCATTTTCCGGATGGCCGGAAGAAGAAATACGGAAAAATCCGCTTGCAGCTGCCTATCAGGTTACATTGTTTGAGGAAAGCGTTACAGGCGCGTTGGACTTTTTACCTTCGGAAATATTTTATTTACCTGAATCCTTGGCAATTCTGGCTCGTGGAGCGATTCAAAAAGAAGAATATAAAACAGCCTCATGGCTTCTCAAACGTTCTCAGAGCATAGAAGAAAACCATATCCCCACTCTCGTAACCAGCGGCATTCTTGCATTGAAAGAAGGAGATCGTAGAAGAGCTCAGGCGTATTTCTCGACAGGTCTTAACCGGCAAAAAGACCGATATGATGAAGAATTCCATTACCGTTTCGGATTGCTCCTCTTGAAAGAAGGGGAATCGGAAACGGCAATTTCTCACTTGGCGCAAGCACTAGGAAATCCGACAAACAATCTGCAAATCATAAAGATTAAAGCGAGACACCAGTTAAAATCAGGACAATATTCCGAAGCGGTGAAAACATTCGAAGAAGGACTGTCCATCCAGCCGCGCGACAAAGAACTCCTTCGCGGAATGGGAGAAGCGGCACTCGCCAGCGAGAATATGGAAAAAGCGATTGATGCCTATGCAAGGCTTCTCAATCTTGACTTCGAAGACACCCAAGCTCGAGACCAACTCACTACATTGATTGCAAAACAGGGGAATTTCAACCACGCCATAGGGCTTTATTCCGCATATCTTCAAAAATATCCCAATAGCGGACATAGCTATGTCCGAGTCGCTGAAATCTATAATCTTCAAGGGAATAAAAAAAGAGCGATCAATTTCCTTCAAGGAATTCTTGAAGACAAACCGGACATTGAAAATCGGGAAGAAATTGTGCAAAAGATCGAAGAGTTGCAGAATAAACAATGAACATACCTTTCAATTGTTTCTCCACTTCTTTTGCTAACAATCATGAGCTTCTGAGTTCTTTTTTACTCCCGGCACATTATTATTGATAAAAGAAGTGAAATCAGCAAGCAGTTCATTCATGGATTTTTTGGCGTCAAGTATCAAATCAGCGTAATGCATGGAAGGAACGACATATTTCTCGTGCATAGGTTGAACGAAATCTCTATATTGCCTCACTATGGACTCGAACGTGCGCCCTCTTTCCTTTAAATCCCGATTAATTCTCCTTGATAACCGTATTTCTTCAGGGGCCTTCATAAAAATTCTATGGGTAAAAAGAGAGTTGATTTGCGGGATAGCATAAATCAGAATTCCATCGGCAAGAATCAATTGCCGAGGAATAATCGCTTTCGTGCCCGTGCGAGTATGAGTCCGAAAATCATATATTGGTACTTCGACCTCTTGACCTTTCGCTAACCGGAGAAGATCACGAACAAATAAATCCACCTCGAGTGCCTCGGGAGAGTCGAAATTGTACGTGCTACGCGCTTCATGAGGGAGATGTGATAAATCCCGGTAATACCAATCCAAACAAAAAACGGTGACTTTACGGGAAATAGAATTTTCGAATGCTCGAATGAGAGATGTTTTTCCACTGCCGGAGCCGCCGGCGATTCCAATAATAGGGATCATTGCTACATCATTTCAGTGTATTCTCACGAACAAAACATGCTTTCGCTTATTTGATTCGGAAATGCGAAAAATATTTGACCAGTTGCAGTGAGTTTCCCAATTCCGGTTCATATTGATATTGCACATCATCCATCAATGTTTTTATGATTTGCAACCCATACCCTCTTCTTCTCGTTCGATCCGTAATATCCGATAAAGGAACCGCCCGCCTGAAACTATTGGAAAAATCTTTTCCCTTATCCAGGATATTGATCCGAAGACATTCCGAACACACATCCACCTCCAAACGAATTTTGGTGAGAGGATTTTTCCCTTCCATATCGCGAATGGCTTGAATTGAATTTGCGCAAGCTTCATCAACACAGATTTCCAACTGCAATGCATCTTTTTCCGGAAGCCCTAGATGATGGGCAAGGCAATTGACCACATGCCGAACCACGACCAAATACTGAGGGCAGGCATCGATTTCAATGGCTATTCCTGAGTTACAAAATTCTTCCCAAGCCATGCCTTCAATCGATTCGAACCGTTAGCCGGCGTGCGAATAGTGCAGAAATCGAACCGGACGGTCAAAAATTAAAAAAAGCCAAATCAATAACTATCTTCGGCTTTTTCTTCGTCTATCTCTTCCTTAGACGTTTGCGATTCTTCCAAAAAAGCATTTTTTGCCGACTCAATGTCATCATAAATTCGAACGAGCCGGGAAAAACCCAACATATCAAAAAGATTGCGTATTTTATCAGCCATATTGGCCAGTTTCAAATCCCCATTATGCTGCCGAACCTCCTGCAACATTCCCATTAAAACGCCCAATCCGGCGCTACTGATATAATTTAGCTCACCAAATTCGACGATGATTCGATATTCCTCTTTTTCAATAATACTCTGCAAATGATCCTGAAGCTTAGGAAACGTGCTTGTATCCAAGTACCCTTGCACATGCACGATCTGTACGGATAAACCATCAATCGAATCCTCTTTCGTCTCCAAGTCGAATTTCTTCCACATAAGAAGCTCCGTACCTTTTCCGGGAGGGAATTACCTTGCCGAGTGTAATCTTATCCGAAACTGGGCAAGTTAACAATCAAATTATAAATCTATTTACTTTCCATTCCGAGTAAAACAAGTCCGATTTCGTCCTTATTTTGTATTATTATAACATACAGGATTCACTTTGATCGGTGAACAAACCAATTTCTACGATAATCTGTTTTTTCGTTCCTTCTTTGATTCATTTTATTAAAAACTTGACTCCTCAAGTTGTTACCTTTTATTGAAAATCCTGATTCCAAATGGAAGCCTCTTTCAGATTATTCTCACCGATCTCTTCCTGCACAGCATACACAAAGCCTTTCTGCATTCCAGCCGCTCCGGTTTCACCCACCTTGTTCAAGGCAATGAAACCGAGTTGAAAATCGACGTTCGGCCGATTCCGCGCAACAACTCGTTTGATCAATTCTTCACACGCTTTCTGAGGCGAAAAACCATTTCGCATCATTTCTACGATAGCGAAAGCACCGCAAACTTCAATGGCTCGTTCACCGACCCCCGTTCCAACGGCTCCACCGACGTTCCCATCCATATACAATCCTGATCCGATTAAAGGAGAATCTCCAACTCGTCCACTCCATTTCATGGCCAGTCCGCTGGTAGTACAGACAACCGCCATATCTCCCTGCATATCCATCGCCAAAACACCAATTGTATCATGACCGGATTCTCCGCTGCGTTTTTCCAATTGCCCGGCATACCAGGCCGCACTTTTCGGCGTCAATAAATTTTCTTCCCGGAATCCATGCTTGAGTGCAAATTCTTTCGCTCCCTCGCTGACCAGCATAATATGTTTTCCTTCTTCCAACACTTTTCGGGCGACAGAAGAAGGATTCCGGATATTTTCAATCGCGGCAACCGAACCCATTTTTCCGGTTCTTCCATCAATCATGGCGGCATCCAATTGAACAACCCCCATCTCATTCGGAAAGCCTCCATAACCGACACTGGTAATCTCCGGATTGTTTTCAGTCACATTGGCGGCCACTTCCACAGCATCCAGTGCCGTCCCGTCGCTGGTAAGAGCTTCCCAGCCCGCGGCGTTGGCTTCTAGACCAAATTTCCATGTTGAAAGAATGATGGGCTTTTTCACCATATTTCACGTCCGAGAACAATAGGGTATTGTTGTTTAGTATGATAGAGAAGTTGTATGAAGTTAAGGGGAAAACCAAAACATTCTTTTTTTTGAGAACAATAATACAACAGCGGCATCGAAATCATTACCGGTGATTCTTCGAAAATTTGAAAATACAATCAAAATGGACAGCTCAATCCTATAAGTAATCTTTTGAATATTGTGAAAAACGAGTATGATTCAAATTATAGGATGTATAATATCGATAATATAATCAAGGCAAAAACAAAACGAGCGATAGACTGATTGACACGAACAATCGTTGTAGAATTTTTAATTATGATGACGATTCAAATACACAGGGGAACCCTCTTTCATGAGCAGTCATTGTCTTTTCCTTATTGAGAGTCAACTAACATGAAATCGAACAAACAAAAAAGCCATCCGTCTCAACAAAAAACCAGTAAAAAAACAAACCAAAGAATGATCTTTGCCAATGAGGCAGGCTATCAAGTTGCCACGATAACCGAGAACGATCGTCTAACCGATTTTTGGATTCAAGAAGAACAACGTGTCGATCGGGGAACATCGGGGAACATTTACCGGGGAACCGTAGAAAAAGTTCTTCCCGCCTTAAATGCGGCATTTGTGGATATCGGATTGGATCGTCATGGTTTCCTTAGTTTCAGCGAAGTCGGCGTCGAGAACCGCATGAACAGAAATCGAAAAAAGCGGGGCAACCAACAAAAAAAGAAAACAGAAAGTCCTTTAAAGGAAGGGCAAACCGTTCTCGTGCAGATTTCCAAAGAAGCCATTGCCGATAAGGGACCCGCCTTAACAGGAAAAATTTCTCTGCCTGGCCGATTTCTGGTTTACATGCCCGGCGCCAGGGCGATTCGCATGTCCAAGATGCTTGATAGTGCAGAAAGAAAACGATTTCATGAATTATTGGAAAAAGAATTTACGCTGGAAGGAGGATTGATTCTCCGGACCGCCGCACAGGGCCGGAGTAAGAAAGAAATCCAGCACGATTTAGGTTTTCTCACGCGTACGTGGAAGCGGATACAAAAAGATTTTGAAGTGGCGGAAGGCCCCAAATTGGTACACCGTGAGTTCGAACTGTTTGAAAAGGTGTTACGGGATAATTTTTCTACCACCATTGATGAAATCGTAGTCGATCATCCTCGCTTGAAATATCGTATTGCCCAATTTCTTAAAGTGATTGCGCCCCGCAGCAATCCGGACAAATTAATCAAATTTCACATGGACAAAGATCACTCCGTTTGGAGCACCTATAACTTGGTGCGGGATTTCGACCGTCTGTTTACTAAGCAAGTTTCTCTTGACTGTGGCGGATATATTATTATCGAAGAAATGGAAACCTTGACGGCAATCGACGTGAATTCCGGCAAGAACATCGATGGAAAAACCCAAGAAGAAACAATCCTTGAAACCAACCTGGAAGCGGCAGAGGAAATCCCCCGCCAGCTGCGCCTGCGGCAAATTGGGGGTATCATTATCATCGATTTCATCGATATGCGGCTGAAACGCAATCAGGAAAAAGTTTTTAAAGCACTGGATAGAGAATTGAAAAAAGACCGAACACCTTCGGACATTATGCAATTCACCGATCTGGGATTGATCCAGATAACAAGACAGCGGCTCGGAAAAAGCCTGACCAAACGGCTCACATATTCCTGTCCACACTGTAACGGGAGTGGTCTTCGACCCTCAATCTCTCTGTCCTAAGGCTACATCTATAATTTTTTTAATATTTCCATGTTCAAGTCCAAAGGATTCCTATTTTTTCTATTCTTTTCAATTTTTTTGCTTCTGTTCGGTCGCGTTCGCATCGCCCCACCTGATTTGGCATTTTATTATTCGTTTGCCCATTCGCTCGTTTATGATCTGGATTTTTGCTTTGCAAATCAGTACGAACATTTCCCATTCGCGTATCATGAACTCTATCTCTCATCGGAAGGATATCCTGCGAATGACTGGCCGATGGGAACAGGAATTTGTTGGACACCCTTTTTGTTGCTGAACCGTTTTCTTTCTTTTCCCGTTTCCTTTTTGGGATTGAACATGTCCGGTAGCGGATATGATTGGTTCGCTATGTGGCTTGTCTCGTTGGGAGCGACCATGCTGTATGGGGGTGGCACCGTTTATCTTTCTTATCGTTTATGCCGGCTGGAAGGTTTCGGGAAATCCTCCTCTTTATGGGCAACAGCTCTCATAGCGATTGGAAGTTCTTTCACATACCATCTTTATGTCAATTCGGCTGATTCTCATCCTCCTTCCGCATTTTTCAGTGTTCTTTTTTTGTTGAGTCTGCGTCACTACCAACAAACACCGGACGAAAAAAAAGCCATGCTCATAGGAGCGGTGACGGGAATGGCGGCGTTGGTGCGTCCACATAACATACTGTTGCTTATCATTCCCGCTGTCGAACTCTTTTTTTCCGGTAACCGTGCGCGCAATTACACCAAGCAGATCATCGGATTGAGTTTGATGATTTGCACTTCGGCTTTTGTGTTTTTTCCTCAATTACTCGTTTGGAAAGAACTATACGGCAATTGGCTGGCGATTCCGAGAGCAAACGAAGTGCTATGGACGCAGCCGGAACTCTACAAAATGCTTTTTTCCGATTTTCACGGGATGATTTCTTGGTCACCTCTATTCGGTCTGGGAATCCTTGGTTTATTCACAAAAAAACGCTTCATTCCTTTCACCATTCCGGTTCTACTTCAAATTTACATCTATTCCTGCAATCTCGCCTGGTGGGCGGGGGGTTCATTCGGTAATCGGAGAATGCTGGGATGCGTACCTTTTTTTCTATTGGGACTTGCTGCTCTTTTCGATACAGTTCCGAAATTGTGGTTGAAATGCTTGTCGTGTCTCGCGGCATTATGGACTTTATTGTTGCTCTTCGCTGAAGTGAGCGGAGAAATTCAACTGAATCACTATCAACCATGGCCGGAAATCATCAGCGCTGTAACCAATGGTTTTGTTCCGGGAATCATCGCACATTTTACGGCTCCTGAATGGGGAGAGTATAGCATGGAAAGACTAATGGGATTTGGCATTCTTCTCATTCTCCTGCCTCTGACATGGCAAGGAATATATTTGTTGAAAAGAAAAACATTCACGTATCTCACAACTGGAATTCTGATTCTTGCCACTTTCATCAATCTCGTTTGCCTGTCTGCTGCCATAAAAAGCCCTAAAGCTCTTGCAGAATCAGATACATCGGATTATTTCCCTTACGATCGATTCACATGGGTTGTTTACTATGAACATGGTTTCTATCTTATGAAAACCGATCAAAATTCACGGTCGCTGGAAAAATATCTCGCCGCTTGTATCATCGAACCGCGTCATCCTGAACCGTGGATGTATGCGTCTTATCTGATGGAACAATTCGAGTGGTATGAAGCAGGGTACTACTACGCCTATGAGGGAATGGTGAGAGGTCAGAGAAGTGGGCAGTTTTTTGATTTGTTTGAGCGATTATTAGACCATATGATTCAAACGCAATCCGAACGTCTTCATCTCTATTACAACCAGCGGGGAGTAATCCACGCTTTGAGGCGGGACTACGTATCCGCCGAATATGATTTCCGCATGGCATTGCAGACAAAATCAGATTATGATCTCGCTCAGAAAAATATTGAAATCATGAAGGGAATTCAACTAGGAAAACGAGAACCTTTTCAATGGCAGTAAACTCTAAAAACCACATGAAAAAAAAATTGAAATTGTTTATCTCGGTAGGCGAAGAATCCGCCGATCTACATGCTTCCCGTTTGTGTGAAGCTCTTCTTCACGCCAATCCGGATATTGAACTCTTTGGATTCGGGGGATCCAAAATGAAAGCGGCCGGTGTTGAAATTTTATTTCCACTTCCCGAACTGGCATTGATCGGATTCGCCGAAGTCATCAAAAAACTGCCGAAAATATTCAAAATCAAGAAACTCGCCGTGAAAACTTGGAATGAAAAGAAACCCGATGCGATTCTCCTTGTCGATTTCCCCGGGTTCCATCTTCGGTTGGCGAAACAGGCCCATGAAATGGGCATTCCCGTTCTTTACTACATTGCTCCCCAAGTGTGGGCTTGGAGAGAAGAACGCGTACAGTCAATGAAAAAAACTATCGATCAATTACTGGTTATCTTTCCTTTTGAGGAACGATTTTTCAATAAACGGGGAATTCAAACCAAATATGTCGGGCATCCGTTGTGCGAACGAATCGTAGCCCATGAAAGAATGCCCCAAGATACCGACATTCTTCCGGAAATCCCGACAATTGGATTATTACCTGGCAGCCGAAACAACGAATTGAAGTATCTACTTGCTGTCATGATCGAAGCGGCAAAAATCGTACGCGAAATTATGCCCCACGTTCAATTTATTTTACCGTTGGCGGAGACATTGCCCGAACATATATTGGATCAATATAATCTCCCATCCTGGATTGAAGTATGCCGGGATCCTACTTATGAGAGAAGAAAAAGTCTTACTTTCGCTTGGACATGTTCCGGTACGGCAACCATTGAAAATGCTTTATTGGGTATTCCCATGGCAGTCGTTTTTCGGACCGGGAAAATCAATATTTTCTTGGGGAGACGGTTTGTGCGCGTTCCCTATATCGGCATGGTCAACTTGATCGCTCAAAAAGGGATTTGTCCGGAATTTATTCAGGAACAATGTCAACCGAAGGTGCTTGCACGAAATGCGGAAGAATTATTGACCAATCCCGTCAGATATAAAGAGATGAAAGATGATTTGCAGAGAGTACGCGAGAAAATAGGGGGGAAGAAAACTTCCGAACTGACGGCAAAAGAAATCATTTCGTTCTTGGATAAGCGTGAATGCTCTTCCTGATAGGCGAGTAACTCAAACCACACTCGTCTTTTATTCCGGTTCGATGATCGTGTTTATGGTCTCGTCGGAACTGACCAATCCGTATAGATCGAGGAAGAGATAATAGAGAAATGAAATGAGAAAAGCCATGGTTCCGACCACGGCGACAATCAGAGACCGCCGGGGATACATTTTTTTCTTGCTCGGTGTTGCTTCCCGAATCACATAAATATCTTGTCGTTCGGTAATAACAGTCGTCGGCGCCCAACTTTCCTGTTTGTCGATTCCGCTGAATACTTCCAACTCACGATCCAAGTTGGCTTTTAAAATCATTTCTTCGACGTCCATTTCGAATATTTTTTTCTGAAGTTCCTTACTTTCCTTTTCGAGCTCTGTTAATCTCGCTTGCATCGCGTCGCGTTTTTCTTTGCGTGCCGGTAAATCCACCATCAATTTTTTGTACTCTTTCAACAACTCCAAATAACCGGTATTGAGAGACTCTGCGACGAAAGTCATCCCCCCGAGATTACTCATATTGAAATTCGGATTTTTTTCCCGATAGGATTCAAGCATGACATTGTCTTCAAATACAAATCGTTTGGTTGGAATGATCATGTCGAATTCCGTTGTCGCCGAGAAAATTTTCTCGAATTCTTCTGCTTGGTATTCCAACTCGATAATAGAACCATTCAAGGTTTCAAGTTCCTGCCGGAGGGTAGCAATGTTGGTGTTGTAGGTATCCAATTCCGCGATCGCTAACGGTTTCAAATTTTTTTGAAGACCGTCCAAATACATATTGCTATACCCAATAACCGTGGAACTGATGTTGTTCACTTCTACCGATAGTTGTTCAATACTCGATTTTTTTTCACTTTCGATAAACGATTTACTCACCTGCACTGCTTCAGTCGCCAGGTCATTGGCAACATTGGCGGCAATTTGTGCATCTTCCAATTCCGCATAAATTCTCATCACACTGGTTTGAGTCAGAACATCCACACCGATGCGTGCTCCAAGTTCTTCAGGATACTTTAAATTAAATGGAGGATCATACAGATTGTATTTATCCATCAAATCCGAAAGAATGGAATTATGAGTAATCAAAGGCGGAAAAGTGTACATGGGGTGAGTGGGATGTTCCATCGTCCGTTCCCCCAATTTGGATTTATTCATAACCAAAAACGCCTCAGCTCCATAGCGGTTATGAATGAGTAAACTGCATAATGCGCCAATCATCATGACAATGAAAGTGAAAAACAAGATCCGTTTTCCCCTTTCCCACATAACATGAAACACAGCGGACAGATTGATTTCTTTTTCGATTGCCATAGATCCGTTCCTCTAATAAATGAGATCTTTATTAAAATAAAAACATACTCTCCCTGCAAATCGTCACACAATGCCATCAGGATCCGATGAGATCAATTCACCTTAGACGGCGTACGTAGGGGTAGAATAAAAGAAGGGGTTCGTTCTTTTTTCGAAGGCTCGATATCCGATTCACCCTTGTATTTCAAATTCTCTTCATACAGTTTCAAATTGAACTTTTGTTTCAATTGTTCACGCCATTCTTCGAGTTTATCTTTGACAAATTTTTTCGGTAGCGTTTTTTTCACCATCTCGGAATCAAAAGAATGTACATAGGACGCACTCGTATCCTTCATCAAAAAGAAAGCGTATCCATCTTCAAATGGAACGATGTTCGATAATTCGCCGGGTTTTACGCGCGCCAGTTCATCAAAAAAAGCTTGTTCATACTTTTCGTGGAACATTTCGTGTTCGTACACGATTACGAAACCGTAATTGTAATCTTTATCCGGTGTTTCCGAATACTGAATGGCGTAATTTTGGATCACTTTTCGTTTTTCCTTGAACGTCTCCAAGGCATCCATTTTTTCTTTCACTTCTTGACGGAGTTTCGAGGCAAGTTCTTTGGCTTCTTCTTGAGAACGTTTCTTTCCGCTCAAGATAACAACTTGATTGAATTCATATCGGGCTGGAGGAGAAAACAAATCGATATTTTTTTGGTAATAATCCTTCAAAACTTCTTCGGTCATATTTTCCTGGATTTCTTTCATCCGTTCCTCGAGACACTTTGGCCCCAGCTGAACATTGGACAAGATTTTTTTCAAATCTTCTTCGGTTTGTCCGGCTTTTTTCAAATGCTCAAGGTATTCCTCTTCCGTATTGAAATTCCCTCGAAATTCACGAAGATATTGTTCTTGCTCTGCAGGAGTGACAGTCACATTTCGTTCCTGGGCTTCCAATAAAAGTAAATAATTATCGACTAGAGTATTCAGTGTTTTCTGCCGTTCATTTTCGATGAATTTTTTGACTAAAGCGTCTTCTTTACCTGATTGTATATAATACTGAACACGCTTACGGATCACCATATCAATCTGGGAAAGATAGATTTTTCCACCGCGCCATTCGGCAACCAACAGATCGTTTTCATAAAGTGGTTGAGAATCTTTAGTCAGTGGAGTAGAAGCGGAATTCACCGGATCTTGGTTTGTGAAATCGGAATCAGATATCGAATCGTTATTGCCACAAGAAAGTACGAATAATCCTATCAAAAAGCAAAAAAAGAATTGCATCAACTTCACAGATGACTTCTCCATATACAACTACATCCTCTTCATAAACACAATGATTTTATTCTTGCACACGGGCACCGGGGCCGGTGTGGATTTGACTTTGCATCATCCCACTAAAATCAGGCATTTTTCGATTCGGATGATACTTTTCCCAGTATCTTTGGTATAATTCCTGTTGTTTTTCAGGATTCATTTCAGGAACTTTATAGTTCTTCCCATGATGTTCAAATTTTTGTCCATACCGTTTTAGATATTCTTCTCTTCCCTTTTCTTTTTCTTCTTCCGTTATAGGACGAGGGTTTTGCATCCCGACCGGCGGTTGGTATCCTTTGCTCAGTTCTTTAAATTTGTCGCCCCAGCGAATCATATAGTATTCATAGGCTTGTGCTTGCTCTTCCGGCGTCAGCGCACGAGGATTCTTTTTTATATCCTCAAAAAAATCAGGCACTTCCGCTCGACGTAGCCGGAAGGTTGACTCTCCCAATTTCAGAAGAACATGCTCAGCAGTCAATTGTGTGACTTCAATACCATTGTCGAATTGCTTCCCTACAAAAACCTTGATTAACACATTCTGCCGGGTATCGCGAATATGTCCCAGTTTCGTCGTTCCGACTTGAGAATACGTCTCATACACCCAATCATGGACGTAAGCAAGTAAGTTATGTTTATCCAGTTCTTTCCGATCTTTCGGCTGAGAAGCCGCCGGCTCTTCGGTCGGAACAGGTTGAGGCACTTCCGTAATGTCCGGTGGAACTTGTACCGGCAGTGGTTGAGTTTCTTTAGGGAAAAAATCCAAAATGTGCTTTGCCGCCGGGTCCGCTTCGACAACCGGTTTCGGCTGCCGTTCAATATCAATCGGTTTTACGGCAATTTCTTTTTTCGATTGTGTCGGCACATTTACAACGACAAAAACGATTAGTACTACAAGCAGCACACATGTAAATACTATCAGCAATGAGCGCATCTATATATCCTTTCACTGAATGGAAAGTTCATCGGTGGATAATTCAAGATGTATCAAAATCTTTGCATGAATTTGTAAATTATACCCGCAAGTGAAAAATACAAACATTCAGTAATAGTGTACCATGACTCTTCTATCGGGGGTAGTCCGTGATTCGGTAGGACGTTAAAGGGAAGAGAAGTTTACCCATGCCAAATGTCACTCATAACCAAGGGCAAGCCCGAAGGCTTGTCCTTGACGCCCAGCCGGTGTTAATAGTTGTGAAGAGAAACAGTATATTCTATCAATATTAACACTTGCGGAGGAATAAAAGTAACGGCGCTTTTCCGTGGAAAAGCGCCGTTTTTTTGTTCAATCATTATCTACTATTAGAAATTTGGTGGAAGAATAAAGGAATCTTCGTACCGGTAATCAAATGTCAAGACAGGAGGATCCAAAGTAAGTGGATCAACACCGCCCTCGATCGCGGGAACTTGAATAAATCCATAATGTCTACCGTCTCGCGCGATCACGAAGTAGGCACGGCCCGCTTCAATAGTAGCGCTAAAGCCGGGATCCGTGACACCGCCTCCGCCACCGGTTCCAACATTTGCCGGATCATACGGATTCGTACGAACCAGAGCACGATTTAAATTTTTGATGTATTGCTGCGGATTGATGGAATAGATATTCGTATTTTCCGGTAACATCATAATCCCACCAGCGGGGCTCAACACTTGTAGACCTTCTCCTGACATCGCGAAATCTACTCCGCCACCACTTTGACAGGTCGTCGCCACCGGACCTCTACTATCGAATGTAAACCCAAATGGAGACTCAAGATTTGCTCCATCCAACTGAGTGAGACATTCCTGAAGCTGGGTTCCGCCGCCAATCTGCTGGACATTCTGGTTTTCCGAAAGAATCTGCCGCAGATTCATTCCACGCAATTTCATGATACCACCTGAAGTTCGTTGGAAATTAAAGTTAATGGTATCAAAACCAACATTGGCCAAAAATTGCCCGGTGTAAAGAGAGAATTCAAAAGCGGGGGGCGCGTTGTCCCGATTCAAGAAGGCTTCCTGAAATACGGCCAAGATATTGAATGGAGCGATCGGATCATTTTCATTGACATCCAGGAAGAATGTCTTAATCGGATCAACGCCCTTCGAACGCGGTGTGTAAAATCCGAGACGAGTATTCGGGGTTTGTTTTGTAAGGAAAACAATATCTTGATATTCAACATCCTGAGTATTGATAAGTTCATTGGTTTGACGGCCAAAATCACGAATTTCATACAGCGTCACACCCCAACCTCGCCCATCGGAAACCTCTCTTATCCGCATCGTTTGATCAAATGGAACTCTTTGCTGGAAGAGCATTGTCGCAAAAAGTTCTCCTGCTAATGCGCCTTGTTCCACATCGGGAATAATGTAATCGATCGTCGGGTAATAAACACTGACATCCACTTGCACCTGAGCATTCACAGTATCCCCTTGGGTCGTGAGAGTAAATGAATTCTGATTCGACGATTCGGTATAGGTTTCGACTTCATAAAAGGAGAAGAATGACATTAACGATGAACGTAATCCTTGCGCATCTGCTCCGGTTCGGTCCTTGTACGTCGAATCGGCATAGGCCATGATTTGATCGATATTCTCATTTTGAATGCCTTCTAAAATATCCCGCACAACATCCACGACCGATTGTAGATTGATGGAGGCGGTTTCGACATCAACAACCCTATCATCATCAATTCCCGGCGTGTCCGAGAAGACCAAACCGTCCGTCGGGATATCGAGATCCGACTGTTCCGTTAAAATGTGAACTTTTCCACTTCCTTCGACCAACATCACCATATCGGTCGTGTTGGGGAACAGTTTCACTTGGCGAATTGTCCCTTCAGGAATGGATTCCGGAGGCTGTAAAGACTCCAACTGAGTTGCAGAACCGGAGACTGTGATATTTCCGTTCGCATCTGTCACAACGACACTTGAAACGGTGGTCCCGGTAACGATAAGACTCATGTCTCGGTAAATATCTCCTTCAACCATTCCCGGCCAATCCGAGACCGCATCTCCGCCGGCTGTGGTGAGCATACCATTTCCGGTGAGGAAATACATTTGATCTCCGGCTGGTGTAAGTTCCATATCCCGGTATAAATCCAATACCGTTCCGATTGGGTGTAGGGAAGTATTGGCTTCCCCGAGAAAGATCATGTCACCGTCACCGTCCAAGATATAAATGGCTCCATTTCCAAAATCCACTTCAATGTCCCGCACCCGTTCGATCTCAATCGGGCTTTCCGTAGCATCAACGATCACTTGACCGGAAGCCGAATCATAGTACGCAGTGTTTTCCGGGGAGAATAACAGTTCACTATTGGGCTGAAGTTTGGTACGAAATACACCCAAATCTCCGGTAGCGATCACTTGACCGTTCACTTGCACGGCAATTACACCGGATAAAGTTGGCGTGAGTTCCATATCGGCAATCGGCTCGGTACCTGTAAGGTCATCGAAAGAAGGAGCGTCACCAAGACTGAACATACGGCCATCATTGGTCAACTTAATGTAATCGATGGGATTGGGTAGATCTTCTGTCACAACGATTCCACCACCACCGGTGCCCGTTCCCGGATCACTCGGTTCTGTAACTCCCGAAATCGTTTGAATCGGTCCATCCGCATACGTATAGACTGGAGGATTCACCCCGTCATCGATCCGGGCATATATGAAATATTCTTGTGTCGGATCAAAATCGTCGATATCATCGCGCAGGTTGATCGTAAACGTCGTATCGAATCCCTCCCGCAAAAGCGCCCCTGGAATCATACTTCCATCGAAATCAAGGCTGTCCGTATCGACAAACAAAACAATTTGCGCCACATTATCCGGGTCATTCGCTTCGAAGACGATATCAAACTCAAAATCGGCGGAAGCCAAATTCAACCCGGAACCGGGAGAGACAAACTGAATCGAAGGAGGCACGTTCCGGCTTTGGACCACAATCTCTTCCGTCGTGATCTGGTTCTTGCTGACATTACGGAACGAATCCGGAGCCGCACCAAAGTCTGTTTCCACATAGGAATGATAAGCAATGCCCCCATCCGGAGCGGGAATAAGAGTAGATTCGCCCGTTTGTTCATCAAAGGTTTGGAGCACCGCATTCCTCTGTCCGGAACGAATGCGCACTTTAAACGTTTCTCCGACACGGGCTTCGGGAGCGGCGCGCAACACTATAAAGTAATCATTCCCCGCCAGCGGCCCGAAGTTTTCATCCGGAAGTTGTAATTGATATTGGAAATTAGTATCGTAGTTACCCCCGTCAAGAAAATCGGCCAATCCCAACGTATCGTATGGATTCGGCACGGTCAATTCCTGAGGTTCCGGCAATTCAGGATATTCCGGTTCGGTAGGTTCTTCTGCTTCTGCAGCCGCTTCTTCCGCATCGGCAACAGCTTCATTGAACTGTTCAATCGTATCCCGGGCGCTGTCATAGGCTTGCTGCAACGCATCTATTACATTACCGACGTAATCTGCAATCGCGCCGTCATCATTTGCCGCCTGCACATAGAAACCAAATTGTGTATAAATGGGCGGATCCAAAATATTATCGCCTTGTGGATTCTGGCTATCCGTACTTTCCCCCTCAACGTCAATAACCATCGGTACACTTCCGACTCGCATAAATCCGCGGAGTGGATTGGGGATTCTGAGAGCATTTGCCATCGATAAAGCGAAGCCCCGAGGTACATCTCCATCCGGATCGGCAAGAACCGGCATATCTCCCTGCAAATCGATCAACCAAATGACATCGCCGCTAGCGGGATCCTCTACGAACAAATCATCTGGGAAGTAGGGGAAATTTTCAAAATCCGCACCGCCGCCACGAATGGCTGGAACCAGGTCAACCAATCCGGAGAACGGATCACTGTTCGAATAAGCCCCTTGATTATATTCAGGCGGATCGAATGGAGGACCGGCCGTTACTCCAAATGGACGTCCCCCTTGGGGAGGATAAATCGATTGGCGGGGAACACTATAACTCGAGAAATTCAAAGCTCGTAAGTCCAATTCAGCGAAAAAGGTACCTTCATTATAATCTAATGGTAACAGATCTCCTTCTTCCAGTTCAATTGGATCATCTTCAGGTTCGATCGCCGTAATATAATCTTGGTATTTTGTCTGATCATTCGGTGGAAACGCATAAGCTGCTTGTTCAAAACTAGTGGTCGAACCCATATTGTCTTTATCATGAGGAATATAACGATCGGCGGAGTCATAAATTCCATTGATTCCGGCAGAGGTTAAGTCACCGAGATCTTCATCGATCAATCCATCTCCATCATCATCGATCAGGTTGTAATATTCTTCGTCGATAAGTCCATCGCCGTCATCATCATAAAAATCACCTGCCGGCGTATCATCATCCATGTATATAGCGATGGGATGACTGGAAACAATTCGTTGCAATGGAAGACTGACGCCCAATTGAGTAGGAATGACTCCAATGATTCCCGGATTAAAAGCAATCGATTGTGTCCCGGGTAAAAAGTCGATTTGAACCTCGCTGAATACAACGTTTTCCGTGAAAAACGTATCGAACGTATCGGGTTCAATGGCATGATCATTGATTACAAGCGTAGCATTTTGTCCAAAATCGACTGCATCGATTCCAACGACCGCTTTTGGGGGGGATTCCATCGAACTGTCGAGAAGAATATTGTCATTGCTCGCCAACAAGCCTTCGCCCGGCTGTGTTAAATCTTGAAACTGAAATCGTGGACGGGGACGACCGATCATCGCATATGTATTTCCGGTATTCTGCCGTCCAACACCGATACTCGCTACGGAGGGAACGGCTCGGACGCCTTCGGTTGCGCCTTGTGTAAATCCGGTCACATTTGTACCGACGATTACATCTTCCGCTCCGATAAAGGGAATGAACGAGTCCAAATTTCGTAATTTGTCACTCGTTTGAATGCCAAAGAAAATATCCGCTCCCGCATTTTGACCCGTCCGGCTGGTAGGAGCCAATAGATTGCTAAGCGCATTATCTTGTGCCACCGGCATCACGAACGTAAATCCTTGAACGATTGGAAAACCAAAAAGCTCTTCGGCATTGGTTCGACCGTTTTCACCGGTTTTTTCAAACAAATAGCGAATCTGCCCTTCTGTCAAACCAAGATAAGGACGCAGAACATTGATCATCAAATCAAAGAAAAAGCAATCCGGATCCATATAACATTCCAAAGAACCGAATGGAGGTCTATCCGCCGGATCGGGCATTTCAACAACCCCCATCAAAGAAGAGGCCAGATTATCGTCCCCGAACAAGAACGGTACGACCTCTTTCCCCAACATGCTTCCACCACCGGTTCCACCGATGGCTCCGGGAATCATGCGGGTAAGAAGCCGCCGAAGGGGAGATCCCTGTTCATTGACTTCATCCGGAGAAATAGAGAATGGAATCACCTCAAATTGATCGGCATCCAGTTTGATCAGTTGATCGACTCCCTTATCATATTTCCCGCGGGTACCTCCCACCTCCCGATACAGGAAGGCCCCACCTAAACCATCGGGAATGAAATTTTCCAAAATATCCTGAGTGACCAATCGGGGGCTTAACTCGTCTTTCATCGGATCACGGGGACCGAAGGGCACATAGGAGGTAAAGTGAGCGGGGTTGTCTCCAACCGAATCCATTCCGAGAATGAATGTCTCTCGTGGGATACCGAAATTATCGAGCGGCATTGTCAACGGATAGGTAATGTCCGTCGCTTCTCCGCCAATCGTGACGGTACGCGTTTCTAAAAGCAATTCACCGGTTTCGGCGTCGACTGGGAAGTTATAAAACCATGGACTGTAAAAAAAGGATGGATAAAAGTTTAATTGTTCCATGATACCGGCCGGTGCTGCGGCAAATAAACCCGCGGAACGGCCACCGGTATATTCCTGCTTCGTCAGATTGGCCATCAACCGACCTACGGCTTTTAAATTCAGACCAAGCCAATTTATTCGCACTTCTTTAATAAAATATTGTTGGTCTTCACGACCGACAAAATCAATCCCTAAAACCGTTGTCGGCTCGGAAGAAGCATCAATCCGATTGCTGTTGTTGATTTCGTCGATGGTACTGACAATTGAAACAATATCTCCCTGAAACACAGCCGGATCAATAAAGAGTCTATTAATGGAAGGAGAAATATCCGGACTCGGAGAAGGAAACACTTCTTCGGCAAATTCTTCGCTGGGGAAACGATTCTCGAACAGTGTATTATCGGGCAACGGATTGCGAAGATCGTTAATCGTAATCCCGTTTGCAGGAATACTCACTTCGAAAGTATCTCCATGAAGAAGATCGACGCTGGTTTGAGCAACAATATAAAAGTCAGGAGATTGATCCATCAAAGTATTCAAACGAGTTGTACCGGTACGCGGCTTGAAAGTCACAATAAAATGGCCTGGATTAGTCGGATCAGTCTCAACTGTTGGCGGTTCTTTCAAATCGATCGGAGTATCGCTGTTTTGATCACCGACAGCAAAATTGAATCCTTCATTCGAGCCGGCGGTTTCTTTATACAAAGCCAAACCGCTCGTCATCGCCGACGCAGTCAGAGGCAGAAAATCTTCTCGAATATTCAAACCGGAAATAGAATTTCCCTCTTCGTCAGTAGTTCGATCTTCGAATTGCACTTTGATCTCGACCACTTCTTGAAAACGGATTGTCGGTACAACGCTGAAATTTCCGCGTTGAATAAACGGATAGCTAGCCAAGGGAATACTTAATAACGAAATTCTTTTGGACAAGGGAGCAATTCCGTTTGGTACCACGTCCTCTTCCTGTGCGCCAACATAAGGAGATACTCCTCCAAATACCATCAACGCACAAACCAAGGCCACAAAGGAAATTCGCCATAATTTTCGATGTAAGCGTCTCATGCTACTCCTCTTCGAAATAATTCTTTGATTATTGGATAGATTATATTTATATTCTTGATTATCCTTTCGGATTCCTAACCACACAGAAATCCACCAGATAAAAATCCATTTTAACGCGGTTACACATCCGTTACATCCCGTCCAAAGATTTTCTGCCCCATGAACTCAGGAATACCTTGTGAACAAAACAGATGGAACCGTGTAAGAAAACCGCCTGTGAAAATGTACAAAAAATCGAACACTCCTACTTTCAAACATCATGAACACAAGAAGGCTAAATGTAACTATATAATGCCGCAAACAAGAATGTCAAGTTGAAGGAAATCGGGGGATAATCGTGTATGAATCGAACACAACATAAAAATCCAACTCATTCCAGACACTAAATATGGTATAGCAAGCCCTCATTAAAAATGTTTGTCAAGAAAATCGCTTAAAAACGAAACATCAAATCTGTGTACGTAGCATATCTCAAACATTGTTTCGCTTCAATTACCACAATATAAGGTATTTCATCTACGATAATTTGCCCAACATGTTGTATATGAAAAAAACTTAGAATTTATTCGATTGTTCGATGGACAAATTCCCGACTTGATGTAATTAAAAATAATCCGGCCAAAAAGAAACTGAATTCCACTCTCGAGTCATCTGCTCCGCAAACGCGGATAATCCAAAAATACCGCCGGTATGAAAAAAAAGAATTTTACTTTCTTTTGGGATTCGGCTAGCCTGAATTTCCTTATACATTCCAAAGAATGTCTTGCCGGTATAAACCGGTTCTAAAATAACCGCCTCTTCTTGAGCCACATGCCGTATGAATTCCAACTGTTCCGAATTCGTTTTCGCATACCCGCCGGCAATATATCCATCGATCAACCGAATATTCTTCGGTACCGTTTCACATGCAAAATCATAACGCTTGCATGCTTCCTGGATATCCTCCATAATTTTTTTCTCAAATGATGGAATCGAACCGCATACAAGAGTACCCAGAATCGAACAATTCATCTCATGAAGAACATTTCCTAAAAACAACCCTGCATACGTTCCACCGGACCCGACTGCACAAACGAGGAAATCCGGTTTCCAGTTCATTTCAGCGCACTGGCTTTTGACTTCCTCCACTGCTTCCACATATCCAAGTAAACCAACGGAATTTGATCCGCCGGTTGGAATGATATAGGGGTTCTTGCCCTCATTTTTTAATTCATTTTCAGTCTCAAGTAAAATTTGTTCAATTCGATCGGTGTATTGTTCTCTCGTAATATATCGAACTTCAGCACCAATCAACAAATCAAGTTGCAGATTTCCTCGAGCGTAGGCAGGTGGATCACCGGCTAAAATCAAAAGGCAATTCAACCCTAATTTGCGAGCAGCAATTGCCGTGGCGCGGGCGTGGTTGGAGGTCGTTGCTCCGCAGGTCACGATGATATCACAATTATGAGTAATGGCGTCCGATAGAAGATATTCCAACTTGCGAATTTTATTACCGGTCAACTCCGTACCGGTTAGATCATCGCGCTTGATCCATAGATCAACCCCCCATTCTCGGCTAAGCCGCTCAAGCGGTTCAATTGGAGTGGGAATACGAGCAAGTTGAATTTTCGAAGGTAGATGAACGCTCACTTTCCTGCCGGAGCTTTATCCTTTTTTTCTTCTTTCGGAGGCTCTTGCTGTTTTGGAGCCGGTTTTGGTTCGGAACCGGGTTTCCGGCTGTTATTTGGCTGTACATCCGACTTCCCTACAAAGACCACACCCTCTTCGATTTTCAACTTCGAAGCGGTGATGTCCCCCCGCAATTCGGCGGAGCTGCGCAATTCCACCAAATCGGAAGCCACAATATTCCCGGTGATTTTCCCTTCCACAATGATACTGCCCACGGCGATTTCCGCTTTCACCTCACCGGTTTTACCGATAATGAGATACCCTTCGGACGAAATATCGCCGTTGAATTTCCCTTCGATCTTCAAACCTTCCTTGAAACGCAGAGTCCCTTCAAACTCTGTGTCCTTGCCAAGAGTGGTATAGGGTGATTCATCTCGGCGCTGGGTAGCGGACGTCACAGGTGAACTTTGGCCCGAAGAAGGTTGGCCGGACCGTTCATTTCTCAAAATATCCACGGTATTTCTTCCTCCACTTCACGCGATTGTGCACGGCGCCTCAGAAACAAAATAGTGACATAGACAAAAAGAGGGCCTTTTGATGCATTCAAAATACCAACCAATTGCGCTCATGTCAATCATGACGAACCCAAAAATGAAATTAGACTTGCTTTTTATTCCATATATTGATATGATGACTAAGAAATCGACATTCTATTTCTGAGAATCCAATTTTCAGAGTTGAGGACGATGTGGCTGAAGCGGCGCCGGTTGAGGCGCCGTTTTCATGTTTAGCCTCCATTCTTTCCCTCTACGAATCAAACAAACCCCAACCCCCGAAAATAATCGAGTTTTGATTCTCACATCTAAATCATATTCCGCATATTGCAGAATCATGAAATAATCATAAATTGCAACAATTGAATTAAAAAATAATGACATAAATTGATTTTCATGTTATTGTATTTGTGCTTTTCTTGCCTTTTGTTTCTATATCCAAGTGTTGTATCACATGGGTGGCTACCATGAGCGAAATGAAACCAGGAATGCTCATTATCGATGATGATACAAGTTTTATTCGGGCGATTCGCGCCTCGTTCATCCCAGAACTCGATGTTCATCATGCGTCTACCGGCCAGGATGCTTTCAAAGCATTGAAACAGAAGGATATCGAGATTTGCCTGGTGGATTACCGGCTTCCGGATGTTGACGGTTTGCAGGTGCTCAAGACGCTTCGTGAAATGTATCCCTATATTCCGGCGATTTTCATCAGCGGTTACCTGACTGAAGATGTCAAAGAGAAAGCGCATTCGTTCGATTATGGGGCGTATTACGTGCTCGCCAAACCCGTCGATCCGGATGTGCTTATGAGGTGCGTTCATGTTTGTCTGGAGGAAGGTGGAAGAGCGTGGGCGAACAAAATCTTGAAGCAATACAAGAAACATCATCCGGGGCCTTCGGTGATACGGGAAAAAGAATTGGATCATGAACGGCGCATGGCGGAGATCGTCAATATGGTGCGAAAAGAGCCGAAAAAGTGGATGACAAGCCAACTAGCCAGCCGATTTGGTGTAACACAACGTCAAATCCAAGAGGATATTCACGAACTCCAAGAAAGGGGAATTCCGATTCAAAGATGTGTTTGGAGGCTTTTTCTCGAGGAAGATGAAAAAAGTGCGAAGTGACGGTGGTTCGCGGTTTTGGAAAAATTGGGAAATGCTATTGACATTGGATTCCGAATGGGATATTTATCCTTATGGGATATTTATTTTATTTAGTATAGGATAAAGATATAAAAAGCATCACGGAATCTTCTATCCTGGATTTTCCATTATTGTTTGTGCTTAATTACAGCAAACAATGTGAATGTTTACATTATTTTGAATCGGCTAGATCACCGCCATTCATCACCAAATTTAAAATAAATATTACTCTACTCATCCAGTAACGTGAAAGGAGCAAAACATGAAAGCGCTTTATCATATGCAAAGGTATTCAAAATATTTCATTATTATATTCTTTGGGATTATTTCTGGTTCTTCGCTGTTTGGTATGGATAAAGGAGGAGAAGCCAGTGCATACCCCCC
>CAYPPG010000002.1:0-24944 GCA_964412555.1 uncultured bacterium
GGGTGGAGTTTTTGCAAAGCGGGGTAGTGCGGTATGAAGTGGAGGAATGAGCGTTAAAAGCCGAGTAAGGTGGGTTGAGCCGTGCGAAACCCACTTTCCCGTATCTTCGTTGTGGGATTCATTTCATTCATCCCACCCTACTGGGCTGTCTTTTGATTATGTGTTTTTCTGTTCGAGGTAGCAGATCACTTTTTGTGAAAAGGCGTTTGCATTCATGCGTATCGAGAGGATGTTTTTTAAGTCTGTGATATCGATGACTCGTACTGCTTGTGCGTGAGTTTCTGCGCTGGGGATTAATTTCGATAGTTGATTCGGGGCTAACTCGAGGGATTGCGTATTGAGGGAGTGTCCTTCTTTGCCGGGGAAAAGGGCGAAGTATAGGATTTCCAATTCGACCAGGTTGCTAAAGAAATGTGTGCCCAGCGATACGTCCGGAACCAAATTTTCCCGCATGGCCACCACTTCACAAAGGATGGAGACCGAGTTGATTTCGGCAAACGAGACGGGAACGCCGAGGGAAGGGGTTGTGGTTCCCCAGCGGCCGGGGCCGATCAGCATGGTGGTTTGCGGGGGATGGTCTTCTTTCAGGCGGGTGAGGCGGCCAATCAGGCGGGCGATGGAATAGCGATCGTTGAGCGGAAGTTGACCGTATACGGAGGGAACGACGTAGATGATACGATCGATGGCGGCGACGCGGCTGTGGCCGATTACAGCGCCGTGTGATTCGAGGAGAATCGCGTCTTGATCCAAATCTGCCGGGGGAGGCTTGATGACGGTATCCCCTTTGTATTGAAAAGGACGGCACTGCAGTAAATTGATTTTGTAGGATTCCAGACCGGTGAAAATGGTTGTGAACTCGATGTCCACAGGATGTTCGTAGGCATCTTGGAGAGTACGGAGCATTTTCCGCATATCTTCAATGAATGATGACTGCTCGAAAATTTGGTGAAAAGAGAGAGTACGGGGCGGGGGACCGCTTGAGGCCAATCCCCGTGACAAATTGGAAAATTCTTCGTCCATGGAATAGAAATAATGAGCGGGTAGTGAATCGCTTTTTTGAAGAACTTCGGAAAACATGTGGGTTGTCAATTCGTTGATTTCCAAATCGAGGAGATCGACTTTCCGCTGCGTATAGCGGCGGATTTCTTGGGCGTTGTTTTCCGGGCGCAGGGTCGGCGCGTTCAGAGGAACCAGCCGGGTGAAATCGTCGCTGCTTCGTTCCACGGCGCGGGTGCCCAATCCGAAGACGACTCGGATGACGCCGGCGTTCGCATCGATCGATTCGCTCCAGGCGAAGGGGTTGAACGAAATTCCGACTCCGGCCATCTGCGGGTAAAAGTACATGCCGTATTTAGCGCCGGACACGCGCTGAATAAGGAGTGCCATTTGTTCATCGATGTCCAGGATTCCCCGTTTGGCGCGATAGGTGAGTGCTTCTTCGCTCATGCTGCTTGCGTAGATCGTGCGGACCGCGTCGAGAAATTTCTCGAGCCGTTCTTCGCGCGAGCCTTGATTGACACAGAACACACTTTCGTATTTTCCGGCGAAGGTGTTTCCAAAGGTGTCTTCGAGCAAACTGCTCGAGCGGACGATGATGGGAGATTGGCCGAAATAATCGAGCATGTCGGAGAAGCGTTTGATGATATAATCGGGGAATTTCCCGTTGAGGATGCGTTGCCGGGCTTCCGCATTGTCGTCGAGGAAGGTTTCCGGGTCTTTCTGTTTTTTTCGCAGCCACCAGCAGTCGTTGACGACGAGGAAGGTATAAAACACATCGGAGCCGACATAAAACGAGTCGTGTACTTCAAGAATCTCATTCCAACGCGAATTGTGTTGAAGTAAAATCGCCCGGGCCAGAATCATGCCGACGGCTTTGCCGCCGATGAATCCGGTTCCGTTCATACGTTTGCGGATTTCAAGAATGTCGTTGAGTGTTAAATATCGTTTCGCCAGGCGCAAGACGCGTTCATCGCGGGAGAACATCATTTGTAGCAATCGTTCGAACTGCACGGCGATCGTATTTTTCGAACATTCTTCTCTGCGATGCGCTTCCAACATTTCTTCGGCTTGCAGAAACATGCGGTTCCAGACGCCCATTTGATAGCTGGCGGTTTCCAAGACGGTTTGGGAGGTGGAGGTGAGTACTTCCGCGATTTGATGACTATGCGTCACCGGAAGGAAACGGTCATCTTCCCATTTGTGAAGCATGTAAATCGTGGGTGAAAATCGGCCGTACACTTTCAGTGGATGCACATAGATGTTTTCTTGATAGCGATAGACATCAAGCAGCAGTTGTGTCGTTTCCGTAATCGGGGACGCTGCATGAAAGGAATGGGAATTCCGCAATACGGCGAAATAGGCGATGGCTCCCAGTTTTAGAAGATAGGGGCAGGTCAACACGAAAAAATTGCCGACCATCCGGTCGCTGTAACAATCGAGCGCCAGTTCGGACAAGGAATCAAACACGTAAAAGCCGCCTTGTCCGTTTTGTTCGATGATTTCATGGATTGTCGTGATGAATGCCTCGAATCCTTGATCCGGAGAGAGGTGATGAATTTCAGCGCCTACTTTTTCCGGGATCAGCGGATGATGGCGTGCAAATCGAAAATAAATCAATTTGTCGTTATTTTTGAGGGCATTTTCATAAAACGGGTTGACGAATTCCTGATACTCATCGATGGAATCGACTTGCCAGACGACATTGTCGCCCGTCTGCAATCCTTGTAAAACCTCATCCAAGCCGGGTAAGCCGGTACTCAAGGAATTTTCCTGTGAAGACATTGTTCATCCTTTGTGATGCAGAGGCAAAAAAGTGTGATATTTTTGATAAAAGCAGCATAATGATGTGCAGACAGGATGTCCGCACCACAATTTTTGACTTTTTTGCTGTTGCATCCTTTATAGTGATTGATGGAAATCATCCTGCTCGATTTGATGAGCCATTTCTTTATAATGAATCAATTTTTCGAATTCGATCAATGTGCTGAGAGCAAAATTTTGTGTCGGGATGCCGGCTTCTTCGATGGCGGCTGTCGGATTCAATCCGCCCGTGACGATCATGCCGGTTCGTCCTTCTTCAATGGGAAATTCCAGGATCGATTGATTTGGTTTTCCAAGCAAGAGTATCCCACCCAACCCGATTTCTTCAAGTTGATCACGAATTCTCTTGGTTTCCGCCAGAGAAGCCGTCGGGATTTCGCGGAGACTGGCTCCGATGCTGCCATGGCCGGTTCGTGCGACATTTCGAACACTAGTCAGGCCGCCTTTGATGAAGATTTCGAGAGGATCGAGAGATGTGCCGTTGTAATAAATGACATCGGTAAAGCGAACGGGAGTCCGGTCGTTGATTTCGAGCACTCCGCCGAAGCAGGAGACTGCCGGGATGCGGGCGGTGAGTAAAATGCCGTTGATCGTAACGCTGCAGACCGTTCCGATTCCGATTTTGCCTGGGGGGACATAGAAACTCCCGAGGCGTTCACCGCCACGGGCAAATGCGACGAATTGTCCCATACCCATGCCGGCGTCGAACACGCGGATCATTTCCCGGACAGCCGGTGTCAAATTGATGGCGTCGATGGTGGTCAGATTGAGAACGATCAATCCTTTTCGTGTTACAGGATCAAAGGTGGTTTTGCATGCGAGTTCATCCACTTTGGAGGCCATAAAGCCGACACGGTCGGAGACGAGGGCGTTATGGATTTCTTCATATCCCTTTTCAGTGATAGTACGTCCACCGTCCCGGCCTCTGCGGGCAGGGGTGACCAGGCCGTCGTGTTCCATTTCTTGGAGATAGAGACGAATGGTTCGGCCGCTTAATTCGTATCCGAATGCTTCCAATTCTTCTGCAATGGCGGCGCTTCCAATTGGTTCCGTCGCATCCCGTAAAATTCTGAGAATGGCTACTTTTTGTTTTGGATTTATCTCTTTCAATGTCAATCCTCTGGTGAAAGACTCATAATTGCTTTAAATTACCATTATTTTACCCCACAATCAAGTGAGTTAATGGAAATATATGCATAATATAGTTGTTTATTTCTTGTTTTTCTCTATTCACCGAAGGAGTGAATAAAACCGATACAGAGAAGTATATCATTTACCATCAATATATGCTGCCGATCAGAATTGATTATAAATCCATATAAATAAGGTATTTATGCTGATCTTCGCTGAGTAGGATGAAAAAAAATCAAAAAAAAGGCTTCATTTTGAATTTTCAGCTTGACAATCCTATTGCCTGCTTTTATTATTGGAAGCGCATTGCCATTAAAATTTGGCTGTATATTGCCATATATTATAGAATAGTACACCGGGTTCAATCAACGTACTGGACGTTGGTTCAAAATAAATACAGGCTTACAGCCGAGAAAAGATAAAGGAGAGAAATTCATGTCGTACATCACTGAAGTCTTAGATTTAGTAGAGAAGAGAAATCCGGGAGAGTTGGAATTTCATCAGGCGGTCAAGGAAGTGCTGGAATCCTTGGAGCCGGCGATTGAACGTCATCCGAAATACCGGGATAACAAAATTTTGGAGCGAATCACCGAGCCGGAACGTGTATTGATGTTCCGAGTGCCCTGGATTGACGATCAGGGAAAGGTGCAGGTCAATCGCGGTTTCCGGATCGAGTTCAACAGTGCAATTGGTCCCTATAAAGGCGGGCTCCGATTTCACCCGACGGTTTATTTGGGCATTCTGAAATTCCTGGCTTTCGAACAGATTTTTAAAAATTCACTGACGACATTAATGATGGGTGGTGGTAAAGGTGGATCCGATTTCGATCCTAAAGGCAAATCCGATAATGAAGTGATGCGCTTCTGCCAATCTTTCATGACGGAATTGTGCCGCCATATCGGCGCCGCTACGGATGTTCCCGCCGGGGATATCGGAGTGGGCGGCCGTGAAATCGGTTTCATGTTCGGGCAATACAAACGTCTTCGTAATGAATTTACCGGCGTATTGACAGGCAAAGGCTTGAATTGGGGTGGTTCGCTGATCCGGCCGGAAGCGACCGGGTACGGTGCTACGTACTTCGCGCAGGAGATGCTCGGTACTCGCAATGACTCGCTCGAAGGCAAAACCTGTGCTGTTTCCGGTTCGGGAAACGTAGCGCAATATACGATTGAAAAAGTGAATGAACTCGGCGGCAAGTGTGTCTCCATTTCCGATTCTAACGGGACGGTCCATGATCCAAACGGCATCGATGCGGAAAAACTTGCTTTTATCATGGATCTGAAAAATGTCCGGCGCGGCCGGGTTAAAGAGTATGCGGAAAAATTCGCGGGGTCGGAATACAAAGAAGGTGCTCGTCCGTGGGATATTCCCTGCCAATGCGCGTTCCCGAGTGCAACTCAGAACGAAATCAGCGAAGAAGACGCGAAGACTCTGGTGAAAAACGGGTGCTTTGTGATCAGCGAAGGGGCGAACATGCCCTCCGAACCGGCAGCAGTCGATTGCTTCCTCGAAAGCAAGATTCTTTATGGTCCGGGTAAGGCGGCCAATGCCGGCGGGGTGGCGGTTTCCGGATTGGAAATGGCGCAAAACTCTCAGTTCCTTTCGTGGACACGCGACGAAGTGGATCAGCGATTGCAGCTGATTATGAGGAGCATTCATGAAAATTCACGGCGGACTGCTGAAGAATACGGTATGGAAGGAAATTATGTTGCCGGCGCCAATATTGCCGGGTTCCTGAAAGTCGCCGACGCGATGTTGGATCAAGGTGTCGTATAAATATATTTTAAAGAAATAACTTTTAACAAGTGAAAAGCCTTTAACAAGTGAAGGGATATATGCTGGGGCAGGTCTTTGGATCTGCCCACTTTTTTTTATTCGTTCTTACCCATTGCGTGTAATAATCCGTGGAGTGTATGTTCTTGGGCTTCGGTATGAGGCTCGATGCCGTATTCCCGGAGTGTTGCGCTGGTCGAAGGGCCGATCGATGCGGCCTTTACTCCTTCCCGTGCTTCCGGTTCGTGTTGCAGGCAATTGAAAAAATTGCGAACAGTGGAAGAACTTGTGAACAATACCCAGCCGATTTCTTTATATTTCAATTGTCGAATTATTTCTTGCGGTAATTCCGTCACGGCTTCATTGCAGTAAGCAACCACCTCGGTGACGAAACCGTTATTTTGACGCAGCCCTTCGGGGACTGTTCGGTGCGCAATGTTCGATAATGGTAGTAAAAACTGTTTTCCGGCGATGGAATGAGAACAGCAAAATTCTTCCAGAAATTCCTTTCCTGTTGCTCGTGCCGCCGTAAAATCGGTGGAGAAATGGTGGGATTCGAGTTGCCGTTTGGTTTTGGGACCGATGACGGCTTTTTTTACCTTTTCCAGTTGGGTGATATCCATGGCCAGATCGTGAACTCGTTTTATGAAAAAACGAACGCTATTGGCACTGGTAAAGATGAGCCAGTCGAAAGTAGAGAGTTCACGGATTGCCGTGTCGAGCGGTTCGGTATCCGATGGAAGTTGAATGGAAATGACGGGGCAGGGGATCGGAATTCCGCCGAATTCCCTGATTTGTGCAGCGGTTTCTTCTTGTTCTTCGGCATTGCGGCTGACTAGAATGCGTTTTCCTTGTAATGAAGTCATGATTTTTTCCTGAACGGCCAAAACTGTGTGTATGAACCCGAAAAGCGTTCACTGAGTATACATCCAAGTAATACATGGAGGGGGATTCCGAATTGGCTGAATAAATCCCAGTCGTGACGTCCCCAATCGGGATGCCAGATGGTTGTCCAAAACAGCCCGCAAAGGACGCAGAGTAAGAGGAATTTATCATAATCGGTTTGGATGTATTTTCGGAAGAAGAAGAGAAGCGGTAGTTCCAATGGAATTCCCAAGAAAGCGGCATGGCGGTGAAAATAGAAAAGAATTTCGAGATGCGCCCAAGAGAAAAAGGTGAAATGATGATTTTTCGCTGTTTTTTCGAAAAAAGGCACAAGCCTTTCGGTTCCGATGTCTGTTCCCAGCATGGTGAATCCGAGACATAAGATCACGATCGTGCTTGTAAACGCGATGACGGGGATCAGAATTTCAAGCGGATTGATTTCCTTTTTTCGCCACACAAAATAGAGTATGGCTGGGGCGTAAAAAATGGCCAGCATATGCGATAGGCAGGCCAATAAATAGAAGGTTATCGAAAGCCATAACGATCCACGATTTTCTAAATTGTACTTAACCTGCAAGAAGCACAGCAACAGAAATGTGTTGACCCAGGCATAATTTTCCACATGGCCGGCGAAGACTAAAAACGAGCCGGCTAGGATATTGACAGCCAGGAAAATCGGGTCGCGTTTCATGGTGAAAAGCGTCTGGATTGCGACGGCGCCCGCTAGTGAACTGCTGATTGCAATGGCGTTCCATCCGTTTATACCGAATGGATGTAGTATTGTATAGATGAAATTATGGATGACTACCGTCAGTATAGAACGATAATAGAATTGCCAACTGCCGGATTCTACCAAATTCGCCATAAACCACCCGTCGGCACCGACGGGAGTGAGAAAACGGAGAGAAAAAAGGACCACCGTTAGAAGGAGTGTGACTAGAATCCGAATTGGAATGGTTTTCAGCCAAGGTGGAAAACCGTTTGTTGCATCGTTCCACATCATGTCCACGGTGTCGGCACTTCCAAGCCTCGCAAAAATTCGGCGGCGTTTTCCGGCTGGGTATGTTCCACAAACGTGCCGGTGCGCATATACCAATCGATGAATCCCGGCGGCATGGGGAGAAATTCGATATGCCAATGATAATCCTGATGGATGGTATGCAGATACCGTTTTCGGGGATCGAAGACGGGGGTGGTGTGGAGAGTCATGAGGACCGGCCAATCGGGAATCGCTTTTTCCAGGCGAATTGCGATATCGCGGATCATCTCAGCCAAGGAAGGAAGCAGTTCTTTGGAGGCATCACAGAAATCGTGAGAATGTCTGCGGGGGAACAGGTGGACTTCAAACGGATAACGGGAGGCGAAGGGGCAATAGCTGATAAATTCATTCGTCACGGTTACGAGTCGCTTTTCATCCGACAGTTCCTGACGGATCATATCGCAAAAGAGACAGCGTTCTTTGTAATTATAATATTCTTTGGCCGCATCCAGTTCGTTTTTGATGCCCAAGGGGATGATTGCACTGGCGATCAATTGCGAATGGGGATGGAGGGGACGGGCTCGGTTACCGCACGGCCATTCGCGGAAAGCGGAAAAAGCGCGCAACCTCATATCTTTGCGCAAATCCACGATTCGTTCTTGAATTGCCTGCAGAGTCAAAGCGTAGTGATGCGGACTGATCGTTGTGAGGGTATCTTCATGTTTTTCGCTTTCGATGATGATTTCATGAGCACCGACACCGCGCATCAAGTCATACATCCCTTCTCCTTCCCGGTCTTCAGCGCCTTCCACCCGATAGAGAGCGAAGTGATTTGCGATGACGCGTACCGTTCGTTCTTTTCCGTCCGGTAAAGTGGTTTGAAGCCGCCAGATGACGGACGCACCGTATTTTTCCGGGTCACATAAAAGGTCGGGGGATTGAAGAGGCCGTTGATCCGGCGGAATGGCAAGCAGTTGCTCCCGCTCGGGTTGTCGAGTGACGAGGATCCAGCCTCCGTGATGTCCATCTCGGCGTAGTTGGGATTGCCAATTATCCATAGTTGATTTGCACTTATTCCAAGGATTTCATTTTCATCACTATATTATAATGCGGCAATCAATCAAGTTTCGGTGAGATCAAATTTTCTATGATGGGTAAATTAAGAAATAGTAATTCGAGAGGATGGGGGATTTCGGTTGGAATGTGGGCTTGGTTCAAACCCTATTCAATTCGGAAGGGGACAGGCACGATGGCCTGTCCTCCTATATATTTATTTTGTTAGTGTTTTTTCTGAATTTCTTTCATGATGCTGTCGATGATTTCTCGGCGGATTTTTTCCGGATTCACATTTTTCAATATTTCTCTTCGGATTTCTTCCGGATTGATAGGGGCTGGGGAAGGATGTGTTTTCGAGTGTTCTTTTTCCCATTTGTGGGGAGGTTCAGGGATTGAGGGGAAATGCTCTTTAATGATCTGCTTTCGAACCAATTCCATAAATTCTTTGCCGTGAGTTTCCATCAATTGATTACCGATGAAGGCGCCAAGGAAGAAAATGCCTTTGGGGAGGCGAAGGCGGACTTCGGGTTCGTGTTCATTGGCGGGATCGATATCCACCATGACGAAATTGGCCTCTGTGGGATCATCATCGGCTTCGTCAACCCAGATGCGTGCTTCCACTTCATCGTTAACATTAAGGATCAGCAGTTCTTTGTCTTTCATGGACACAAGGTCTTCGACGAGCGCGTCGATTCGGTTGCAGAGTTCCTCTTTGTCTTCAATCATGGCGCTCAGGCCGGAGGTTTTTACCGCTTCCAACAGGCAAATGGGAATACTGAAATGAATATTCGGGCCATGGTTGATTTCCACTTCTCCTCGAATCAGCGGCTCATCCGCGTAGGCTCCACCTGCACAAATCCCGATCATCGCCGTTACTACGAATACACAGCATGCTTTCATCCATTTTTGTTTCATGGTTTTGCTCCTTTATTCATAATTTGTTTGCACCGGTGATTGGAATCTCCGGATAATATCTGTGGTTTCTATGTGTGTTTTCGATGGTAAGGTAACGCCGGCATCTTGCCGGATTTCCCGGGAATTCCGCCGAGACGGCGGCGTTACCCATTCATCTTTTATACGCGGCCATGTAGATAAATCTTTACTCATCACTTCATTTATTTTTTTCTGGGATCAATTCTTTGCTTCTTTCTAAACCGCTGACACTTTCGGAAAGGAATTGTAATATAGATGTCGTATCATCCTGAGAAGTAGAAAGGAAGATGTGCAAATGAAATGTCATTTATGGATACCGGTTGTTTGTTGTGTATGCTTTCTTTGTTTTTGCAAGGCTAAGGCAGAAGATTTACAATTGTCAGTCAAAAAGGAAGAGAATTGTTATTCTATTGAAATTGTATCCGATGAAACCGTGGTATGGCATTCGCCTGGGGAAGGATTGTGGTCGATTGCAACGGATTGGCAGGATCGGTGGCCGGCGAAATGGCGGCACGCCAGTCCCATGAAAGTCGAACGGATTGAGGACTGGACGATTCTTCGCGGAGAACTCGAATTGCCGGAGGGGAAGTGGAAACTTGCCGATTCGTACCGGCTAGAAGATGGTTATATCAAGTGTATTCGCCGTTTTATTTGGGAAGGGGAGAACACATTAGAGCGATGTACCTTGTCCGTTCGTTATTTCACTGGAGCCACGGGTTCTGGGGTATTGATGCCGGGGATTGTGTATTATGGCAATCCGTCGGGAGCACGAAGCGGCCGGGTTCCAGTGTATGAGGGGAAATCGGGTGAAGAATCAATATTTGAGGAACATCGCTTTCCCATGCCGTTTGTGAGTTTGGAAGGGGAGATCAAAAGTGAGTTGCGAGGGGTGGCAATGCATTCGCTTCCTTCACCGGTTCCATATGGAAATCTGCCCGATCAATGGTGGTCGATGGGGGTGATCGCTCACGAGGATTCGACGGAGTTTACGTTGCTTTCCGGACCTTGTGCCTCGAATAGAAAGCGGAGTGTCATCAAGGCGGTGCAGCCGGGCTTTGTTCCATACGACAATGCGTATTTGAATATCGAGCCTGGGACGATCATTGAAAAGACCTTTTATTTGGAAGCCTATCCGGTTGAGGCGAAAGGCTCTGGATTTCGAGAAACGATCCGGACTTCGCTGGATTTATGTTCGCCCTACTCGCTGGAAGGGATGCCGGCATTCCAGGATATTATTGAAGACAAATATCGCTATGCAAAGACGAGATGGCATGAAACGAAAGATTCAGCAGGGTTTAAAAAATATCATAATCGAAATTTTTATGTGCTCGGTTGGTGCGGGCAGGCAGCGGCGCTTGGCTATGCGTTACCGGTCTTGAAGGATGGACTCGATGCTCCGGAAACATTGTCCATGGCACAAAAATCGTTGGATTTTCTCTCTAGCGCTGAATTTTATGATGGCGGTTTTCATACTTGGTATGATTATAAAAAAAAGAAATGGAGCCGGCATGAGCCGTTGTCGCAGGGGCAGGGAATGCTCAATGTTGCCAATGCTGTGCGCGTGGGGGAAAAGAAAAGTTTGGATACGAAACGTTGGAAAGCATTCTTGCGAAAAGCATGCGATTTTCATTCACGTCGAATATTGAAAGAGGATTGGAATCCGAAATCGACGGATGAGGCGTTTTTTATCGCTCCTCTTTGTGAAGGATATCGCATATTCGGTATTGACATTCACCGGGAAGCAGCCGAAAAGGCCGGGCAAATTTACGCGGATCGGCATGTCTCGATGCGGGAACCGTATTGGGGAGGTACATTGGATGCAAGTTGTGAGGACAAGGAAGGGGCTTTTGCGGCATTGCAGGGATTTCTGGCTCTATATGAACTGACTGGGGAATCCCGTTATTTGCAGTGGGCGGGGCATGCGTTGGATGTCGTTTTGACTTATGTCGTGATTTGGGATATCGATCTTCCGCCAGGACGTTTGCGGGACCACAATTTCAAAACACGGGGCTGGACGGTGGTTTCTCCGCAAAATCAGCACATCGATGTGTATGGAGTCTTGATTGCTCCACTTGTCTACCGTATGGGAGAGTTATTGGAACGGGATGAGTTGAAACGTCTTGCCATTTTAATGTTCCGAAGTTGTGGGCAGTTGATCGATCCTTATGGCAGCCAGGGGGAACAGCCGCAGCATACGAATTATACACAAGGGGGGAAAGCAGATGATATTTTTGCTTTGCGCGGCGGGTATGTGGAAGATTGGACCGTGTTTTGGATCACCGCGCATTTTCTGAATGCGGCGGCGCAGTTTCGGGAATTGGGAGTTTCAATTTGGGATTAATGTCCGCCGCCGATGATTTGGCTGTTCAAGACGTATATATTTCCGTTTGACACCAAACCGTTTGATGGATCGTAGATGAAGCTGGCTTCTCTACTGGCCAAATCTCTGGCGCCGGCTTCGCCCCAGGGGTAATCCTGATCACCATCCGGTCCGAGTGAAGTCATCAAATATTCAATATGGACTCGCCCCATCATATTGTATGTTCCTGTACTTCCCTTGCAATTCGGGGTTCCGTTGGGGCCGAAAGAGACGCGTGAGGTGTACTCGAAAACCGGTTTCAGTCCGGTTCTCACGGTATCCATATTTTGAAATTGGGGATCGATACCTGCGAATTCATCGATGGGAAGGAAACTGATATACGCCACGGGGGTGGTGAGTGGAATGTAGGAAAGATGTTCGGCGCTTCCGACATTGCAGTCCCCGTCGAAAGTGTATTGTCCCCGATCAAGCCGGTATTGTTCTTCGCCCATGGAGACGGCTTTCATATCCGAGACGACACGCACGACTTTCGCTCTCATTTGTGCATTCAAAAAGTTGGGTACGGCGATAGCGGCGAGAATTCCGATGATGGCTACGACGATCAATAATTCAATGAGTGTGAAACTATGTGTGTTCATGAGATGAGTTCCTTTGTAAATGGTGAAATAGTGTGTTATAAAAACACGCATTTATTAGCCAAACTCATTGTCAGCTCGCTTAAATGGTATATCGATTTTATTGTATTGTTTAGCCCGATGATGAGTAAACAAAGAGTGAAAGTTGAGGAGATATCATGCGAAAGTTGATTTTTATTGGTATTATCGGAATTTTGGTCAATCCGGCATTCTCGCAGGAATGGGATGTCGTCAGTACATTCGACAATTATGAGGAAGAAGACTGGTTTATTTTTCGAGAGCCTCGCGCCGGAACGGAAATCACGCAAAATGGGGACGGGACGGTGACCATCTCCCGATTGGGCGCGGATAGTGAAACGGTCTATTTGACTCGCGATGTTTCGTGGAATGAGCCGCCGGAAGACGAGTTGGTCGATTATTTTCGAACGGGGAACGGGATTATTCTTGATCCCAATGAACCGCAAGGGGAACAATCCTCATGTGTGTTTTGGGATTTATACTGAAATGATCTGCTAATTATTGCGCTTTTTTTTGTAACCAATCATGCAAATCCGTGAGGTTTCTAAACTCGAAGAATGAATCTATAAGTTCTTCCACTTGAGTATTTGGTAACTGCTGAAGTTGTTCATTCAAGGCGGGATCAATTGCTCCAAATTTTTGTGGGAAGAAAGCGGGTAGATATCGGGCATTTTTGAGTACTTTGAATATTTTAGGAAGATAGTTTCGAAGACTGGGGTGAAAGATCTATTTCATCAACATTGAACCTCCCCCCAATTTGCTCTATCGTATTGTGTTGTGGAAACCGTTATTTGTTCCACATATCGAACATTATTGAGGTGAAAGATGACAGAGTATTTTCCAGGTGTTTCTACCATTCAATATGAAGGTCCGGATTCTAAAAATCCCCTTGCCTTTAAACATTACAATCCCGATGAAATGATCCTTGGCAAGAAAATGAAAGATCATTTTCGTTTTTCCGTTTGTTATTGGCATACGTTCAAATGCCTGGGCAACGATCCTTTCGGCCCCGGGACCATGATTCGTGCCTACAATGACTCGAATGATCCTATGCAGGTGGCCGAAATGACTTTGGACGCCGCATTTGAATTTTTTACGAAACTAGGTACCGGCTTCTGGTGCTTTCACGATCGCGATATTGCCCCTGAAGCCGATACTCTTGCCGAAACCAATAAACGCCTCGATCAGATTGTTGCCAAAGCCAAAAAGAAACAGGACGAGACCGGCGTCAAACTGCTGTGGGGAACCAGCAACCTGTTCTCTCACCGCCGTTTCATGGCGGGAGCCGCCACCAATCCTTCTCCCGAAGTGTTCGCTTATGCCGCCAGCCAGGTAAAAAAGGCGATGGAAATCACCCATGAACTCGGTGGAGCCGGGTATGTTTTTTGGGGAGGCCGTGAAGGGTATGAAACCTTATTGAACACGGATATGAAACGCGAACTCGATCATCTGGCCCGTTTGCTTCATCTGGCTGTCGATTATAAAAAGAAAATCGGATTTCAAGGCCAGTTCTATATCGAACCCAAGCCGAAAGAACCGACAAAGCATCAATACGATTTCGACGCCGCCGCCTGCTATGCCTTTCTGCAAAAATATGATCTGGTCGATCATTTAAAATTGAACATCGAAGCCAATCACGGCACGTTGGCCATGCATACCTTTCATCATGAACTGGAATTTGCGGGGGCTAACGGCATACTTGGTTCCGTGGATGCCAACCGCGGCGATCTCCTGCTCGGTTGGGATACCGATCAGTTTCCTGTGGACCTTTATGACACCACGCTTGCCATGTACACCATCACCAAATACGGCGGATTCACGACCGGCGGTCTCAATTTCGATGCCAAAGTCCGCCGCCAGTCCATTGAACCGGACGATCTTTTCCATGCCCATATCGGTGGTATGGATGCCTTTGCCCGCGGACTTAAATCCGCCGCCAAAATGTTGGAAGACAAAACTTTTGAAAAGTTCATCAAGGAGCGGTACACGAAGTGGGATGAAGAACTTGGCCAGAAGATCGAAAAAGGGACTATCGGCTTCGAAGAACTTGAACAATACACTCTCGAACACGGCGAACCCAAAATCCAAAGCGGACGGCAGGAAATGCTTGAAAATATTCTCAATGAATACATTTGATTTCGGTCTCGCCATTCATTCATAAAACAGTGTCGGAGCGCGGGCATTCCTGCCCGCATCTTCCAACGTGTGAACAATCATTTTCGTGGTAACGAAAAGACCATCTCTGTACCCCAAAAATCCTTGGCACATTAATTGCTTCAAAATATTGCAAAGATATCCCTTTCGGATTCTTGACTGATCCCAAATTATGAACACAAAAAAAATGTCTGACTATAAAACTGATCAAAATTCCCTACATCTCCAATTCGTAGCCATGCTTCTCCACGATCTGGAAAGCCCGTTGGCCGTGACAAAACAGTTTTTGCATCGGGTTGAAGAAGGGCGCCATGATCCCGCCAATCCACGTCATCAGGATTTGGTGACGGCGACTCGATTGGCTGTAAACCGGGCGGAAAGGATTTTGGAGGATGTTCTTGATCTCGCCCGTGCGCATGAGGAAGGGCTGAAAATCCATTTTCAACCAACCAATTTGCGCGAATGCATCCAACAATGCAAAGAAATGGTCGTTCATTTGGCGGAGGACAAGAATCTGGAACTCCAGTTGAATGTCGACTCATCTTTGCCGGAAGAATCACGGATCGATGCGTCTCTATTCGAGCGAGTCATCGATAATTTTCTGATCAATGCGATCCGTAACGCGCCCCGTAACACATCCGTCCAAATTGGCGTGAGTTGTAACGAGATCAGCTACAGAATTGAAGTCGAAAATCAACTGGCCGAAGAAGTGGATGTCGATTTTGAGAAAATTTTTGAGCCGGATTATCAAGTTGAAATTCGCAGCAAGAAACAACTTCGAGGCTCGGGACTCGGTTTGACTTTCTGCAAAGAGGCTGTTACGGCTATGAAAGGCTATATCGGAGCCAAGCGGAAACAAGACGGGAATGTCGTGTTTTGGATTGAATTGCCGAGGGAATGAGTTTGAATTTTTGAACGATTGTAAAGGAGCATTCTGATGGTTGAAGAAATGCATGTTCAGGCGGACACTTATTTACGGTCCGGTTCGAATGAACTCAAAATTCTTGAATTCAAAGCCGGTGGTGAAATTTACGGTATCAATATTTTAAAGGTAAGCCGTGTGTTATCGGAAATGCCGGCCTTTTGTGTGATTCCGGGTACTCATCCGGCCATGCGCGGAGTTTTCAATGAACAGGGAAACGTGGTTCCCGTGCTGGATCTCAGGCTTTTTCTCAGCGGCAAGGAGACTTCACTGGACGAACGGTACCGTATCATCGTGACCGAGTTTTTCGGGATGAAAAATGCTCTGCTGGTCGACAATGTCGAGGCGGTACATACGGTTTTGTGGGAACAGGTGATTAACGCGCATAACGTTGTCGAAGGGCTTGAAAATCCCTACGTCATCTCGATCGTTCGTCCTACAGAAGACAAAATGATCCTCATGCTCGATTATGAAACAATCATCTTGAAAGTCTGTCCCGATCAAGTCGAGAAAGAAGTGGAGAAAGGAGAAGCCATCCCCCTCGACGGAGGCAGCCGGAAAATCCTGCTAGCCGAAGACAGTTCCTCTGTCCGTAATATGCTGCAGCTTGAGCTCGAAGAACACGGATTCGAGGTTTTCGTGGCCCATGACGGCAAGGAGGCCTTGCAACTGATTGAAGAAGTTTCCGATATCGCTCTCGTCATATCCGATGTGGAGATGCCCCAAACCGATGGACTTTCTTTGACCAAACAAATCAAGGAAAATCCGAAAACCTCTCACATTCCGGTGATCGTTTATTCTTCCATCGGTGATCTCGGAATGAAGGAACGCGCCAAATATTTGCATGCGGAAGAACATATCACCAAATTGAACCTGCAGGAACTTTTCCAAAAGGTTTCCACATTACTCGAAAAACCCGCCGCCGTTTGATTGATTTGAGCCGGGTACATCATTTTAGAGAAATTAACCGGTTTCATAATTCCTCAAGCGGAATTAAAATATCTATTTTACTATATCTAATCGAAGTGACTCCATATCTGTTTATAGGATATACTATTGATCAATCTAACGGACGCACAACTCAGATTGGGCGGAAATGTACTTTTTTCCGGACTCTCCTGGCGCTTTGAAGTCGGCTATCGAATCGGCCTCGTGGGGCCGAACGGCGCTGGGAAAACCTCTATTTTGCGGGTTATTCTCGGTGATTTCCCCTTGGAAAAAGGATCATTCGAATCTTCGAAAAACTTGAAACTCGGTTATCTTCCACAAGACGGAGCCGAATTGCCGGAAAAAAGCCTGTCGGAAATATTGTGGAGCGCCTTTCTTCCCCTTAATCAGATGGAAAAGGAGATGAAAGGTCTTCTCCACCAAATCCAGACGACGGACGCCGATTCCATCGAACATGAAAAAGCCATGCATCGCTATGGTTCACTGCAGGAAGAATTCCAGCGCAACGGTGGATACACAAGAGAGTCGGAAGCCAAAAAAGTCATGATCGGCCTGGGATTCCAACACAGCGATTGGGACCGGCCGGCTTTGGAATTCAGCGGTGGGTGGCGAATGCGGATTCTGCTGGCAAAGTTGTTGCTCGAAAAGCCGGATATTCTTCTTCTCGACGAACCGACCAATCACCTCGATCCTGACTCTTTAGCCTGGTTCGAGCAATATTTAGCCAATTCAAACGCCGGTTTGGTGATTGTGAGTCACGACCGCTATTTTCTCGACCGAGTGGTGAATCAGATTGCGGAAATCGAAAATGGTACGTTTCGTACTTTTAAAGGAAACTATTCCAAATATCGAAAGCAAAAGGAACTCCTACGTGAACAGCTCTTAGCCCAGAAGCGCAATCAAGATCGTGAAATCAGCCATCTGCAGAATTTCATCGACCGCAACCGCGTTCGAAAAGACCGGGCCGCTCAAGCACAAGCCCGGATGAAACGTTTGGAAAAAATCGAACGAATAGAGGTGGAAGAAGAGCAGGAAACAGTTTCCATTCCCCTGCCGGATATCCCCCGCAGCGGATTGGAGGTGCTTTCTCTTGAAAAGGTCGGCCATGTCTATGACACTCTTCGTGCTCTTCATCCGATCGATGCCACGATTTATCGTGGGGACCGCATTGCGGTGTGGGGAGCGAATGGGGCGGGGAAAAGTACTCTTCTTTCGTTGATGGCAAAGAACATGGAACCGGCCGAGGGAAGCATCCAATGGGGATACAACACGCATGTCGCCTTTTTCTCCCAGCATCATGCGGAACTGCAAACGTCCCAAAACACCGTCTTCGAGGAGCTTTCGGTTGTCGCTCCTGCGGACATGCAGACCCGATTGCGGGATGTACTCGCCGCGTTTCTGTTTCGGGGAGACGATGTGTTCAAGGTTGTATCCGTCTTGAGCGGTGGAGAGAAAAGCCGGTTGGCGTTGGCAAAACTTCTGGTTCGGCCGGTCAATGTTCTGATCATGGATGAGCCGCTCAACCATCTCGATATGTCCACCACCGAGATACTCGAAGAAACGTTGAAGAAATTCAAAGGGACGATCGTGTTTGTTTCCCACGATCGTTTTTTCACCGACCGGCTTGCCGATCAACTGTGGGAACTGAGAAAAGGGCATCTTCGTATCTATAAAGGCAACTATTCCGATTATGAATACGCTCAACAGTTTCAATTGGAATCGGCGCAGGATGATGAAGCAAGCGAAAACGAATCGGATGACGGGAAATTCACGCGGCAGCAGAAAAAAGAACAAAAACGGCGTGAAGCGGAAGAACGCAACCGATTGAATGCCTACAAACGGGAAAAGGAAAAAAAATGCGAAACGCTTGAACGGGAAATCAGCCTTCTCGATGAGGAGATTGAATCGCTGGAATCGAAACTCGGTTCCGGGGAACTGATCCGTAATCCCTCCGAGATGTCCAAAACCAGCAAACGGTATAAACAACTCCTAAAGAATCGGGATAAACTGTATGCGCAGTGGGAAAAAATTCTGGATTCTCTGGAAGTTGCTTGATCTCGTGGATCATGCTAATGTTTTGTATTAAGAACAGGGGAACTATCCTATTCATTTACAGAATGTTATGATTTAATTACTAGAATAATTTCAATGAATGGACGGAATTATTGGTTTTCCTCGATTGGTTATGGAAAATAAACTGAAAGATTATTTTACAATCTTGGGTGTTGAGCCGGATGCGACTGAAATCGATATTTCCAAAGCGTATCGGGCGTTGGCGCGTGAATTTCATCCCGATACCAATGGCGATGCCGGAGCGGAAGAGAAATTCAAGGAAATCAACGAGGCTTATTCAGTACTCAGCACTCCGGAGAAAAAATACCGGTATCTTGGCCGTTATTTCCTCGAAAAATTAGAGGAGCGGGATTATAAAAAAGCCGAGCAATGCATGGTTGTTCTTGCGGCGGAATTCCCGCGCGACAAGTGGGTTTCCGCCCAGAAGAAACTTCATTCCGAACTCTCTTCCCGATACGAACGTTTGCGGTCGGAGTGGGAGGAATCGTATAAGATATCCAAGGACTCCTCTCGGAGTATGTCCACGCGGCTGAGGGAAATCAAGCATGCCGACGCGATTATCAATTCTTACAATGCGCGAGAACTCTGGCCGGTCGAAGAGCACAAACTTAGCTGGAGACGCACGTCGGATATGCTGAATGAACTCCGGGTCCAATCCTGGAAGTGGAAAATGATCTATGCCGGAGGATTGGTGATCATACTTGCCGGAGTGGTATGGGGATTTTTGATCAACGGAGATTCGACAGGGGAACGAAATCGTAGTCCTGTTTCTCCTCCAACGGCTACGGAGCGCCCCACTTCTACGCCCACGACTCGACCGGCGGTGATTGTGAAAACACCGACAGTTGCCGATTCGCCGATTGGGCGGCGCGCCACGTCGACGCCTATCCGAACGAGCACCCCACTTGTGCCGACGGACACGCCGTTGGTTTTCACTCCAACACCGGCTCCGACGGATACGCCCGTGGTCACGCCGACACTGGAACCCACACCTGAACCAACTGCGTCGTCGCGGGTGCGGGGACGTTTGTACCGTGTTCGTCCGGATAATGGTAGAGAAGTGTATAGCGCCTTTGTGCGAAAGGGACCGGGGCTTGATCATGAAAGACAAACGGTTGTCCAACGGGACGACATCTTTTATATTCTTGACGAAGAAAACGGCTGGTATCACATTGAATTGCAAGACGGCCGCACCGGGTATGTGTCGTCCCTCCTCATTGAAGTCATCGATCAGTGATTCAGTGAATTCACTTTCTCCACTCCTTCGTAACGAGTAAAGCAAGTATGTGTTATTTGGAATGGGAGGATTCTCGATGAGAGTTTTCTACAAAGGCGAATGGTTTGTTATTTTACGACACCCGTACGGACGGCGTAGCGGACGAGGCCGGCGATATTGTGGATGTGTAAGCGGTTCATGAGGTTGGTGCGATGCATTTCGACAGTTTTTTCGCTGATACAGAGTTTGTCGGCGATTTCTTTGGTGCGGTGTCCTTCTGCGATCAATTCGAGCACTTCAATCTGCCTGGCGGTCAATTGTGAAGTGGGCGTGTCTTTTGTTTTGGTTTGTTGGACATAGCTGTTGACTACGCTTTTCGAAGTGGTGGGGCTTAAATACACTTCTCCGTTCATTACCGTGTCGATTGCCGAATGTAAATCTTTCAAATTACTGTCCTTGTCCACATAACCCAGCGCCCCCAATTCGATAGCTTGTTTGATGTTGCTTTGTTCGATGTTCACGGTCAAGAGAATCACGCGAACGTGAGGATATTCTTTCGTGATTCGCTCCAAGGTGCCGAATCCGTCGAGGTTGGGCATGAAGAGGTCCAAGAGAAGTACATCCGGCTGGTCGAGGGCGGTTTTTCGCAGGACTTCCACCCCGTCGGCGGCTTCACCGATGATTTCGTATTTCTCTTCTTTTTCCAACAATGATCGAATTCCTTGCCGAATCAAGCAATGGTCGTCCGCCATTAGGATTCGGATGCGATTCGATTCATGTTCATTTTGCGTTTTCTTCAAGATGGTGTTCCTGATAGAATTGTTACGGTGTTTTCATATTATAGAGCTAAACAGAATATTTTCTTACGCCCTTACAGGGCTTTGCTTTTTTGTTGGTTTGTACTGTCCAGGGGCGTTGCCCGCTGGCTGTCATCTTGCGCCCTTTCAGGGCTGTCGTCTTACGCCCTTACAGGGCTTTTTCTTTTTGTTTGTTTTGCGTCATCTTGCGCCCCTTCAGGGCTGTCGTCTTACGCCCTTACAGGGCTTTTTCTTTTTGTTTGTTTTGCGTCATCTTGCGCCCCTTCAGGGCTGTCGTCTTACGCCCTTACAGGGCTTTTCCTTTTTTTAATATGCGTTGTCTTCCCTAAATTGCAGGGAACCATACCCCAACGGGGTTGAAGAAGATAGCCAGCGGGCAACGCCCCTGGGAAAGGTCATCAACCGGAAAATTCCACCCTGAAGGGGTGGCAGAAAACTTCCAATAATCCGATTTTTAAACCGGTTTATTATATTATATGAAAAATATGTGCATTGCAAGAGAATTTCCCTTACTCCGTTTGCATGACCTTGCGGATCATATTGATCAACACCTCACTCGAATCTTCCTTATTGAAATATTCAGCTACCCCGGCTTCCTTCATTTGCCGCACCGTTCCCTCATCGGTGTCCACCGACACGCCGATCACCTCGATGCGCGGAAAGATGGCTTTGATACGCCGGGTGGCCTCGATGCCGTCCATCCTACTCATGTGGACATCCATCAGGACCACATCGGGCCGTAGTTCTTTCACCATTTCCAGCGCCTCTTCTCCATCGGAAGCCACTCCGACCACTGACATTTGGATCTTTTCCTTGAGGAAATTGACGATCCCTTCCCGCACCATCGCGTGATCGTCGACAATCAAAATCTTGATATTGTCCGGATCGTTTTTCCAACTCTCATCCTCTTGTTGGACAACCTTCATGATCGTATCGACAAGTTCGGTGTCCGGCTCTGTTTCCTTTTTTTCCGCCTCCAGAAGGACAGTAATCTCCGTTTGAAATCCGTTTCCGGGGTGGCTGATTATCTTCATCTTTCCCCCGATAAAATCGATGCGTTCCATGACGTTGAACAACCCGAATCCTTGTTTATCGCGGAGCTGTTTCTCCCATTCCAGTTCGCATCCCTGCCCCTCGTCCCGGACGAGTATATGGCAAATCGATCCGTCTTTTCGTTTCAGGGAGAGAAAGGCTTCATCGATATTCGCATGCTTCACCACATTGAAAAGCAATTCTTTTACTGCGTCATATAACACCATTTTGACCTGATCGGATGTGGGATTGACATCGGAATCCAGATTCATGTTTACGGTAAGACCGTGCATTTCCTGCATTTGTGCACAGAGAGATTCGAAGGCGGGAGCCAATCCCTGCCGGAAGAGATTCAAGGGGCTGATTTGTTGGGTGATGAATCGTGCTTGCTGATTGGCTTCTCCCAGTAGACTGCCGATATCCTCGAAATCTTTCTGCAGAGTTTGGATGGCATCCTCTTTGGAATCCAGCAAGCCGTTGATGTGGATTTTGGCGGCGGTGATCAGTTGCTGCAATTCGGAATGGATCATCTCGGCGATGCGGCGAATATACCATTTACCGTTATCCGTGCGGATTTCTTTTTCGATTGGTTGGAGTTTGTCCAATACCACTTCCGCATCGGAATGAATATCCGGATCGTCAAACTTCAACGAAAGGTCTTTGAGCGGACGGCCGATATCGGAAGGAAGAACATGAATGACATCGTCCGTATTCGGGGTGTAACGCCGAATGCGAAATTCCTCGTCCAGGAAGATCGTCGCGATATCCGTGCTGTTCAACAGGTTGTCCAAATCATTGTTGATGCTTTCCAATTCATCGACTTTATTTTCCAATTGTTTGTTGACGGCGCTGAGTTCGACATTGAGCGATTGAAGTTCCTCCCGCGAGGTTTCCAGTTCCTCATTGGTGCTTTGCAGCTCTTCGTTCATGGAAGTGATCTCTTCGTTTGAAACTTTCAGTTCTTCATTGGACGTTTCCAACTCTTCGATAGTGCTCTGTAAATCCTCGCGCGTAGCTTGCAGTTCATATTCCAATTGTTGAACAATGTCTTCCTTATCTTCTTCTCCTTCCTTCTTTTTTGTTGTTCCCTTCAACTCCCCAACGATGCGCGGTTTGTCTTCAAAACTGACCAGAAGCAGCTTTTGGGATTCTTCATAGGAATGAACATGACGGACCGTAATGAGGACGGAAACTTCGTCTCCGTTGCGCTTCACGCAGGTAGCAGTCGCAGTGGAGATTTTTTTCTGGTCGATCGCCTTGCGGATCGCGCCGCGAAGTTTACTTTGCAATCCTTGCCGCGCCAGGTCCATCAAATTATCGGATGGTTCCCCTGTTGGAAAGTCGAGATATTGGCTAGTGGGACCGTGGAAATAATGGATTCGGTATTCCTCATCGATCATCACGCTGGCGGGGGCGAAGTTAGCAAGAAGCGTATTTTTGGCAATCTCCACGTTGTTCAATTCATGCTGTTCGGGGGTGTTTTTTTTCGGTTCGTCTGTTCTTTTTGTCTCTTCGGAAACGGCGATTGGAAAAGCATATGCACCCCGGTCGAATTTCCCGATCTTTCGGAAAATCCGCTTTTCTCTGGCAACCGGTTCGAATAGATTGGTGTGCCGTCCGATGGATTCGGAATTCCCCAACACCAGGTACCCATTATCCCGCAAGGCAAAATGGAACAGTTGGAATAATTTCGTTTGAACGGACGATTCCATATAGATCAAGACATTGCGGCAGCTGATCAAGTCGATGTTCGAAAAGGGCGGATCGGTGAGTAGATTTTGCACGGCAAAGACAATGGATTCCCGCAATGTTTTATTGACGCGGTAGTGATCATTCTCCTTTTTGAAGAATTGTTTCAAACGAGTGGCGGAGATATCGGAAGCGATGCTCTGGGGATAAAAGCCGTTGCGGGCGCGCGTGATGGCTTCTTCGTCGATATCGGTCGCGAAAATCTGGACATCGATATTCTTTTTTTGCCGTTCGATTTCTTCATGCAGGAGAATATTCAGGGTATAGGCTTCTTCACCCGAAGCGCAGCCGGGAATCCATAACCGGATGGCGTTATCGGAATCTTTGTTTTCAACCAACGGTTGGACGACCTCTGTTTCCATCGTTTCGAATGTTTCCGGTTCACGAAAGAAATTGGTGACACCGATCAACAGATCTTTATACAATTGGTGAATTTCATTTTTGTGTTCCCGCAGAAAATACAAATATTCTTCCAAACTCCTGATGTTATTGAGTCCCATCCGCCGTTGAATGCGGCGTAGAAGTGTTCCTTTTTTGTAGTGGCGAAAATCATAATTGGTTTGTGTTTTGAGCAGCGAGGTGATCGAGTTGAAGTAGGATTGATCGAATTGCAGCCGCTCGTCTTCGTCTTTTTTCCCCAAGACATAGGGGTGATGAATATAGCGAATGATCGCTTCCGGCATCTCCTCGATGGATAGGACGTGGTCGACCATCCCGCTGGAGATAGCGCTCTTCGGCATACCGGCATGGGAAGTCGTATCGGGATCTTGTGCAATTGTCATTCCTCCCTGAAACTTGACTTCCTTCAAGCCAAGGGTGCCGTCCGATCCGGTTCCGCTCAAGACCACGCAGATAGCCCGTTCCTGCCGTTCCGCCGCCAGACTGCGGAAGAAATAGTCGATCGGCATAAATACCCCATCGGAGGCTTGGGGTTTATCCAGTTTCAGTTGGTTTCCTTGCATTTTCAGAAATTGATTCGGGGGAATGAAATAGACGTGATCGGGTTCGATCGGCATATTGTCTTGGGCTTCCCTCACCGGCATGGACGTATAGTTGGAAAGCAGATTCGTCATCATGCTTTTGTGATGGGGATCGAGGTGTTGGATGAGAACGAAGGCAATCCCGCTGTTAGGGGTCATTTGATTGAGAAACCGTTGAAAGGCATCCAATCCCCCCGCCGATGCGCCGATCCCGACTACGACACACTCATCGGCCTCTTCGCTTCGTGTTTTGACGGATTTTTCTTTTTCCGGTTTGGGGGAAGTCTGTTTCGTTTTTGAAGATGATTTCTTTTTCGGCGGTTGTTTTGCCATGATTGTACCTTTATTTGAATCAAAGTGTGAGGCGGAGATGCGGGTGAATGATATAGGGTGATTTTATCATATAAAAAACCCGTGCTCCAGAGGGGGTGAAATGCGGGCAAGGATGCCCGCGCTCCCAGAAATGCGGGCAGGGATGCCCGCGCTCCCAGAAATGCGGGCA
>CAYPPG010000002.1:25044-81942 GCA_964412555.1 uncultured bacterium
GCCCGCGCTCCCAGAAATGCGGGCAGGGATGCCCGCGCTCCCAGAAATGCGGGCAGGGATGCCCGCGCTCCCAGAAATGCGGGCAAGGATGCCCGCGCTCCCAGAAATGCGGGCAAGGATGGCCGCGCTCGCGGAAATGTCGGCGGTACGGCAAAAAAATGGTAGGGGCGGTTCGCGAACCGCCCCTACGTGCAGTACAGTTCTTAAGGGAGGAAGATAACCGTATATTTCTTGCGCCCTTACAGGGCTAAAATTTATTATGTTTTCCGTATCCAGGGGCGATGCCCGCTGGCTGTCATCTGCCACCCCTTCAGGGTGGGAATCGCTCAAAGTGGCATGTAGCCATACCCCAACGGGGTTAAAGAGGATAGCCAGTGGGCATCGCCCCTGGGAAAGGCCAAAAATCGTCAAATTCCACCCTGAAGGGGTGGCAGAAAAAAATCTGCCATCCTTACAGGGTGGGATGAAATTTGATCATACTACCTCCTCTCCCTCTTTCATATCGACGTAATTCCACTGTTCCAATCTCGAATAGAGGGTTTTGCGGCTGACGCCGAGTATCTTGGCGGCTTTGCTTTTGTTGTTGCCGGTCATTCGTAAAGTGTTCAAGATGTATGCTTTTTGCACCTCTTCGATCGACAAGCCGATGGGGAGAAAGAGGTCGCCGTAGGTTGGCCTGGCGTGTGGATGATTGTCATACGCGGGAATATGGTCTGCATCGGTGGCGTTCACATTTGTGGAAACGAGACTCTCATGCGCATGGAGCATGTGGAAAGGATCCTCTTCTTCGTTGGGAAGGATGGACATGAAATGTTCCCGCAAAATATCCGTTTCCTCCGCAAAAACAGCGGCGCGGAAGATGGCATTCCGCAGTTCGCGGACGTTGCCCGGCCAGGAATACTCTTTCAAAAATTCCACGGCATCGTCTGTCAATTTTTTGGTAATGGTTTTGTTGTTTTTGTTGAATTCCTCCACGAAATGATTTGCTAAGACCGGGATATCGCTTTTTCTTTCCCGAAGTGGGGGAACATCGATTCGGATAACCTGCAGACGGTGTAACAAATCGGAGCGAAAGCAGTTACGGCGAACCGATTCGAGAGGATCGACATTGGCGGAGGAAATGATCCGGACATCTACGTCGTAATCGCGGCTGCCTCCGACCGGCCGGTATTTGCCGGTTTCCAGAACCCGCAGGAGCGAGACCTGCACATTGAAATCCATGGTCAGAATCTCATCGAAGTACAGACTCCCACCCTCGGCCTGGCGAAAACATCCCTCATATTTTCCGGATGCGCCGGTATAAGAGCCTTTTTCGTGGCCGAATAGTTCATTGGCGACCAGCTCTTTCGGGATGGCGCTCATGTTCAGGGCGACATACGGTCCGTCGCGGCGGTCGCTGCGTTCGTGAATTTCCCGAGCGATCAATTCTTTTCCGGTTCCGGTCTCCCCATAGATCATGGCCGGATAATCGATGGAGGCGCATTTTTCGATGGTGTTGTAGATGCGCTTCATTTTTTTGCTGACACCGATCAACGGTCCGAAATTTTTATTGGGACGGTTTTGTACGTTGTTCATGATTTCTCTTCTTTACCATTTCTCTCGTGACATTCGAATGACGTTTTTTATAGAACCCCTATACTTAATTCCTTCATTTTGTAATCATAATATTTATTCATGAATGATGATTTGATGAGGTTGTATTTCAGAAAGGTGTTTTTAATGCGTTCCGGTGTTCCCCAATCGCTCCAATCCACCTTGGTCATTGGAATGACGGAGCACATATCGAAGGCGTGTTCCAAAATATCTTTCGAAAAATCAAATGGTTTCATGCTTTCGTGCAGACGGGCGAGAGCAGCTGATTCCTCTGTTCGCTCCAGATCGCCTGTCATTATTTGATACACGATGGTGCGATAGCGGGTAAATGCCTTCATGAGATCCGGTTGATGGATACGTCCCAGCGTCCAAAATACATTGGCCTTACCGGCGACGATCATGGTATTCCATAGATACCCTTGTTGTTTCAGGAGTTCCGCATGTTCTTGGACCGGTTTTTCGCAGAAATCGACGATACGGTAGGGTTGGGTGGAAGTTGATGCGCTTTCACTCCAATCCGGCACGTATTCTTCCACCGGTTTGATCCACCCATAATCACTTTCGGGGGAGGTGGGAATGGCGCCGAGCAGGAATAGATTATCGTTAGCGTATTGAGCGAAGACCGAGGTTCGGTAGGCATGATAATAAAACCGGTCTTCCGGCTGAACAAAATGGTCGGAAGGAAAAACAAGAACGACGGCGTAGGGATCGATTTCCATGATATGGGATAAAGCGACATAGATACCGGAAGCCGTGCCGCATGTTTTGGGTTGGCTGATCACTTTTCCCGGTAGGTGCTGATTGATTAAGTACTGAAGATGATTGTTGCCGACGACGGTGATGATATGGTCATCGGAAACGAGGGTACGGGCGCGATCAACGGTTTGTTGGAGAAGAGTGCGGTCTCCAAGAAAGGAGCAAAATTGTTTGGGGCGTTCTTCGTGCATCCATTCTTCCACAAACGGTTTCATGCGTTCTCCGTCTCCCCCCGCCAGAATGATGGCCCAGGTGGAACAAATGGGAGATTTGCCATTTAGTCGTCGCGTTATATTCGAAATGTTATGATTGTGATTAATCTTTTCATCCATGATTTTATCTCCTTCTTTCTTTACCTTCATGAAGAGTATGACGATGATCATTCTTCCCTATTCCTTTTTCCAATCTTATTGTCATTGTGGTGCAGAACTCTGGTCTGCGCTTCTAAAGTGCAGACAAGATAACTGCCCCACCATTTTTTATAGAGTATTCCGTCTTTTAGTTGTTTCTATTAAACATGAATTCATACCTCCTTACTATTGGATATTTTCCTGTTTTTTCTACAGGGGTTTCCCTGTAACAAATCTATACAGAGATAGACATTCTTTATTTGCTGACTGGGGATGCTGTTGGTCATATTGTTCTCCCACTAGATGTGTTTCTATCATTAAAGCAGGAGATGCGATTGTGACTATTCGGTAAAATCCTGCTTTTGCTACCGGAGAATCCCTGTAACTTTTTTTTGTAGAAAATGACAGTTGGGTGGGGGAGGTATATACTTATCAATAAGTGGAAGCTCTTGTCTTTCGCCCTTTCAGGGCTGGTTTAGGGTTGAATGTTATTTTCCAGGGGCGTTGCCCGCTGGCTGTCATCTGTCACCCTTACAGGGTGGGATTTTCTTTGTTGTTTGGCGTTTTTCCAGGGGCGTTGCCCGCTGGCTGTTTTCTTGAAAGCCGTTGAAGTGTGTGTAGAACGGAATCGTTGAGAATATCCACTCTCAACCAATAATATTTCTGTAACAAATCCTGAAAGAGGGCGTTATAGGGGAAAGCAGCGATATCGTGAGTGAGAGTAAGATGGTAACCAGTTTCGTATCGAGCGTGGATGTCCTCGAGAGGACAACGCTTTCCAGGGAAGAGGAACTGCGCCAGATTGTGGAGGCGCGTTCCAGTCCGGAGGCGTTCGCGCCGATTTATGAACGATACTACGATCGTGTTTACCTCTATCTCCTGCGCCGTTGCGGCAATCCGGCGACGGCTGAAGATTTGACGTCGGATACTTTCATGAAAGCCATGCGGGCGATCCCCAATTTTCGCTTTCGCGAAGTGCCCCTATTGGCCTGGCTGTTTCGAATCGCTCACAATACGTTTATTTCCCATTGCAGAAAGGAAAAAATACGAACCCTCTTTCGAGTGGAAAACAAACCGGAAGGAACCGCAGCGGAATACTGGGATCCGGCACAGTGCCGTAAAATGGATTATGAAGAAGCGGGGAAATTGATTGCGAAGATGATCCGGCGGTTGAAGCCACATGATCAATTTATCGTCACGTTGCGATATTATGAAGAAATGAGTATGCGGGATGTCGCGGCGGCGGTGGAAATGACGGAAGGATGTGTCCGCACCCGCCTGCATCGCGCGTTGGTTCGCCTGCGCAAACTGGTCGAAAAAGAAGCACCGGATGTTGCGCAGCTGATCGGTGAAGGTGGAGCATGAAAGAGCAGGAACAGATCAAACAGATGGAAAATATGCTGCGGCGGACACGCCTCCATGCGCCGATCAATCCGGAGCATAAAAACCGGCTGCGAAAACAATTGTTTTCCGGAACAAAATCCAGGCCGCGGCCGTTTTTCTCGGTTCACATTGGCTTCGCGGTTACGGCGGTTTTGGCAGTCATCGGACTGTATTCTCTTTATACGCCGGTAACCCCTTCCGCTGTCGGAACGGTGATATGGCATTCCGATTCGGAACTGATTGAAGGAGTGGACGAAAAAGGGGCTTATCATATCGGAGAGGATATATATTCCGGCAGGATGTATCATACGGGGGATCAGATTGTCACCCTCGTGCTGGATGATGGAAGCCGGTTGCAATTTTTGCGGCAGTCAGCCTTTGCGATTCAAGCCTCTTCGACGGATCGCCTTCACGATGATTCCATCATTCAATTGAAACGGGGGACGTTAAAAGCATCCGTGATGAAAAGCTTAGATCATTCTATGATCGTGAAAACACCGGATGTGGAAGTCAAAGTTGTCGGCACGGAGTTTATCGTACGAGTCTATTGAACATTTCTGGACAATGCATCCACAACCATAGGAGACCGGAACCATGAGACGCTACGGGTTCATTGTGGGGAGTTTTGCGCTGCTTGTTTTTGTGATTATAATTTTAGTATTCCACTCGAATTCATTTCGCTCGACTCATACATCCGTTGAAGTCCAGGAAGGAAAAGTCGAAGTGCGCGGTTTCCACAATGAGGGGTTGCTGGAAACGTTGACTGCCGGTGAACTGTTAATCGCATCGAGCGGAAAGGTGGAAGAGAAAAGAAAATCCATTCAGGTTCTGGAAGACAACGAGCCTGAAGAGGAAACCAATTGGGTTAGTGGCTCTATTCATCGGGATATTGGTACCTCCGGGCAGGAGGAACCATCCGAAGCGGCGGGAAATGGGGAACTGGCAACCGCTTCATCCCTAGTTACTGTTCAAGGGACAGTGATCAGCCGGAAGACACGCGAACCGGTGGAAGGGGCACGAGTGCTGCTGATGCGAAAAGGATCGCAACCTTCCGGTCCAAAATCGGAAATCAGCAAGGGGGATGGTTCGTTCAAATTCGAGAAGGTGCAGTCTGGCTCCTATCGCATCTTTGCGGAAGGAGGAGAGTATATCAAAACCGAAGGTCCTGCCTTCTCCGTGAAAGCCGGCCAGGAACCGCCGTCAATTGTGATCGAAATCGAAAAAGGAGTGGAACTGAAAGGAATTATCATCAACCAAGATCGAGTTCCGGTTGCTGGAGCACAAATCGGATGCCAATCGAGATTGTTGAATTGGAATAGCGGCGGTTTTCTGTCAGTGGACCAGGTGTATTTTGAAGATTCCGTAGTTACCGCCGAAGATGGCACTTTTCGCGTGGAACACTTTTCACCTACAGGTGATATCTTGATTGTTTCCCATGAGCGTTATGCGATGAAAAGGATTGCCGTGACACCGGAGATGATCGGGCAAGAACCTGTGACCGTTGTTATGGAGAGGGGTGGATCGATTGTCGGTCTTGTTGTGGATGAAGATTTGCGGCCGCAATCCGGTTTGACGATTCGTTATGCCAATGAGCCGGAGCACTCTCTTCGCGGACGGACCGTGACAGATGAATATGGTGAGTACCGCTTCGATTATCTTCCTGCCATGACCTATACGGTGACGAAAGAGGGACGGATTTCTTTCAGCATCGATCAGGAATTCAAACAAGTGGCTGTCCGGGAAGGAGAAGTGTCAAGAGCCGACTTCGGCATCGGAGAAGGAGCGGAAGTGCGCGGGACAATCTACAAAGAAAACCAACCGGTTCCTGGCGCATTCATCGGCCTTTCCTATGGAGAAGGCCATAATGATTATTGTTACTTTACACGTTCCCAGGAGGATGGAACTTATTCCCTCAAAGGAGTTAAGCCGGGACAGTATATTATATACTATGATACACGCACGTTATCGTCCCGCGATGAATTTGAAATTACGACGAACGAAGGTGTTCAATGGATTACGATCACCGAGGATCAAGAGGAATATATCGTCGATTTGTTTGTACGCTCCTATGCAATCGACGGAACGGTAGTGGATGCCGAGACTGGGAAGCCCCTTCGTGGGGTGATGATTCATCATGTTTGCGACTTTCAAGCGGACCGGGGGACATGGAATGCCTTGCGTAGTCAACAGACGAATGAAAATGGAACATTTGAACAAACGGTAAAAGCGCCGGGTCTCTATCGGTTTGTCGCTTCCAAAGAAGGATATACTGTCGCAGAATTCTCTGTCAGTATTGTTTCCCAACAGCAGTGGAATACGCGTATTTCTGTGGAGGTGCAACTTTCGAAATCCGATACGTCGATCATAGCCCATGTGTTTTATGCGGGAGAACCGTTTTTCTCCGATCAACTATATTTCACGGTTCAAAAAGAGGAATATCGGTATCGTGTGCAATCGAAACCGGGACAGAGAGGAGTCTATCATTTGTCGGGGTTGAATGAGGGAAGGCAATTCGTCTCCGCCTTATTGTGGGATCGGACTCGTTATTTGATGAGTTATCCGGAAGAGATTGTCTTGCAAAAGGGACAGACGGGGAGAATATTTCTCGATCTTGTGGAAGTGATTTATTATGACATTAATATGAATACCAGCGATGACCGGCTCGTGGACGGCAGCCGGGTACGGTTGGAAATCCCCGATTTTCCCAATGCCGTGTATCAACCGGTGTATCCACTCGGAAACAATCTGATTCGGCAAATGATTCCAAAAGGCCGCCATATGGTGCGCTTGTTGGTTCCCGGATATCGGCCGGTCGAGTTTATTCCTGAGGAGGTCGCGTTGTTTCGCGACGGACCGCAACGGGGTGAAGTGGAAGTGCAGTTGATGAGGGAATAAGCGTTTTTAATCTGTCCGCCGGAGGACGGAGCGATTGATCCGGATCAGTGAACTCACTGGAAAAAAGCGGCCAAGAAATACGAATAGTTTGTTTGACGTTCCGGCAACGACATAAGGTTTTTTCCCCAGTGCCTTCAAGGCTTGCCGTGCAACCGCATCCGGTGTCAATCCGTTGAACGGTGCAGCGGGTTGGATGTCGTTCCTTTCGAAGAATTCCGTATGGGTATGGCCGGGTAATAGAGCCAAGACATCAATCCCATACGATTTGTATTCGCCGTTAAGAGCGGTGGAAAAGTCGTATTGAAACGATTTTACGGCGGAGTATGTTGCCATAAAGGGCGTAGGGAATCGGCTGACGATACTGGACACAAAAATAATCCCACCACGTTTCTTCTTTTTCATTTTTGGGAGAATAGAATGGGTCAGTCTCAACGGGGTTTTGCAGGAAAGATCGATCATGGACATTTCTTCCTCGATATCCAATTGATCGAATTCACCGTGGCTTCCCGTGCCGGCATTGTGAATCATCAATCCAATTTCCATGTTCGCATTCGAGATTTGTTGAACGATGTTGTTACTGGCGTCCTCTTTGGCGAGATCCTGTGAAATAGAGAGCACGGTGACATGAAATCGGGATTGCAAATCCTCTTTGATTTCCTCCAAGCGTTGCTCCCGGCGGGCAACAAGTACGAGATCGAATCCTTCGGCGGCCAAACAATCGGCAAATGCTTTCCCGATGCCCGATGATGCGCCTGTCACCAGGGCAGCCGGACCGTACTGATCCACAGTTTTTTTCATTTGACCTTCTTTGTACGGTATTCCAGAATAGGATTTGTGCACTGTATTTGTGTGCCTAGAATGCTTAGATATTCGGTTCTATAGAGAGTATAGCACGTCTGTAACTATACAAGGACGGGTTCCCCTTGTCTCTGAGTTGCAGGATCACATGAACGGTGCTTTTTTCTTTAATCGTGGGTGCTCGAAAACTCGTGCTGGAGGAAGTGTGATCACGGAGTTCGATCTCGCCTTGATAGGTTCCCGCTTCCGGATAGACGAACCAACGGATTTCGAATTCATCCCCATCCGGGTCGTTCGAGCCTTCAGCCGATAGTGTCACTTGTTTACCGGATTTTACAAGGATTTCCACAATTTCTTTGCTGCGGTTTCCGTTGAGAACGGCAATGGGATTATGGTTGGCGTCCTCGTATTGCTTTGCGATGCACCAATCCATGCGAGCGGCAAAGTCGTATTGATACGCTTCGCGCCAGCGCCAAATGGTCGTTTGGTATGTTCCGATTTGGTTGTAAAGATTTTCGGTTTGTTTTCGACCGGAAAGATTGACATCCATTCAGGATTATTGCGAAAATAGGGAAAGCCTGAATAGAAAAAAAACTGCGGGAGGAAAAAATCATGACAATGAACCAATCTGATTTTGGCTCGTTTTCGCGACGCGCGTTCATTGGCGGTTGTGCTGCCTGTGCGGCTGGGAGTGTGGCGTTGGCGCACGCTGCGGCTTCGCGTTCAACTTTAACCTGTAACGATCTGTATCCCAAAGTGAAGACCAAAGTTCGCCTGGTCTTTTCCCATTCGGACCCGGCCGAAGAAATATGGCCGAATATCGGCTTCGATTTTGAAGGCAGAAAGAAAGAATTGACTCAACAGCTGCAAGCCGCCTGCCCGGATATCGAATTACTACCGGTGACACTTCAAAAAGCGGAGCAAGCGGAACAGATGCTTGCGGAGGATAAGGACATCGAGGGATATATATGTTTCATTCTTGGACTTGGCCCGGGATTGGTCAGCCCCACGGCGATTTTGGAAAGCGGACGGCCGTGTATTCTGGTTGACGATTTATTCGGAGGATCGGGACGTTTTCTCGGAGAGATGAACAATGCCTCTAAAAAAGGATTGAAAGTGGTTGGTGTGTCTTCCTCCCGTATCCAAGATGTCGCGGATGTGGCGCGATGTTTTGTGGCCATGAAAAAATTGAAGCATTCCCGAATCTTGGATTTCACCGAGCGTTCAAAAGATCGACTGTGGGGCGGAGTGAAGCTGGAAGAATTCGAGAATTTATTCGGGACGAAGATCGATGTTTTAGGGGCGAAAGAATTGAATGACGCCTATGAAAATGCCGACCGCGAACAAGCGAAAGCATGGGCGCAGCATTGGATTCGCAATGCCCGAAAAGTGATTGAACCGCCGGAAGAGGAGATTGTGAAATCCGGAGCCATGTACGTTGCGCTGCAAAACCTGATGAAGGAACGGGAAGCGCAGGCCGTTGCGATTGATTGCTTGGGATTGTTCTATAGCAATAAGATGTTTGCCTATCCCTGTCTCGGATTTTTCCAATTGAATAACGACGGACTCGTCGGAGCGTGTGAAAGTGATCTGTATTCCACGATTACCATGTTGGCCATGGGATATCTGACAGGAATCCCCGGGTATATTTCCGATCCGGTGATCGATACCTCGAAAAATCAAATCATTTATGCGCATTGCGTCGCGATGAATCAAGTATATGGTCCGGATGGCCCAGGGAATTCCTATGATATTCGGGATCACTCGGAAGATCGGAAAGGGGCGGCGATCCGCTCATTGATGCCGTTGGGAGAAATGACCACATCCTTGAAATTCCGGCCGGAACAGAAACGGGTCGTCATGCACCAAGCCAAAACAGTGGCCAATCTCGATATCGACAAAGCCTGCCGTACCAAACTGGCGGCGGAAATCGTCGGGGATATTTATAAAGTTATGAAAAACTGGGATTACGGCTGGCATCGTGTGACGTTTTACGGTGATCATAAAAAGGCTGTGGAAGATTATGCCACTTTGATGGGCATCGAAGTGGTGCATGAAGCCTAATCCAATTCTGGGAGCACGGGCATCCCTGCCCGCATCTATTCACTAGCACTTTTCATCCATCCGTTACGCCCAATCGTTTTCATGCATGAGAGAGAACACTTGGTTTTCCTCCTCATTCCCGTTAAATTGAACTAAATTGAATTCGGGTAAAGCAAGTGTCTCGCTTGCCAATTGGATGCAGGCGTCCCGCCTGCTATACCCACGAACGGTAACCAATGTAAAGTTCCTTATGGAGGTTTTTCAATGTCACAAAACATATCTTCTAAAAAATTTGGCCCAAAAGGTTTGTTCGGCTCTTTTGGAGCCGGGATCGGTGCACCACTGGAACTCGCAGTGCAGGTTCCCGGAGTACAATGTTTTCAGTTGCATGTGCCGGAAGAAAAAGATTTGACGCCCGAATGGGCAAAACGGGTTCGCGAATTGTGTGAACCGAACGCTATCAAAATCGCCCGATTCGTCATCGGATTTTCCGGACCGGACGGGGATCAATATGATTCTCCGAAGCGAGTATTGGAAACAGTCGGATTGGGCGTTCCCAATCACGAGTTGCGGCAAAAACGGCTTGATTTTGCCCTACGCTGCCTTGAATATGGGCACGAGCAGTTGGGAGTAGATGATTTTAACGGCCATTTGGGGCAGATCGATCCGAACAATGAGTTCTATGAACCGACGGTGCAGGCGATTCAAAAACTGTGTGATACGGTTTCACAATGGGGCGGGCACTACGACGTGGAAACCGGTCCGGAAGAATTCGACTTGCTGCACGGATTCATGAAAGCGGTCAATCGTCCTGGCGTGTTCCGAGTCAATCTCGATCTGGCCAATATCGTTCTCTATCACGGTGTTTGGGAACCCATCGGTTTTCTTCGCCAAATGCTCGAAGCGGGACTCGAAATCGGCGGTGTTCATTTGAAAGAAGGGATTCCGACGACGATGCATCCATCGCTGGACCAATGGAACGGGGAAGAAGTGCATCCTGGTCATGGCGTTGTGAACTTTCCGTTGTTCCTGAAGACACTCTGTGAAAGCGGCTATGATAAAGAACTCGTCATCGAACGGGAAGTGCTCGGAGAGAGCGGAAAAGTGAAAGTCCAGCATATGTCCGAATCACTGACGTGGATTTATAGCTTGTGCCGGAATATCGAAGAGGCTTTCGCCGTTTAAGGATTGGTTTTTATTGATAAGTATTCAATCCAAACAGTTGAAAATTGTTTATTCTTGCTTTCCTCCATTCCTTCTAGAGGGTAGAGAGTACTTCCAGTAAGAAACAGAAGCGTTTCTTGAGAGCCTGCAAGAACCTTCCCTGGACAATGTAAACACACAAAAGGGAAAACCCCTGAAAGGGCGTGAGATAATAGCAACTCTACTGGAGAAGGAATTAAAAAAAATAAACCTCCTGAAGGGGCGGCAGAATACTTTTATCCTGCATTTTTGTTCTCTCGCTGAAGAGTGAGAACAAAATGCGCACCAGTTTTATCATGAGCTTTGAAATGCAAATTTCCTCCCATACCGCGGGCAAGCCTGCGGCTGAGCGCCAATCCCAGCCCGACGCCAGGTGCAGAGTTCGCTTTGTCGCGGTCGGATTTGCTGAAGGGACGAAATAAACGTCTTAATTCATTTGAAGGAATTCCTGGTCCATAATCGCGCACAGATATAAATACATGGTTTTGATTATTTGTACTTTGTACATCGATACGTGGTTGATCAGCCGGAACCGCGTATTTGCAGGCGTTATCGATAAGGTTGAACAGGATTTGCTCAACGGCATCGGGGTCGACGTTTACGAAACACGATTCATCAATAGTAAATATCAGATCGATGTTCGCTTCAGCGGTGCGCTCCATCAGGCGCGGTTTTACACGCTCCAGCAATTCTTCGATTGGAAGTGTTTCTTTTCGGCTATTCACTTTCCCGCTTTCCAAGCGGGCATATGCAAGGACGTTCTCAACCAAATGCCCAAGCCGGTCGGCTTCTTTTTGCAATGTTTCGAAATAGTGTTGGCGTTTTTCGGCTTCCTGCACCATTCCATCAGCCAGCATTTCCGTATACATGCGGAATGTTGTAAGTGGGGTACGTAGTTCGTGTGTGACGGCGGAAACGAAGGCGCCCCTTCGTTTACTGAGTGAAATGACTCCCGCCAATAATAAGGCTACTGCCAATGCCGCGGCGAATACACTACACCAAGCGATTATCAAAGCCATGGAAATCGGACTGAAATTGTCTTGTGGCATGGCCGGTAGTGATCCGGGAATCAGGCGGATTGGAAGAGCGGCAAGCATACGGCCATGGTCGTTTTTTTGTATAGATACCACCGGTTCAAGTTCGGCATTCGGGAGCAAGGGGCTGATGGTTTGGAGCAAATCATTTCGAAGATGTGGCCAGTTCAATTGGCTGCCTTGTATATATTCCCGATTGTTGATTAGGATGCGTTTGGCGAGGATCAAGGAATCTTGAACCCAAATGGCCTTCAAGATTCCTTCTCCGATATTTGTCGATTCAACAACTTGATTGATTCCCTTATTATCGATTGCAATGGCTTGTTGATTTTGTGCGCGGAAAATCCACTCTCTCGTATTCAGGAACAATTGTCTTTCTTGGGATTCTACTTGTTGTTCCCTTGGAGAAACCTGTTCTACGAGTTCGGAGGAAACCGATGTGGTTTGGATGGGGGGGAGAGCGGTTCGTAACTGATCCGGTTCAAATTGACTTTGTAATTCCACCAAGTGATGTTCAAATTTGTTGATCTTGTCGTGTGTTGTATACCTGGATTCGGCTAGATCCCGCATATTACTGAGAGGGACTTGTGGGGAGGTGAAACGGTTTTCAGGATCGAGTTGAAAATGAATCAAGATGTTGGAGGATTGAAATGTTAATAGCGGGGAAGGGATAAGAACTTCGCCCGGTTCGATTTCGGCATACATGCGGGTATAAGCCCGTTCGGTTGGATAAAAGGCCGTGTAGTGAAAATAGGGGCGCGCGCTTTCCTGTGCGATCAACGGAGCCAGCAACGATTCCATGCGCCACATGGCTAGGCGAACATTTTCTTCAAGAATGGCTTGATTTTGCGCTTCCTTTCGGGATTGTCCCAAGTGCAGCACCGTTCGGGTCAGCCAGATCATGGCGATGAGCGCGACAGCAAGACAGATACTGAAGATTGTCCAAATCCATTTCGTTCTCATCATGAATCATCCTCGAATCGTGCAAAGCGGTATCCTTTTCCCCGGATCGTTTCAATCAGTTGTACATTGGATCGATGATCGTCTAGCTTTTCCCTCAAACGGGCAATATGCATATCGATAGTACGGGTTTCAATACCGTTCGGATCGATTTGCCAGACGCGGGATAATATTTCTTCCCGCGTGATGATTCGGCCGGGATGATGGGCTAAATATCGTAACAGCTGGGCTTCCCGTTCCGAAAGTTCATAGAATTGGCCATTATCGAATTGGATAGTACCGTTCGTCAAATCGACGGTTGCACTCGGGAGTTTGATGCCAGCGGCATTCGATGGACGTTCCGGCGATCTCCTCATGACGGCTTCGATACGCGCGAGAAGTTCTTTTACGCTAAACGGCTTGACGACATAATCATCCGCTCCCATTTGCAGACCTTTTACCCGGTCCGCTTCTTCTCCGCGAGCGGTGAGGAGAATGATCGGTGTACTTGGACGTAGAGCGCGAACTTCCTGTAGAATCTCGAATCCATCCCGAATCGGTAGAATTAGATCAAGCAGAAGCAAGTCGTAACTCAATCGCAGAGCCAATTCCAAACCGGTCTCACCGTTTTCCGCCTCCGCTGTCTCATAGCCGTTGTAGTGAAGGGCATCGATGATCCCTTGGCGGATCGGAGCGTCGTCTTCTATGACTAGAATCGTGCGTTTGCTCATGATGAATTATGGATTCGGCATTTTGATCAAAATCGTTTTTCCATCCACAGAAAGTAAGATATCTCCGCGTAGAGATATAGTTCCTTGTTGTCCTTTTGCCGCCAGAGTAGCAGCCAGTTCATAAAATTCATCCGTGCCGAACTCGATGACAGTATCCGGCTTGATTTGTTCTTCCTCTTCAACAAGCCGGCTTTCAATCCAGCGATTATCTTTCTGATAAAAGGCTTTGTCGGCGATTTGTTGAACATTCGAAAAGGTGACTTGATTCATATTTTCATCATAAAGACGATTAGAAGTATTCAAGACTTGTTGTGATTTCATAAAATTCATGTTCATGCCTTGATTGACTGCTCCTATACCTGTTCGCGTATTCATCGCACGATTGACAAAATTACTTGTGGCTTCGGCCAGAATTTGATTTCGTTCTCCAAGATTGGTTCCTTCGCGGGCTAAAAATGCAGTATATTCTGTCAGGATTCCGAATTCAATCGAGAGCCGGACGATTTCATCCACAAGTTCTTTGACTTTTGGATCATTGGCGTTCGGCTGTTGGGATGAAAGTGGATTGCCGTTGGCTCCCATTTGCCGGATGGCATCCACCATCAAGGCGATTTGCCGGCTGGCCCACAGGCGCGGTACGTACGAGTTCTTGACTGTGGCATTATCGAGTGCGAATCGAAACCGAAATGTTTTTGGAGCGCCATAATAGTTTCCGTGCAATAAGAATGTCAAATCTTGATCATCGAGGTATCGTCCAGTAACGATTAATTGACTCCCTTCGAATAAATCCGGTATAGTTCCTGGAATCACATCCCGAACCCGGCCGGGAGCCGATACTCCGGAAGCATCGGCAACTTCCAATGTCGGTTCGGCGAGAATCGGACCGCTGAGTTGATGAAAAACCTGTGAGACTTTCACTTCGACAACTTCATTGGGAAGAACAAAGGTGGCTGTTGCCCTGGTTTCCGACGCGATTTTCTCGAGTAAAGGAGTATTGACATCTACACCGACACCGAAGGTAAAAATTCGCCGATTATAGGGATTCGATTTCATTGCGACATTCCGGATAGCAACTTCCGACGTTTGCCCGACCGTCGGCAGACCGTCGGTTAAAAAGAGAACGATCGGGAGGCTGTCTTCACTCGGCTTCATACGAAGCGCTTCTGTCAACGCATCGTAAATATTGGTACCGCCTTGCGCTCGTATTCTGTCCAAGTAGACGCGTGCCTTTTGCATACTCTCTTTCGTCTTGGGTACCGGTTTGTTGGAAAGCACGCCGATCGTGTTGCTGTAGGTGATAAGGTTAAATGTTTCACCTTCTTCAAGTGCAGCCAGGATTTGTTTCGCCGCTTCACGAACCTGTTCGATTTTTCTTCCGTTCATGCTGCCCGAACGGTCAAGGACGAGAGTGACTTCCCGCTTGAGAGAATGATGTTCTTTTCTCTCTTGTGGCCGTTTCGGTAAACCGGCGAGTAACAAAAAATATCCACCGCCGGTTTTCGCGTCGGGATAGGCGAATAAAGAGGCTGTCACTCCATCCTGCTCGAGAAGATACGATAACCGAAACGGACCGGGCTGTTTTAAAGATTCCTCATTGGCGCGAATGGATACAATATCGAGTTGATCGTTTTGAACGTTCGGACGAGCTGTTTCCGTCTCATGGCTGGGGGAATACACAGTCGATATTGGATGCTTGGATTTGATCCGAACCGTGATCTCCCAAGGAATGGAATAATGGATCGATTCGGAACGAGGGACGATATAATCGATGCGATTTCCATCCGTTGGAAGAATTTGTTCATAGGTCAACCGCACTTTTTGAGTGCCGTTGGCTTCGACAGGAAAAACGCTTGTGTGGATCAAGTTGTAACCGATGAATTCCATAAGCGCGGGATCGCGGGTTTTCGCAACAATGGTGTTGTATATTTTCCCGGCTTCTTCTTTGGGAAGCATTTCCGCTGTGGGTTCCTGCGCTTCACCTTGAAAAGAAAAGCTGCGCACCACGGCTTCGCTGGGAACGGGGACAATCAATTCTGCTTCCTCACGCCGTGCGTTGCGATTTTTCAATTCTATGTCCATCGTTGTTGTCGCGACTTGATTCTGAATCACGGCTCCCACCTCAATTCGGACGACTTCGACGGGGATTGTTCGGTGTGAAGATCGTGTCGGAACTTGAGGAACAATCACATTGGAAGAAAGCGCCCTAGCGGACAATCGCTGGGATTGCGCCTGAAGTGGTAGAGAGAACAAGAATACGAATGTCATAATAATGTTTAGGGGGCAAAAAAATTTTCGAAACATGAGGATTCCTTTCGTGTATCGAGTTGGATTGACGTGTTGCAATTCACCGCTTTCCTTTATAGTATACGGACGAATCGATTCTCTGTTTGTAAAAACTGTGTAACAATGCACAACGAAAGATTCACCGAACGAATAAGAGAGAAACAATGCCGAATGTTCTCAAATCCTTACTGCGTATTTTTGTACTTTTAGTTGTCATTCTTTTAATTCTTATTTTTATCGGATGGTTGACCATGTTTCAAATGCCTGGAAACAGTTATCGAGGACCGCTGCCTCCTCTTTCGGAAGACGCAAGCGCTTTGACGTATTTGTTGGAAGAAGATGTGAAGAAACTGGCGATCGACTTTTCTCAACGCAATGTCTATCATTACGATGAACTGTGTAAGACGGCTGATTTTCTGGAAGAATCGCTGCTGAATGAAGGATATCAAGTTCAACGGTATGGGGATGAAGTGGACGGGAAGACTTGTTATAATCTCGAAGCGGAGATTCTCGGTTCGGAAAAAGCCGATGAAATTCTAGTTGTTGGTGCGCATTATGATGCGGTGGAAGGATGTCCCGCCGCGAATGATAACGGTTCCGGTGTAGCGGCTCTATTAGCACTGGCCAGAGCGTTTACCGGACAGGAAGTATCCAAGACATTGCGTTTTGTATTCTTTGTCAATGAAGAACCGCCCTTCTTTCAAACCAACCGTATGGGCAGTTTGCATTATGCAAAAGTATGCCGGAAACGCGGTGACAACGTTGTCGGCATGATCAGCCTGGAAACCATTGGGTATTATTCCGATAAGCCGGGCAGCCAGCAGTATCCGTTTCCGCTCAATTTCTTTTATCCCAAGACGGGTGATTTTATTGCATTCGTTGGTAATAACGCCTCCCGCGATTTTGTGCACAAAATCATCGGTTCGTTCCGTGAAAAAGTTCAATTCCCTTCCGAGGGCGGAGCGTTTCCAAGCGCGATTCCCGGAGTCGGCTGGTCGGATCATTGGGCATTCTGGCAGGTCGGGTATCCGGCAATGATGGTGACGGATACGGCCATCTATCGTTATCCACATTACCACCGCCCGACGGATACACCGGATAAACTGATTTATGACCGCATGGCTCGCGTAGTGATGGGGTTGGAGAAAGTGATTGCGGAATTTGTGAATGAATGAGTTTCCATAGATAATGGATAGAATTGTTTAAAGGTTCTTTTCTTTAAATTCATCGAATGACTCAGCCTTTATTGCGTGCTTAAACATAGTTTTCAATTTTTGGGGATCTTCGGTATTTTGAATCGCTTTCTTGACATCTTTTGGAACTGTTCGAAACCGAGAGCGTAATACTTCCAATATATTTTCCCGTAATCCCCTTATACGGCCTTGTTCAATCCCCTCCTTAGTCCCTTGTTGAATTCCCTGTTGAATTCCCTTTTGAATCCCTTCTTTTTTTCCTTTCTCCAGACCTCGTTTCCATCCTCTTTCTTCCGCTATTCTTTCTATACTCATGACATAAGGCATTCGTTTTACCTCCTCATCTTTCAGTATATTATCCCAAAATTGAGTTTCCAACACTTGAGGCAATCTCATTACCCAATCGATGAAACGAAATAGTGCCAGTATTTCCTTTTTTGTATAACTTCTTCTATACAACATTCTAGCCAACAGCAATTTTCCATGATACCGTTTTTCTGGCTTTCCTTTCGTTTCTAATACCTTTAAATGCGTCATGACGACGATGGCAAATGGATTATCACTTTTTTCCAATTTTAACAATTGGTCTTGAAAGTCCAATATCTTTGCCACCGGAAATTGAATGCGAACGTGGCTACCCAATATAGTATACTCGAAATGATTCGGTCTCCAGGATAGATGACGGTCGGCGAGGATCGCAAAACTGGCTGTTGGTTTTTTGTATTTTTCATAAATTCGATAATTGTAGATGTACATTCGGCGGGCAAAATCCGTTTCTTTCTGTGATTGGACTTCGATATGAATGAGAATCCAGGATGGTTGTCCGTTTTTCAATTGTACTTCAACCAATGTATCGACGAATTGTTTTCCTGTAGGGGCATCATAGAGTATTTGTTGGAGTTCCTTATCCAAAAACCGGAATTTCTTATTCCAAGCGATTTTTGTATAGGCGATTGGAAAAAACAATTCCATGCATTTAGGCAAGAAAATCTCAACGATTTCTTTCCATGGACTGTCAAAATTTTCATGGGTGTCATTCATTTCTTGTGCGAAATTATTTTGATAGTTGTCATTATGAAATATATATTATAGACTTGTACTCCTTTTTGAATAGGAAAGGAAGGTTTACGCTCTTTATCTTGTAATTTGTTTTTGAATTACGATAATGATATCGACGACAAGAAGTACTAGGAATCCTGCCAATCCCGTCATCCCAACCAGCAACTCGTTCCCACCTTTTAGCATTATTACAGAGATGCCGTATGTTGCATTGAGTGTACCGTGAAGAATAGCTGCAGCAACAACCGATTGAGCTCGGATTCGGATAGTACTGAAGATCGGAGCAAGGAGAATGCACCAAACCGTCATCATGAACACTCCTATGACAGGATAATGAGGATAATTATGCCCCATCAGGATCAACGGAGCATGCCAGATGCCCCAGATTATACCAATGAAAATAGAAGATTTCCAAAATCCCAGATGTTCCCACTCTTTTTGTAAAAAGCCCCGCCAGCCCAATTCTTCTCCAAATCCCGCGACAGCGTTGATCGTCACTCCTGCTCCTAGTCCCATAAAAAGAGATACCCAAACGGGATGTATGGGAAGAGTTTCTATTTGTTCTTTCATTGTCGCCATTTTTTCAGGTGAGATTATATCTTTGTATCGCTCGAACATCCCCATCATCGAAGGCGAATATTCGATCTCAGGAAACAAAAGCGCAACGCCAAAGGCGGCAAATGCGAGAACCGGCATGAGAAGCCAGGCAACAAGAAACCACCAATTTATGCGAAACGAGATACCCAACGGTTTAACGATCTTCTCTCTATAAATGATTTTTTGAACAATGATTACTCCGAAAGTAGGACCAAACATGAAGAGCGCACCAACAAACATTCCTTCAGGTGACTGCATTTCTCCATTCGTCCAATAAAGAAAACCGGCGAGTAACCATGAAAAAGTGAATGTGAAAAGGAGATACAATAAACTCTTTTTCATTGTTCTTCTTCTTGACGCGAATCTTGTTTTCTCCGCCGGTTGACCGCTTCGCGCAGGATATACTCGATCTGCCCGTTGACACTCCGCAGTTCCTGCGCCGCCCAGGTATTGAGCTCTTCCCACAATTTGGGATCCAACCGTAAAAGAAATTTTTTCCGTTCAACCATTATTAACTATAAAGGGTACCTGTATTCACAACTGGGTGAGCCGGTTCTTCGCCACAGAGCACAACCAAAAGGTTACTGACCATGGTGGCTTTGCGTTCTTCGTCCAACTCGACAACATGCTTAGCGCTTAATTCATCCAATGCCATTTCCACCATGCTGACGGCGCCTTCCACGATCTTTTTACGGGCTGCAATAATGGCTTCCGCTTGCTGGCGGCGCAGCATAGCGCCTGCGATTTCCGGTGCATAGGCGAGATGGCTGATCCGCGCTTCCTGTACTTCCACCCCGGCGCGCCCTAATCGTTCCTGCAATTCGATCTGCAATTTTTCATTGACCTCTTCCTTGCTTTGGCGGAGGGAGATATCCCCATCGTCATCGGAAGCGTCATAGGGATAAAAACCCGCCAGGTGCCTTATCGCGGCTTCGCTTTGCGTATCGACGTATTCTTCGTAATCATCCACATCGAACAGGGCTTGCGCGGTATTGTTGACTCTCCAGACAACAACGGCAGCGATTTCTATAGGATTACCGTTCTTGTCATTGACTTTCAACCTTTCACCGTTCAAATTCCTTGCCCGTAAAGAAATTTTGTTGACCGATGTCAAAGGATTTCGCCACCAAAAACCGTTTTCCTTGACCGTACCTTGATAATTCCCAAACAGCACCAATGCCCCAGCCTGATTGGGTTGAAGAATGAATAAACCAACACTGATGATGATCCCCACAATGAAACATATCCCCATACAAACGAACATCCAAAGTGGATTTTCTCCACTATTCGCGATGAGGATTCCCTTCACCAAGAAATAAATAGCCAATCCATAGATGATTACATTAATCGCCAACATGAACCATCCATTTTTTGCCCTGCAAGTGATTTCATCCGACATGTTCGTAATCCTTTCTGATTGTGTTATCGTTACAATACTAATATGATATCACTTTTATATACGAATGGTAAGAAGAAAAGTTTCAATTTTTTTCACATTTATTATGCGATTTCATAACAAATGAGTTTTTCCACTCTACTGGAAGGCTTACACTAGTATCTTGGCGATAGGAATGAAGGAGATAGGCGGATTGAAACTATTTAAAAATCTCTCTCACTTTCAGCAAATCATTATGTTCATGGTCGGATTCGGTATTCTCTTTCTAGCCTACAGCGATGCAGTCCGGCGGCAGTGGGATTTCGCCGTGTATTATTTGGCCGCCAAAGGAGTGTGGGAAGAAATCAACATCTATAACTCGGATCAAATGATGGCTTATGCGGATACAATCGATGGAGTCGGCTATGCCGGCCTTCCGTTTTTGTATCCTCCTTTGGTTGCACGTCTATTATTTCCATTCGGTTGGTTGGATTATTTTAACGCTGCGTTTATGTGGATGGTTTTGAAATGCTTGGCCTTGGAATTTTCGATTTTCATGATTTTAAAATTGATTCGCTTAAATAGAAGTGTGATTTCATTGACTTTAGTACATCTAGGAGCGATTTTTTTTCAACCGATTGGATTGGATTTCAATTCGGGAAATGTTGCGATTTTTGAATTGACTTTTCTATTGTCCTTTTTCTATTTCTGGCGTGAAAAGCAGTATTTTATATCCGGTATATCGATTCTTTTGTCTTCTTTAATGAAAATCTATCCAATTTTGCTTGTGCTTTATCCCCTTCATTTGCGAGATCGGCGATTTCTCTGGGCTTTAAGCATTTCAGTACTTTCGGTAGCCAGCCTACAACTTCTTGATTTTCAGGACCTTCAACGTTATCTCGTTTTTTTTCGAAGCCCTTTTTTGAAGTTGATGTGGGATGAGCAAGTGCAAAGTTTTTACAACTGTTCGTATATGACTGTAATACTTCGAAACTTTTCTGCCACATATTTTGCTATACCTCTTTATGAATCCCCCATCTTGGTTTCATTGTTGATTCCCATGTTTCCAATACTCATTTTTGCAACCATGGCTTTTGTCATATGGATGCGTCAAAAAGATATGAATTTCAAACCTTTGAATCCTGGTATCATCTCGTTTCTTCTTTGTGGAGTTTTGTTACTCACGCCTAGATTGGCTGGTTATACATTGGCTTGGACGTTCTTTTCGGTGGTTTTTCTTGTTTGTCATTCGTTGAAAAAAACGTTATATCTTCCTTTAATTATTGCACTTATAGGGATCGTGTTATTTCAACTGTACCTCCCTCCTCAACATATTCCGTCTGGGGTAATGCAACTTCTGGTCGATAAGGAATTCTTTGCATTGTTGTGTTTGTTCATCGCGAATGTGATTGTTGTTTTACGTGATAAACAATCGAATGAGGATTTTTATTGCCATGAAGGTGATTATTCACAGCCGGGCAGTCAAGTTTGCTTTTATACTGCCGATAACAATACTAACGTAGAAAGTGAAATCAAAAAACCGGTAACTGACTGTAAAAAAATGTGGTAATCTCAATAGATATTGTCGCTCTTTGAATTGTATCTTATTCATGACCGTTAGAAAGCGGTGGAAACGGTTATATGAATTAGAAAAAAACCATTCAAGTTTATTCAAGTGGTGACGATAATAGAGGATAATGGAAGTGGTATCGACAGACACTTTAAGCGGTGTTACTGTAATGATATATGAAGAGGGCGTGATGGGGTTGCTGCAAAGGAGCGGCATAGAAGGAGTGAATCATGGTTGATATAGTTGGAATTAACAACACAACGCAGCAAACAAATCGAATTTCAGACCGCTCGACCTCCAAAAGTACGAGTACGAAGAGTAAAGAGTCTTCTTCCACTCCATCTGCCGGTGATCGAATCGAAATTTCGGCCGGTGCAAAAGAGGCCCAGGTGGTGAAAAAATTGGTAGCCGCCGCACAAGCGGAACCGGATGTTCGTCCGGAAGCGGTCGCGGCAGCAAAAGAACGTTTACAAAACGGTGAATATGACGGAGTGGATGTATCCCGCCAAACAGCAAAGAAAATTCTCGGAATCCTTGAATAAACAGACGTCATTTTCATTTACGAACCCTCCCGATGCGAGTCAACGGGAGGGTTTGTTTTTTTAGGGGAAAATTCCGTATGATTGACTGGAATTGCTCACACATCCTGGCTTAAGGAGTTTCTTATGAAATTATCTTCCTGTTTAACAATCTTGATTTTCTCCATGTGCATTATTCTCTGCTCTTCTTGGAATCTTGGGGCCAAGGAAAATGATATCAGAATCATTTTTCGCGGCGACGATATCGGTTCATCCCATGCGGCGAATGTGGGGTGTATTGAATCGTTCAATAATGGCATCATGCGAAGTGTGGAAATTATGGTTCCATGCCCTTGGTTCCGGGAAGCGGTGCATATGTTGCGGGAAACACCCGGATTGGATGTCGGTGTGCATCTTACGCTTACAAGTGAATGGGAATTTTGCAAATGGGGACCAATTACTCTTTCTCCCACACTTGTTGACAAACAGGGAAAATTTTTCCCGATGACCAGCCAACGCAACGATTTTCCACCGAACACCGGTTTCTTGCAATGCGGCTTTGCCATCGAAGAAGTTGAGAAAGAACTACGGGCGCAAATCGAACTGGCCAAGAAAGAAATTGCGAATGTTTCCCACCTTTCCGCTCATATGGGGACAGCTACATGTACGCCGGCTTTACGGGAACTCGTAAAAAAACTGGCAAAGGAATATGATGTTTGCTATGAATTACCGGTTCAGACCAAACGATTCCGAGCGTGGGACAAACCGTCTACACCTCAAGAAAAAGTCGAAAGTATGGTCGAGGCTCTCGAGACAATCGAACCGGGTTTGTATCTGTTTGTAGAGCATCCCGGGAAATATACACCGGAAATGCGTTCTCTCGGACATAAAGGGTATTGGGATGTAGCGATTGACCGTGAAGGGGTAACCCAGGCTTTCACCAGCTCGAAGGTCAAAGAGGTTATTCACAAACGGGGAATCCAATTACTCAGTTATGCCGATGTCATCGAGGAATATCAATAAAATCTCATTTCTTTTTTCAACAGCTTATTTATTGCGAAAGATGGTGAGATCAATCGTCTTCCATCTTTTTTTCCAATCGCTTTCTTTCTCGGGAAGATTCTGCTGAGTGCGCTCTTGTATGGACTTTTTTGGCGCCTGTTCGCCTGGCCGTTACCATACCTTCCTTTTCACTGCGTTTTTGGACAGTAGAGGTATTGATGTTATCGAATAAAGTAGATTCACCTAAATCCAACTCTTCGACTTGTTTGACGGGAATTTTATCGTATGGGACGGAATCTAATTCGCCCAGTAGACATTGCAAGGCGGCTTTCAGCATTTCTACTGCCTTTTCGACACTGTGGGGATCGTTTAATTGTGTCGATTCAAATATGTTTTTACAGGTTTCTCCCACTTGAGTCGGCAGATCGACTCGCATCAAATTGTCTACGTAAAGATAGCCGCGGTCCATACACCAAAATATCATCTCTTTTTTCATCAACACGAGTCCCAGCCACTCGAAATCATTGACAAGTTTACTGATGGGAACGCTGTTTTGCACTTCATGAAGGTACATGTATACCCGAAGCAAAGCCTTGTAAAAACGGTTTTCACAGGGTTCATTCATTTTTTTCGGAGTATCACTGTGATAAATCGGGAAAGCTTTTAAGGTTTCGTCGTATTCCGCACTAAAATCTCTTCCACAAACCGCACAGCGAGTATGTTTTTTCTGTTTTTTCTTCCAACCTGTCTTCTGCATTATGACTGATTCACTCCCCACTTGTGTTCCTTCTTTTATGTTGTCGGAAGACCGAACATGGGATCCCATGCCTGTGCCAATTCTTTCCCTTTTGCTGCGATGGGGGTACGTTCTTCTTCGGATAAGGATTTGTATGTTTGAATGGTTTTTGCGATCATTTCTATTTCTTCTACGCTTCTTGCTCCAATATTCAAGGTGCTTACTCCAGGGATGCCTAATGAGTATCGAATCGTATCGGAGAAATACTCTTTTGCCAATCGTCCGGTACCCTCGCGCCAAGGTCTGGCGCCGCCCAGCACTTTCATGGCTACAATTCCTTTGTTTTGTTCGTGGGCTGGTGCGACGACTTTCTTTTCAAAATTATATTGATAGCGTTCCACGAAATTCAGTGCCAATAACAATACCTCGACGTCCTCAATTTCCATAAACACCTTGAAGCGGGAAGGGTAAAGATGTCCGGAAGCTCCGATATAGCGTATCAATCCTTGTTTTTTGGCTTCTCGTAATGCGCCGAGAGTACCTTTTGAACTCAATGTTTCTTCAATGCTGGGAAATCGGGATTCCACACCGAAATTGTGGATATAGACAAGATCGATGGTCTCCGTTTGTAAGCGGTTTAAACTTTTTTCAAGTAATTTCCAGCAACCTTCATATGTTTTTTCTTCTGTTTTCGTTGCGAGAAACACTTTATCACGATGGGATTTCAATATTTCGCCTAAAAATTCTTCCGATTCGTCATAATTCGGGGCGGTATCAATCGATGTGACACCGATTGATAAAGCGCTCTCCACAATGTCTCCCGCTTTCTCGATATTCATGATTGATTTTCGTAGATGGCCTGTACCCAGCGTGAAAAGGGAGATTTGTTTACCGGTTTTTCCCAGCGTTCGAACGGGCATTTTGCTTGTCTTATCAGCGGCATGGATGATTGAATCGGATAAAAATCCTGCTGTGAGCACTGAACCGGTTGTTTTTAATATATCGCGTCGAGAGAGGTTCGATCGATTTTTGTTGGGCATCTGTTTTCCTTTCCAAATATATGTGTATCAATATTTGAGAAATTGCTGTAATAGTATATTGCATGAGTCGGCGCATTGTCATGTTCCGATTGAACAAATGTAGTCCAATCGGAATATTAAAGATTTTACCATAAATTCACAGAAAAAGAAAATGATGATTCGACTATTTTCTTGAGAAATAGGGAAAGTGTATTCAGCCTTATAATCCGGTAGATTTTTTGGTAGGGTATATTCGTTTTGCCCCGTTGTTTTTGGGGTGGGAATTCAAATGCATGTTTCCACGGCAGGTATGGCATCTACTCGGGATATTCTGTGTTCCTATCGTCCTGATGGATCAATATCATTCAAGGAAAAGATGATGAAAAAGCGAAAAACCACAAAGACATTGAGAATTGAAGCAGGCCGAAATCCTTATCAAGAACAGGTGCAGGGGGAGGCCAATGAGTGCATCTGTGTGGCAATGACATTGGATCGCGCACGAAAAGAACGTTGGCTCGCAAAGGAATCCTCGCTGGATGAGATTTTCGACCGTTTGGAGTGCAATGCGCCTCGAATCGCGGTCATCACCGGTTCACCCGATCAGCCGGCGCATGTCATGGATCACGAAACGACCTTGAAGGCGGTTGCTTCGATCTGGGAGCGTGGCGGAGTTCCCTTTGTATTCGGGATTCCGGTCATGTGCGACGGCACTGCGCAGAGCAATCACGGAATGTGTTACTCTCTTCATTCACGCAATCTTGCAAGCGCATCAGTGGTCAATCAGATGGACAGCCATACCTATCACGGTGCATTTGTGATCCAGGGATGTGACAAAACACCTTTTGGAATTTTAAGCGGCTTGGCCTCTCTCGATGTTTCCCGCCGTGCCAGGAGAGAAGCGCCTGTGTTTGCTACCTTTGCTCCGGCTCATGTTCTGCGGGGTGGAACGATTCCGGATGATCTGAAGGCGGAGTTGAATGAATTGGCCGGTAAAGCCGATCGGATGGGGTATCCGGAAATCGGCAATGATCTACGGGATACGATGCGCTATATTCTTCAATGTTCTTCCAATCAAGCGTTTCAAGGTGTATTTCATCGCGCAATCCAGGCGGGGATTTTGTCTCCGGCTCAGCATAAGGATTTTGAGAAACGCTTGGCTGTGAATACTTGTCACCGTAAAGGGGGGGTATGCGCATTTAACGGAACGGGAAACAGCAGCCGTCATTTGATGTGCGCCTTGGGTATGGTTCATCCACGGCTCGAGTACCTCACCGAACCACCGAGTTTCGAAGCCATCGATGAAGCGGTTGCTGCCATGTTATCCGTGTGCAATGATCCTAACTATAGTGTTTCCAATATAATCATTCAAAATATCGAAAATGCCGTGCGAGTTCACAGCACGATGGGTGGTTCGACGAATTTCATGATGCATTTGATCGCATCCATGATTTACGCCGGAAAACGATTCAGTATTCGCGACTACGAGAAAATTCGCCAGAAAACCCCGATACCGGATCTCTTCAATTATAGCTTGACCGAAGGACGGGATATTTTTGCGTTTGCTCAGCAATGCTGCGATGGCTTGATCGCCGGGATCGAAACGGTTTTCCATGAATTGAAACGAAATAAAGTTCCCGTTATCGGGAATGCGCCGACCATGTCCGGAAAAACTTGGGATCAGCGCATGAAGTCGATGAAGAATCTTTCTGCCGATCGTGTGAAGGAGAATCCCATTGTGCTTTCCAAACCACGCCGCCCTATCAGCGGAGTGGATGTCCTCAGTGGAAACTTTTTCGATTCCGCTGTCGTCAAGATCAGCGGAATGCCTGAAAAACAGGTGGATGAATTCGATGAAAAGATCGCCTTAGTTTATTACTGTGAAAACGAAGACGACGCGATCGAGAATCTATTGAACGTAAATTTTCTGGATGAATTTTTGAAAAAATCAAAAGTGACCAAGGATACCTTATTGCAAATCTATAGAAGAAACACTGGGAAACACAAAGACGAAATTGGACAGTCTCAAAACCGCAATGCTTTGTTTCAACGGCTTATCGATGACAATGTGCTACGGATTGCCTTCGTGATCGCCGGTGTGGGGCCGGAAGTGTACGGCATGCCGGAAATGTTTACGCCGATGCAGCATATCAATTCGAATACAATTTTAAGGAAAGTTGCATCGATCATCAGCGATGGCCGGTATTCAGGTGTAAGCTACGGCGCAGCTGTCGGACATGTGACTCCGGAAGCCTACAAACAAGGCGGGATTCTGTATTTGGTAACCGGAGATTTGCTGCAACTGCGGCTGCGAAAGCGAAAGATTAATTTGCTCGATCCTACGGCGTTTCGCGAAGGGAAAATACAATTGTTCAAAGGTAAATTGGAATCGCAGCGGACGCAAATCGGGGCGGAACGTCTGAAGCGGATGGAAAAACGGCGCCAAACCATCGATCCGACCAATCGTATTAGTAATGTCACCGATGCCGCTCACGGCGTGATTCCCCTGGACGTATGGGAACGTGCGAAGTAAGTCTATTTGCGAGAGAGGATTCATTATTATGTGCAAAAAGTTATTTTTGTTAGTGATATTTGGAGTTTGTTTCAGTTGCTCTTTGCCTGCAGCAGAGGAGGATTCGAGTAACGGAAATTACCAGGTTTCGGAAGAGGAACAGTCGGCGACGCTATCCCAGTTGGATTTTTGGCTCAAGACGATGCGCCATTTTTATGGGTATTCATGGAAGGAAATATCCTTAGTCACCGGCATGGAAAGAGAGCAAGTGAAAAAGGCGGTACAAGAGCTCCAGATCGACATCACTCCATATGAAAATATAGATGGAAAAATTATTGTGCTTCCCTATCCGGGAGGCCGGCATTCGCGTATAGGATTTCTGGATGGCGCTATCAATCCTCAACGCGGTACCAAGGCGGGGATTTTTTTACCCTGGAAGGGGGCCGGATATGTTGTTGTCGATTTGCCGGAAGCGATCTTCAGCAATCTTGGTTTGACCTATTTGGCTCATACGCACATTCCCACGATTTGGGATGAAAAGGATGTAACTCTGAAGAATATCGATTGGACGAGGAGCGAGGACGGCATCCTATCGTATGAACGGGAACTGCCAAACAAGATCGCTTTTGGGGCGTCGATACGAGCAGAAGACCAACACGTTGCCATGGAACTATGGCTGCGTAACGGCACGGATCATGAATTAACAGACTTGAGAACGCAAATCTGTGTGATGGTAAAAGGCGCCCCGGCTTTCGATGGACTGACCAATGACAATAAGATTCTTCGCGAACCGGTTGCGGCGGTTCGCTCGGATGAGGGAAACCGATGGATCCTGACCGCATGGGAACACTGCGGGCGCTGCTGGGCGAATGAAGATGTTCCCTGCATGCATTCCGATCCGGTTTTACCGGATTGTTTACCAGGAGAAACGGTGAAAACTCGCGGGAAAATCTGGTTTTTTGAAGGGGAAGATATTGATAAAGAAATTGAAGGTTTTCACTGGAAATAACGTAAAAGTATTGTCTGAATCGGGATTGGCCCGGATTTTAGGATGAACAGGATAAAAAATGTGATAGTATTTCACGTCGTTTCATATAAAATTTTCAATGGCCGTTAATTACTCGTCAAATTTCGCATACTATCAGAAAGGCATATCCTGTTTATCCTTGTATCCTGGTGATCCTGATTCAGACAATTTGTGATTTATAAAAGGAGACAACGTGAACAAACAATTCGAAATCTCAGTAGCCGCATGGTCGTGGCATCGCATGTTCGAGACAGGTAAAATCAAGCAAATCGATCAACCCCGTTTGGCGCGGGAAGCGGGAGCAACGGGATTGGAACTGGTCAATTCTTTTTTTCCATCACCCCAATATGGTTATTTGCAAGAACTCAAGCAAGTTGCTGAAGGAGAAGGTATCAATATTTTGTTGATTATGTGCGACGATGAAGGCAGTATGTATTCGCCGGATTTTAAGGAACGTAGACAGGCAATTATCAATCACCGCAAATGGCTCGATATTGCCGCTGTGTTGGGCTGTCATTGCATCCGGTGTAATTCCGGACAGGGGGAGGTTCCCGCCGAGGAGGCGATGAAATACGCCGCCGATAGTTTTTATGAACTCTGCGCCTATGCCCGGCAATACTCTCTCGACGTGGCGATTGAAAATCACTGGGGGCACTCCTCCAATCCTGATTGGCTGGTCGGATTGATGAAGATGGTGGATGTGGAGAACTTCGGTACCTTACCGGATTTTGGAAATTTCCCGGAAGGAATCGACCGATACAAGGCTGTCGAAGCGATGATGCCATTTGCGAAAGCGGTCAGCGCCAAATGCCACGATTTCGATGAAAAGGGGGATGAAATCCATACCGATTTTGAGCGTATGATGAAGATTGTGCTCGATGCCGGGTATCATGGCTATGTTGGAGTGGAGTATGAGGGGGAGACGTTGGGTGAGGTCGAAGGAGTAAAGGCTTGTGTGAAACTATTAGAGCGAATTCGAGAAAAATGAGTTGAATTGTGCTATACTATAATTAAGAAGATTTTCTTTGGGGTGAACCATGAAACGCTTGCGTATTTATGTGGATACTTCCGTGATCGGTGGGTGCTTTGATGAGGAATTTGCTGAAGAGAGCCGTGCTTTGGTTCAACTCGCCAAAAATGGAAAGATCGTCATGATCCTTTCGAACATTACATTAGATGAAGCGAGCCGCGCTCCACATCATGTTCAAAAAGAAATTGATTTGATTCCGGATGAGTATAGTGAAACATTACTGGAATCTTTTGAGTCTCAGAGTCTATGCAATGCTTATCTTGAAGCGGGTGCAATAACACAAAAGCACATCGATGATGCACATCATGTGGCTCTTGCCACTGTATCTAAAGCGGATTTACTTGTCAGTTGGAATTTTAAGCACATTGTTCACTTAGAAAAGATTAGAATGTTCAACGCAGTCAATCTTAAAGAAGGATATCAACCGATTGAGATACGGACTCCTAAGGAGGTTATTTAAAAATGACCAAGAAAGAAAAATCGTTCGATTGTGTGGAAATGAAAAATGCGATTCAAGAGCAATTAAGAAAGGAAAGGGAAGGGCTTAGTGATAAACAAATTCAAGAAGAACGTATGCGCCGTCTCGAAACATCCGATACACCAGCCGCTCGCTTTTGGAGAAGACATTCATCGAAGCAGAAGGTTCATTCTTCTTAAAAATTGAATTGTTGTTGCGCTGGATTTTCGATTCACTTTGCAACGATCTTCAATGCAGTATGTCCGTAATACCCTCCATAGACATGGCCTTTATCGACTAGATTCAATCTTCTCGTAAAATATCCAACCGAATACTGTCCTACGTGACCGGAAAAGTTATATAATCCATCCATGCGTTTACACTCATTTTTGAATAGCGAGGCAACCATGAAGCGATCATTCTCAACCCTATTTTTAATGATTTTGTTTATTGGGGGATTGATCAATCCCCGTTCAGTTATTGGCCAAGATTCGATCAAACTGGTCCCAGCGAAACCGATGCCGGTCGATGAGCCTGCCGGGGAACGTCCCTATGAAATGGTATGGGCGGACCGCAAACCTGCCCATGAACCGCTCGTGACGTTCGATGCCCTAGAGGGGTGGATGTTGGAATGCCGGGAGGGAGCGGACGGGGAGTTGATCGGTTCGCAATTGCAGCGGGTGTTTGAATCGCCGACGGCACGATTGGTGTATCGGGGCGAATCGGAAAAAAGTGAAGTCATTTTAAGGCCGCCGGAACCGATCCGAATACCGGAACCCTATTCCGCCTGCACGATGTGGATGTATGGGAACAACTGGGCATGGGTTCCCGATCCGACAACTCCTCAAGTTACGATTGCTCTTTTATTCGAGAATGAGAATGGGGACGAACACGCGCTCAATATAACCCGTGTGCGGTGGAAAGAATGGTGGCTGGTGCACAAAGTGATCCCCGAAAATGTAATGAATGAATCCCTCTTGTTTTTAAGCGGAATCCGCGTTCGAGGATGCGCTAACCAAGAAAACCGTGAGTTGTTTTTCGAAAATTTGACCTTTTATCAAGAATCCTTAAAACCGATCTCGTTTGAATCACGGCCCAAGCGTGGGATCGATCCGTTTTTCGGTCAATCGCACGGAGCCAATGTAGGAAATGGACAACTTCCATTTCCGACGCGAGAAGAAACGATTCTTCCTGAAAATTACGAAGAAGACTTTCAAACGAAACTCGTTCAAGAAAGAGATGATTTTACGTTTCTCTATGATGGTAAGGATTGCAAATTGGAGTATGCTCTTAGTCCGGCAGACAATTTTTGGGGAAATGTCGATGTGCGATTGAATGGAAAAAATATCGGAAGGATGCTCGTCGATGCGAGACCGAAGTTTGAAGGAGTGTTATACAATCTGCATTTGAGTTGGCTTGAAAAAGAAGGGGATTCGCTTCATGCCGTGTGGGAAGCGGGACTAGGGGAACAGGGTGTGTTGGTAGAATCCTATTTACGATTATGGCAGAAATCCCTGGTCGTAGACTTTTTCTGCCGCGGGGGCATGGCCACCGAGTTGTCCTATGGCCGCATGATCGATGTCGAGTCGCCCCAACTGATCGATTTACCCTATTTGAATTACGGCGGTCATCATTTGAAAGTTCTTATGTCAAAGGGAGAGACTCCATTTTTTGCTTCTGTTTGGATGGATTGGTATCGTTCCAACGCTTCCACTCCGTTCGCTATCGATACGATTTCCGGTAATGAAGTTCGATTGAATGGAGGTATGCGTTATTTGCCGAAAACAGACGGGGAACGTAACGATCTCTTCGAACGTTTTTTCGTGACAGTATCGCCGATGTTCGAAGAAACACTTTTTACCATTCCCAATCCACCTGCCAAACGGGGGAAAGAAGCGGGAACACGTTTGTGGCAGGAAAGTTGGGGACCCGCTGATTATGAGCGTGAACATGAACGTTCGAAAAACCTGCGCGCATACGGCATCGAAATGCTGACCCAATGCAATCACGAAATCACGTGGCGCGATGGGGGAGAAAGTTTCACATTTCGTACGAAAGCCGCTCCGGGAAGAGGCGGAGACGAAGCGTTAAAGAAATATGTCCAAAAACAAAAATCGCTGGGCTGGCGCTCGGGCCTCTATACCAATTACACTGATTTCGCACCGGTGAACGCGCATTGGGATACCGATATGGTCATGCGCAGGCCATCGGGAGATCTGATAACAGCCTGGGCGCGATGCTATTCACCGAAAGCGTTATTTGCCGTCGAAATGGATCGCAAACTGGCCCCGGTCATACAAGACAAATTTGACACGAACGCCGCCTATACCGATGTGCATACGGCCGTAAGCCCCTGGGATCGCTGTGATTACGATGCGCGGGTACCCGGAGCGGGAACCTTCGCGCAAACATTTTATGCGTATGGCGAATTGCTGCTTCATGATCAAGATGTCTACGACGGACATTGCTGGTCGGAAGGCAACCATCAATGGTTGTACGCCGGTCTCTGTACAGGCAATTACGGACTGACATACAGCAATCTGCATTTGTGGGAGTATCCTTATCTTCCGCATTTCGATTTGTTAAAGATGCATCCGCTAAGTGTGGATATGGGCGTGCCGTGGACTTCCCATTTCTTTAATGGAAAAGAAGACTGGAATACCCCCGAGAACATTGAAAAAAGTATCGATCAGTTCATTGCGGCAACGATTGCTTATGGCCATATCGGTTGGCTGGTTGAAGAAGCCCACGGCATTCGGCAAACTTGCCGTTCTTATTATATGTTGCAACAATTACAAAGCCGTTATGTCATGCAGGAACCGGAAGAAATTTTATACGGCTCTGACACCGGTTTGATCCCATCAAGTGAAGCGTTTCTTACAGACGATTGGAAACAATCCCGCCTGTATATTCGGTATCCGAACCAACTTCACATTTGGATCAACGGAAATGAAAATGAATCCTGGACCATAAGTCAAGATGGCAATCAACATATATTGCCCCCGTTTGGTTGGTTTGCAGTACAAGATGAACAGTTCCTGGAAGGATCGATGTTGATCGAGGGACATCGATGCGATGTTGTCAGTTCTCTGGAATATATTTTCGTCGACGGGCGAGGTGAGTATGTTGTATTTGAAGGAGTCGGCACATCCGGTTCTGTTGCGGTTAAACGTACGAAAAAACCTGATGGATTATCCCTTATCGCGGTAGATGGAGTTGAGCGGATTGTCCTTTGTTCCCCCGAAAAGCAAGGTGGAAAAGAAGATTTGTATAATCTATTGTCTAAGATTGCCGAAGCGGATGAACTTGATCTTGCCGCTTTTGACGTAAATGGAAACGAACTGGAAACCGTATCAATGTTAAAATTAGAACAAGGCTGGGAAATTCAGGCGACAGAAAATGCTGTACGATATGAAGTGCAGATTCGATAAAATTTTTATAAAAGTCCCCCTTCCACAAGCCTACCAAATCCCCCCTCTTTCCAATATAAATACAACTAAAAGAAACAACGAACTCCAAGACGAAAAACTGACACTGACATGAACATCCCCGAACTCTCCGTTCGCAACCCCGTCATCGTCAACATGCTGGTTATCCTGCTGATCTGCACTGGCGTTCCCGTCTACTTCCTTATCGTACGCGAACTCTTCCCCATCATCCCTCAGGACCGCGTCGGCGTCACCACCGTCTATCCGGACGCTTCGCCGGAGGATATCGAAAAACAGATCACGGCGGAAATCGAAAACGCCATCACCAATATCACCGGTATCAAGCATATGAGTTCCACTTCCCTCGAAGGCATGAGCATGATCAATCTGGAACTCGAAGTCGATGCCGATCCAAACGTGGTTATCCGCGAAGTCGAAGCGGAAATCGACAAAATCGACACTTTCCCCGAAGACGCCGAAGATCCTCGCGTGGAAGAATTGGAGTTCAACTGGCCGGTCGTCAACCTGGGATTGAAAGGTCCGATCGGCGAAAAACGGTTGAAAGAAATCGCCGAAGACCTACGCGATTTTATCGTCGAAATCCCCGGCGTCTCCCAGGTCATGCTTGCCGGCGTGCGCGAACGTGAAATCCATGTTCTCGCCGATATGGATCGTTTATACGCCTACCGCGTCTCCCTTCCGCTGCTCGCCCAGGCTCTGCGCCAAAGCAATCGCGACCTGCCCGCCGGAACGCTTGAAGGCTCGCGGCAGGAATTCCTGGTTCGCACCGAAGAGGATTTTACTTCCCTCGACGACATCCGCCGCGCCATCGTCCGCACCAACGGCCGCGGCGGCAAAGTTACCGTTGGCGATATCGCTCTTGTCGCCGACACCTTCGAAGATCTAGACACCTTCACTCGCGTCAATGGCGATTTTTGTCTCACCCTCTTTATCCAAAAAAAACCGACAGCGGATACTCTCCGCCTAAAACGAGAGGTCGATGAAGTAGTTGAAAAATTCCTCTCTCAAATCTCGGAACCGATCACCGTCGTCCCTTTTCTCGACTTTTCCTTTGCTATCCTCGAACGGATCGAGGTCATGCAGTTCAACGGCATGCTGGGCTTGTCGCTCGTCATGATCCTGCTCTGCTTGTTTTTAAATTTACGCACGGCATTGATGGTTTCTATCGGCATCCCCTTTTCGTTTTTGGGAGCGGTCCTGCTGATGTATTGGATGGATATGTCGCTCAACATGATCACCATGTTCGGCGCCATTGTCGTGCTCGGGATGATTGTCGACGACGCGATCATCATCGCGGAAAACTGCTACCGCAAGATGGAACAAGGACTCTCCCGCAAAAAGGCCGCGATCGAAGGGGCACGCCAAGTTACCGTTCCCGTCTTGGCGGCGGTGTTGACGACGATTTCCGCTTTTTTGCCTCTCTTGCTGATGGAAGGGCTAATGGGGAAATTTTTAGGTGCTATTCCTATTGTTGTTACCTTTGCTCTCCTTGCTTCTCTATTAGAGGCATTCGTCATTCTTCCCTCGCATGTCGCCGAATGGTCGAATAAGAACTCTTTCAATAAAAACAGTCATCAGAAAGCTCCCCATGCCAAAAATCATCATTGGTATGCCCACATCATCCGCTTCTACCGGAAAGCCTTGCTGCGCTGCCTTCGCTACCGCTATCTGACGCTTATTACGGTTCTCCTGTTGGCAGTGCTCTCCATCACCTTTGCTTATTACTTCATGGATTTTATCCTCTTCCAAAACCGCGATATCAATTATTTCCGCATCCTTCTCGAAATGCCGGTCGGTACGCCACTCGATCAAACTTCGGATACATTAAGAAAACTGGAAACCGCTGTCGACCGTCTCCCCAGCCATGAAATCGAAGCAGTAGTTACCTACGCCGGTCTGCAGGTGGATGAATGGGGACAACTCCATTTCGGCAGCCATTACGGTCAAATCTGGGTGGATTTGACCGCCACCAAACACCGCACCCGCCTCGGCATGGACACGATGGAAGAATACCGGCGTCTAATTCCGAACCTTCCGGAAGCCAAAGTCCTCAGTCTGGAAAAAGAGACCGCCGGTCCCCCCCAAGGCAAAGCCGTGTCTGTTCGCATTCGAGGGGAGGATTTCAACGTCCTGCGTAAAATCAGTCAAGAAGTACAAGATTATCTAGCCGGAATCGATGGAGTGGTCGATATCAAAGACGATTACCGCGAGGGCAAAACCGAACTGAAAATCAAATTAGACCGGGAGCGCACTTCCCAAGTCGGCTTGACGCCTGATGAAATTGCATTGAATGTCCGCTTCGCGTTCGAAGGCGGCAAAGCGGGGCGTATATTCGATCAAGACGAGGATCTGGACATTATCGTGAAATGCCGGGAGAGCAATTTCAATGACATGGAAGACATCACAAAAATGCGTTTCCTGAACACCAAAGGCGAATGGGTTCCATTCACCAACTTCGGCCGCCTCCAACCCGAACGCGGCATGGCTCAAATCATTCGATATGACAATCGCCGCTGCATCATTGTCAGCGCCGATGTGGTACCGGACATCATTACCTCGGTGGAAATCAATGCCATGCTGCGCGAACGCTTCACTACTGCCTCAGAAGAGGCGAATCCGCTGCAACCACTCATCGATATGCTAACCGGCGCCATCAGCCCCTCACTACCCAGCAAAAATCACCCCGGCTACACCCTTACATTCGGCGGCGAAAATGAGGAAACCCAACGATCGTTGAGTTCGCTCCTCCGCGCGTTTCTTGTTTCCTTTATTCTCATCTTCTTTATCATGGCATCGGTCTTTCGCTCTTATGCCCAACCGTTTGTTGTTTTACTGACGGTCCCCTTTTCATTCATCGGTGTCGTAATCGGTTTGTATCTCATGGGAGAGCCGATCGGCATCATGGCTTTGATCGGAGTCATTTCCCTCAATGGAATCGTGGTCAATGACGCAATCGTATTGGTTGATTTCATCAATCAGGCAAGAAGACGCGGATTCAATCGATGGAGAAGCGTCTATCGCTCCGGAGTTATAAGAATTCGGCCAATCATATTGACATCTGTTACCACAATCGGAGGATTGTTGCCATTGACGGCTTGGGCAAGCGGAACGTCGGAATTCTTGTCGCCTATGGCCATCGCCATCTCCTGGGGATTGGCATTTTCAACCTTACTCACCCTGCTCGTTCTCCCTTGTGCATTCAGCATTTTGGATGATCTCAAATTACGTCTCCACATGAAAGTTGTTCCTGCTGACGCGGATGACGAACAGAATGAACCATAGTCCTTTTGTTTCTCGATTTGCGTGATACTGTATTGTGAAGGAATGTCAAAATCGGAGACGCGAATTTTTTTATGATTAAACTGTGCTAGGCTTTTTTCTACAAAAAGCTGCATGATTTGTCGACTTATTCTCCATCTCATACGATACGGAATAATTCAACTTTCAATTTTTCCGGTTTTTAGGTAGAAATGAAATTTGTGCAAGATCGACTATTTTTTTTTCGCGCTTCTTATAACTTTTTGCGCAATAGTCTTCCCATACGGATTGTGTTTTTTCTTTTCCTTTCCTTTTCAACGGTTTACGCTGGGAATCCTTTTGTGACCGATTCCGGTTCTCTCTTATTTTGGCCAAACCGGGAAAATCGATTCATGGTGGATTCCAGAGCGCTTGGTCCTTATTCTCCTATCCTCGCAAAGGAATTGGTCATCAAAGCGTTCAATGAATGGTCAACGATTCGTTATTCTCAAATGACATGGGAATATGGAGGAACATTGGAATCTGAATTCGATGCCGATCTTCTACAGCTTCTGATGGAACAACCGGGAAACGCCCCAAATCCCATCATTTTTGACTCGAACGGATTTATAGTCGATTCAATCCAAGGAAATGGCGCATCCCAATATTCCTTAGGATTTGCTGTTCCCATTTATAAAAATACCGGTGAGATTGTTAGTTCCTTTGCCGTGATCAATGGAAATATTCTATCGGGTGAACCGGAGGAAATCCAAGAATTGTACGCCACCATCCTTCATGAAGTCGGTCATTTTATAGGGATTGGCCATTCTCAACTCCATCTCGATTTTGCTTTTGACTCGGATTCGCTGAATAACCTTTTCTTGCCTATCATGTTTCCCGTCGCTCCTGAAGACGGTGTCAATCCCCCTAGTTTAAGTTTGGATGACAAAATGACTTTGGCGTCTCTCTATCCCGCTCCGGAATTATTTGAACAGCGGGGGATTATACAGGGCAGCGTCACAACCCCATTCGGATATTCCGTACAGGGAGCGAATGTAGTGGTAAAAAACGTAAACGACCCATTTGTGACCGCATTTTCGGTAGTATCCGATCTCGAAATCCGGAATACGGGCGATTTCTCCTTTTGGGGCCTTCCCCGAGGAGAATATGAAATCTTTATTGAATCGATTCACCAGGATTTTCATGGTGTTTCCGCTGTTGGTCCTTTTTCCTCGGATACAAACGCTCCTTCTTTCATTAACCCCGTTGAAAAAGAATATTATAATGGTGTCAGAGAATCCGGTTCTAAGATCAGTGATGATCCCGAAGACCGCGTTCTCGTGACGGTAAAGGAAGGAGAAACTGTAAACGGAATTGATTTTATTTCGAATGAGGAGAGCACGAATATACTAGATTGGTCTTTATATTAAGATCGGACCACTATTGAGTAAATCGTTTTTGTGGTGCAGACCTACGGTCTACACAGTTTATGCAGGCCGTAAGTCCGTACCACAATGTTATAAAACGTTGCGAAAGATGGCAACGGTGCTATAAAAAAGGAGGTCGTTCCTATGCAAATTGAAATTACCAGTCGAGGACACAACCTCTCCGAACATCTTCAGCAATACATCGAAGAAAAAGTGCGCAAACTCGAAAAGTATGTGCACGGCACCAGTGAAGTCCACGTCGTTATGGAGAGAGGATCGCCCGGGCAGATTGTAGAAATCACATTTTATGGATTGCATAAAACCATGCACGGCCGTGAAATCGGTGACAACGTGCGCGGTTGTATTGATAAAGCGGTGAGCAAAATTGAAGCGCAAATCCGCAAACAAAAAGAAAAATTAACGGAACGAAGGACGTAGAAGAATGATGCACCCACTCGAACGAATCATCAATGAAGCCAAGAACAATCCGCTCAATATCGTTTTGCCGGAAGCCACCGATTCACGGATGTTGGAAGCGGCTCGCCGAGTTACAGATGAAAGCATCGCGAATGTGATTCTTCTCGGCAATTCCCAGGATATCGGGAAGGCGGCCCAGGAATGTAACATTTCCATTGACAGCATCCGGGTGGAAGATGTTGTAAGCCATCCGCAAAATGATTCCTGGGCAGAATTGTTCGCAGAACGGAGAAAACACAAAGGACTCACGAAAGAACAGGCCGCCAAAACTCTTTCCGATCCCCTGTATTATGGCGCCATGATGGTGCGCGAAGGAGAGGCCGACGGAATGGTGGCGGGAGCCGTCAACGCAACCAGCAACGTGCTCCGTTCCAGCCTGTTGATTATCGGAACCTCGAAAGGCATCCAGACTGTCTCATCCTGTTTTCTGATGATTGTACCCGATTGTCCCTACGGTGCGGATGGGACATTGATGTACGGTGACTGTGGCGTTGTTCCTGATCCCAATGAAGAACAACTGGCCGATATCGCTATCTCAACGGCCGAATCGATGAGAGCGCTCGTCGGTGTGGAACCGATCGTCGCCATGCTTTCCTTCTCGACATGTGGTAGCGCCCAACATCCAAGAGTCGACAAAGTCAAGCGTGCCACTGAAATCGTAAAACAAAAACGTCCTGACTTGAAGGTCGATGGTGAATTGCAAGGCGATGCCGCTTTGATCGAATCGATCGGAAAACGCAAAGCTCCCGATAGCAATGTCGCCGGTGTTGCCAATACCTTGATTTTTCCGGATCTGGATGCCGGTAATATCGCCTACAAACTAACCGAACGGCTGGCCAAAGCGGAAGCCTACGGCCCCTTGCTGCAAGGCTTGGCGCTGCCGGTTAACGATCTATCCCGCGGATGCAGCGCAAACGATATCTATAATACTATCGCCATTACCTGCGTACAAGCACAAGCCGCCAAGAAAAACGCATAATCCAATGTCTACCCAATCTAATTGTAGGGTGGGTTGAACAACGTGAAACCCACCCTTTTCAACAAATTTCCCCACTTTTTACATCATCGGCAACACATCCCCACCTTTACCTTGCTGAATGGCAGGAACGTAGGTCTCGAGTTCTTTTTGAACATTCGGATCGGTCAAATCAATCGTGCATCCTTTTTCATGAGACATGTAAGCGGCCATAACCAGTTTCGTGATTTCGAGACCATACCGAAGATTTGAAAATGCATCTTTTCCCTTCAGGAAACAATTGGCGGCATCGACATTTTCATCGGTATATCCATAGAGATCTGCTTCATTATGATGCACGGCGAGAAGGCCTCGGCTGGCAGTCGCCTTTTCCAACGCCACTTCACTGTCCGCCGCCGCATCTGCCGCCGCATCCCCGATAAAAATGGTCAAGGGAGCAAGTAAGGTATTGACTTCGAAAGCATAACCAGGTCCCATTCCGTCCATAAACAAGCGCAGACCTTGTTTTTCGAACATCCAAGAATTGGTAAACTGGGATTTCACGATTTGCCCGGTTTCCGGATTCTTATAGGTGAACATCCCTGTTGCGAAATCTTCGGCAGGAATTTTGGTATAATCGATTCCACGATCTTTCAGCAGTTTTTCACGCCAATATGGCAATCCCCACTTTAACAATCCAAGATCGCAGGAAACCGATTGCGGTTGCAGGAACGTTAACGGTTTGCCGATTGGAGTGAGAGCATACCAACCCACCGCAATACTATGGCAGCCCATATCGGCTAAAACACCACCCCCTTGGCTGGTGGGATCCCAAAACCAAGGTTCATGTGGACCGCCGTGTTCTTCGGCACAACGGGTTAGTCCCAATGGTCCCATCGTTTTTTGTTGGGGGTCCAGTTGTTTCAACTGAGCCTTGATCGGCTTCATCTGCAATTGGTTTTCATAATAGGCTGTAGGAATTTGCATCTCGTCAGCCAATTCCACTAACTTTTTCGCTTCCGCTACATTGCGGCCGAGTGGCTTTTCGCAGATGAGTCCTTTCAATTCCGCTCCGGCTTTTACTGCAGCGGCGATTTCTTCCATAATGGGGATTCGGGTGTAATTCGGACAATAAATCGCCACCGCATCCACATTTTTACAAAGTTCGGTTACATTCGGATAGACAACGGCCGGCCCCAACTGTTGTTCCTTCGCCAAAGCCGACAACTCTTCCGCTCCCTGAACTGACGTAATTCCCGCCAATTCCATATTGCGCACCTGTTGTATGGCAGCGCATTGAAAATGGCTGATGAATCCTGCCCCTATCATTCCCAAGCGTAATGTTTCCATGATTTTTTCCTCGTAGTTAAAAATTCTGAATCCGGATGTCAATACGAAAATAAGAAAATGGTGCGGATTCGCGCAAACAGTATGAATAAGTATGTGTTCTGCTCTATCGTTTGCATTTGTCGAATTCGATGCGGAAAACTTCCTGACATTTTCTTATCAAACTGCATTTTGAGTTCTTTTCATAAAAAACATCTCGTACGGAAACCGGATTATTTGTATAAACTATGACAGGGTGGCTTTGGAATCAAGATGTAGAGTACTCGAATGGAATTGTATTTTGGCAATACCTTACCTCAAGCAAGGTCAAAACAAGAGATTGAAAAATTTATCGATAAATTTATAAAACCGACTCGACTTGTCGAACATTATCTGCAACGCGCAAAACAGATAAAAGTTCCTCAAGTTCCTCAAGGGATTCAAGCGATTGTATCCTCGAAAACAAAGCCAATCCTTCGTCTCCGAATTTCACTTCCAAAATAATTTGAATCGCTTCTTGAAGAGTTTCCTTACGTCCTTCTTTTCGTCCTTCTTTTCGTCCTTCCTCTAGCCCCTTCTGTTTGTATTCTTCGCCGACATTTTTTATTGCATCTTCACGAAACAATTCATACGCATAAGATTCCAACATGATATCTCTCCTTCGTTGATAGAGTCGTTGGCTTATTTTTTGATCTTTCAAACCGGCAAAAATAGTCATTGCCGATAACAAATCGATTTTTTCTTCTATTTTCAATTCACTATTATACAACTTTTTTTCGGCTTCCCATATCATATTTTCATCACCGGACATCAAGGGCAGAAAGGGATAGAGATAGAAATCATTCGTATCCAGAATTGCATTTCCGTCTTCTTCCCACATTTTGACCAATTCGAACTTAAACTGGAATTGGTTATCATCATAATGACCGGAAGCGGATTCACTTGGTAAAAACAAAAACATGACCGGTTTCACCGGTAGATTATAAGTTTGTCGTGCACGAAGCGTATACACCATCAAATTTTCCACATCACGACGATTCCAACGTGTCTTGAATTCCCAGATATGAATCTCTTTTTTCCCGTCCTGAGTTGTAACTTTCAAAATAAAATCCCCTTTTTTGATATCTGGTAATTCCTGGGGAAGAGATTCAATCAGTTCCAAATAAGCAGCTCCACGATCCTGCAATAAGCGATAAATCGACTCTTTCCCTTTTCCGGTTATGAATTTCACAGTGATGTCGTATTTCATGAGGTTCTCCATTGAAAGGAACATGGCGTTAATGACACGATAGCGGGTAAAGCCATTGTTCCCGCTTGTCCTTAATACACGCGAGAATTCTGTTTTTCTGTGTAAAATTTTATAAAAAGTGACATTTCAAAATCATTGTAAACCCATTTTTTATTTTTTTACAGCTTCGAAAGACGTATAAATTTCACAATCTGGCAAAATTCGAACCCATCCTCTAACCGCAAATAAGGTATTTTAATGATGTGGAGAGAATCTGTTGATAACTTATTCATTTTTAAAGATTTGCAATCCAAAAATATTTGCTTGTCCAGATTTAATACCCAAATAATGAGGAACTCATCCTATATAGTAGAGGGACGTAACATTTTTCTCGGCCGAGAACCGTTACATCCAAACCAGACTACAACAGGAATCCTTCCCGTTGGAAGATTGATTTCTCTCCAGCCCCTGCCCTGGTTCAACGGGCCAAAAAGGATTTCCAACGGCTTTTCGTGGAAAAGGTTCTGAAGTATAAAAAGGGTAACAAGGGCAAGTTCCATCTGCTCTTGCGTCAATGCATCCTTGAAAGTATCAAGATGCCCCTCCCCTTCAACCTAAAAAAACGAGTGCACCGGCTTCGTTCCCCTGAACGAACCACCCTGCGATGCCTACTCCGGCTCCTCCGTTGGTGTTCAGGTATCCAAACGGAAAAACCGCAGTGATACCGCGTGTGTATCCGATTGACACCGCAGGTTTCAACCCGTAGTCGACGCCCTCCGTTGGGCGCCCAACTTTAAAAAAGATGAACAAGAAAGGATGGCATAAGAAAAGACAGAATCCCCAAAAGGGGGAAGAAGAAAAATCCTTGCGAACAGTTCTCTAAAAAATAAAGGTACTAAAACATCCTGAAGATGCTAAAAACATCCTGAAAATGCTGAAAAAATCCTAAAGATGCTAAAAACATCCTGAAGATGCTAAAAACATCCTGAAGATGCTAAAAACATCCTGAAAATGCTAAAAACATCCTGAAAATGCTAAAAACATCCTGAAGATGCTAAAAACATCCTGAAAATGCTGAAAAAGTCCTAAAGATGCTGAAAACGTCCTGAAAATGCTGAAAAAATCCTAAAGATGCTGAAAACGTCCTTATCACTCCACCCCAAAGGGGTGAAAGAAGACAGCCCATGGGCAACGCCCTGGGAAACTGGAAGTGGCGTAATACTAGCCCTGTAAGGGCGAAAGAAGAAAAACAAATGTGCAAATCATGCAAAACCAGAACACTATAGGTGCGCCTATATGCGATCACTTCACCAAAAACTGATAATAACCCGACTGAATATCAAAAACCGCGAATCCCCCTTCAAAGCCGAGGAACTTCACTTTCTCTCGCTTTACCGCCGGTTCCTCCGTCTCCAATATGGCATCCACCGTTTCAGTAGGAATATACACAGTCGCGCTGGTATTCACCGGTATCCGCACATTCAATTGGAACAGACCATCCTCGAGCCGCCATTCCGATGCAATCAAACCGTGAATCGAGTTGTAACTCGCCTTGGCATAAGTCAAATCACCACCAGGTTGCGGACGAATACTTATCTTTTTGAACGCCGGTCCATCGGTATCGATCCCGGCAACCGTATCGTACAGCCATTCACCCACGGCACCATATGCGTAATGATTGAACGAATTCATACCGGGATTCTGGAATCCAAATTCTTCCGTCCAACCATCCCAGCGCTCCCAAATGGTCGTTGCCCCGTTTTTCACCTCATACAACCACGACGGGAATGTTTCATTCAACAGCAACCGGTAGGCGATATCCAACCGTCCGAACTTTGTCAAAACCGGCAGCAAATGCCGAACTCCCAGAAATCCGGTCGACATATGCCAATTCCGCACAAACAAATCACGCCGCAATTCCCAAAACGCCCGTTCGATCACCGGTTGCTTGAGCAATTCCAGATCCGCCGGTTCCTCAAAGAATTCGGTTGTGGATTCCCTGCTGTCTTCTTGCGACAGCAAATCCATCGCCAACGCCATGACATTGCACGTCTGCGAATTGCTGCCCACTACATTGGTGACGTATTTCTGATTGAACGCCGCCTTGATTCTTTGATACAGATCACGATATTCTTCTACATCCTGCTCCTTGCCAAGTATATGCGCTATTTCCGACATCAACCGTGTCACATGCGCGAAATAGGCGGTCGCAATAAAATCTTTCGGTGTTTCCGCTTTCAACGAGAGCCAATCCCCGAAACCTCGTTCCGGCCGGATCAGATCATCCGAGTTTTTCTCCAGATAGGCGATATATTTCGCCATCGCCGGATAATGTTTTTCGAGAACACGCTTATCTCCGTAAAACTGATACATCGTATACGGGCAGATAATCCCCGCATCCGCCCAGCCCGGCGAATCGAATCCAACACCGACATCGGGTGCGACATGCGCATACGCGCCCGCCTCGTTCCGCGAATCCTCCAGATCGACCAGCCATTTCGTGAAAAAAGAGGCCACATCGAAATTATACGAACCGGTACGAATGAAAACTTGCGCATCCCCAGTCCATCCAAGCCGCTCATCGCGTTGCGGGCAGTCGGTCGGGATTTCCAGATAATTCCCCAACTGGCCCCAAACAATATTGTGAAACAGCTGATTCACGAGCGCATTGGATGTTTCCAAATCCCCCGCGCGCGGCATATCCGAATAGGCTACGATCCCGGTGATCGCATCCAGCGGTGGACGCCCCAAATAACCGGTAATTTCAACATAGCGAAATCCATGAAAAGTAAATTTAGGCTCCCACACTTCGACTCCCTGACCGCTCATAATATAGCGGTCAATGCAACGCGCTTCCCGCAAATTCACGGTATACAGAGTCCCGTCCGGATTCAGCACCTCGGCGAATCGCAACCGAATTTCAGTACCCGCTTCCCCTTTTACCTTCAATCGAATCCAACCAACCATATTTTGCCCGAGATCGTAGACATATACTCCCGGTTTCGGTTCGCTGATTTGAATAGGCTCGATTTTTTCGAGCGCGCGAACCGGTTCAGAGGGATACGCTTCCAATTCGATATCCGGAACCTCCGCGAAAACGGCGGTTTGCCATTCCGTATCATCGAATTCCGTTGTATCCCATCCGTCGATTTCTTTTCGCGCGTCATGCCATTCCCCCATCAAAAAATCAGATTCCTGAATCGGCCCATACCCGAATTTCCACGTATCGTTCGTACCAATGATTTCGGTACTTCCGTCCTCGTATTCAATATTCAGTTGCACCAGAAATTGTGGTTCTCCGTTATACCGGTTTCGAATCCGACCCCATCCCAGATATCCTGCGTACCATCCATCTCCCAACATCGCGCCGATTGTGTTCGCGCCTTCTTGAATGGATTTTGTGATATCATAGGTGTTGTAATACACCCGCTTACGGTAATCCGACCAGCCGGGAGTATACTCGTCCTTCCCGATTCGTTTTCCATTCATGCACAACCGATACAAACCGAGTGCAGAAGCATACACTGTCGCCCGCCGAATCGGCTTCTGGATCTCGAACTCTTTGCGAAAGTAGGGAATAGGCGTGAAAACGTAGCCGTAATCCGTTCCCGGAACCATCCACGGTGTGCCCACCTGTCCAACCGATGCAAATTCCTGCGCCGATTTCCAGGATGCATCGTCAAAATCCGAACTCCACCAGCTGCTCTCCGGTTCATTTGTACATTTCCAAGACGAATCAATCGGAACGACTTTCTGCTTGTTCGAGCGAAAACGAATCACACATTTTCCGGTCAGCCCTGCCGGACCTTCGATAGCGTTCTCGGCTTCAATCGCCAGGACATTCACTCCCGTTTGCAAGAATGTACCGATGGAATGTATCTGCGGTTGATTCCAAGCATCTTCTCCCGATACACTTTGACTCGCTTTCAACCCATTGACATAAAGAGTGTATCGGTCATCGGCGGTGACCAGAAAATGAGCCTCATCGGCGGTTTCACTTTTCCCGACTTCAAATGTTCTGCGAAAATAACGTTTTCCAGCAGGAACTTTTTGCTGTGCATTTCCCTCCGGATACCAAATCCATTGGCAATTCTCGAACGACATCGGCAGTTGCTCTTGAATCCACTGCGCCTTCCAATCCTCCGATGTCAGCAATCCCATCGTCCAATTTGCCGGCGCGCTCCATTCACTCATCCTCCCGGCTTCATCCCACACTTGTACTTTCCACCAGCATTTCATTCCCGATCGAAGTGCTTTCCCTTCATATTCAATCTGCGCCGTCTGATCCGACACTACTTTTCCGCTGTCCCACAAATTCCCTTTGTCATTCCTCAATACTTGTCTGTTATTCGCAACAAGAATTTGATACGCTGTCTGCTTCTGTCCCCGCAATGTTGTATCTTTGGACTCAAGCACCCAACTCAAGCGAGGCTCCATCACATCGATTCCCTGTGGATTCACCCGATATTCACAACGCAGATACTCGACAATAAGCGGAGCCGTATCATCGGCTTTTACTTCTTTGCTATTTTGAATCATCCCGACTATGGATAGGCATAAAAACACACATAAAATCGTTCTCATCGTGTAACTCCTTTCAGCACAAACGCCAGATCAATGAAATGGACAACCATGGATCATGGATTGAATATACTGAAATCATTTAAGATTTCTACAAGAATTTAAACAAGGGTTTGGATTTCACCTCCGATTTGGATTTTACCCCTTGACCAGTATGCAATTATATAGAAAAGTATTATTAACACGATTCATAAAATCGTATTATTGAAAATGCTTATCAAAAGAGGTCCCTCATGAAACACAAACATCTTTTTGGACTCGCATGGTCTCTGTTCTTAGTATTTCCGTTATTTATTGCGTCTGCCCAAGAGATCACTCCGATCGGAGAGATCAATGCCGTGGATGATGAAGGCGTTGCAACGTTTCCCGGTTTGCAGACGAGTGACCAATTTACCATTGAAGGTATCGCATTGAATGATCCTGGCATTTTTTGGGGTGGTGAAGGGGAACGGCGGGATTTTATTCTCTTTATGCAGGATGATACCGGCGGAATTCAGGTTTATTCCGGTGGCTGGTATGGCGGTGGAGTGCCGAATTACCCAAATGTAAATGTTCAAGTGGGTGATCGTCTTCGGGTCACCGGCTTGACCGGCAGTTTCGGCGGGAAAACCAATATCAATGAACGTCACAACAAGGACCAGAAATTTGAAATTGAAAATCTCGGCCATGTCGGTGAACCGGAACCAATCCCGATTACCGATTTTGCCACCGCTACCCAGTTCGATCCCACCCGTGAAACCGGCGGTGAATATTATCAAGGCCGTCTTGTGGTTTTGAAAAATGCGAAAATCATTGAAGGAACCTGGGAAAACGGGGGTATGCTGACCGTAGCCGATCCTTCCGGCGGAACCATCCAAGTCGAACTTCGATACTCTACCGGCATCGGTGAACATCCCCTGCCGCAGGGCACATTCGACATCGTCGGCATCTTCGATCAGGAAGATGTTGAACCGCCTCACACTGAAGTCTATTTGGTGTGGCCGCGTTCTTATGCCGATTTCAAAACCGGAGCAAGTGCCGTTGAAAACTGGAACTTATTTAAATAACAAAGCGTTCACATTGATTGAACTGCTCATCGTGGTGGCTATCATCGGCATCCTTGCCGCCATCGCCGTGCCGAACTTTTTGCAAGCGCAGGTGCGCAGCAAAATCGCCGCGGCGAAGGCAAACATCCATGCGTGCGCGAATGCACTGGAATCCTATCGCATCGATTTGAACGCATTACCGCCCACCCGGTATTTCTGCCTGGCTTTGGGGTCGGAAAAGGCGAAGAAATATTTTGAACTACCGTGGGAATTGACGACACCGGTCGCCTACTTGAACGATCGGCCGCTCGACCCGTTTTACACATTCCCCGGCGCATCCGAAGAAGCGCCGGGCCACACCATTAAATACCGCAAACCCGGTTTCGGCTATTTCAACAATATGCCGACCGAAGAAGGAATTTGGGTACCGAAATCGTTTCCCAAAGATGACGGAGATTACATTTTTTACAACAACGCTTCGCAAGAACATCCGGTATCCAAGTGCCCAGTGGAATACGGTCTCTGGAGCATCGGCCCGGTTCCGAAAGAGGAAATCTCCATGAATATATACGAACCGGTTCCCTCCCATACCTGGTATTCCCCCACGAACGGAACCATCAGTATGGGAATCATCGTCAGATTGAGCACCGGCCACACCGCGCCGTAACAAAAGAAAGGATTTTACTATGAAAAAAGCCATTATTTCCGTTCTCCTTGCATTTCTCATTATCGTACCGTTGATCCTATTCGCACATGAACACCACTCTCATCAGCATGGAATGACTTCCACGGTCGACTTTCGGCCATCCACGATAGAAGAATTAGAACGGTTTCACGGCCATCTTGGACCTTTTGTCGTGCTGGGCGCAAAAATGGGAGAACATGCGCACACCGCTTATGAGATGCCACAATATTTCGGGGTGACCGTAAAAGTGGAAGCCCCCGCATCCCCACCACCATCCTGCCTGATCGACGGTCTTCAACTCGGAACCGGTGCGACGATGGGAAAAGGCAATATCGAGCACATCATTGCCGATGAAATCAAAGTTACAATCATCGAAGATTTATCCGGCAAGAAAGTGATTTATCAGCTAAAAGACTCCACCCTGGAACTGCTCGACCGCTGGGCAAAAGAGGATAAAATCACAGTCACAGAAAGGGGACGCCAGATGTTTAAAATGAAAGCGGAAGAACTGTTTGAAGTTCAAGTACAGGAATAAACCAAATACCTTACGCTCCAGCGGGCAGGATCAAGATGATATTGATCATTTGAAAGGTCTGTCTGATGAAAACTGATATGAGTTCGCAGGCGGTTACGATGCGTTTGAAACAAACCAGCGAACTTCGGCGGCTCTGCCTAGCACTCGCCGGGAATCGATGGAAAGAGAAATATCCGCTACGGCAAGGCAGTGCCGATGGAAGTGATGACCAACCGCCCGTGCTTCACCCCCCGCGTTCCGATGAGCCGGTCCGCGAATGACCGCACAAGTTTTCCTTCCCCCCGCACGACGATCGCTTCCAAACAGTTGTAATGGTCCAGATGAACGTGCATGGCGGATATGACATGGGCTTCGCTATGGTGTTGTTCGGAAATCACTTTTTCCGATAGTTCACGTACGTGATGATCGTATAAAATCGTGATGACGCCCACCACTTCTTTATTTTCCTCGATGTCCTGTTGAATCAGCCGGTCGCGGATGAGATCACGAATTCCTTCGGACCGGTTTGTATACCCTTTTCGATTGAGGAGTTCGTCGAACTGTTTCAGTAAATCTTCCGGCAACGATACACTAAACCGCACGGCTTCCGGCATGTTCTTTTGTTCCTCCAAATTTCTCGTATGATTTCTGCGCTTCTTCGCGAACCTCATGTTCGGGAGAGTGCAAGTAATGCTGGATGCGAAATCTCGCCTCATTCGCGAATTCTGGCTCCACGGGTCCGATGTGCCCCAACGCCCATAACGTGCCTTGGACAATTTCCGGACGTTCCTCTCCGTCCAATACGGCAATGAGCATCGAGAGGAAATCATGCAGAGGTTCGTGATTCTTCGCGAGGACCGCACCGATCACCTGCGGTACGAACCAGCCCATATTGCCCGATTCATCGTTGAGCATCCAAAAGAGCCGCCGGCAAAAGTCTTTCACGCATTTCGGATCTTTTTTGATCCATACTTCCGTGGCGATTTCGATTCCTTCGACCGCTTTCCACCGGATCGCTTCATCGGGATGGAATGTAAATGCAAGCAGTTTGCTTAAAATAACTTTTCGTTTTGAAGCCAATCTTCGGATCGCTTCAAAATCACCGTTTTCCAAATGTTGCTTGAGTTCTTCCTTTATCATGTCGTTTTGTATGTCCTAAGCACAATGGGTAATTCCATAGGATTGCCTTTACAAATATGGATCAACAAGCAATTACAGACAGAATTGCCTCTACAAAATGGTGGGGTAGACCTGTGTGTCTACCCCTACTGTGTACCTGTTATTGTAATCCTGCGATAATAGAACGCAAATAATGGACGTCTTTTTTCAGCACATCCAGCCGCTCTTCTGTTTTGTAATGGCCGAGCGAGTCATCCTCGATGCTCACATATCCGTGAAACCCAGCTTTTTTTAGGATATTCATAATTTTCTTGAAATCCAAATCGCCGTCCGGAACCGCTACGGAATGTTCGCCGTACATCCAGCCTGGTTTACGCCGCACGTCGCGCTGATCCTCGGGATGCTTGACGTTTTTGGCATGAAAGTGTTTCGTTCGGGGAGCATATTCTTTTACGAAATCATAGATTTCCGGCCGGGTATATCCGTACCAATACAAATTAGTCGGATCGAGACACAATCCGAATTCATCGGGAGAAAATTTTTTCAGCATAGGCCGCACAATTTCCGGCCGATTGCAAAAATGCTGCAGATTTTCAATGGTGATTTCTATCCCATGTATTTTCCCGTGGGCGGTCAATTCCTTCAGGACAGCGAGAGCTCGTTTGAGAAATGCTTTGTCATCCATTGTACGAGGGGCACCAAGGGGGAAATAGACTAGATGCGCTCCAGCGGCAGGTGCGTTTTCGATCAACGTTTTCGCCCATTTCAAATTTTCAGAATCGTCTTTATCCGGATCAAAGCGCAATGGGGCACAAATCACAGGGGTTTGTAAATCGTATTTCTTTGCATCTGCTTGGATTTTGCCAGCATTCTTACTAGTATCGAAACTGTATGGAGTTTCTCCACCGGCGGTGAGACGGGAGCAGGAAAGATCGGAACTGACATGAATTTCGATTCCTTTCACACCGACTGCCTTTGCCGCTTCCCATGTGCTGTCTATTTCCAAACTACCGATCAATGGATTGCACAAAATCACTTCCCATGATCCGCCTTCCGTTTCACTCGCGTCTGCCGGAATTCCCGCCATCATGATCGCTCCACATAAGAAAAAGGGTATTAAAACTCGGTATTGAATCCTTTTCATCATTTATGATCCTTTCTATTGACGGATTAAACGACCCACATGCCTCCGTTGGCGTCGATTGTCGCGCCGACGAGATAACTGCTTTCATCCGAGGCTAAAAATAAAACAACTTTTGCCATTTCTTTGGCGGTTCCCAAACGATTGATCGGCACACGGGACAAGAGACCTTGCAAGACATCCGGTGGAGTAAATGCGTCATGAAACGGAGTATCGATAAGGCCGGGCGCAATCGCGTTGACACGAATTCCGTCGGGTATCAATTCCTTCCCCATGGATTTCGTCAAGGTAATGACCGCCCCTTTCGCCACGCTGTACGCCATCGCACCGGTTCCTCCCCCGAAGCGGCCGGCGACGGAAGAATTCAGGACGATGACACCGCCACCGCGTTCTTTCATTTTTGCTCCGATCCGTTGGGAAAGCAATACAACGCTCCATACGTTCAACGACATGATTTCATCCCAGCGGTCTTTTTGCACTTCGAAAAACGGCATCCGCGCGACAAGGCCACCGGCGTTGTTGAAGAGGATATCGACCGGCCCGAGGTCCTTTTCCACTTTCACTGCCAATTCTTCGACCTGTTCATCTTGGGTAAAATCGACTTGATAACAAACCGCTTTTCGTCCTTTTGCTTCGATTTCGCTTTGGAGTTTTTTGGCGCCTTCTTCATTGCGGTTGTAGGTGAAAGCGATATCAGCGCCTTCGTCTGCCATCAAGACCGCTGTCTCATATCCGATGCCGCTGCTGGCTCCTGTGATCAGTGCTCGTTTGTTCTGAAATCGCATGAAATATCTCCTTTAGATTTCATTCTTGATTGTCAATACCATTCACGGTTTATTTGTTTATTGTTTCTCCGGAGAGTATTGTATTCCAAGAAGCCATGGAATGGAATGAAAAGCAAATTTTGATACGCTATCTTTCGTAAATATTTATGCAGGGTAGAATAAAAATTGGCAAGAAGGAAGCGGTGTTGTGGTGCAGACATCCTGTCTGTCCGACTGGGAGCGCGGGCATCCCTGCCCGCACTTTCCACGCACCATCGGGCAATCACGACGGTCTCTGACATCTTGCATTGGCTACCCGCTGCGTTGTATGATGCGGGCAAGGATGCCCGCGCTCCGACAATCGAAAAGTTATTCATTCACAAACATGATACTGCGTTACAGCTTACAAAAACAATCCGAAGAGGAACTCGAAATTCAACGGCGGCGGTTGATCTGGCTGATCGGGCTGCGGTGGTATGGAGCGGGAAGCATCATCCCGGCCGCCCTTCTCGGACGATTCGTTCTGGGCATGCATTTGCCGGTGCTGTATTTGTTGTGTTTAGCCGCGTTCATGTTTCTGTATAATTTATATTATTCGAAGAGGGTATACAAACCAACATTCAATCCGCGAATTGCTCTTCACCAAACTGTGCTGGATATTACTGTTTTAACACTTGTCCTGTTTGGAACCGGCGGATTTCAAAATCCCTTTTTTACCTTCTATTTCTTTCAAGTAATTATCGTATGGATTATTCTTCCTTTTCGAGAAAGTGTTTTATTGACGATTTTTATTACTTTCTGTTTCGCGTTGCAGGCTCTTGCCCCTTCCGCTTTCGATCTACGGACTAGCAACGAAGGGGTTTTGCAACTGGGGGAGCTTCCTTTTCATGTTCTTGGCGCGCCGTTCAGTTTCGTCATTACGACTGTCATTACCGCCTATTTTGTGTACATCATCATGGCCGACTTGCGGAAGCGGGAACATGAATTGCGGATTGCCCAAAGGCGGGCGGAGTTGGAACTCAATAAATTGGACAATATACTCAGTCAATTGGGGGCGGGGATGCTTGTGATCGATCGCTGGCAGCGAATCGATTGGTTGAACAACCGTATTCGGGAATGGTTCGGTCCGGAAGGAGAGGATGAGACGGTTGCTTGTTACCGGGTGGTCCGCGCCGCGAGGGATTTGATGCAATCCATGGGGAAAGGGAATCAGGAGGAACACAAACGTCATTTTTATCATACGATGCGGCTGCCGACGTTGATGCAGGATATCTGTGACTTTGAAATCATGGTCAGTCCGGTTTGTGACAGCAAAGGCGATTTGTTTCAAATCATCGAATTGGTGCTCGATGTAACGGATCAGAAAAAACAAGAACAACGCTGGGCACAAGCGCAGCGTTTGGCCGCAATCGGCCAGTTGGCTGCGGGGGTGGCTCATGAAATCAACACGCCGCTCGGTACGATCAATATCCTGGCGAATGAGGCATCGGACATGTTGGAAAATAGCGAAGAAGTGCAATCTTGCCCTCATATCGGAGAATTGCAGGAGGCCTTATCGACCATTCACAACCAAACCAAGCGCTGCAAATCCATCACTCAAAGCCTGCTTAATATTTCCCGCAAACCGGCGTACGAGAGAAAACATTGTAACATAAACGATATTGTGCATTCGGCACTGGAACTCGCTCAACATCGGCTGGCGGGTATCGAAGTCGAAGCGCAGTTGGATCCGATTCTGCCTTCGATCACGACCGATGTGAACGGAGTGGAACGATGCGTCTTCAACCTTCTTCTCAATGCCGCCGATGCTTTTGAAAAACACGATTATGACAAACGAATTGTCATTCAAACGAATCAGATTCATGATATGATTGTCATACAAGTGGAAGATAACGGAGACGGCATCAGCCCCGAGGATCTTTCTCATGTGTTCGAGCCGTTTTTTACGACAAAAACCGTGGGGAAGGGGACAGGTCTCGGACTGTATGTATCCTATGAAACGATCCACGATTTGGGCGGACGTCTCGAAATCGACAGCAAAAGAGACGAAGGAACGCAGGCCACGATTTATTTACCGATCGATCATGACGAATAATTCCGGAACCGTCTTACTGGTTGACGATGACGCCGATTTTCGCAAAGCGGCCGGCCGCGCATTGGAACGCCGCGGATATACCGTCGTGTATGCGGAAAACGGAGAAGACGCGCTGCAACAGGAATCTCTTCCCGATTGTGATGCCGCCGTAGTCGATCTGCGTATGCCGGGGATGGATGGATTGGAACTTTTGAAAAACCTCAAAAAAAGGTTCGAGGACCTTCCGGTGATTGTCTTGACCGGCCATGGTACGCTTTCTCATGCCATCGAATCCATCAAATCCGGTGCTTTTCACTATCTCGAAAAACCCTGCGATATTCCCGAATTGGAAATCTATCTGAACAAAGCTATTGAAGGCCGCCGAATTCGCCAGGACAACGTTCATCTGCGAGACGCGATCCAGCGGTCGGAAGCCTCGCACGGCATCGTCGGAAACAGCCAGCCAATTCGCAATCTGTTGGAAATCATCCATCGCGTCAAGGATGCCGAAGCGCCTGTCTTGATTACCGGAGAGAGTGGAACCGGGAAAGAACTCGTCGCCCGCGCTCTCCATTTTCAAAGCTTGCGAAAAGAATATCCCTTCATCGCTTTGAATTGTGCGACCCTCAAACCGGAATTGCTGGAAAATGAACTGTTCGGCCATGTATCCGGCGCTTTCACCGGCGCGGTCAACCGCAAGGAGGGACTTTTTGCCGTGGCCGATAAAGGAACATTGTTCATCGATGAAATCGTGGATATGGATCCGAATGTGCAGGCCGGCTTGCTGCGTGTCATCGAGACCGGAGAATACCGCCCCTTAGGTTCGACGAAAGAAAAATCGACTCATGCGCGAATCCTGGTCGCTGCCAACCGCGATTTGGCTCAACAGGTACAGGAGAGGAAATTTCGGGAAGATCTTTTTTACCGGCTGAATGTCATTGTCATCCAAACGCCTCCATTGCGAACGCATTTGGAGGATATTCCTCTTTTGGTGGAAGCGTTTCTAGCCCGTTCGGCGGCTCGTTACAAAGGGGTTTCGTTTTCTGCGGAAGCCATTCAGGTTATGCAATCGTACCATTGGCCCGGGAATGTGCGGGAATTGTTCAACATTTGTGAACGCGCTGTCTTGCTTCGCAACGACTGTACGATCGAGGCGGAAGAAATTCAATCCTTGTTGCGAATGAGCACTTCGACTTTACCCACTTTGCAGGAAACACAAATACCGCCTTCTGCTCCTCCCACTGGGAAACTGAAATCTCTGGAAGATGTGGAACAGGAACACATCAAAGCGACTTTGGAAAAAGTCGGTTCCAATATCTCCCGGACGGCTGAAATCTTGGGAATCGACCGCCGCACACTGCAGCGAAAGATGACCCGTTATGGATTACGGGGGCGGGATTGAATTACCGGACTAATCGCAGCCAGCCGATTTTTTCCCGTTTTTCGATATATTTGATAATACTGTCCCGCAAAGGGATTCCTGTATCGGTCCATTCCATCCGTGGAAACGCGGGAAACAGTGAAACCCACTGATCGCGCACGAAACTATTGGTAACGATTGTATATTCCTTTTCAGGATCAATCGGCTCATGTCCGAAAAATGCGTCCGGAAGTCTGTTGCCTTTTACTTGAGCAGTCACCAACGTATTTTCGAATGGATATATATTCCAGATCGTTCGATAGGAGAATGTGCCTTTCGGAATCCCTCCCCGGGTGCCACCGCGATTTTGATGAGCATAATCCGCCCCGGTCGCTTCCAGAAAAGCATCGTTTGCAAGGAGGATCATATCGTTCTTGGACAGATCGACAGCCGCTTCACCCAACGGACGGTCTACCATTTCGGATGTTTCTTTTTCCCAGCGATTGATTTCTTTTTGGGTTTCCGAATCCGGAGCCGCAAGGGATTCATCTACTTCTAAAAGTGTATACTTCATTTCGACAATCGAATCCGTTTCCGTATCCGCACGGATATCGATTCGTCCGACATAGAGTCCATCGTCACCCGCTTGAAGGATGGGGATATTTCGCACTTTTTGTATTTCTTTCAAAACGGTATGACTGTGTCCTCCGATGATGAGATCAATTCCATCCACCTCTTCCGCGATAGTGCGGTCATGCCGATAGCCCACATGGGTGAGTGCGATAACAATATCCGCCTGCTTGGAAACAACGGGAACTAATCGCTGCAATGTTTCGATCGAAGGAAGAAAGGTGATCCCCCGAACCGCTTCTTTCACCGTCATATTCGGTGTCCATTCAGCGACAACACTAATGACACCAATCCGTACATTTCCAAAAGTGAATATCTTATATTCCTCGTCGGCGATGAGATGTTTCATTCCATCCGTGCCGGTAGTATATGCATTGGCGCATAAAAGAGGGAATGCGGCGATATCCTGATAACGTCGAATTCGATCCCATCCATAATCGAATTCATGATTGCCAAGTGCAGCAGCATCCAATCCCCAATGATTCAAGACCCGAAAAATAGGATCACCCTTAAACATGGAGGATACGGGGGTTCCGCTGATCATATCGCCCGCATTGAGGTTTAAAACATATTGTTCCTGCTCGCGAACTTTTTTCATATATCCTGCAATGCGTGCCGCTCCGCCCTGGCCGTTTTTTTGGGATAATAGATGGGCGTGTAGATCGTTGGTATGCAAAATGGTCAGCGGAACAATTTCCGCAATTGCCCAGGGGCAAGTGAAACTCAATACGATGATGAGAAGAATGCTTCGCTTCATTATTTATCTCCGATGTTTATTTTAAATGGGTAGCCAGGGCAAGACGTCG
>CAYPPG010000002.1:82042-215233 GCA_964412555.1 uncultured bacterium
GATCTGCCCTGGTGATTCAGCGTGATCCGGCAAGGGTAGACTTCGCTTACCCTTGTTACCCGCTATATTGTTAATTGGGTAGCCAGGGCAAGACGTCGGATCTGCCCTGGTGATTCAGCGTGATCCGGCAAGGGTAGACTTCGCTTACCCTTGCTACCCGCTATATTGTTAATTGGGTAGCCAGGGCAAGACGTCAGGTCTGCCCTGGTGATTTAGCGTGATCCGGCAAGGGTAGACTTCGCTTACCCTTGCTACCCGCTATATTGTTAATTGGGTAGCCAGGGCAAGACGTCAGGTCTGCCCTGGTGATTTAGCGTGATCCGGCAAGGGTAGACTTCGCTTACCCTTGCTACCCGCTTGTAAGTGCCGGCAAGATGCCGGCGTTACGATATTGTTGTAAGTGCCGGCAAGATGCCGGCGTTACAGGGTTATATTGCAGGGTTCTATGACGATGGTGCCTCCTTCACCGGCGGAAACATACTCTTGGATTCTGTTTTGTAGGCATTCTCCCAGTTGCGAATCGTCCAATCCTACCCAACGGGCATTTTTTGTTTCCACCATGTTGGGATGCACTTGGGGAGGAAAGGAACTGGCGATAGCAACCGCATACCAATGCGCCAGCATTGTTTGATCGTGATGTTCATCGATCGCGTATCCATAGGCCAGCAGTACCGTATCTTCGACATTGACGGATACCATCGCTTGAGAGTGGGTATATTCGGTTACGGCGGCGATTAAATCATCGTTTTTTTTTGTTTTTGGTCCATGAATATCCGGATCGACCATTCCGCCAGGAAACGACCACCCGTTTCCATTCGTCTTTTCCACCAATAAATACCGATCTCCGATCCACACGACGCCGAATACCGCTTCAGGACCGTTCCAGTTTTCACGTCTTGTCCAGTGATATTTCCGGGCCACTTTCGTATCGGGTAAATTGGGTCTTCGCCGTCCGCCGACACAAGCGAGGGCGAAGGGGGGAAGAGTAAGTGTTGCGATGGTTTTTAAACAAATTCTGCGGGAAATCTCTTCTATTCCATTTTGTTTCATCAAAAGATTCCTTTGGTTGATTGTAATGAATTTGAGTGAAACGAGTTGACATTACTCAACAGGAAAATATAATTCTAACTGCTTACATTGAAAACCGCCCGGGTGGTGGAACCTGGTAGACACGTACGTTTGAGGGGCGTATGGCTATGCCGTGCGGGTTCAAATCCCGCCCCGGGCACGATTTAATCCATCAGTAATCTCACTTCTTGAAGAACCAATCCATAATGACTTCCGGGTGGGTTTTGTTTGATTGTCATTTCATTCCAGTTCGTTGCGAAATTTCCTGAATAGCAAAGCCAAAGCGTGCGGCCGTCTTGACTGATAAATTTGGAGGGGAAATTGAGGAAGTAGCCTTGTTCGCCGAAGTCTTTCATATAAGTGACCAGTTTCCAGGGACTTGTGATCCTATCTGCTTCTAGGATATAGGAATTCATCTTGGCGCAGGTTGGCCATCCGTCCGTTACGCACATCAAATATTTTTTCAGCGGCGCATTATACGTGACAGTAACACACCCACAATTGTTGTTCCAATCGATTACCGGTTGGATCGCATTGAAATCCTTGGTCCATTTGGAAGCTCCGTTGGCGTCATGTCCGGCAAAAAATTCGTATTGGGAGGGATCGTTGATATTCTCGATACTGGGTTGGACACGGATGAGATATATCTGATCGCCGCTGATCCAGCTTACATTGGCGAAACGTGGTTTTTCGTCCGGTTCGACGGCACCATGGCTGACCAGGTAGGCTTTGCCATCCGGAGAATACTCCATGTTTTTGCCGAAATCCACAAAATGAGGTGCGCCGATTTTGACCGGATGTCCCCACATTCCTGTTTCGCCAAAAAGTGAATTGTCCGGTGTGTGAGGTGTTTCTTTCCAGGTGCGGCCATAGTCGGTGGAAATCCGGAATCCGACTAACGGCCCTAGCCAAGGCCAATTGTAGACAAAATCTCCGTAAGTTGTGCTTCCTTCAGGCGCCAGGCAATAGGTGCCGTAATACCAGATACCGTTATGAACAAGGCTTCCGCACGGATAGCGTCCTTTGTAGGGCAGTGCGCTCGCTTCCGTCAATCCCAGGCTGTAGATTTTAAGATTGAGTGGATCGTCTCCTTCCATAATGGCTTGGCCTGTGGTTGCATATTCACCCCGGCCGGAATTGGAGCGGTCCCGCGAACCATCGAGCCGGGGGCAAGTTCCATCTGTATAGGGGGAGTAGAGTTTCCCATCCGAGGCCCAGGAAGGATACCAAGTATCCGCAACATAGTAATCGCTGTGTTTTCCGGTAAACGCGATGCCGGTCAAGTCAATGGATTGCTCGAAGGGACAATCGGCGGGGGGGTGCGATGGCCAGATGGTATAGGAATCGGAATTGTCTTGGCTCAGCGCGTTTTGCTGAAATAATGGTTGGAAGATAAAACATCCAATCAGCAAGTACAAATATGAAATCGATAATTGTGATTTTTGTTGTTTGCGCATAGTCTTTCCTTTCTTTACATGGCGTACCAGACTTATTGGTAATACCCTTTCCCCTCTTTCCAATTTCGATATCGCTTCAATTCTACAGGATCGATTTTTTGCGGCCAGGTCTTTTTTCCATTGACCAGTTCGGAAGCATACAGTTCAAAAGGTTCCCACACGGAATAGCCGTATTCGTCGATGAGTTGAAAGCGCAGTTTGGGTTCTTCTTGAAGATCGAATTCGATCAAACCGAAGTTCCCGCCGGAAAAATAGACGGGGCGTATTCGTATTTCCGGTCTTCGATTCACCCAACTTTTACCGGTGCTTTGTGCCAACGGAGAACTCCCCAGATCATACAAGTCATACCCTCCTCGATCTGACCACGGGATTGCGTTCAGCTCCCCGACATGAGTGTCACCGGAGACCAATACGACTCCTTCGATTTCCTGATCGCGGATGAAGTCGAAAAGGGCATTGCGTTCGTGCAAATAGGATGCCCAGGAATCCCCTCCTGCGCCTTTCGCTTTGCTCCATCCTCCGCCGGAGAGAATTACTTTAAAAGGCGACGTGCTGGCGAGTAATTCATTTTGCAGCCACTCTTTTTGTGCTTTGCCGAGGTGGGTTTTCTCGGGATGGTCCGGTTCGGAATTGGGATCGCGGTAGTAGCGGTCGTCCAGGAAGAAGAAATCCACGCCGCCATAGGAATATTTGAAAAACACGCCGGGCACTTCCGGCAAACCATAAGAAGGATTGGGCCAATATAGTTTAAAGACTTCCAGCGCATCTTCTTTGATCGGATTGGTTCGATCGGAATTGTTGGTTCCGTAATCATGATCATCCCATATCGACAGTTGAGGCACATTGGCCAAAAAGGATAGTATATGAGGAAGGTCGCGTTGACGGCGGTATTCTTCCGCCAGTATATCGGAATCGAGTGTATCGCCGTAGATATTGTCTCCCAACCAGAAAAAGAGATCGGGATTCCAATCGCCAATGACTCCCCATATTTTCTGGATTCGGTCTCGTTGGAAACGTGCGCACGTGCCGAAGGCAATGCGAAAGGATCCGGCTGTCCCTTCAGCTGGTGCGGTATGAGCGGTTAGAGGCGCTCGATTTTGTTGATAGTCGTCGACTTTCCCGTTGACGAGGACACGGTAATAGTAACGTGTACCCGGCTGTAAATCACCGATCTGTAAGACCGCACAATAATCATTGTGTTTGGAAGTCATTGTCATTTCACTTTGTCTTGGATGGGAAAAATTATGGTTTTTGTCTACTTCCAAGATGCAGCCAAAAGGTCCGCTGGTTCGTATCCATACGGAAATTTCAGTCGGTGTTACTGCACCGAGCATGGGACCTTGCATCAAGCGTGGGTATTGGGCGTAGGCCGTGGTACTCAGCGCCAACAGAAAAGTGAATGCAGTCAAGCGAACGAAGGGGATAGTCGTTTTGTTGTTCATTTCAAGCATGTTCATCGTTTTTCACCTTTAATTTACGTATCAATTTTATTACTTGTTTAAAGTGTTTCACAGATTCAATCAAAAGCTCAACCTCTTTGATTTCCGTCCATTTTTACAAATTAATATTTTATTCTCGAATGTGGACTTTTTTCAAGTAAGCGAACAGGGAAAGAATTGATGGCGGGTGAATCTCTGAAGCAAATAGGGAACGTATCGTAATTTTTTTTGAAATGTTTTGAAATTTATTTCGGTTGGCTTCGTATTACTGACAGCACAAGAAATTCCATTGAATGGAGGATCGTAAAATGAATAGAGTCATGAAATCAGGATTGATATTGAGCCTTTTGTTGGTGATGGGACTATTTTCGAGTTTCGTCGTTTCAGCAGAACCGAACACAGAGGATTATTTTTTACGGGTGGAAGTGAATGAACAGCACGGACAAGCGGTTGAGATATCCGCTCCCATCTCATTGCTGGATACGTTATACAGTGTGATGCCGAAAGAAATAAAGGAATTATGCAAGGAACTGAAACTGAAGCCGGCGGACATCGTTCGGGAACTTGAAAGCATGGCCGGAAAAGATTTGGTACGAGTTTCCGGAGAGGATCATATCCGAGTGTGGATGGAACCTTCGACCCCCGAAAATAAGAAGGATTTGGAATTTTTCAAAGTCCATGTGAAAGAAGGGCGTGAAAAAGGACATGAAATCGATGTCTGCTTGCCCAAAGGTCTCATTCGTCTGGCCGGACATGTGATTTCAAGTTTAGGATTGGTTGATCAATTTGTGGAATTGCCGGATGAAATCAAAAACTTGAAAGTCGTTTCAAAGGACGAATAATCCACATTCGATACCCTAGGGTAGCTTCGCAAAAGGGGTAGACACGCCGGTCTACCCCTACCTTTGTAATCCAATAAGATTGCCCCTCATTTTACGGGATCGGATATTTCTCTTTTTTGACAAGACGAATTCCTTCGATTTTCATCGTTTTATCGACGGCTTTACACATGTCATAGATCGCAAGAGCCGCCAGGGAAACGGCCGTTAGTGCCTCCATTTCCACCCCGGTTTTTGCACTGCATTTTGCCGTCGCGGAAATCCGTATCGCCGCTTCTTCGAACTCGAACTGCACAGAAAGCGTATCCAATGGCAGCGAATGGCATAGCGGGATCAATTCATCGGTTCTTTTCGCCGCTTGGATTCCTGCAATTCGGGCAACGGAGAGTACATCGCCCTTCGGTATCGTGTGATCTTGAATGGCTTGAATTGTGGTAGGCGCTACACAGATGCGCCCTTCCGCTTCCGCAATACGCGCCATCTCCGGTTTGGCGCCGACATCCACCATCGAGGCGTTGCCGTGTTTGTCGAGATGAGTGAAATCAGATTGATTCATATTTGACGTCCTACTTTGCAATTGTATGGAAATAGAACTTTCTCGTAAATGCTGCCGGCACGGTGTTCTGTATCGCCGGCATCCTGCCGGCTCTTTGAAATGCCGCCGGGACGGCGGCGTTACGTATCGCCGGGATGACAGCGTTGTGTATCGCCGGAATGACGACATTTTTGTGTATCTTTGTTATACTACCATTGCTGAGACCATTTGCAGCATACTGAAATGAAGGAATTGAAGAAGAATGAGACGATTGCGGCGGGGAAATGTATTGGTCGTCGATGATGAAGCGGGCATGTGCCATATCCTGAAACGGATGCTGACGGATGAAGGCTATACCGTCGTGACTGCAACCAGCGGTGAAAAGGCGCTCAAAGTGATCGATGAGGATTCGTTCGACGTCGCTATGCTGGATATACGGATGCCCGGCATGGACGGATTGGAATTGTTGGATCATATCAAACAAGAATCACCGGAAACTTCGGTCATCATGATGACCGCGTATGGTACCATTGAAACCGCCGTCAGTGCCATGAAGCGGGGAGCATATGAATATATTTCGAAACCGTTCAACAACGACGAAGTGCTCCACATCATCGGCAATGCGATGGAGCGCAAACGGCTGGTGGACCGAACCAATTATCTTGCACAAATCCTGGAAGAACGGGACCGTTTGGCGGGGATGGTTGGAAAAAGCCAATCGATGCAGGATTTATTTCGGCTCATCGAGAAAGTTGCTCCCACTGATAGCACGGTTCTGATCCTTGGTGAAAGCGGAACGGGGAAGGAATTAGTGGCACGCGCGATTCATGAACATTCGCAGCGAAAAGAGGAAAAATTCATGGCGATCAACTGCGGGGCATTGCCGCGGGAATTGATTGAAAGCGAACTGTTCGGCCATGAAAAGGGAGCCTTTTCCGGCGCTCACCAACGAAAAATCGGTCTGTTTGAAGCGGCTGACAACGGGACTCTTTTTCTCGATGAAATCGGCGATTTGCCGATGGAACTGCAAGTGAAAATTCTGCGGGTGCTCGAACAACAGGAAGTGCGAAAAATCGGCAGTGTCAAATCTCAAGAGATCGATGTGCGCGTCATTGCGGCGACGAACCGCGATTTAAAAGAAGATATCAATGCCGGAAAATTCCGGGAAGATTTGTTCTATCGTTTATCGATTATGGATATCCAGTTACCTCCGTTGCGGGAACGGAATGAAGATATCCCCCTTCTCGCCGAAAATTTCATCACAAAATTCAATCAAAAGATGAACAAATCCGTCGAAGGGATCACTCCGGAAGCAATCAAGATTCTGATGGAATATCATTGGCCGGGAAATGTGAGAGAGTTGGAAAATACGATTCAACGGTGCATGATTCTGCGCGAATCCGGTATGATCGATGCCGATGATCTGCCCAAAACGTTGTTACCTCCTGCCAAAGACGAGCCTTCTTTTTTTCTGAATCCCAACCATTTATCTTTCCAAAAGGCCCGGGAAGCATTCGAACACCGTTATCTCGATGAGTTGCTTCGGCTCAATGAGGGCAATGTCACCAAATCGGCGCTGATGGCGGGAATCAGCCGCCGGCATTTGCAGGATTTGATGAAAAAATATAGTTTGCGTTCCGGTGAGCCGGAAGGTTGAAGGTTGGAATAGCATGAGAATTATGATACTTTCCAACGATGAATAAATTCCGAAAAGCGCACCCACGTTTGTAAATCCCATTCTTCCGCCCGTTGGTCGAAATTGAATTCGTTTTCCGCTTGTTCCATGAAGGATGAATCCAACTCTCGTTTTTCGATGATGGAACCGAGGAATTGTTTGCGTAATTTTTTTCGGCGATGCATGAATCCGATATGGACGGCACGTTCGAGGAATTTTTGGGCGAATTCCAGATCGGCTTGTGGTTTGGGGATCATGTCGATGACGATGGATTCGACTTTGGGGGGCGGGAAGAATGCACTGGGGGGGATGGTTCGCAGTTTCCGGATGGAATAGAGATATTTCAAGACGATAGAGAGGCGGCCGTAGCTTTTTGTGCCGGGTTGCGCGAGGATTCGTTCCCCGACTTCTTTTTGGATCATCACGCAGATTTTTTGGAAGCGGGGGAGGGTGTAAGCGAGTTGAAAGAGGATTGGAACCGAGACGTTATACGGTAAATTGCCGATGACGGAATCGACGGTATAATCCTTGATGAGTTGAGAAAAATCGACATCGAGCGCATCTTGGTTCAGAACGGTTAGAGTTGTTGTTTTGGTTTCCATCAATGATTGCCGTTCTTCTTCGAGATGATTCAAGATACGTGCAAAGGTGCGGTCTTTTTCGATCGCGAGGACCGATAAACCGTGATCGATCAATTGCCAGGTGAGGTGACCGATTCCCGGGCCGATTTCGATGATGTGTCCGTGTTTCGGTAACTCAGCTAACTCGATCATGGAACGCAGGATTTTCGGATTCAAGAGAAAATGCTGCCCCAGAGCGCGGGAAAGATAAAGATCGTATTTCTGTAGAAATTGAGCTAACCCGGTGGGGGAATATAGGTTATGTGGTATTCCAGCCGGTTGTTTCGAGACATTGTTCGGGTTTGGTTTCAATGCTATTTTTCTCGCTGTTATAAATGCCGCAGGGACGGCGGCGTTACAATAATGCCGCTATAGCGGTAGGACATAGAGGTGAATATGCCCATCGATACGATAGCCGTTCAGAATGGTACAGTCAAAATACTCGATCAAACATTATTGCCGCTTGAGACAAAATATATTCCGATGAACACGATTGGAGAAATGTGGGAAGCAATCAAAGTGCTTCGCATTCGAGGCGCTCCAGCCATTGGGATTGGGACCGCCTTTGGGATTTATTTGGGAGTGAAGGATTCCGAAGCGAAGAATTTCGATGATTTTTGGGCCGATTTTGAAAAGGCAACGGATTATCTGGCAACGGCACGGCCGACGGCGGTGAATTTGTTTTGGGCACTGATCCGCATCAAGAATTTAGTGCAACAAAATCGATCGTTGACGGTACCGGAATTGAAGGAATTGATTTTCGCCGAAGCGAAAAAGATGATTGATGAAGATACTGAGATCTGCCATGCGCTTGGCGAACATGGCGCGGTCTTACTTAAAGACGGTGATGGAATGCTGACTCATTGCAACGCCGGCGGCTTGGCGACGGCTAAATACGGGACGGCGCTGGCGCCGGTTTATGTTGCGAAAGAGCAAGGAAAGAAAATTCGTGTTTTTTCCGACGAGACGCGTCCGTTGCTGCAAGGCGCGCGGCTGACGGCCTGGGAACTGCATCAGGAAGGAATCGACGTAACACTCATTTGCGATAATATGGCGGCAACTGTCATGGCAAAAGGATGGGTGCAATGCGTGATTGTCGGGACAGACCGTACGGCCGCGAACGGGGATGTAGCGAACAAGATCGGAACCTATGGGGTAGCGTTGCTGGCCAAAGCGCACAATATTCCCTTCTATGTTGCGGCGCCTTTGTCTTCTATTGATATGTCGTTGAGCGACGGATCGCAGATTCCGATTGAAGAGCGCGATCCGAAGGAAATCTCACAAGGATTCGGAGCGCAGACAGCACCGAATGGGATCGAGATATATAACCCTGCTTTCGATGTCACTCCGAATGAACTGGTGACCGGGATTATCACGGAAAAGGGGATCGTTTATCCGCCATACAGGGAAAATTTAAAGAAAATCTTTGATTCGATTTAATTGTCTTTGCGTTTGAAACAGATCATGTGCGCGTAATAGGTTGGTTTGGTTTTGAAATCCTGTGTTTGAATGAATTGTTCTTCTAAAAATATTCTTACCGGTTGCAGATGGGGATCCTGTTCAATGAAAATTTGGTGATAATACTTTGGGTACATGAGGCAAAAATCCATCGGCAGCGTTTCCCATAAGGCAACCGTTTTTTGCATATCAGCCAATGTCAAATATTTTCTGCCCGCCGTGTTCATGAAGGGGGGGATGCGTTCTTGGTGTCCGTCACGGATGGAGGGAGGTACATCTTTGCCGGTGCGGATGTAATAGGTTGTGTTGACGAAGCAAAGCAGATATTTTGTCGAGCAATTGCGGTCGATGAAGGCAGCGAAGGCTTTTTCATCTTCTAATGTAATATTCGGGTAGGTCCAGTTTGCACGCCGCCAAAATGGGAGAGAACAGACGAGAACCACCAGCAGGATGATTACAGGAGAAAAGGATAATTTGATTACTTTTTGTTGTAGGAGTGTTATGAACCAACCAATAAATATACCGGAGAGCAAGAAGGCAGGCGGCGTGATGGCGAGCATATAATGCTGCCATACATGGCTTAATGCGAACAGGTTGATCCCCATTTCCAGAGTAAACCAAAGTACTATTATTGCGCCGATTTTCCAGCTATAAACAAATACTGTTAGTAATCCCGGAATCACGAAATACCAGGCGATAGGATTGAAAAAGGCGGTCGCGTGGAATTCGCGCCACCGGTCCAAAAGGGTTTGATGGAAGAAACCCGCCATGGCGAGGTTGCCGTAATAAATATTATAGAGGAATGAATCCCAGCCATTCATGATGAATAGCCAGAGGATCAACGCGAGAAGTAGGGGGGAAAAACCTGCGAAAAAGTAGAGTACAGACGGAATGAGTTTTTGCCTCCGGCAAAAAAGGAGGAAAAGAAGAATCACGACAGGAAAGATCAAAATGCCGGTTTGTTTGTTCAAAAGGGAAAGGGAAGATATTATACCGGCGGTGAGAATCGGCCATTGTTTATCTTTCCTCAGGCCGTGCGATAAAAAATAGATCGTCCATATCGAAAGAGTAGGCGCGAGGGTGGAAACGTGCAGGTATTTTGCCCAGATTGCTGAATAGGGATCGAAAGCGAGAAAAGCGGCCGCTGCGATTCCTGCACGTTCATCGATCCACTCACGGCCTAGCAGCCACATCGCGAGGATGGAAGAAGCGCTGATGAGGATCATGAAAATACGGATTGGTATAATCGGAATTTGGGTAAAAAGAAAAAAAGGATAACCGAGGATCGTTACCAGAGGCGGTTTATTGAGATGGACATCCAGATAGGGCCATAATCCCTTGGCCAGTTCGCGGCCTTGCAGTAAATAATCTCCTTCATCGACGTTGGTTCCATACAGGATTGTCCAGGAACGTATTGACAGAGCGATAAGCACAAGAATGACGATCGCGAAATGGGTTTTTATAAAAAATTGGAAGTTGAATTTGCCGCTTTTGTATTCCATATTTTTACCTTATTACGAGGCACGTTTTGCGCTTGCCGGTGAGAGTTCAAAAATGGTTTCAGGAATATTCTCGTTGTATTCTTGGTCATATAAGTGGCATTCGACTTGATGAGAGCCGGATTGCAACGGCCGTGGGGGGATCCTTTGGCATGGATCAAAGCAGTAATCACAGCGGGGGTGAAAATGGCATCCGGAAGGTGGATCGATGGGATTGGGGACATCGCCTGTCAAGAGTATGCGTTTTTTCTTTTGGGCGGGATCGGGTATGGGGATGGCTTCAAGAAGGGCGCGGGTGTAGGGATGCTTCGGTTTTGAAAAAAGGGTATCGGTATCCGTCATTTCCACGATTCGCCCCAGATACATGATCGCTACACGATCGCTGATATGCTTCACGACAGACAGATCATGAGCGATGAACAGGTAACTCAGACCGAATTGTTCCCGCAAGTCGATCAGCAGGTTGATGATTTGAGCCTGAATGGATACATCGAGAGCGGATACCGGTTCATCGGCAATGATCATCTCGGGTTGGACGGTCAGAGCACGGGCGATCCCGATGCGTTGACGTTGGCCGCCGGAAAATTCGTGCGGATACCGTTTCAAGTGTTCTTCTTGTAAACCGACCGATTGAAGCAAATCTATACATTTTTTTCTTCGTTCTTCACGGCTGCGAGCCAGCCGAAATATTTTCAACGGTTCGGAGAGGGTTTGTTCCACCGTGAATCTCGGGTTGAGGGAGGAATACGGATCTTGAAAGATGATTTGCATCCGTTTCCGGTAGGATTTCATTTCTTGTAGCGTGTGGTGCAACAAATTGGGAGAATCCCGGAAATAGACTTCTCCCTCGGTTGCGTCCAGAAATCGCAGAATCAAGCGGCCGGTTGTTGTTTTTCCGCAACCGCTTTCGCCGGCTAATCCTACTGTTTCGCCTTCGTGCAATATGAAAGAGACACCGTCTACCGCTTTGATATGGTTTACGACTTTCCCCAATACTCCTTTTTTGATTGGGAAATATTTTTTCAGATTTTTTACTTTCAGTATTGTTTTCTGTTCCACGCTATTAAGTTCCTTCTGTTATCCCCAAAAAAGAATAGTGCATTTTCGCAACAGATTCCATTCGTCATGCCATGAATTTTTGTATTTTTGATGATTTTCATGAAGAGGGAAAACACAAACGAGGAGGAATAAAAAAAATGAACATTGAATCGAATCTTTGTGGTTGAGTTGAGGTGTAGGGGAAAGATAGGGAATTTGGAAAAAATGTTTTGACAAGCCTTAGAAGGTGTGTATAATAAGCAATGTTTAGAAAGTTTATCATTTTAATCAACTATATGCCACGACATGAAATCAATCAAAGCGAGTAAGGAGAAAGAATATGAAGAAACTGGGTCTATCACTCACGATTGTGCTATTTGTCGGAATGTTGTTTTTCGGGATTGCCTCCGGTGTGAAGGCGACAACAGGAGATGAAAGTGCAACTGCTGTTGAAAAAACCGGAACGAGTGCTGAGTGTTCAGGATGTCCGTACGCCAAGGCAGCAAGCGCGGAAAAGGCTGCATGTTCCGCTTCCGCCAAACAAACAGCATTGGCGGTAGAGGAAGGAAAAGCTTGTTGTAGTGAAAAAGCGGCTGCGAAACAAACGGCATTATCGGAGAAATCCACATGTCCAGCTTCGTCTGCAAAAACCACTGCAACCGCTCAGCATGCTGCGTATGCAGCCGGTTCGGAAAAAGCTTGCTGCCCAGCGAAGTCAGGAGCACAGCAGACGGCAATGAAAGAAGGTTGTAAGAAGAGTGCGTCGACAGAAGCCACGGTACAACATGCCGCGTATGCAGCGGATTCGGGAAAAGCTTCCTGCGCAGCGAAATCAGGAGCACAGCAGACAACTATGAAAGAAGATTGCAGTGGCAAAGCTTGCTCGGCCAAATCCACTGTTCAGCAAACTGCTTTGAAAGCGGATGAAAGGAAATGCTGTACTTCAAAATTCTCTGCCAAGCAAGCAACAGAGGAAGGTAAATCCAGTGAAGCAAAAAGCAGTGAAAAAGTGAAAGAATCCAAAGATGATCCTCAAAAAACGGCTTTGTCAGATCAAGAATAAGAATATTACTTAATCAATAAGAGGAAAGAAGCGGTGAGTATTTCGTACTTGCCGCTTTTTTTGTGCCTGTTGAAATAGTCAAATTTGTTCTGTGGAAAGAAGCAGAATTCCCCTTAAACACTTTTCGGATAAAGCAAGCATCTCGCTTGCCCATCGATGCAGGCGAGGACGCCTGCTTTACCCGCGAATAGAAAATCAATGTAGAGTTACTTGTGTTGGGTTTAGCAGAGTGACAGTTTCTTGAAAACTCTGATACGTACTTGAATTGTTTCGTTTCGGTTAGGATTGCAAAATCAGTTGTTTTCTACTATATTGTAGTACCAATTTACCGATTTCAGGAGAAAAGTACGTCAGTTATCGGCGAATTCATATTTATTCTTTGAGTAAAAAAACAAGGTGCATCATGCCACCCCGAAAAAGAACAATTATTCGATACCACAATGTTTCGAAAATCATGTTGGATTGGAGCGGTTTTTTACGTTCAAAGCCGGATTAGATTATTATTAGATAGGAGGAACATCCATGACCCAATCCCCCTCGCTCCCGGGCGGCACCAATGTCCGTCTATTGTTTCACCGATGTAAATGTGAAGATTCCTACCTGTTTAAAGCGGAAGCCACTTCCCCTCTTATCAGTCGTTCCATCGAGGATGTCGGCTTGGTCGATTTGACTCATGCCGGCCATACGTTCGAAGAAGGCGGTTATACGTTAGCGCATGTGTTGGCAGAATCCCATGTGATTATTCACACATGGCCGGAACATGACCGTCTAGTCTTGGTTGAGATCAGCGTATGTGATTTTATGCGCCCGAACCGGGAGCGCGCCGTCCATTTAGGACAGAAACTGGCTGAACTGTTTCAACCGACGTGGAGTTTGGACGAAATTACGTCGATGAATCCGCGGCTTTCTGAAGAAAATATTCCTGGAAACGGGTACTATGTCGATGTGGATTCCTTAATCACGACACGGCGGAGCGCCTATCAAAATATTGTTATTGCCAATACCAAAGCCTTCGGTAAAACCTTGGTCTTGGATGGCACTTTCCAAACGACGGAACGGGACAATTGTTTTTATCACGAACCTCTGGTGCATCTTCCCATGCTGTCTCATTCCAATCCCGAAAGTGTTTTGATCTGTGGTGGAGGTGACGGAGGAGCGGTCCGGGAGGTATTGAAGCATCCGAGTGTCCAGAATTGTCTGATAGTCGATATCGATCCGGAAGTTGTCACTCTTGCGAAAGAAGAATTACCGGAAATCCATCAAGGCGCGTTGAACGATCCCCGCGTTCGGATCAAAATTCAGGATGCGGCTAAATTTGTCAAAGATAGCGGGAAAGAATTCGATGTGATTCTTATGGATTCGACTGATCCGGTAGGATGTGGGGAAGTGTTGTTTACGGAAGAATTCTATCAAGATGTCATGAATTGTCTTTCTCGGCAAGGATGGTTGGGACTGCATGTGGGAGCGCCTTTGTGCATTGAAGAAACATCGAAGAAGATTGTACAGACTGTTTCACATATCTTCGAGAATGTGTATCCCTATCTGCACTTTGTCCCCAGTTATGGTTCCATGATGGGCTTTCTTCTCTGTTCCAATGGCGATCAGGAGTTGATATCCCGGCGGGAGTTGATTCGGCGAATGGAAGAACGGGAATTGACGGATCTCCAAATCATTTCATCGGATACGTTCTATTCGCTGTTTTCCATTCCTCCGATCCTGAAAAACGTATTCCCAATGAGGGTTTCCGCCGCTGTTTTGGATTGATTTCACTTTTTTTAGGTTTTGTTTTGCACTGTCCACCAGGTTAGGTTCGTCAACTTTTCCAGTTTCGGTTTCGGGAATAAATAACTAGCCATATATCCAATGATGAAAGCGACGGTATTGCTGAAGAAGTTGATGATGAACTTATGAATACGGCTGGAATATGCTTCAGGAAGCCAGCCGAGTTCGCTGGCGGTAAGCCAGATGGTGACCAAAACGGTCAAAACAATACCCACTGCCGCTCCCTGGCTGTTCGTCCTTTTGGAGATGAATCCCAAGAAAAAAAGCCCCCCCAAACCACCGGAAAAGATCGCCGCGATGAAAAATCCAATATCCAAGATTGTATCTTGCTCTATGCCGGTAAATGAAAGAGAACACAGGATCATCGAAAATCCTGCCATTGCAGTAATGATGCGCGCGACCTTCAGATAGTGAGCGTCGCTTTTTCCTTTGATAAGATGGCGGCGGTAGATGTCCGCAGTGATAACGGTGGCTGATCCATTCAAGGAGGAATCGATGGAGGACATCGCGGCGGCCATCACGGCGGCGATAACGAAGCCGGCCAATCCAACGGGCAATTGCGTCAATATGAAGTATGGGAAAACCTGGTCGCTGGGCATCTGGTTGACGACTGCTTCCGGAAACGTTTGATAATACACCCAGAGACATGTCCCGACGAACATAAATGTTGCCCATATCGGGATACAGCCAACGCCTCCGATCCAGATGGCTTGACGGGCGTCCCGATCGCTTCTGGCGGCGCAATAGCGTTGAATTTTCGTTTGATCCGAGGCAAATTCTTGGAGGAAGAGGAATAATCCGTTTAAGACAAGAACCCAAAATGTGTCTTCTGCAAGGTTCCATTCAAACGAAAACGCCAAATCGAATTTATTATTTGCCCATGCTTGGCTCACTACGCTGGACGCTCCGCCGGGGACTTCGATGAAAACGGTTCCAATGCAAAACAGACCCCCTAAAAATAAGACGAATGTTTGCAGAACATCCGTCCAAATGACAGCCTCGATCCCGCCAACCACGGTATAAATAGTGACCAATATCCCCATTCCGATGATGATCAAATAGAGATCGAAGCCGGTCATGGCTTGAATCGGCAGTGAGAGGAGGAAAAGGATGATGCCCATTCTGTAAAATTGGGCAACCGACCACATGACGCATCCATAGGTACGCGCCCAGGCACCGAAGCGCAGTTCCAAATATTCATAGGCGCTGACCAATCTTGCCTTGCGGTAAAACGGTACAAAAAGATAAATGGCGGCCACTGCGGCTATGGGAAGCATCAAGCCGGGGACAAGACGGCTCCAATTCAAAGCAAAGGCGGAACCGGGATAAGCAAGAAATGTGACTGAACTGATCGCGGTACCCAACATGGAAATGCCGACCGCCCAGCCGGGAATTTTTCGCCCGCCCACAAAATATCCTTCCGTGTCCTTCAGACGGCTTGAACACCGAAACCCGATGAATAAAACGATTCCGAAATAGAAAATGAGTGTTGTAAGATCACCCGAATGGATTCCAACCGCTGTATCCACGTTCTCCCTCCGATGAGAGTTGGTTCAACATACACCAAAAAGGGGAATCACTTCCAGTGCTGTGAGAAATAAATGAATGATTTGCCATGGTCAAATCAGGGAAAAATAGTTCTGCTGAATGAATGAGAGAAGGAATTTTCTTCCTAGCCTCAAGGGGGAAAATGAAGGTCTACTATTATATAACATACTCAGAAATATGAAGATATGAATTTATGTCTTCCTTGGCACATCGGTTGCAAAATGGGAAGTGAGACGAATGTGTGAGGGAGACTATGGCGTTAGAAACGGTGCAAAGTGGATTATCCAATACGGCTTCGCTCTTTCGGCCGAGACCGGTAAATGAATTGCAGAGTAATTTGGCTCAATTTTATGAGCGAACATCCGAGTTTGTCGATCATCATTTCAAGGAGATGTCGGATGCAACGTCATCGGAAAAGAAAAACAGCAAACTGCAAAATGGCAGTTCAGAAGAATCACTTCCGCGTTTAAATCCTAAAGGGTTGGGGCTGCTTGTTGATTTGGTTGTTTAGGGGGGGAAGAAATTTTCCTGATTCTGCAATTTTTAAAAGTGTTCCACTGTCTTTGCAATTCTTCAATGGAGTAGCATCCAGTCACGAAACCGTGAATCTCTTGATTCAATGCGAAACGATACGCATCGTCCAGCCGATGTTGAGGTGGAGCAGAGGGATTCATCATACCGAATGGTTTCATCCCAATGACATGTGTCCCTTTTGTGTCAGCCATCGATAGGATTTCTTTTGTAATAAATAAAGAGTGCGGATGTACCGGAATCAGAATGACATCAAAGTCATATTCCTTCAATGCTTGATTGACAATGGATGCGTCTCGGTGGGCGGATAAGCCTATGGCACGGACTTTGCCCTCTTGTTTGGCTTTGATCATCGCTGTGAGAGCGCCGCTTGGTGCAGTCAATTCTTGCCATTCATACCGGTTGCGCAAATCGTGTATCATCCAGACTTCGATGGAATCCGTTTTTAAGCGCTGGAGACTTTCCTGCAAGTCCTTCTCTGCTGTTTTTGCTTGTCTTTGAAGTGTTTTGGTTGTGATGGACAATTGATCTCTTTGCCGGTGGAGGCATCGGCCTAGTATTGTTTCCGCAATTCCTCTCCCATAGGCGGCTGCTGTATCGAAATGGTTGATTCCCAAATCCAACGCGTTGTGAATCAAGTTCTCCGCTTTTTGCTCATTCATTTCATGCAATTTTGCAGTTCCCAAACCAAAGTAGGCATGGGAAAACGTGGAGCCATGATTGTTTATTCCCTCGTATTGTGTACTGCCGGATGAATTCGAAAACAACGCGAGAGAGATTCCGGAACACGACTGAAGAAACGATCTGCGATCCATTGGTTTTGCCTTTCAGAAATATGAATTTATTGACTATTTTACAGTGTGCAGACAGGATGTCCGCACCACAATGGTTGACTTTTGGCCGTAGTATCAAGAATATGCTGCTTTACTTCAACCATATCTCGAATTTCAGGATAAAGATGAGAAGGGCAGCGGCTTGTTCGTCTTCAGGATTTTGTTGTATATGATTTTCCAATTTTTCCAGGTGGAATTGGAAATCATCTTTGTTTTGATAGTAGTCGAAGATGCCTGGCAGATTTTCATTGGGGGAATCGATGTATTTTTGAAAAATGTGATACGCATCATCATAATCACCGACGGCGAAAAGTGCCGTACCGTATCCTATTATCACAGATATGTTCTTGGAAAAAATGTGGGATAATTGTGCAAAGTGATCTTTAGCCGAAGCGTATTCTCGATTTTTGAAGTGGTTCATTCCCTGTTCCAATAGTATCATCGAGGGGGAACGCAATTTCGGTTTCTCAAATTTTTTGGGAGTTTTGACTGGTTTTTCCGCAGTGGTTTTCCTTGTTGATGTTGTATTCGAATCGTTTTGTTCATTGGTAGACCGTGAGTTCATGTAACGGATTAATGAAGGAGAGAAAGGAGGTGACAATAAAAAATTTCGGAAATTCTCTGCAAAACCAAGGGAGGGGATCGTTTTTGAGGGAATCTGAGGATAGGGGCGAGCACGAGAATCTTTGTCGAATGCATTAGGCATATTTGGGGATGGAGACGGAATATCTGACAGCATGGGTGGAACACCCGGTAGAGTAGGTATATCAGGTGCGAATGAATTCTTCAAAACCGGGCGCGTAAACGAGGAATTCGAACGGCACAGGTATACAGGTGCTCGTAGGGGCGGTTCGCGAACCGACCCTACGGGAGAACGCGAGGAATTCGAACGGCGCAAGTATACGGGGGATTTGGATATTTCCGTCAATTTTTGGGAATTATTTTTCGGTTGAGCCAAAACGGATGCACCGATTTGTGTGAGAAATAGCACAATGAGTAATCCGATGGAATGGTACTTTTGCATGATTTCTCACCTCCACTGAATACAAGTGTAACATATTTTACCGTGAGTTGACAAAAATGATATCCACGAAATGATCTCGTTTTTTTGCATTTAAGCCCGATTGCAATTTAACAGAGAGAAGGAAATGATATAAGATAGTGATTCAGAAAATGATCATAGCAAAGAGAGGAGTTCAAAAAAAATGAAAAGTTCTTTTCAGCCTGGAGAAATGAACCGTCGTGAGTTCGCAAAAGTGTCATCCATAGCGGGGATGGGTTTGATGGCTGCTGTTGGAACGGCCGGACGTGTTTCGGCAGCGGGGAATACCGTGAAAATGTTCAAGGATTTGAATTGCGGGATGATCGGTGTGAAAGCGGATCAATTTCAAGCGGTGCGCTATGCCGCTGAATATGGCTTTGACAGTGTCAGTACCAGTGCGCAGGCATTGGAAGGAATGAGCGCCGACCAGTTGAGTCAATTGTTGGATTTGATGAAAGAGAAAAGCATTATTTTTGGTGTGGCCGGTCTACCGGTGGAATTTCGGCGGGATGAAAACAGATTCAAGGAGGATATTGTACTTCTTCCGGATCGTGCCGAATTGTTGAAACGTGTCGGTGTGAATCGAATCTCCACCTGGATTCTGCCTGGTAACAATGAGTTGACCTATTTGGAAAATTTCGAACAGCATCGCCGGCGGCTTGCGGAAGCGGCGCGCATTTTGAAAGAAAATAGAATTCGCCTTGGTTTGGAATTTGTCGGGCCGAGAACTTTGATGAATCGATTCCGTTATCCGTTCGTGCATACTCAGCAAGAAATGATGGAGTTGGCACATGCCATCGGGACCGGCAATGTTGGATTGCTGCTCGATGCCTGGCATTGGTATACATCGCACGGAACCGTTGAAGAGTTGAAAGAGTTAAGCAATGAAGACGTAGTACAATTACATGTCAACGATGCGCCCGCCGGTATTCCGGTTGACGAGCAGATCGACAATCAACGGGAAGTGCCTCTCGCAACCGGCGTTATCAATATGGAAGGTTTTATCAATGCGTTGGCTGATATTGGCTTTGACGGTCCGGTGACCTGTGAGCCATTCAATCAGGAATTGAATAAAATGGAGGATGAAGCGGCGCTGGAGAAAGTATCGAAGGCTTTTCGGAGACTGTTTGCAATGATCAACGCATAAATGTGTTCTTCAGGCTCCTTTTTGCCACTTTATATTGTGCAGACAGGATGTCCGCACCACAAATTTGAAATTTTTGCCTCTGCTTCGTTTATTGTTGGGACTGGGGGAGTTGATTTTCCGGTTCTTTCGTGAAACGAATGATTCGCAGCAACAGAATGACGGTTACAGCTAATAGGAGAGCGCCGGTGGCTTGGTGCGCGGTCGCGACGAATGCGGCGAAAACCGTAGGTGAGGTTTGAGTGGCCATGCCGGTCACGGCGAGAGCGCCGATTCCCAAAATGATTTGCAGTCCAATGAGATAGAGCAGAAGCGTTCCCATCCGTTTAATCCTTGGAATGTCTTCATACAATCCCCATGCCCGCACACCACAGGTTATCGCGACGCATGTTACAACAATGGCTGTCGTGATATGGATCAACAATCCGTTTGCGATGTGGCGAAGTACGGCGCCCAAAACCAGTTGAAGCAAGAGCAAAACAAGTAAGAAGATATTCAAGGGGCGGTCCATCGACGTATATTTTTTTTCCACTGCCGGTGGACCGCTTTTCCAGGAAGTGGAAAGAAACACAGCCATTGCAACAATAATCCCGAAGAAGATTTGACCTATAATTCCATGTAAAATGGCCAAGAAAATATTTGGATTGGTGTTTTCCGTTGCGAGGGTAAAGTGGCCGGTAACGCGAAGCCCGCCCAGGATTCCCTGAATAACAACGAGAACGGCGGCGAACCATCCCAACTTCCGCAGCCAGGTTCGGTTTTCTGTACGCTGAAGATGAATGGCGAGGACGATTGTCGTGATACCGACAAGCGACCCGAACAGCCGGTGGGCGTGTTCATAATAGATACCACCGGTCATGCGGGAGAGAGGGTATAGGAACATATTGTATCCGAAGGAATTCGGCCAATCGACGACCGCCAATCCGGCGTCATAGCTTGTGACGAGACCCCCTGCAACCAATAGAAGTAAAGTCGCGAATGAGGCAACGCCGGCAAACATCCCGGACCAATTAATCGAAGATGACTTTGGCGGTGGGAATCGGTTTCCCAACCATGCCCCAGCCGAGAGGAATACGATCGTCGCTGCGAAAGAACCGGGAATCCATAACAGAGCCGAGGGAACGATTTGGTTCGGATTATCCCCGCTCAATACACTTCCCAAAATTAGAAGATTGAGCGCTGAGATAATACAGGCAATGATTGTTTGATCTTTGAGATTTCGATGTGTATATCGGCCGATCACAAATCCGCCGGTAAACAAGCACAATACCATCAATACAAACAACACCGAACTGGGAACAAGGGCGGGGGGAAATCGGCTAATATAACCTACAGCCCAAAGGGAGACGGTGGTTCCGAAACTGATGGCTAAAATATCCGACATGGTTGAGGATTGAGGATTGGAAATGTTTTCGTTCATTATTTTTCCGTTGCATTCAGCTGTTTCTTTAATTTAATTGAGAGCAATGAAGGAACATCTTGACCACTTTCCCTTGTTTTTCAAGTTTCTATTTCGAAAAGTACATTGTAGAAGCCACGGTTTGCCATTAGACTAGCCTATAATTTGAAGAATTATTAAAAGCATACATTTTATAATGGGTAAACAACATGATTCAAATTCATACAATCACGCTGAATCCGGTCATCGATCTGATTTATCGCGTCGATCATTTCGAAAAAGGATCGACATTTCGCTGTGATGAATTTCGGTTGATTCCCGCCGGGAAAGGAATCAATGTTTCTTATGCGCTCTCCTGTATGGGAGAAACTTCGAACACATATCTTGTGGTTGGAAAACACGAAGTGCCGGAGTATGAAAGGGAGTGTGCAAAACATTCCATCCTCTGTCATGCGGTCGCGGGCGACTTCAACACGCGGCGGCATTGCACAATTTTGGAAAGAATCGAAGGGAAAGTCACTCATGTTCAAGTCACCGGAGCGGAAATATCTTCTTCCCTAATTGACCGCCTATCGGATGAAGTGGTGAAACATCTTTCGAATAAAGACATTGTCATCCTTTCCGGAAGCCTACCTGCCGGCATCGATTCTACTAACTATAAAAAAATGATCATGCGTTTTAAAAAAGAAGGCGCTACCGTTATCCTCGATTCCAGCGGAGAACCGTTAAAAGAAGGGCTTACCGCTCATCCTTATTTAGTAAAATTGAATCAAGAAGAGGCGGAAGAGGTAACGAATAAAAAGATTACCGGGGCGCAAGATGAATATGCGGTTTTGCAAAGAATCCATCATATATATGGGATTCCTTTTATTATCGTGTCGTTTGGAGCAAGGGGGATGATCGCCGGCTGTGAGGAAGGAGCATGGAGAATGAGTGTCAAGATCGATCCATCGAGTGTGGTGGATACCGTCGGATGCGGGGATTCCATGGTGGCGGGATTGGCCTATGCGTTGAAACAAGGGTATTCCACCGAAGAGATGTTCAGTTATGGTATCGCAACCGCTTCGGCGGCAACCTTACATGTCGGTCCGGGGATTTTGAAAGAAAAAGATGTGAAACGGTTTATGAATCGTGTGGAAAGCCGGCTGGTGGGGTCGCTCTAACTACCTGGTTCAATTGTAGATAAAGCAGGCATCCCACCTGCAACAGTGGGGCAAGCGGGAGGCTTGAGACCGTCTCAAAACTTGAAATCCTCTTGAAATTCGCAAAAATATGTGAGAGAGTATTGATCGAAAATACAAAAATGAATAAAAATGTATTATTGATAGAAGCGTTCAATTTGAAATGAAGACATCGAAAAAAACTTCCTAAAAGTGTATACCGTCAAGTTACATTTTGGGATGTATTATTCAAACACGGAGGTAAAGTTGCTGGTTATGTTCTAATTGCTATAATAATTTTGCGTTGCGAAAGAAAAGATATACCTCTTTTGGTAAAGTCAGTTTTTTCGTCAAATCTTTCATGCTGGTTAGGATGGATCATTGCAGGAATAGTAATACTTATTATGATTCCAGGGTATTATTTGGCATACAAATTGTATAAAAATGAACTGAAAAGGATTTGTGATGAGCGTGATAGACTGCAGGAAATGCTAATTGGAAAAAATGTTAAACATACCGGCCAAAGGAGAAAATAATCATGTTGGAAAATGCTTTACTCTGGCTAGTTCCTATTATGCTTGGATGGAGTATTTTAAGTATAGTATACTGGTGTTTTTTAAGGCAAGTATTGCATGATGCTGTATTATTTAGAATTTATAATATACGCGATAATTTACGCTCTATGGCAATAAATGAAGAATTAGATCCATTCTCATTTCAGTATGACTTTCTTGAAACAAGACTTTGCCAGACTGCTTATACGTCACCAGAAATCACTGTTTGGAATTTTTTCCGTTTTTGCCTATGTCATGAAGCCGAAAAATGTTCACCTAATTTAGATAAATTCAGAGAAACCGCTTCAGAACCTTTAAAAAAAATGTGGAAAGATGCTATTGAAAATCTCAGCATTATGATGATGATAAATTCTCCACTTATCACAGTTTTTGTGATTTGGTTATACCTTTTCAATTCTTTGCGTGTTCAACTTTTTGATTCTAAATGCATGAAATTCTTTGAAATTGAAATTATTGAAAAAAATCCATATTTGTGTTATCAATAATACTAAGCATCCTTACACCATAAATTCAGTCGATTTATCGTCCTTGCGTTAAGTACATGCTTCTGAGATTTTAAAACTCACCGATTTCACAAACCAGAATGAGATCTTCATCCTTTTCCGGTTCGAAATCGGAAAAGTCGAAGCCGCCATAGGACATGATTTGTGTAAAACCGGCTTCTTTGGCGATGGGGAGGATTTCCTCATACCGCCAAGGGTAATGTTTTAGTTGATGGCTGTGAGAATTCCATTTTCCGTTATGCTTTTCGCCGACGACGAAGTTGAATTCCAAATGGTTTTCCAGAAAGTCATAGAAGCGGAAAAAAACATATTCCGTGTCATCCACGATTCGTGAGATGGCGGGGAAATCACGCCGTTTGACCTCGAGAATCCGTTGGAAATTTTTGAGATGATAGACAGCGATTCCGTTGATCTTCATGCAGGCGATGGATTCCTGAAAAAGCCGTTTCAAATTGAATGAGTCGAGAATATGGGGGACGGTATTGCCGACACAGACCACCGTATCGAATTGTTGTTGGATGCGGGAGGAGAAATCCGTCAGTCTCAAGCATTGAAACTCGATATCGATCTCTTTTTCTTCCGCGAGATCACGGGCATAGGTGATCATCTCTTTTGAACTGTCGACTCCTACGACGTTGTATCCTATCTCAGCCCAATACATTGCATGGCCACCGGTTCCGCAACCTAGATCAAGAATCGATTTCGCCAGACTTTCTTGAAAAAGATGTTGATAAAACGGATCTTCCCGTTGGATTCGAGCGGGCCAATCAATGAAATAATCGTATGTTTTGGCGAGTTTATCGTAAAATTTCATGGTTCTCTTTGGTTAAAAAGTGTATAAGATTCACTCTCTTGAATCGTAACTGTTATTTAACGTTTGGGAAGAGAAGAATTTTGGGAGCGCGGGCATCCCTGCCCGCATTTATAGCGAACTTTCGTAAAATCAATAGGTTCGAGGTTGACATCTTTGTCATCAGATCACTATAATATTTGTTTCTATTTCAGGAGCTTCTTGCCTTCGTTCAAAAACAATCGACTGAAAAACCTGTTATGTTCATCATACGGTAGGCTTTTTCGAGACTGGGAAAGCGTGCTGATACGAGATAAAGATAAAAGAATCAAACACTTGAAAATTATGGCTATTTCACCCACCCAAACAATTGAGAATAGAATATATCCCGATGAGCGGGGCCGCTATGGGAAGTTCGGAGGGCGATTTGTTCCAGAAACGCTCATGCCAGCGTTGGAAGAATTGGAAATCGCTTTGAGGGATGCTCAAGCGGATCCGCAGTTTCATCAGGATTTTGAAAAACTGCTTCATGAATATGTCGGCCGGCCGACTCCACTGTATTATGCATCCCGCTTGAGTGAAAAATTGGGAGGAGCCAAAATTTATCTCAAACGGGAAGACCTGGCTCATACCGGTGCTCATAAAATCAACAATACCGTTGGGCAAATTCTGCTCGCCGCGCGTATGAAGAAAAGCCGCATTATTGCAGAAACCGGCGCCGGACAGCATGGAGTGGCGACGGCGACAGCTGCGGCATTGTTTGGTCTCGAATGTGTGATCTATATGGGTGATGAAGATATCGAGCGTCAACGCTTGAATGTCTTTCGCATGAAATTATTGGGTGCGAAGGTGATTCCGGTTTCCAGCGGTTCCAAGACCTTGAAAGACGCCATGAATGAAGCGATTCGCGATTGGGTGACGAACGTTCGCGACACACATTATGTCATCGGTTCCGTTGCAGGCCCCCATCCCTACCCGAAAATGGTGCGTGATTTTCAAACGGTTATCGGAAAAGAAACCAAGCAACAATTTCAGGAAATCGAAGGTAAATTACCGGATTATCTTATCGCTTGCGTGGGGGGAGGGAGCAATGCGATGGGAATCTTCCATCCATTTTACAACGATGAAAGAGTCAAATTTATCGGTGTGGAAGCAGCCGGCGATGGACTTAACACTCTCCGGCATGCCGCTACATTGAGTGCCGGAGAAATCGGTGTTCTTCATGGTTCGATGAGTTATTTACTTCAAAATCATGATGGTCAGATTCAGTTGGCTCACTCGGTCTCGGCCGGTTTGGATTATCCGGGCGTTGGCCCTGAACATTGCTTTTATAAAGATACAGAGCGCGCGGAATATGTCGCGATTACCGATGATGAAGCGTTGGATGGATTTACAGAATTGGCACGGCTCGAGGGAATTATTCCCGCATTGGAATCGGCTCACGCCATAGCGTATACAATGAAATTCGCACCGAAGTTGAGCCGGGAGGAAACGATTATCGTGAATCTTTCCGGGCGCGGCGATAAAGATGTCGAATCGGCATCGCGGTATTTGAAAGGATTGATGGAATGAACGAACAGGGGATGATGATTCAGCGTGGGGTTTCAGCCATTGCGGAGGTATTTCGCCGACGCCGGGAAAACGGTGAACATCTGCTTGTCCCTTATATCATGGCGGGAGATCCGGATCTTGGAACGACAGAAAAAATTGTTCGATCCATGTCCGGTATTGGTGTCGATCTTATCGAGCTGGGAATGCCGTTTTCCGATCCGTTGGCGGACGGTCCCGTGATTCAGCGCGCGGGAGAACGGGCGCTGCGGCAAAATTTGACGCTGCGGAAATTGTTGAATTCAATCGAATCGATGCGGTTGTATGTGGATACACCCATCATCATCATGACCTATTATAATCTCTTTTATCATTTCGGCTTGGATCGGTTTGCCGAGGAAGCGGCGCGTGTGGGAGTGGACGGTTTGATCGTTCCGGATTTGCCGCCCGAAGAAGCGGATGAACTGCGCGATGCGCTGGACCGGCATGGCCTCGCCTTTGTTTACTTGATCGCTCCGACCAGTTCGAAAGAACGAATCGAGGCTATCGGCAAGGTTGCGCGTGGTTTTGTCTATTATGTTTCACGAACCGGGGTGACGGGAGAGCAAAAAGATTTATCGGCGGATTTGGCGGAAAACCTGGAAAAAATTCGCTCTATCATTACACTGCCAATTGTGGTAGGATTTGGGGTGTCGAATCCCGAACAGGCGCAGAGGATTACTAAATACGCCGACGGGGTTGTGATGGGAAGCGCCATTGTGCGTTTGATCGAGGAGACGAATCAAATGCATGAACGCGCCGTCGCGAATTTTTTGCGTCCCTTCGTGAATGTTCTTCACAAAGATGTTGAAATGAATTAATATGAGCGGAGATCATCCGGTTGAATTGCGGGATAAGGGGGAGTATGTATCATGATATTCCATAAACGAGTGACCGAGCGGGATACCCAAAAAGCGTAGGAGGAGCCTTGTGGCCTGGTTCAGAAAGAAATCAAAATTCACTCCGATCAATAAATCCAACAAGAAAAAAGATCTGCCGGAAGGGATCTGGCGATTATGCGATAACTGCGAAGAATATATTACCAACGAAGAAATCAAACGGAATTTTTATATCTGTCCGCGCTGTGATCATTATTATGTGTTACCGATCGAGGACCGCATTCGCCACACCGTGGATGAAGGTTCCTTCGAGGAATTCGATTCCAATCTCGCCTCGAAAAATCCCCTCGACTTTGAAGGGTATGACAAGAAACTGCGAAGTGCCCAGGAAAAAACCGGGCGGTATGAAGGGATTGTGACCGGTTGTGCTGAAATCGAAGGATACCCGATCATTTTTGGAGCGCTCGATTTTTCCTTTATGGGCGGAAGCATGGGATCCGTGGTGGGGGAAAAAGTCACCCGTGCCGCTGAACGGGCGTTGAACGACGAATTGCCGCTCTTTATCATCTCGACGGGAGGAGGTGGAGCGCGCATGCATGAGGGAATGCTTTCCCTCATGCAGATGGCCAAAACCAGCGCCGCAATCGCCAATTTGAAAAAACACGGTATACCATTCATATCCCTGATCGCACACCCGACGATGGGAGGTGTGGCCGCCAGTTTTGCGGCCTTGGGGGATGTTATCCTCGCTGAACCCCGCGCTCTGATCGGATTTGCCGGACCACGGGTCATCGAGCAGACAATCGGGCAGCAATTGCCGGAAGGATTTCAACGTTCCGAATTTTTGCTGGAAAAAGGCATGATCGACATTATCGTCGAGCGGCCGAATATCCGTACTGTCGTCAAACCGCTGCTGGTTCACATGTGGTATGCACAAGCGGAGCGGCGGGCAAAAAACTTGCAAGAACATAAAGCGGGGATTTACGCCGTCCCCGGGATGTAAGGGATGAAATTGTCTGTCACAAATTTCTGTCCAGCCGGATGGGAATAGGACTTTGTGATTTCATGGAAACCACTATACTTTATGTGACTCACCTGGGGCGCTAGCTCAGCTGGGAGAGCACTACCTTCGCAAGGTAGGGGTCGAGGGTTCGAATCCCTTGCGCTCCATAATCCTTCTCTGATAAAAAGCACTTCAAAAAGACTAAATATCAGCGATAATAATATATAGGTCGAACGAATAATCAGATTGAAATTGGTCTGATTTCTCATATTGAGTCATGCATAGACATGTAGATTTATTTATTGTATAGTTTCTTAAGTTTAGATAGATGAGATCTAAGAGAAAAAAAGAGAGATAGAAAAATGAGTCATACATTTGATCTTTTTGCATTGCCATCCTTTATGGAAGGAGTCGGTAGCGTAATTGATCTAGCTGGAAGTTTCCACAATTACAATTCCAGTGAATCTTTGTACGATGCCGATTTCAAAGCAATGAAGTCGGACTGGCAAACCATAGAAAACGATTTTCGGAATGCTTTTGAATCATTACGTCAGGAAGTGAATGAACTTGAGTAATCGAAATAAACGTACAAAAAGACAATTGAATCAGGGGATTAAGGATGAAAAATCTTTGACCCCTTCTTCTACTCCTCAAAATCAGAATCAATCAACTGAATCTGAAATTGAAAACGAAAGATCATCACATATTACTGCGTATCAACAAACATGGAGTGGTCCATTCCCCAGCCCTCATGTTTTGAGAGAATACAACCAAATCATACCGAATATGGCTGAGCGAATTCTAGATAATTTTGAATCCCAAACCAAACATCGAATTGAAATTGAGAAAGAAATAGTATTTTCACGCTCAGAGAATATGAAAAAGGGACAGATATTTGCCTTTATTATTGCTTTGTGTCTTATCGCTCTATCTTTTTACTGCGTTTATATGGGGTATCAGGTCTTAGCCGGGACCATATGTGGAACAACAATTACAGGTTACGCTTCGGCTTTCATATATGGTCAACACACCCAAAAAGAAGAAAGAAAACAAAAACGCGAGCAAAATCAGTGAATCGTTAATTCAAGAAATGTTACAAGCTTTATTTTTGTGGCAAGTTCTGAAATTGTTTCTCTAATTTCTGAATCTTACTTTCCAACTCTTCCACTTTTTTCGCATTCTCCGCAGCCAATTCACTTCCCCGATCGCGGCGGATTTCATTGATCGCCGCTTGTGCTTGATTGCGGATGTGTTCCTTCGGGTCGTCACTCGCAAGCCGTTGAAGGTGGGGTGTAGCGTCTTCCATGTGCAGGGAGCGCAGACCTGCTATGGCTGCTCCGCGGATGGATTCGGATTGTGAATCCAGGTAGCGGATGAGTAAATCGAGTGTTTCTTCTTGATGGCGTTCGATTTTCTCTCCTAATTCTCCAACACCTCGGATAGCCGTTGTTCGAAGGTCACGGGGATAGGGATTTTTCGAAAATTTGACTAGGGCGGAATATACTTTCGGTTCTTCCAGATCGACAAGCGCGTTGAGGACGGCTTTGCGGATGGTGTCGCGGTGGGATTTTCGGTTGAGTCCGGATCGAAGTGTAGTATATACGTTATCGGCGCGGTTGCGTGCCAAAGAGCGGGCGGCTTCGGCGATTACGCGTATGCTTTCATCGTTTTTGAACCGTTCGATGAGAATTTCATTAATTTGCTTATCTTTATAATATTTACCGAGTGAAGAGATCACGGTGCGCCGGACTTTGGGATGGGGGTGGGCGCTGGCATCAATCAGCGCTTGCCGTGCTTTGCCGAAATGGATTTTTCCGAGAGCGGCAGCCGCTTCTTGTTGGATTCTCCAAAAGTGATCGGCATGTAAGGCTTGATTCAGGGCTTCGGTTACCCGATCCGATGTTTTGCCGGCAAGTGCTTGAATGGCTTTCATTTTCACGATGACTGTGGAGCCGTTTTGGAGGGCGTAGAGCAGCATGTCTTCCGACAGTTCATGATCCACTTCCATCAGAACCCGGATTGCGGGATCGATGAAGACACATTTCGGGGCTTCGGAACAAGAAATCAACAATGTTTCTTCCATATTTTTAATGGGAAAGGTCTTTCGAAATGAGTCTGTAGAAGAATATATTTCGACATCCAGTGGAAACGCGAATGGAGGTGCACCCTTTTCCATTTTTTGAGTTTGCTTGAAAGAAATCTTCACTTGATTTTTATCCGGCAGCCATTCATGGTTGACTTTGATTTTGGGATGACCCGGCCGGAAAATCCATTGTTCAAAGAACCTGTCCATGGACTTGCCGGTAGTCTGTGTGACCACTTCATGAAAATCATTGGTATCGACCAAGCCTGGCCCGCATTGTTTCAAATAGTTGCTCAAGCATTTTCGGAATAAATCATCCCCGATTTGATCGCGCAGCATGTGCAAAACGCATCCGGCTTTGGGGTAGGAGTGGGAATCGAACATTTCGTCGGGATCCTCGAAACGGTTGGTGACGATGGGGCGGGTGTAGCGGCGGGATGAGTTTATATAGCTTTTCATGTCCTCCCAAAGATGCTCCAGATATAAATCTTCGCCCCCAACATGTTTACCCCAGATGCATTCGCTGTAGGTGGCGAATCCTTCATTCAGCCATAATTCCGGCCAGGATTCGCAGGTGACATAATCCCCGAACCATTGATGAGCCAATTCATGGGCGATCAGCCAGTCGGAATCGATATCCAACCGGGCTTCTTCATCGATCACGGAAAATTCGTGGAGTGTGGTGGCGGTTGTGTGTTCCATCCCGCCGGCTCTGAAATAACGTACTGCGACTTGTGCGTATTTTTCATAGGGATAGGGGAAGCCGTAATAATTACTGAAACATTCGAGCATTTCCGGGGTTTTCCCCATACTCGGTCGGGCGTCCTTCGCTTTTCCTCTTTCGACATAATATTGGACAGGAATTCCATGCCAGGTATCTTCAACGACATCGAATTTACCCACCACCAGACTAACGAGATAGACAACATGCGGGATTTCCTGTTTCCAATGATCTGTTCGCCATTTCCCCGATTCGGTCGACTCGATCAACAAACCGTTCGAAAGCGTAACAAACTCCTTGGGAACGGTGACAACCATTTCCGTGACCATCCGGTCGTTTGGGTAATCGCCGCAAGGATACCAGCGTGCGCTCCAATACGGTTCGACGAGGGTGTACAGTTGATCCGGGTTTTGGGGGGCTACATGCTGTGAATCGGTAAAATACATCCCTTCGACGGGGGAGGCGGCATATTGGATGGAGATATCAGTTTCTTGATCCAGCGGGAGCGCAGAGGGAAACGAAATGTGCAGTGCGTTATCCGCGTGGTTCCACTTGATTTCTTGTCCGGAGCTGGTTTGGATGTTCTTGATTTCCATTTCTTCCGCGTCGAGATGAAGTTGCGTTACTTCGTCATGAAGCGGTTGAAAGGAATAGTGAGCGGTGCCTTCGATTCGCTTTTCGTCCATGAATACTTTGATTTCGAGTTTGAGATGTTTGAAATCGACGGTGCGGTCCGGCCGGTAGTGATGAGGATAAGAACCATCCTTTAACTGGGGGGGAAAGATGTGACTGAAGGCATTTGTTCCTATGAGGAGGAATAATGATGCAATGAAGACGATATAGGTTTTATATTTGTTTTTCAAATGAAACGGTTTCATAAAAAGGCTCCTCTATTTACTTTGATTGTTGAATTCTTGTTCGTATGATCTTCAACCGAATAAAATGCTTTGCTATTATAAGGCTCGGAGAACAAATCGGGTATGGCTGAAAAAGGGTAAGATCACTGGGAGTTCCGTAGACGTTTGTTCTTGCCGAAGGAAATTGAATCAGGTACACTAGCAAAACGAAAGAAGAACGAGGTGAACACCCGTGCTACTTTACGACTATCTACCGATTTTTATCATGCTGGCCGTCGCTGTTGCCTTTGCGGGAGGGACGGTGTTGATGTCTTTTTTGTTCGGACCTCGTCAAGATAAAAGTTCAAAGCTGGATACGTATGAATGCGGGATGCCGCCTGTCGGGAATCCTCGCGAACGGTTCAATGTGAAATTTTTCCTGGTCGCGATGGTTTTCGTTATTTTCGATATCGAAGTGGTCTTCCTTTTTCTCTGGGCGGTGATTTTTAAGGGGCTTGGTTGGTTCGGTGTGGCCGAGATGGGTTTCTTCCTTTTCATCCTGGTTCTCGCATTGATATATGTATGGCAAAAAGGAGTTCTTGAATGGGCCTCGAAAACAAAATAGTCGATATGATTGGCAGTGATGTGATCACGACAACCGTCGAAAAAGTTGTCAATTGGACGCGGAAAAATTCTCTGTGGCCGGTTACGATGGGATTGTCCTGCTGCGCCATCGAGATGATGGCGACAGGCGCTTCCCGCTATGATATGGCGCGATTCGGCGCGGAAGTTTTTCGGGCGTCTCCGCGGCAAGCCGATTTGATGATCGTTGCCGGGACGTTGACGAAGAAGATGGCTCCGGTTGTGCGCAAAGTCTATGATCAAATGCCCGATCCTAAATGGGTGATAGCAATGGGGGCCTGCGCTTCGTGTGGCGGCATGTTCAATGTGTACAGTGTCGTGCAGGGAGTGGATGAGGTCTTGCCAGTCGATGTGTATGTTCCCGGATGTCCTCCCCGGCCGGAAGCCTTGTTGTATGGGGTCATGCAATTGCAGAGGAAAATCCAGGAATTAAAACTGGATGGGAAAGAGAAACGGGGTTTCAAACCGATTATTGTCGGTGAATCCAAGGATGAGAATCGTGTACCACAAAAGATGGTAGGGTGAAGGATTTCAGAACGATGATTCACTGCCGTCAATTTAGCAGCAATTAAATTGGATTACACATTATTTTAGATTATTCTTCAGGGGCGTACACCATGAGTTTTACCTATGTTGCCGAACCGATAGAGGCGGTCAAGGAACGATTGGGGGATTTTTATGAGAAGGTTGTGTTAAATGCCGTTGAATTTCGGGGAGAATTGACGCTTTATATCAAACCGGAAAATCTTGTCGAATGTAGCCGGATACTTCGCGATCCGTACGATTTATTGGCCGATTTGACTGCTGTGGATAATCTGAATGACCGAAAGGAAGGGGAACCACGTTTTTATGTGGTTTACAACCTTTTTTCCACAAAAACGAAGCATCGCATTCGGTTGAAATCGGCAGCCGAAGGTGATCCCCCTTCAATCGATACGGTGACAACAGTATGGAGCGCAGCGAATTGGCATGAGCGGGAATGCTTCGACATGTTTGGGATCCATTTTCGTGGTCACCCCGATATGCGGCGAATTTTAATGCCGGAAGATTGGGAGGGGCATCCATTGCGTAAAGATTATCCGGTAGCCGATCAAGAACCGTATGAATACATTAATAAGCAATTGGCGGATGAATGAAGAATTGGGTGTTGGGTGATAGGTGTTAGGTATTGGGTGATAGGTGTTGGGTGTTAGCCCAATACCCCAAGGATTGGGGGGAGACCAGCCCGGCGGGGTGAGAGATGGTAGATGTGGGAAACAAGGAGTAAGCTTCACCCTGAAGGGGTGGTAGAAGATAGCCAGGGCGACGTAAACCAACAAAAGGAATAGTAAACCAACAAAAAGGAATCGCCCTGAAAGGGCGTAAGATGATAGCCAGTGGGCAACGCCCCTGGAGATGAGAAACGAGCGAAAAAATCACCCTGAAGGGGTGAGAGAAGATTTTCAGATCACCGGGATTTTTTCTGCCACCCCTTCAGGGTGGAATTTCATGATTCACGGCCTTTACCAGGGGCGTTGCCCACTGGCTGTTTTCTTTAACCCCGTAGGGGTAACGTGTAAGGTGGGTTGATCATACTGTTTTCTTTAACCCCGTTGGGGTAACGTGTAAGGTGGGTTGATCATGCTTAATAAGCATATTAAGCCTAAGACCAAGCTCTGAAAGGGCAAAATATACCGATCCCAATAGGCGAACATCGAGAGTGAGAATATGTCGTTCAAACTGGATTTTCAAACCGACAAGCACATCAGTGAACAAGTCAAAGAACGCCATAGCGAACATATGGTGTTGAACATGGGGCCTCAACACCCCAGTACACATGGAGTGTTGCGTTTAGTGATTGAACTGGACGGTGAAGAGATCGTCGATGTTATACCCGATATTGGGTATCTTCATCGGGGGATGGAAAAATTGGCGGAAGCGAAGGGCTATCATCGTTTCATTCCCTTTACCGACCGGCTGGATTATCTTGCTCCCATGTCCAACAATACCGGTGTTGTACTGGCGGTGGAGAAATTGATCGGAATCGATGTGCCGCGCCGTGCGCAGTTTCTTCGCGTAATTCTATGTGAACTCGCACGTATATCCTCTCATTTGCTTTGGCTGGGGACCAGCGCGTTGGATATCGGCGCGATGTCCGTATTTTTGTATACTTTCCGGGAGCGCGAGACCATTTATGATATTTTCGAAGAGGTTTGCGGGGCACGATTCACGGTTTCTTATATGCGTGTCGGCGGTGTTTCCGTCGATGTGCCACCACATTTCAAAAAAATGGTTGAATCTTTTCTCGATGATTTCGAGGTGAAAATCGAAGAATATTCAACTTTGCTAACAAACAACAAAATCTGGCGAATTCGAACCGAAGGAATCGGGGTGATTTCCGCCGAGAAAGCCATTGATTATGCGTTAACCGGCGCTTGTTTGCGGGGGAGCGGGGTGGATGTGGATTTGCGGCGGGACAATCCTTATCTTGTGTATGACGAACTCGATTTTGATATTCCGATAGGGGAAAGCGGTGATACATTTGACCGCTATTTGGTTCGTATGGAAGAAATGCGGCAGTCTGTCAGGATCATTCGGCAGGCGTTGGATCAATTACCTGATGGGCCAATCAAAGTAGAAGACAATAAAATTTCTTTTCCGAAGCGTTCCCGAATCGACGATTCGATGGAAGCTCTCATTCATCACTTTCTACTTGCTTCTGAAGGTGTGAAAGCGCCGCCTGGAGAGGTATATATGCCGATCGAGGCTCCGAAAGGGGAGCTCGGTTTTTATGTTGTCGGTGACGGCAGCCCCCACCCGAAACGATTGCGAATTCGATCTCCGTCCTTCGTGAATCTCTCCGCATTACCGGAAATGTCGCGGGGCCATATGGTCGCGGATATCGTGGCGATCATCGGGACGATCGATCTTGTGTTGGGCGATTGTGATCGATGAGAGAATGTTTCAATTAGATGGCATTTTCGAGACGCAGCAGTTTTTTCTTGATTTCGATACCGCATCCGAATCCCCCCAATTTCCCATTTGATGCAATCACGCGATGGCACGGAATGAGAATCGGAATTCGATTTCTTCCCATAGCCATTCCCACCGCCCGTGCGGCTTTCGGAAAACCGGCTTGTTCCGCCAGCTGACCGTATGTTACAACCGAGCCATAGGGAACTTTCATTAATTCTTGCCAAATCTTTTTTTGAAAGGGAGTGCCGAACAAGTCCATTTTGACAGAAAAGCGCTTTCGTATTCCTTCAAAATATTCCACAATCTCTTTTTTTAACGTTTTCGAAAGGTGATTTTCTATATCATGAATTTGAAAAACCAACTGAAGAAGTGTGAATTGAACATTTTCTTCGCTCTTTTCTCCTATATGGATGCAGAGAAGAGCATTGTCAGAAAACCCGGCAGTTATTTTCCCAATGGGAGTTGTCAGTGAAACAATTCCAGCGGTTTTCTTATGAGTTCTGTTTGTTACGTTCATTTTTCATTTCCTTTTTCGAATATTCCACTTTGACGGCTACACTTTTGAGTAGAAGTGAAAGAAGAAGAAGATGGAGTCATCATTATGGTAAAAGATCAGGGAATCAAGTACATTTGTGATTTTTGCGGGGATTTGATCGAAATCGGCCGCCCTCGATTTGTTTTGAAAGGCGAGTTGTTTTGTGCCTATGACGGTGGGACATTCGATGAAACGACCTTGACTCCTCCGGAAAAAATCAAAGATGAAATGACAAAAATTATAGACATGCTCGAAAAGAAAAGTGAAAAAGAAGTGAATGATGAGGTTCATTACCCCTTCCAGTATGATTTATGCAGAAAGTGCCGGGATCGAGTCTATCGATTGTTGGAGAAGAAAATTTTATCGGAATAACCCGTGATCTTTCATTCATGTCGAAGAAGAAGGTAAAAAATCGAAAATGGTAAATTTCTTTTAAATGAATCCTGGGTAAGTTCTCTTTTCTTGAAAAAGAAAATGATTGTCGGAATATCTGTCACTTGTACTACATTTAGAAGATTTTCTTTTCCCTGTCATGGACTTATTTCGTTTAACTGGTTGATATTTGGTGTGTTATGGATGGGCATAAGGCTTTCGGATTCTATTATTTACTATAGTTCCCACCTGTTCGTGAGTAAAATGTACTCTCGATTAAAAATATTTAATGCAAAATGTGAACATTTTGTTTCGTTTGTCTCTTTAAAAGGGGGGATTTTTTGTGTAATATTTCTTGACAGCATTGCAAATGATCTCCCACTAATAGGAAGTCGTTATTGGGGAAGAGAGGTGCTTATGTCTAGAAAGAAGGTTACATTTAACCAGATCATCTATAAAAATCCTCGTATGGAGCAGATTGTACGGACTGCCGAGAGGATTGCGAATTCCGACACCATTGTTCTGATTACGGGTGAAAATGGAACCGGAAAAGAAACCCTTGCTCAAGCAATTCATTATGCCAGTGATCGAAGTAACAATCGTTTTGTTTCGGTCAATTGCGCCGCATTGCCGGATGCCTTGTTGGAGACGGAGATTTTCGGTCATGAAAAAGGGGCTTTTACCGGTGCGGTATATTCGAGAAAAGGGAAATTCGAACAGGCCAATCATGGCACCCTCTTTCTCGATGAAATCGGCGAAATGAGTCTGACCACTCAAGCGAAGCTACTGCGTGTGTTGGAAGAGAGAGTTACTGAACATATCGGGGGAAATGAGCCGATTCCTATCGATGTGCGGATTATCGCAGCCGCCAATCAAAATTTGCATCGCGAGGTGAAAGACAATTCGTTTCGACAGGATTTGTATTACCGAATCAAAGAGGTTCATTTGGATATTCCTCCTTTGCGCGAACGAAAAGAAGATATTCCGGTTTTAGTGAATCACTTTATCAAGAATTATAATAAACAATATCACAAGTCCATTGTCGGGATTTCGGACGCGGCTCTTCAATTTTTAATGCGTCATGATTGGCCGGGGAATGTACGGGAACTCAATCATGTCATTAAATGCGCGGTGTTGATGAACGAAGCGCAAGATACGATATGGCTGGAGCATATTCCTTTGGATATTCATCTTGCTGATTCGGCCAAATCAAAAGAGGAAAAAACGGAGACTAAGGCAGATGAATTGTTGGAGATCTTAACTCTCGATGAAGCGGAGAAACGGCATATTTTGCGAATTCTTGAGTTTACACGGTTCAATAAAAGTCAAGCTGCCAATATACTGAAAATATCTCGGCCGACTTTGGACCGGAAAATTGAGAAATATCAGCTTCATAACATCAAAGTGCAAGAAAAAATCACGAAGGCTATGACGTGAGTTTGGAAAGAAAGAGATTTTACTACGTTTCTTACGGAACGGATTCTTCTTACCGCTTGACACTGAGAGAGACAAAAGATACCGTTCCTTAATATACATAATGATCATTTCAGTTTGTCCAGTGATGAAAGCAAATCGAGCGTTAGGGAAATCCATTACCGTCGTATCTCCATACTCGTTATCCTATCGTTAGGGTTAAAAAAGATAGCGAGGGAATAATCATGAAATCTAAAACGCACTATATTATTGTTATCACATTGCTATTCACTCTCCTTTTTTTGGGGATAGAAATTGCAAGCGCTCAATATCCTCGCAATTACAATCAGAGCTATAATCAGGGAAATCAGTATGGGAATCCGTACAGCGGGGGGTATTCGGGGGGGAATTATGGCTCCAATTCTGGGGGAATGAACCGATCGTTCGGCGGAGGATTTGGGGGATCATTCGGAAATAGTGGTAGCTTCGGAAGTAGCAGCCGCTTCGGCGGCGGATTTGGAAATATGGGAAGTATGGGGGGACGTTCCAGTCGAAGGAGCAGCCGCGGAGGACGTTCCAGCTATGGTAATCAAGGATACGGTTCGTATGGGGGGCAATCGTATGGAAATACGGGGTATGGCCGAAATAGTGGCTACAGCAGCGGATACGGCAATCAAAGTTCGAATCGAAGAAGTAGCCGATTTTCCAATTCCGGTTCCAATTACAGTGGGATCATTCCACAAAGTTCCGGTGGCCAAACGGGTTCGCCCGGCCAGACGGCTCCGAGTGGAACTTCAACCGAACGGCGAAGAGCGTTAGCGGGGAAAAATACACGGGGAGCGCTTAGCCCGGGCGGTGGCCAATCACGTGGTGGTGATACGAATATATCCATACAAGGGAACGCGCCAGCAGGACGAACTGTTCCTGGCGGGGGGCGAACTCAACCAGGGCGTGCCGGCGCCAAAAGAGGAAAACCCGCTTCGAAAAAACCGGAAGCGAAATTGAGATCCAATGCGACACTCTATTTGGATTCCCCAGGGCAGATGGCGGTAATCGAGGAACCGTACACGGTCGATGTCAAATTGGCGAATCCGAATTCACTTGGGTATAACGCGGTGGGATTTACCATAAAATATAATCCGAGAGATTTGCTGCCGGTTCAAGGAATCGATGAAAACGGTTTGTGGCTTCCGGCCGACATAATCTCGATTGCCCCGGATGATGATTCGGAGAAAAAAGAAGAAACCGTTGCGGCAAAATCAACCACGAGTAGTGGAAAAGAAGGATCGCCTTTTCTTTCCGATAAAATCAAATTAGAGGTAGAGGAGAATTCCGTTGATACGGAAGAAGGATTGATCCGATTTTCATCCGGTGTACAAAATGAAACGAATACCGATTCCGGTCTCGTGGGGAGAGTGACATTTGTACCGTTACGAAAAACAGATCATTCCTCAATCGATCTTGTTTTCACTCACCCAAAAGTAGAAGTGGAAGAGGATACTCCCTTAACGTTTCTCACCATGAATGGTGTGGATCAATTGGGGACGAAATTTGATCCGGCTGACGGAGTTGTCTCCATGGATATCTCTATCTATGATAGTTGGGAAGAAGCTCCCAAGCGTTCGGAAGTGAGACGGGCGGATGAACTCGGAATCGATGAAGAAGGTGGTGAATACGGCACTCATCTTTATTTGGTTACACGGCAAGAAGAAGTCGATGTCGGAGATACATTTGATGTCGATGTTTACTTATCCAATCCGAATAAAGAGGCGTTCGATTCACTCAGTTTACTTCTTTTGTTCAATCCACGAGTCCTGGAGCCGATTGATTTAGATGATGTGAATTCTGGGATCAATATTCTGGATGAAGAGTACAGACAAGAATATCCTTTCGATTTTCCTGTCATGAATAGTGTGGATGCAGAAAAGGGAGTTGTCGATTATCGCAAACGAGCGTACCGGAAACCGATTCGAGGAGAAGGAGTGCTCGCTACTATTCGATTTCAAGCGGTTCGTCCCACCACAGAAACCAAGTTGAGGATTCTGGTGAACGATGCCGGCGAAGATCCGACTTCCGGTATTTACCGTCATGGAAAAGATCGTCTTGGTGATTCAACGGATCCGTTCGATGGATTCACGGCGACGGAGATCGCCATTCGTGCGACGACTGCTTATTTGAAGAAATTAGATAGAGTGACGGAGTTTTAGAGGACTTTCAATCCCTTCCAAAGGCAGGGAAGGATTGGTACAATTGCTACGTTCTGCCTGGCGTTTTGATTCTATTATAGGATAAGAAGGTTTTATCGATGGCAAAACTACCTCAACTGGTTATTGATATCGGGCAACAGCGAATCAAGATTCTCCAATTGCGAAAAAGCAAAGCGGGAGTGGAGGTAATCAAAGCCGGGGAAGAACGGTTGATGCTCCCCCCCAATGTGGATAATGAAACATTTTACAAACGAATAGAGGAGACGCTTCCTCTTCTTCTTCAGCGGTTGGGGATCAAAGAAAAGAGGGCTGTCGTAACGATTCCGGGCAGGGCGGCGTTCACACGCCGGCTGAGAATCCCTGTCGTTCGGGGGCGGCAGTTGGAGCGGATTATTCGGTACGAGGCTCGGCAGCATATTCCTTTTCCTCTTGATCAAGTGAATATGGACTACAAAGTTTCGGAAGCGCCGGGGGATATGGCCGAATTGGAAGTCAATCTCGTAGCGGTTCGGAAAGATGCGGCGGAAGCGTACACGGCTATTTTGAAAAAATGCGGTCTTCGGGTGGATGTAATCGAAGCTTCCCCTCTTTCGGTATACAATGCCTATGCTTCTTCGGATGAACATGATCCGGAAGAAGTGACCGCTATTGTTTCCATCGGTGCATCGGGAACCGATATTGTCATCGAACAAAACGGGATGATGCAATTCATGCGGAGTGCTCCTATTGCCGGTAACACCTTGACAGTATCACTGGCGAAAGGACTCGAGGTTTCGTACGAGAAAGCGGAAGAGTTGAAAACGAAACCGGCGAGTGAGTATGCCGAAGGGGAAGAAGAAAGTGGGATTTCTTCGGAAAAGGTATCCGGGATTCTCGAAAAGGGATTTGAAAATATCGTCACGGAAGTTCGCCGTTCGTTTGACTTCTATGTTTCCCAGCCGGATGCCATGCCGGTTACTCGTGTCTTCTTGTGCGGGGGCACTTCAAAAATGGAAGGGGTGAGTGACTTTTTGGAGGACCGCTTGGGCGTTCCCGTCAAAGTTTTTGATGGTGTCCAATGCGAAGGAGTGGAATTTCCAGAAGAGCACAAAGACTTTATTCGATACGAAGCGCCGTTATTGGGCATGGCGATTCGAGTGGGGGGGAAAGCGCGTTGTGTGCTGAGTTTTGCGCCGGAAAACGTGAAACAAAGACTCGAATTGGAAAGACGTGCACCAGTACTTTCCTTAATGGCGGTGGTTATGGTAATCATGCTTGCGGGGGCGATTTATTTCCTTCAAACCATGGTCGATCACCACTCCCAGGCGGTAGCACGGGTGCAACAGATCATCAAACCGGGGGAAGCAACGCAACCGGAATTGAGAGCGGCCCGTCAAACTCAGAATATGTATTTAAACCGCTATTCCCGAATTCACGAAGTGAGTTTGAAACGGGGAGAATTATCACGTATCTATCTGGAAATGCAAGATTTGATTCCTGATGACATTTGGTTGGAAAGTATCGAGCTCGCCAGCAACAAAATGACGATTTCAGGAAGGGCACTCGGATATGAAGTCATTTCGACGTATGTGCAGCGTTTGGGATTCTCTCCATTTTTTGATAATGATGCTGTCATGATCAAGGACCAGAATACTCTTCCGGATTCGTCCGGTTTAAGTCAGACCATGACTGAATTTACCATTGAAATTACTAAATTTAACGATCCGACAGATTTTGAGATACAATTTATCGAGGAATTCCGGAAATTGACACAAAATGATTCGATCTTAGTCGTTCGGCTTGATCGTCAGGATTCCAATAATACGGAATCGGATGGGAAGTACTTGATTGGATTATATGAGATGGAAAGCGAAGATGAAAAATTGAAGATGCTGAATAAAATCGGAACCGCAATGAAAAATGCGGGTGGCGATCCAACGATCAAACAAATCGAACTGCGCTTTCATGACCGTGAAAGTAACGAAGTCGAACGTCTTATGATCGATAAGGAGAAATTGGATTCTTATCTGGGGCGGACATTGACGCAAGAAGAATTTATGAGTGGATTTGTGGAAGTCACTCCCTCACCCAGTCCTACTCCCACTCCAACCCCAACACCGGAAGCGGGTGAAGGAGAACAATCGATGGGAATGTATGGTATGTATGGGATGATGGGTGGCATGTATGGTGGTGGTATGGGCGGCATGTATGGTATGGGTGGTGGTATGCCCCCAGCCGGCCAGTAATTGTCTGCGTACGGAGCCGGAAAATCTCATTTCAAGTTAGTTGTTGTTAGAATTTAATAAGATAGAATTGACCATCACTACCTGTGGGGAAAAAAAGGTGGTTGATTCCAATACAAAGAAAAACGGTTTATGATGCAAACTGAAGAAAAAAGAAAGGGTGAATAACCTTGAATCTTTCAATCGATAAAGATGCATTAGCGGATTTTTGTAGTGTTTACAAGGATTATATCTTTCTGGTGGTGTTATTATTGGTTTTAGTAGTTGGAGGCTGGTTTCTTTATCAGCAGAGTGCCCAATCCGTAGAAGATATTATCCAGGAAAAGATCAGTGCCGGTGCCGGGGGAGTGAACCCAGATCAAGACGATGAGGTCGTTTCGTCCGAGGAGGTCGTGAATACTCTTCTCAGTAAACGTTCCAGTGCATCTTATGAAGTCCAGCGGAGTCCCTTTGGCTCTCAGGAAGAGCAGTATAGAAAACGGCAGGAAGTAGAAAGTGCTTATCAAAAAGGAAGAGAGTTGTTTGAAGCGGGAGATTATCAATCTGCAATCCAGCAATTCGATCGAGTCATTGCATTGGATGTGACGGAATCTCGTATTTCATATCCGGTACTTCCCTCTGAGTATAAACGACGCGCGCAGCAGGAGTATGCGAAGAGAAACTTAGATACGATTCTGCAAGATGCGCGAAAAAATATTCAAGAGGGGGACCGGCTTGTTGAAGCCGGTTCGAAAAAAGAAGCGATCGAGGCTTATAATAAAGCCAGTACCAGTTTATCCAATGTCATCGATTCCGATCCGCAAGGACAAAATATCGGTATTGAAAATTTAAATACGGTAAAAGAATTGCAGCAAGAGGCCTATAACAAGGCCATGAATATTCAGCGGGAAATCATTCGGGAGGAACTGAATCAGGAACTCGCCGAATCTCAGCAAGTCATCACCGGCCAGGATATGATTGCGGCATTGAAAAAATATTTTGCACTGAACCAGATTCAACAGCGGTTGGATACGATTGACCCGAATTCGACGTTGATTTCCCGGAATGAACGATCGACATTACAGTCCAGGATCGAACAAATCCAGAACAAAATAGCGGGGAATTTTGACGCTCTCATTGCACAAGCAGAGTCTCAATTCAATCAGGCTCTGGCGCAGGAAGACTTGGTCAAGACGCAGGAAGCGATCTTTATTTTACGGCAAGCGTTGAATTACCGGCCGAGTGACAAGGAATTGGCAAACAAGATCAACGATTTTGTCAATCAAAGAACGAATTTGTTGATTCAAAAAGCGACACAGTTTTATCAAGAGCAACAAACCATTTTGGCGAACAATGAATACGATAAGTTTGACGAAAACAAAAAGAAACAGTTTATCAATGAACTGTATGTTCTTCGCGAGAGAGGCAATTTGACATCGGAACAACGGAAGCAGGTTTCCGAGTTGGAAACGAATCTACGGTCATTGGTGAAACCGGGGCCATTGACGGATGCCTATGAAATTGTATCGGTGACGCCAGGAGCGACATCGCGGTATCGAATCGTTGTCCGTGACAAAACGAGCACTTCCAACCGTGCCCTCACGTTGTACTTACGTGAAGGAGAGGAAGATAAAAAGACTCAGATAAATCTTAAACAAGTTGACACGGATAACGGCTTTGTTATACTCTCCAAGTCCGGTTATATGGATGTAAAAATCAATATATCGTCTTCACAGTAAAGTGGTAAGAACAAAAGTCAGGGTTGAACAAGTTCATTGATTGTCGAAAAAATTGTCATGTGGATTGATTTGTGTGAATCCGGATTTGATCGAAATCGTGTAGCTGAATGATTGAAATGCGTAAGGGAAACTGTCATGGTTTGCTCTGCAGTGGAGTTGTAGGACGAGATGGCTCTCCATCGGAATTCTTCACCTTCACTTCATGAATAAATATTTGTAAAAGAACCGGCTTTGTTTCGGTTACATACAAGCTAAGGAGTATCTTAGATGTTAGCGATCCTTCGATGTCTACGTCATAGACTATTACGTAATTACGGACAAGTATTGAAAAACGTAACGGCATGCTTGTTGATATTGGGCATTGGGTTGCCTGCCAGCGCTGTTCATTTCGAGGGAGTTTTTTTATCCACGATTGTCATGCCGATGAAAAGTGACAATGCGAAGTCGGTCAAGGCTCAAACGGCCTATTTATATAATTTGGCTCGCAAGGAGATGCGTTCGGGGAATATTCAAAAAGGAAAGGCTCTTTTTCAACAGGTTCTGACGTTGGATCCGATGCATGCCAAAGCAAAATCGGAGCTTCGGAAGTTGGAAAGCGCCGGCGTCTCATTGGCGGCCGCTCCGGCTATGGAGAATTTGACGGCGAAGGAATTGATGGATGCCGCCAAAGCCATGATGAGAGACCAGCAATATGCCGATGCGGAAAAAACATTGCAGATGGCTTTAAGTAAAGCCAGTAATCGGCAAGAGAAACAGCAAATCCAATCCTATCTGGACGCGATCAATAAACAGAGCCAACTTCGCGCCAGTGCTCAGGAAGCGGAATTGAGTTATCAATTGTCCGAATATGAGAATCAGTTGCAGAAAGCCATGATTTATTTGAATAGCGGGCAATTCGAAAAAGCGGAAATCGAGGCACAGCGCGCAACGAATATTTCACCGGATGACAAACGTGCTGAAAAACTGTTGGATCAAATCTATAAGGCGCGAGAAAAGGCTCAAGAGAATCAACTCGCGTTGCAAAAAGAACAACAAGACGACAAACAAACCGAATTGCACTCGACAGCGGAAGTTCTTTTCCGTGAAGGAGTTGCTTTGTATCGTCAGGGGCAGATAATCGAAGCGGTTGCGAAGTGGAATCATGCATTGGAAGTGTACCCGGACCATCAAGCAGCCCAAACGTATTTGACCAATACCAAAATGGAGTATGAACAAGCCATTGCAGCCCGCCAAGCGGCACAAGAACAAGCGGTGGAAGAAGAGAAATATGAAGAAATGCTTGATGTGGATATCGCTCAGTATTCAACCCAGGGTGAGTTGATCGATATCAAGGATGTTTTGAAGACGTTGAGCGCATTCAGCCAATTGAATTTGGTCATGGATGACAATCTGACTGGAAATGTCGCTCTTGAAGTGAAAAATACGACATTGCGTGAAATCCTAAATCTGTTACAAAAACAGTATGGATATGTTTGGAAACGGGAAGGAAGAACTCTTTATGTGGAACCCGGATTTACGACCCGTATCTTTCCCCTCGATGAAGCGCAGTTTAAAACCATTGAAGCGGTTCTATCCGATCCTTCCGTTCTTGAAGATTCCAGCCGGAACTTGAAAACCATTCTGTATGGACAGAATGAGGAATTCAATGTTCCGGGAAAACAACTTTTCTTGAATCAAACGACTCGCTCCCTAGTGGTGACGGATACCGTTGAGAATTTAAGGAAAGTCGAAGCGTTTTTGAAAGAAATGCCAACAATCGTTGGTGATAAAAAGCCTATAGTTACCCGTATCTATCATTTGGGGGAAGATGTAGCAAAAGATATATATGAAGTGCTTCAACTTATGCTGTATGAGGGATTGGAAATGGATGCCAGTGATCTCCGCCGCAAGTTATTGTTGGAAGATAAATCCAATGTATTGATTGTTATGGATTATCCGGAAAATATTGAGCGGGTGGACCAGGAACTTTCCCAAACCCAGTGGGTGGAACAGTTGGCGACCGGAGAATTGCAAGCCAAGCAGTTTCCCATTACTGATGTCGACGATGTTGAAGATACTCCCGAAGCGTTGACAAGGCGGGAAGAATTCGTCATGTCGATTGCTGATATTCTCGAAAAAATGTTGTATGGAAAGGAAGGGAGAGATGCGGCGCGGCTGCAGGGGCGCTACATTGTTCCGAATCCTCTGAACGGGACAATCGACGTGGTTGATTCATCGGAAAACATCGCCAAAGTCGAGAAATATTTGAGCAGTGTTCGGGGCGAAAGTTTGCAAGATATGCATATACGGTCGTTCATGATCAAACACGTGAATGTTTTCGACATTCTCGATGCGTTGTCGTTCATATTTTATGATAATCAGCAGTCCACACGAACCACGTTTTTAAGTGAAAATACGTTCCAAAGTTTGGGAACCGATGAACAGGGGACTACGCAGGATATTTCCAATATCTTTGAACAGACGTCACGGGAACGATACAACCTTCAAAGCGGTGGTGGTGGTGGTACCGACTTACTTCAGTTCTTTGCGTTGCGTATGATTCCGGATACAAACACAAACAGTATTATTGTCATTACGCCACAAGAAGATGAATTTGAAATCGTACAGCGGATTATCGATGTTTTTGACAAACCCCAGCGCATGGTTGAAATTGAATCCAGAGTCGTGACTGTTTCGTTGACGGATCTTCGGGCGATCAATTTTGATTATTTATTGACCAACCCCTTGTTGGAACCGATCAATGTCGACGCGGATAACATTGAAAGTGAAATGGAATTCATTCAGGGGGATATTTCTTCCGAAGAGAATCCGGGAATCAATTTGAGCCTTCATACTTTCGGTCCATCACGGCTTGACTTTATGCTCAGTCTCTTGGAATCGACAAGCAGTATGAATACTTTAGCGGCTCCAAAATTGTTGTCTCTTCCCGGCTCTCTGTTGCCGCCTCAATTTTTCGTGGGGCAACAGATTCCTTATGCGGATGATGTAACGTTTGAAGACCAGGGTGATGACGACCCGACGAACAACCGTTTGACGGCTGACTATCAGCGTGTCTTTACCGGTGTTTCGCTAGCCGTTCTGCCGTTCATTTTAAATGACGATCACATTTATCTTGAAATGGCGCCACAGATTATCGATCCCGGCGAACGTTTGCCGGTGGGGATTACCGGTGAAGCGCCTGCAGGGCAATCGATTCCGAATATTGGTCCGCTCCTTCTCAATCAGAAAGTAGTTCAAACCAGTGTACGCTTAAAGGATGGGGCGACAGTGGTTTTGAGTGGATTGATTCAAGAAGAAGAGGAAGAACAGCTCAACAAAGTTCCTCTTATCAGCAAAATACCCTTCCTGGGTAGTCTATTTACGGATCGCACCGTTTCCAAATCGAAATTTTCAACCCTTTGGTTTATCACGGCTCGTATTATCGAACCGGAATTCTAAATTTCCATAATGGCAAACTCACCAGGGGATAGGAATTGCGATTCTGTCCCCTGGACAATCGGTGAAACCTAATTATAATAATTTTGTAAATCTTGATTATCACGCCTTAATTCGGGGACTTTCCACTACAGATTCACCAAATCAATATATATTTTTTATACTGAAGACCTCATGAAGGCGTATCACATGAATGCACAAATTGTTTTTTTACTCTTACATGGTCTCATCCCCTTTGTTGCGAGCATAATAAATAGGGATGTAGGAAATTAGAGTTTCTTCACGATTTTGATAACGAATCAAGAATTCGTTTGCATGGTCCCCATTGAAACAAAGACAAGGAAAATTACAACCGGCGGAATGAACACCGTGAGGAAAGCGCTATACGAAGATGAGAATGAATGCATCATCAAAGAGAGTTGTGGTATTCTCTCTTGCCTCCATCCACTCGTGAACAACACTTCGGGCAAATAATATGGAAGAAATTTTCTTGGTCGATGGGAGTTCCGTTTTTTTCCGTGCTTTTCACGGAATACCGAACTTGCGCCGTTCGGATGGAATGGCGACGAATGCCATCTATGGGTATGTGATGACCTTGAAAAGTATTCTCAATGAATACAATCCACAAAAGTTGGTTGTTGCCTTTGACCGGCGTGAGAAAACCTTCCGGAATGAATTGTATTCCGCTTATAAGGCCAATCGAGTCGAGCCGCCGGAAGAACTACTGGTGCAAATTCCTTATATCAAAAAGATCACATCTTTACTTGGGATTTCACAAATCGAGTTAGCGGGGTATGAAGCGGATGATTTGATTGGAACACTTGCTTTGATGCTATCAAAAGAGAAGGCGAAAGTGGTGATTGTATCGGGGGATAAAGATTTGTTGCAACTGGTGAACGATTCGGTGTCTGTACTGCGTTTGACACCGAATAAGAATATCCCTTATGCGGACGGCGATGTGCGCGAACGTTATGGAGTGCCACCGGAACAATTGGTCGAAGTGTTGGCATTGATGGGGGATTCCAGTGACAATGTTCCGGGGGTGCCGGGCATCGGGGAAAAAACGGCGATTTCACTGATTCAGCAGTATGGTACCTTGGAGCAGTTGTACGAGAATGTGGATTTGATTTCGGGCAATAAACGGCGGGAGAATCTGAAAAATCACAAAGAAATGGCTTTTCTTTCCCGGGCATTGTGCACTATCAAAACGGATGTTTCCTTGGAACTCGAAACCGACTTTTTTTCCATCTCGCCAAGAGATGAAACGGCGCTGTACACGCTCTATGAGGAATTGGAATTTCGCAGTTTCGCCCAAGAATTGAATAAAACAAATACGGTAGAAGAAAAAAAAGACTATCGAACGGTCGCTACAGCCGAAGGATTGAAAGAAGCCGTGCAAGAGATTCGTAAGCAGAAACGTTGCGCGTTCGATACAGAGACGACATCTCTCGATTCGCTTCGCGCGCGCGTTGTGGGCATCTCATTGACGATCCAGGACAATCAGGGATGGTATGTTCCACTGCGGCACACGGGGGCCGGAAATCTGCCAATGGACAGAGCACTCCCGTTATTGAAAGAGGTGTTCGAATCGGATACGATCGAGAAAGCGGCGCATAACGTCAAATACGACCTACAAGTTCTGAAAAACGAAGGTATTCATCTGAACGGGGTGAAAGATGATACGCTGATTGCTTCGTATCTTGTGTACCCCGAATATGATTCTCATAAGTTGGATGATCTGGCTTTTCGGCTGTTCGGGATGAAAATGACGCCCATTGCAGATCTGATCGGGAAAGGGCGCAAACAAATTTGTATGACGGAAGTCGATATTGGGCAGGCATCCGATTATGCCTGTGAAGATACGGAGGCGACCTGGAGGCTTTGGTCGATTTTGCCCTCCAAAATTCGAGAAAATGAGTTAGACTATTTATATCGCCAGATCGAATTGCCCGTTCTTTTTGTCTTGGCCGAAATGGAACGGCGTGGAATCAAAGTAGATCCGGTTGTGCTGGCGGAGCAATCTTTTGAGTTGGGGAAAGAACTGGATTCCTTGGCCTCAGAAGTATATCATTCCGTCGGCAAAGAATTTAATTTAAATTCCCCTTTGCAATTGTCGAAAATTCTGTATGATGATTTACAGTTGCTAACCGGACGTACCCGTTCGACGCGAGCGGATATTTTAGAAAAACTTGCGGCAGACGGCGTTCCAATCGCCCAACAGATTTTAGACTATCGGCATCGGCAGAAGATCAAATCGACGTATCTCGATGCTCTTCAAAAATTGATTCGCCCGGAAACCGGGCGTGTTCATACAACGTACAATCAGGCTGTAGCCAGTACGGGTCGAATTTCCAGTAGCGATCCTAATTTGCAGAATATTCCCATTCGAACCGATCTCGGACGACGAGTCAGGCGTGCTTTCGTTGCGGAGGATGGATATCAACTAATCTCCTTGGATTACTCTCAAATCGAATTGAGAATTTTAGCGCATATTTCCAATGATCCCGGTTTGCTGAGTGCCTTTTCGGCGGGAGAGGACATTCACAAGCGAACCGCGGTGGAAGTATTCGGTGTCTCGATAGACGAGGTGACTGCGGATATGCGCAGAAAAGCGAAGGAAATCAACTTTGGTTTGAATTACGGGATGTCTCCCTACGGATTGGCAAAACGGTTGAATATCGATGATCAGGAAGCCGCATCGTATATCGAACGATATTTTGCTCGCTATCCCCGTGTTCGAGAGTATATGGATCAAACGGTCACATCTGCTAAGCGGGATCTGTATGTGACAACGATGATAAAGCGCCGTATTATGACAGCAGGGATTCGAGATACAAACAAGACGCGACAGGAGAATGCCAAGCGTGCGGCCATCAATGCCCCGATTCAGGGATCTGCAGCGGATTTGTTGAAAAAGGCGATGCTGCTTGTGCATCAGGAATTGCGTCCTCTGCAAGATGTGGCGTCGATTCTTTTGACGGTTCACGATGAATTGGTTCTGGAAGTTAAAGAAGACCGAGTCGAGGAAATCTGTGAGCTATGCCGGAATCAGATGGAGCATGCCGTTGAGTTGGCGGTTCCGACACCGGTAGAATGGTCCGTGGGTGACAGTTGGGCTGATTTGAAATAATGAAATCCGAAAAGCAAAACAGAGGATTGCGTTTTGTTTGCCCAGCCGGTATCGCGTTGGAACGTCTTGTCATCGGAGTGACCGGGAATCCCGGTGCGGGGAAAACGTCAGTGCGTGAACTTTTTCAACGGGCCGGGTGTCCAGTCATCGATGCGGATTTGTTGGGGCATGATTTGTTGGAACCGAATTCTCCTGTATATGATCGAGTTACACAAACATTTGGGAATTCGATCATGAATGACGGAGGTGAAATCTGCCGAAAAAAACTTGGTGAGATTGTGTTTCGCGATCCGGATCAATTGCGGAGATTGAATGAAATCGTTCACCCCCTCTTGGTGGATCGGATTCGAGAGCGAGTGGAAGCCTTTCGGCGCTCGGAGCGAGCCGGCCCCTTGATCGTCGATGCCGCGCTGATCTACGAATGGGGATTGGAAACTCTTTGTGATATCGTGGTGGTCGTTACTGCTCCACGAGCCATACGTCAAGAGCGTTTTGTGCGCATGCGAGGGGGAACACCGGCCGATTTCGAACGGATTGAACGAGCGCAGATTCCGGAAAGTGTGAAAAGAAAAAAGGCGGATTACGTGATTGTCAATGAAGGAGATTTTTCTTTTCTTGAATCGCAGGTGAGTGAATTTTTGAACAAGTAGGCAATTGTCATCGTTTCCCGATGACGTTTCACATAAAAAAGAACCATAAGGATTGGTATCCGATCTGAAAGGAACCAATGAGTATGAAATTTATGTTTTGGCATTTGTCCAGGGAAAGAAAGGACTATGGAATCAAAAACACGAACAAGACGACCTCGCACGAATAACAACAGAAACCGTAATTCGAATTCCTCCGAGACCAACAACTGGCGGAATTCTTCGAATTCCGAGTATGCGAATAACTCAATGAAAAACGAAATAGGAGAAAAGACAGTGAATTCGGAAAAATCCAATGTGACCGAAGAAGCGTTGGAGATGGCGAGTCTGAAAAAGAAAACCATTTCCGAGCTCGTTGAATTGGCTCACGAAATGAAATTGGAAGGGATCAGTGGCCTGCGAAAACAAGAACTCATTTATCGCATCCTCGAACATGCCGCGAAGAAGGAGGGTGATAAAGGGAGCGAATTGGAAGGCTCCGGAGTTCTGGAAGCGTTGCCGGAAGGCTTCGGTTTCCTGCGCAGTGCGGACTATTGCTATTTGCCGGGTCCGGACGATATTTATGTATCTCCTTCACAGATTCGCCGATTCAGCCTTCGCAAAGGGGATACCGTTTCCGGGATCATTCGGCCTCCGAAAGAAGGGGAGCGGTATTTTGCTTTGCTCAAAGTCAAGGCCATCAATGGTGAAGAGCCGGAAAAGGCGCAAGATAAAATCCTGTATGATAACTTGACGCCTTTGTTCCCGGATTCCCGCTTCAATATGGAAACGGAACCGAGCCGGATTTCAGCACGGATTATCGATCTCATCACGCCCATGGGAACGGGACAGCGTGCGTTGATTGTCGCCCCGCCCAATTCGGGGAAGACGATGTTGCTTCAGGAAATCGCGAACAGCATTACGACAAATCATCCGAGTGTGATTTTGATTGTTTTGCTGATCGATGAACGTCCCGAGGAAGTGACGGACATGCAACGGACCGTGGAGGGGGAAGTGATTTCCTCGACATTCGATGAGCCGCCTGACCGTCATATCCAGGTTGCTGAAATGGTCATCGAGAAGGCAAAACGGCTGGTCGAATGCAAACGGGATGTCGTGATTCTTCTGGATAGTATTACCCGCCTCGCTCGTGCGTATAACCAAATCGCTCCCCACAGCGGTAAAATTCTGTCCGGTGGTATCGATTCGAGTGCGTTGATCCCACCGAAGCGATTTTTTGGCGCGGCGCGGAATATCGAAGAAGGCGGCAGCCTGTCGATTATGGCGACGGCGTTGATTGACACAGGAAGCCGGATGGATGATGTCATTTACGAAGAGTTTAAAGGAACTGGAAATCTGGAACTGCATCTCGACCGGAAATTGGCGGAGCGACGGATTTATCCGTCGATCGACATCAACCGTTCCAAGACGCGTAAGGAAGAGTTGTTGCTTCCTTCGGATGAGTTGGAACGGGTGTGGCTGCTGCGCAAGGTTCTCAATGAAATGAACGCCAGTGAAGCCGTGGAACTCTTGATCGAACGGATGCGAAGAACCAAAAGCAATCGGGAATTCTTGGAGACGCTGCATCAGTCCAATCTCTAGTGGGCGTATCCTGCCTGGTGGAAAAATATCCCGGTGGGGAATCCATTGACATCTATCTGTACGGATGAATAGGCATCGCTTTTTCGAGGCTTGATGATTGACGCACCAACGGAGCTGGTTGGGGAAAACGTTGGAATCGAATGTTCCGGAATCGGCCGACATGATGAACAGGAAAGGTTTGCATAGCGAACTGCGCACGATTCGATTCCTGTTATCCTATGTTTTGCGATATAAGAAACGCCTAGTATGGGTGGTTTTGTGCAGCCTTGTCGTTTCCGTTTTGAGTGTCGGTTCTCTTACCATGCTTATGCCGGTCGTAGAGACGATCTTCGAACAGCGTGAGCAGGTGGGGGCATTGAGCCGGACGCCTGGAAAATTGCATGAATTATTGAGTCCCTTCTACCGCATCGTCGATACCTATGCCCACTCCTCTCCGTTCGGTACGCTTCTATTTGCATGCTGCTGTTATTTGACGATTGTAGCCATGTATGGTGGATTTCGTTATCTGCACGAATATATGAGCCGCTGGATTGGGCATCGTGTCATCATCGATTTGCAACGAGATCTTTTTGACCGGCTCACCTATTTCAATGCCGCTTATTTTGCCCGTAATAAGGTCGGATCGATTCTTTCGTATTTCACGGTCGATGTGCGTGTCATCGGATTGACCGTGATCAATGCATTTGGCCGCCTGCTGTTGGAACCGTGCGTTTTGCTGATTTCAATTGCCGCTTTGCTTTATCTGCAATGGAAATTGACATTGCTCTATATGTTGATCTTTCCTCTTTTGCTGTGGACGATTCGGTTTTTTGCGCTGAAGAACCGGCGAGCGGCTCGGAATCTTCAGGCGTACTTGGCTCGCATCGGTGCTTTTTTGCAGGAGCATTTCAGCCATATCCGGTTAGTGCAAGGCTATGAAATGTACGGCCATCAACAGCGACGCTTTGAAACTGAAATTATTGGCACATTTCGCGCGTCGATGGGGATGGTTAAAGCCAAAGCGATCTCTTCCCCATTGAATGAATTTATTGGCTTGGCGGCCGCGTGTGTGATTTTGATCTTGGGGGGCTATTTTATATTGATCAAAGAGACATTGTATGGTAGTGAATTTGTTGTTTATTTGGCCATCTTAGGAACGATCTATCAACCCATCAAACGGATAGAGCATGCGATTCAGGAAATCCAACACGGATTTGCCGCGGCCGAACGAATTTTTGATGCATTGGCGACTGAAGCAACATTGCCCGATCGTCCGGATGCGTATGACATTCAATCTTTTGTGCAATCGATCCGGTTCGAGCGAATCGTATTTTCCTATGAACCGGAACAAATTGTCTTAAACGAGATTTCGTTTACAGCGCAAAAAGGTGAAGTAGTCGCCTTGGTAGGTCCGAGTGGGGCGGGAAAGACGACACTGGTCAATTTGATTCCCCGTTTCTATGATCCGGTTGACGGCTCTGTCTTGATCGATGGGTACGATCTTCGTGATTTACGCATTTCTTCTCTACGACGCTTGATGAGTATCGTTCCTCAAGATGTGTTGATATTTGCGGATACGATTCGCTTGAACATTACCTGTGGGGAGGAATGCTACTCGGAGGAGCAGGTCCGGAGCGCGGCACAAGCGGCGTTTGCCCATGATTTCATTTCTTCCTTACCGCATGGTTATGATACTATTGTCGGCGAACGGGGTGTTTCCCTCTCCGGGGGGCAATGTCAACGGCTTGCCCTGGCGCGGGCGTTTCTGCGCAATGCCCCGATTTTGATCCTGGATGAAGCGACTTCTTCGTTGGATAGTGAATCGGAACGGCATATCAAACGCTCCCTTCAATCTCTCATGCAAGGCCGGACCACCTTCGTTATCGCGCATCGCCTTTCGACCATTCTTTATGCGGATAAGATCGTTGTCTTGGATCGTGGACGGATTGTGGATCTCGGTTCCCATGCGGAACTATTGGAGCGGTGTAGTCTCTATCGGCGTCTATATGAATTGCAATTTTTAGAAGAGGAAATGTCACCCTCGACAGACTCTATCGCGCAGACGGCGGAAACATGATGAAATGGAAATGGATTCCGGTTGTCTTGATTGTATGTCTTCATGCTTCAATCTTGTGGCATAGCGCAACAAAGACGTCCGCTTCCGTCGATGAACTCAGCCATTTGGCGACAGGATTGTATTCATTGAACAATCTCGATTTTCGGATCAACCGAGTTGCGCCTCCCTTTCAAAATTTAGTGAATGCCATACCGGTCGCTTTGTGGGGCGATTATCAGCTGCTGTATGACAATGAATGTTGGAAGAAAGGCATCTGGAACGGAATCGGTGATCAATTGCTTCTTGCCAATCCGGAGAATTTTCATTCCTTGTTGATGCGGGGGCGTATCGGGACAATTGTTCTTTCTGTCTTACTCTGTTTGACAGCATTCATTTGGGCATGGGAATGTTGGGGCTATATGCCGGCGCTGGTGGTGTTGTTCTTGATCGCCTTGGAACCCAATATCATGGCGCATGGACGGCTGACGACGACGGATACCGCTCCGACTTTTCTGTTTCTCCTGACCGGTTATTTCTTCTGGCGTTTCACGCGCAAACCTTCTTTCCGGCGCTTGGTTTTGATCGGGATTGGATTCGGATTGAGCTGGTATTCGAAGCATTCCGGAGTCATTTTGCTGCCGGCTCTCTTTCTCGGATTTTTATTCGTTTCCTGGTTTTTCGTTCATCGCCAAAAAGAAAATGAACCATCCGAACAATCGGTATGGAGTACTTTTCCAGCTTTTCTGTCGCAAAGACTTCGAAATTGTAGTCCTATCATTCGACATAGTTCTTTTGCTTTCCTTTCGATTCTGCTGGTATTTGGTATCGGATTTTTGGTTATCTGGGGGGGATATGCATTCGAAGTCGGGGATTCGATTCCTGGTCCCCGCGCGCCGATGCGAAGTTATATATGGCATCATTTTCAAGTTCCTATTACGACTTTTTTTTATTTCTGCGGAATGGAACATGGAATCGATATCGATGGACGGGATCCGAATGAACCGTTTTGGCTTTTTCTTCGGAATTATCTTCCCGCTTTTAGTCATTGGGAAGGATTTTTCTCCAATCAAGCGCATCTACGGACCGGCCATCTCGGTTATTTCATGGGAGAATTATCGTCGTATGGCTGGCGTTCCTATTATCCGGTGCTTTTTTTGATCAAAACTCCATTGCCCTTGCTTCTGATTTTTCTATTCGGAGCCTTGGCCATATGTTTTCGGCGTATCCATTTGGATGGATTGACTCTCGCTTCGTTTTTGTTGATTCCTGGAATTTATGCTTACGTGATCATTTTTTTTAATACCGCCAACATTGGTTATCGTCATGCTTTGCCGATTGTTCCGTTTTTGATCGTTTTTTTTGCCGGTTCACTTGCGGCCTTTTGGATTCAGCTGCTGTCGAAAGGTGAGTATAAGAATAATGATACTGAAGAAGGTGATGCTCTGTATCCCTCTTCATATGTTGAGTCCAACGGTGAACATAAAGCGACTTCTCGAAATCTGCCACTTCCGAAAAAGATTATGTTTGGCATGGGGATGTTGGTCTTGGTGTGGAATGGGATCGAAGTGCTCAGGATACACCCTCATTATTTGGAATATTTCAATTCGTTGATCGGCGGCCCGAAGTACGGTCATTATTACGCAGTGGATTCGAATTTGGATTGGGGACAGGATTTACTGCATCTGAAACGATATCTAAATGAACACCGGCTGAATAACGTTCGGCTCTTGTACTTTGGACCGAAGGAATATCCGGATGCCTATCATGTTCCCCATGGGGAAGTGAAAAATCTGGATTCCATCGAACCGGGTATTTATGTCGTCAGTGCTTCTTATTTGCATGGAATCGGTTCGCTTCCCGTGTATGAAAAGTTGGGGCCTTTTCATCGCCGGGAGCCGGATGAGTATATAACGTATGCCATGTTTTTATATCATATGCGGTAGGGTCTAAGTGGAACGCTTTTCTTGTAGCCAATTGGTAAGGTTGTTTATTTCTTTGAATTCAAATATTTTATCGGCGAGTTCTTCCAGCTGATTGTTTGATAAAGTTTGAAGTTGTTCCTGCAATACGGGGTCGTGATATCCAAATTTATGATGGAGGAAGCGAGAAATGAATAATAACTGTCCTTCTTGCTTACCTTCTTGCTTACCTTCTTGCTTACCTTCTTGCTTACCTTCTTTCCTTCCCTCTTCCAAAATGTCTTGGTAAATGATTGATTCGCGCATGGGAACCTCCCTGAAGGCCTGATGGATGATTTCTCTTTTAAACCGAAGGCCTGCTAAAATTTTTGCACAGTCGGTAATGAGATTTCTCTCCTTTATATTATCGATCTTTTTTACATGTTCGACAACCTGATTCAGTAAATCTGGCGGATTATGTGTTTTCGATAAAGTTGCCAAAGGTAACAACGCGGGATCTTGCAGAAATGATTCCGGATTCTCTTCCCATAGCCGGATGATTTGGAATGGATGGAATGTTTTTCCGAATGTGAACTCAGGTTGCAAGTCACGAGCAGCGGGAGATTCTTTTAATAGAACGACGGTTTGATCAACTGGAAGGTGGTATTGGCGATGCAAGCGAACCCAGTAATCCAGCATTCGTAAGGGGATCGGTGGATTGCTTTTTTCAACATTCACTTGAAATTCCAAATGGAGGATTCGATCTTGTGCCTCTAAAAAAATGACGGAATCGGCTCGGATCGGTTCAACGCTCAATTCCTTTTCAATAACCCGAACCGGAGCAACTATATCTTTTACTCTCCATGCGGCATAGCGGGCGGGAAATTTTGTGCATAGGAATTTGCAAATATTGTCGCAACTCATGATGCTCTACTCTTCTCAAATACGTGATATCAAACCGCATAGAGAATAAATAAAATGACATAATGTATCAAGGGAAAAGGTTTGTGGTTGGGATTTCTGATACAACTACAATTCTGTTCTAAAAAAATGTATGATCCTTACATTGATGAAGTCGATAAGTACTTTTCAGTCATGAAATGGAGATAGACGATGAAGAATCAAATCGGTGTTCACTTTCTTGTTTTTATCATATGTTCGGCGCTTTTGCCGATTCTTGCCGATGCAAAAGAGGAAGAAAGCATTCAACCGCATGGGGGGATGATCCGATACCCTGATGTCAGTGCAACGCATATTGCTTTTGTGTATGCGAATGATATCTGGCTTGTGCCAAAGAGTGGGGGGATGGCCTCTCCTCTTACCAATCCGGTTGGGGGGGAGATTTTTCCGCGCTTTCATCCCGACGGCAAGAGGATCGCATTTGTCGGGAATTATGATGGAAATGATGATATTTATACGTTGCCGATAGAGGGTGGTATTCCGGTGAGAGTCACTCACCATCCCGACAGGGAGCGTTTGTGTGATTGGACGCCGGATGGCCGACTTCTTTTTGCCTTCGGGGGGCTTGCCGGTCATTACCGACAATCCCAACTGTTTACGGTTGCCGCGGAAGGTGGGATGCCGCAAAAACTACCGGTTCCCTATGGTGGTTACGGAATCCTCGGTCCGGATGGGAAATGGTTGGCATATACACCGCATAACCGCGATTTCCGTACCTGGAAACGCTACCGAGGGGGATTGGCATCGGATATCTGGCTTTTCAATATCGAAAGCCATGAATCCAAACAGATCACCGATTGGGAGGGAACCGATACCTTTCCTATGTGGCATGGAGATACAATTTATTTTCTTTCCGACGCAGGGAAGAGCCACCGTCTTAATATCTGGGCGTACGATGTCGATAGTGATGAGCGGCGGCAGATTACTCGATTTGATGAATATGATGTGAAATGGCCGTCCATTGGTCCCGGTTCGAACGGAGAAGGGGAGATTGTCTTTCAATATGGAGCGGATTTATATTTGCTCAACCTTGCAACTGAAAAGAGCAAGGTCGTAAAAGTCACAATACCGGGTGCACGTCCCACTCTTCGGCCGGTTCTGAAAGATGTGAATAATTTGCTGCAGAATTGGAACATTTCTTCAACAGGGAAAAGAGCGGTTGTGGAAGCGCGTGGTGATATCTGGACGCTGCCGGCGGAAAAAGGATCCCCGTTTAATCTTACCCAAACGAGTGGTGCGGCGGAACGGGATCCGTCTTGGAGTCCGGATGGTCGTTGGATTGCGTATTTTTCTGATGAATCCGGTGATTACCACCTGTGGATCCGGCCGTCTGATGGCAGCGGGGAAGCCAAAAAACTGACTTCGTTTGAAACGGATTTCTTTTTCGATCCCACCTGGTCACCGGATTCGAAATGGATCGCGTTCAGCGACCAAGTGGATGCATTTTATATTTATAATGTCGAAAACGAAGAAAGCAAGCAAGTTGACAAGAATTTGATTCTTTCGTTAATGCCTTCGTCATTCAAGTTTAGTTGGTCTCATAATTCATCCTGGTTGGCGTATACCAAGCGTGGCGACAATATTCTCGAGGCGATTTGGTTGTATAACGTGAAAGAGGGGAAATCCTATCAAGTCACCAGTGGTATGTTCATGGATTCGGAACCGACTTTTGACCGCAAAGGTGATTACTTATATTTCATTAGCAATCGGGAATATTCCAATCCGATTTACGGCGATGCCGGTCATAGTTTTGTCTATGTGAATTCCGGTATCCTCCATGCTGTCCCACTCCGCAGGGATGTGCCGAATCCTTACAAAGCGGAAAGCGACGAAGAAACCTGGGAAGATAAGAAAAAAGAGAAAGGGGATGAAGACGAAGAAAAGGATGAAGAAGCTGACGAGAAGGATAATGACAATGGCGGCGACGATGATGACGATGGGGACGATGATGACGACGGGGATGACGATGAAGATTGTGACGACGAAGAAGATGGGGACGACGATGACGACGGGGATGATGATGAAGATTGTGACGACGATGACAATGGAGATGATAATGATGGTGGTGACGACGAGGAAGACGGGGATGACGATGATGAGGGCGAGGATGATGAAAAGGGCGATGAAGATGTGAAAAAAGAGGATAAGGAAGAAGAAAGTCTTGAAATCGACTTGGAGAATTTCGAATCCCGTGCTTTTCGGTTGCCAGTCTCGCGAGGGTACTTTAGCGATCTCCATGTGAATGATAAAGGCCAGTTGATTTACCGGCGCCGGCCTTCCGCCGGGAGTGAGGGAAGTTCTTCCATTAAACTCTTCGATTTGAATGACGAAGAGAATAAAGAAAAAACGGTTTTGGACAATGCCGGTTTCTTGGCGATGTCTGCGGACGGCAAGAAATTGCTGGTCAGTAGCGGCGGCGGTGTAGGGGTGATCGATGCAGCAGCCGGTCAACAGTTGGAAAAACGGATTTCCACTTCTTCTATGAAAACGGAAATCGATCCCCGCGAAGAATGGCGGCAGATTTTTGTCGATGCCTGGCGGATTATGCGTGATTTCTTCTTTGATCCCAACATGCACGGGGTGGATTGGGAAGCGGTGCGCGAGCATTACGAAGCCATGTTGAAGGATTGTGTTTCCCGTGAAGATGTCGGTTATGTGATTGGTGAAATGATTGGCGAACTGAATGCGAGCCATACCTATTACGGCGGTGGAGACGTGGAACAGGCGCTACGGGAAAACGTTGGATTCCTCGGTGTCGATTTTGAATTGGATCAAGGGTTTTACAAAATTGCTCAAATCCATGAAGGTGGTGTTTGGGATACGGATGCTCGCAGTCCATTCTCGAAACTCGATAAAGCACAGCGGGAAGAATGCAATTATCTGTTTGCAGTCAATGGTGTTGATGTCGATACAAGGAAGGATCCATGGGCGGCGTTTCAAGGACTGTCCAGTGAAATTGTCACTTTGACGGTCGGGAAAGAACCGTGTATCGAAAGTGCGACGGATGTCGTGATTCAGCTGATTTCCGGAGGACGGGAAAGCGAATTGCGATTTCGCAACTGGATCGAGGAAAACCGTGCTTATGTCGAAAAGGAAACCGATGGCAAGGTCGGGTATATTTATGTTACGAATACGGGGTACAGCGGCCAGAGCGATCTTTTCCGACAATTCTATGGACAAATGGATAAAGAAGCGCTCATCATTGATGAACGCTGGAACGGCGGCGGGCAAATGCCGGATCGTTTTGTCGAGTTATTGAACCGTCCGGTTTCTTTACATTTGTTCAAACGGCATGAAAAGAACTGGCGTGTTCCTCAGGTTAGTCATCAAGGTCCCAAATGCATGTTGATCAACGGACCGGCCGGCTCGGGTGGGGATTTGTTCCCCTTCTTGTTCCGGCATGCTCAACTCGGGAAACTGATTGGTACTCGGACATGGGGTGGAGTGATCGGCATTTTCGGGAATCCCAGAATGATCGATGGTGCGCGGATTACCGCTCCGAATATCACGATGTATGAAAATGATGGAACATTGACGATGGAGGGGCATGGCGTAGAACCGGATATCGAAGTCATCGACGATCCGGCTAAAATGGTCGACGGCGGCGATCCTCAGCTCGATGCAGCGATCAAGCATATGATGGAAGAGATTGAAAAGAATCCTTACGATCCGCCGGCACGCCCGGATTATCCGGATCGCAGTGGGATGGGAATCAAAGAAGAGTATAAATAGAAAGAGTCCTCAAAAGGGAGAACGTTAATTCAAAAGCAAAGTAACCGTTTCTTTCACATTTGACGCATATCCATCTGCTCCTACTTCTTTCCACAAATTCGAATCAAAGCGAAAAGCAGCGCCTCCGACAAGAATTCGGGGGCAATCGGATGTGAATTGATTTCGAATCGAGTCGATCAATTTTTGAGTGGCGGGAATATTGAATACCATGGTTGTGGAAATGCCAACCAGAGTTGCTTCGTGATCTTCAATCGCTTTTAGGATTCCATCTTGCGGCATATTGGTCCCAAGAAAGTGGACATCCCATCCTTGCGATTCGAGAACATCGGCAATGATATTTCCGCCTACTTGATGCAATTCATTTTGTACGCCGGTTAAAACCATGTTTCCCCGGTGGATTTCTGATTGGGGTAAATGAATGTAAGTTTGAGCCAGAACAAATTGTGTGATCGCTGTTGCCAAGTGCTCTTCTGCAACCGTGATTCTATTTTGTTCCCATAATTGACCAATCTTGTAGAGAGAAGTTTGAAACACTTCCACATAGAGATCCAAGAGGGGAATCCCTTGGCGAATGGCTGCGAGAATGCATTCCACGGCATGTTGGCGCTGACCGCTGACGATCGATTTCAAATAATTTTGTTGTATTTCCAGTAATTTTTCTGGGATTGAATTGTTCATGGATCAAATTTCGTATAATTTTGCGCATTCGGGGCAATATCCATGCGTCAAGAATAAGGAATTATTTTTGAGAAAGTCTACAACCTCTTCCCAATTTCCACTGTCATTTTTGACTTTTCCACAATGCATACAAATTGGCAGGCATTCCTGAAACCTGCGAATGAACCAATAAGAATCTTTTATGTGTTGAAGGGAAATGGATAATGTGGCGACTTGGTCTTTTAAACCGGATTTTTCAGCAATGGCTTTGGCGGCTACCGATTTTTCTTTTTCGATGATTCTATTGAATTCCGCTAACTCTTGAATGAGCCTTTGGTTCTCCATGATTAGATCAAAGTGCTCAACGGAATTACGCACCAAGTTTAACAATTCCGTTGAATCCCATGGTTTTGAGATGTAATGATAAATGCGGCCTTCATTGACTGCGTTGATAACCGCTTCGATATCGGAATAGCCCGTGAAGAGAATTCGGATTGTTTCCGGACTGATGCGCGTGACACGAGACAACACTTCCACTCCCGTCGCTTTGGGCATCCGTTGATCGGTCATGATGGCGGCAATTTGTTCTCGCTCTAATAATTGGATGGCTTCATCGATATCTGTTGATGCAAATACATGAAATTCTTTTCGCAGAAGATCGGATAAACTTTCCAAAATATCCACTTCATCATCGATGATGAGTACTTTTTGGGTGTTCTTTTTTCCTGTTTCTATCATAATTCTTACCTAGCGATTTTGTCATCCCTCTTTCAAGCAATGGTTTCAAAGTAAAAGAATAGTCAATTTGGATTATTTTGTATCTCATCGTCGGTCAGAGATACGAAAGCGGGTTGGTTGATAATCATCCAGTTATAAAAGGGATAAATCTGTTCAAAGGCAGTGGGGGATAATTCTTGTTTCAATATTTCCACCCACGTGTCCAATTGAGCCGGCCAATAGGCCAGGCGAAAGCCGTGGGAACGATAGGCTCGAAAGACCCATAAAACCGTATCCACCAAAATGACCGGATTATAACCAAGAAAAACCGATTCCATAAATCGGGCATGGTTACGGTGATTGTCTTCCATCATTGTTTGATTGCCTTCCCCGAGCAACATGACGAGATCCTCACGCGCGGTCATTCGGCGATTGATTTCCGCGGCTAATGCATCTCTTTTCGAGGCGTATTCCTCAGCGATTTCTTTTAAAGGCTGTTTCAATTTCATCGCGGATTGTATGAGTTCTTCGCGGGTCATTTTATAAGCAACACTCCCTTTTTCCGTCGATGTATTGTAACGCAGAATCAACGAAAAGCATACGATTCATTCACTGAATTCATAAGCTACTTTTTTCTTGATAAGTTGGGAATTGTATAATAAATGTTGTACCGCCTTTCGGCGGTGTGTCAATCCGGATCTCTCCCTGGTGCGAGTGTACTATTTGGTGAGCGATACTTAATCCCAGTCCGGTTCCACTGCCGACAGGTTTCGTGGTAAAAAATGGTTCAAAGACTTTCCAATGAAGTTCTTCAGGAATTCCCGGACCGTGATCTTCAATTCGAATGATCGCATTGGTGGCTTCTTTGCGGGTGCTTACACGAACAATTTCATCCGAGGGACTGGCTTGGATAGCATTGGCTATGATATTGCTCACTGCCTGATTGAGCGCGCCCGGTGAGCAATATACCGGTTCCGACAGTTGATAATCGGTTTCAATTTGAACGTGGTGTTTTTTGATGAGAGGAGTCAAAAAAAGGATTGTCGCTTCGATGCCCTCAGTAATAGAACACCATTTGAAATCTCCCTCATCGAGACGAGAAAAGTTTCGCAAGTTTGTCACAATTTCTTTTACGCGATCCAAACCTTTCAAATTTGCGTGGAGTTTTTTGGGGATATTTTGAATAAGGTATTCAAGATCGATCTCATCGGCTTTTGTTGAAATAATGTGATTGATATTGGAGGAGAGCGTAGAAATTTGTAGTAATGACTCTTCAATTGAATGAATGAAACCTAACAAATCCTCAAAGTCACGTTGTAATGATTCTTGATTGTTCTTAACGAAAGCGATAGGATTATTGATTTCATGTGCGATCCCAGCTGTCATTTGACCTAGAGAGGCCATCTTTTCTTGATGGATGAGCATTGTTTGTGCTTGTTTCAATTCAGTCAGTGTTTTTTCCAAAGCGCGCTTTTTTTTGACATTTTCCCGTGTTAATAGTGCCAATTCATTGTTCAGGCGAAGCAGTTCTTCTTCCAGCATGGTTTCGTGTTTTTTCGGAATCTCCCCGATAATGGTAAAATGGTCGGATTGTATGTCGAGTATGCAATCCAGGGTAAAAGGAATGTGATCGGCGTTGACGAAATTAAGGAGGATCCTCTCTGTATTGTTTTCTCCTTCCTGAATTCGTTGCCGTATAAGGCTTGAATCGGAATCTGTCAAAAAAGTCCAGAGATTTTGTTTGTTTTGTATGGGATTCGACTGTTTCAACAATGAAAGAAAAGCATCATTACAGAAGCGAATGGTTCCCTCATTTTCCACAAGGAGTAGAAAAATGGTTTTCGCATTCAAGATAAATTGCCCAAGAAGGTTAGCGGAATCGGTGATTATTTCTTCGATTGTTCGTTTGGAATTCATGACGTCAATAGGTACGGATGAATCGATACCTTCCCTTGTATTTTACCTTTTTGTATTCTTCACTGTATGAAATGGAATCGATCTTTGCAAGGTGCGAAAAGGAAACTTCATCGATCCAAAATCTGAATGCCCGGAAGATATGATTATGATGGAATTCAATAGTTCAATTCCGGAAAGCGAATTATTGGTTTGTGAGAAAGGCCGGATTCTCATGCGTCAAGGGGAGTACGGGAATTTTGCCTATTTGTTGATCAAGGGACGACTCCAGATCCAGCGAAAGGCGGAGGATGAGCAGTTGATCATTGGGGATGTCGTTCCCTATGATCTTGTCGGTGAATTGTCAATTCTTGGCGATATGCCTCGTTGCGCGACAGTAACTGTGATCGAGGATTCAAGGCTTTTGAAAATCAACAAAAGCCGTTTGAAGACGATTATCCGCCGGTATCCGGATATTGCCGAAATCGTAATCAGGATTCTTTGTAAGCGTATTGAATTCAATGCGGAAAAGGTAGTTGAATCCTATATTGCGAGCAAGAATCCCGCCCGTGACGAATATCGTCAAGATCCGGAGTTGATTCCGAATATGGGGGATGAATTCAATCTTCAACTGAATCGAATTGTCGCGATGGAAAAAAGAGAAGAGCAAAAATAATTGATTGAATATTACTCTCCTACTGAAATATTTCTTTCCCTTCAACGTATTGATAGTAACCAACAAGCAAGACTTGAGAGTTTTTGCGCGGAGAGAAGACCATGATCAAAAGAATCAAAAAACTATTTCGGCTGGCATTTTTTCTGTGTATTTTCTTTTTGATAAGCGCGGTAGTCGTATTTGCCGTTTCTATTGCACCCATTTGGGGAAATGCAGTCGTATGTGTTGAAGTTCATTCACACCATGGCGATCATGTGGACATTTCTGTTCCACTATCATTGATCGATACTGTAATAGAGGTTATGCCGAAGGAACTGCGCCACTTGTGCCGTGATTTAGACGTCGATGGCGGAGAGATTGCAAAGGAACTGATAAAAATGGAGGGGCAAGACTTGGTGAGAATCAAAGGGGAGGATCATGTGCGAGTCTATGTCACGAATGCGATGTCTTCTCAAGGATTTGTCAAAGTCCATGTAAGGGAAGGTGGAAGACACGGTCATAATGTACATGTTTGGATTCCACGAGGATTCGTTTCATTTTCCGGAAAGATTATAAAAATGCTCGGTCTGGCCGATAAATATATCGAACTCCCCCCGGAAATCAAAAATTTGCACGTCGTTGAAGAGGCCTAACTTTAATAGATTGTTCCTCCCGGCCCTAAATAAGCAATAACACCATTGCTCATCAGTCCGTTTGAAATATTGAAATAATTCACATATGAGGCATGAGCTAGAGACCAGTCCAGTGCAGGACCTGGACTTCGGACGGTGTATTCGTACGATTTCCCGTAGACATCCAATGTATGACCGCTCCGGCTCGAATCATCATAAACATACCCACCATCCCAAATAGAAGCGAGGGATGAGTTGATTTGTTGTGGTGTGGCGGTTTGGAAAGGATCGATTGGTATCGAAGACATATAGGCGACGGGTGTCGTCAGCACGTGAAATCGATAGGTATGTTTTTCCCACCATTTCGTCCCTCCCCAAAAACCTTCCCCGCCAGGATATACGTTGTTATCGATTCGATACATTTCAAGGGCGTTGCTGAGTGAACGAAGGTCGGAATAAACCCGGCTCAATTTTGCCTTGATTTGGGCATTGATGAAGTTGGGAACAGCAATGGCGGCCAAAATGCCGATGATCGCAACCACAATCAATAATTCAATAAGTGTGAATCCTCGATTCCTAGTCTGTTTCATGACTTTTTTTCCTTATTATCTTACTGCAAGTGAAAAAAATTACTTCTGGTAATATTCGCTTGATCGGTATATGGTGTATATGAACTTATTCCGAAACGAATTTGAATGCAAGAGGAAGCAAGGGATAGAAATTATGAATTTGGAGGATTTTCATGCGAAAACAGGAACTGGCATCTATCGGATGCAAACTCATGGCTGTTTTTAGGAAGTGATGGATTGGTTGGGATTGTGCGGAAATTTCGGGGATGGAAGTACGAATAATCATGTGTTTTTTCAAATTGGCACTTATTTTTTTAGAAAGGGCTGAATTTCTTGAATATTTTCCACGGTACGCAACGCAATTTCAATTTCTTTTAACTTCTGAATGTCTTCTGTGTTATCAATGTGAGGGAAGAGAAATGTACTATCAGTACCAAATTTCAATTCCAAAGCAAGTTTGATTCCTTCCTGTAAACCCTCGATTTTTCCTACCTCTCGTCCTTGTTCAAGACCTTGTTCAATGCCTTGTTCAAGACCTTGTTCAAGACCTTCTTTCAATCCCCTTATTCTTCCTTCTTCCCGCCATTGTTCTGCTATTGTTGGCATGATTTGCTCTCCTTCACTTCCCAAAGCATTAATGATGCCTTGATGAATATTTTCCTCTTTCACATTTTCAGTTGCATTGCAAACATATTTTAATGCGGTTTCAAGAAATTCCAATGCAGTTTGCTTGTTTTTTAGTTCCCGTAGCAGTTTACAAATGTTTTCAAATCGTTTGCCGATATCTTCGCTGTAAATGTTTTTGAGTAACAGTAAAGCCACTCTTGTGATGATTTTTCCTTTGACTTCATCATCATCGAACCGAGAAAGATCGTTCAATTCGAACAAGAATTCAGGGATATATGATTTCAGTTCTTTCGGTCCGTAAAAAAGGCTGGAAAAGAATGGCTTGATATTCCAGTTTTCTTTTCCGTGATAAATGACCATGGGAATGATGATGGGAAAAGAGTTTGTCTCACTCTGTTTCCGGATTTGTTCCCATATTCTAATCATGTATTTCAATAATTGAAAAGCGATGAGCGGTTCCGGATGACTCTTGTGTTCAAACAGGAAATAAATGAAAACGGAGTTCTCATCTTTTGTTTTGAGTTTGTATAGAAGATCGGAATGATATTCACGAAGTTCATGATCGATGAATGAATCTTTACTGATTTCTAAAGAATTGAAGTCAAGACAGGCTTGAATTTGTGGAGATAAGAGTTGTGTGAGATGGTCTTGGACCACTTCTTTTCGAGAATATACGTTCTTGAAAAAGTGGTCATGTGGATTGGATATCTCGGAAGTTGTATCCATGATCTTTTGTTATGGTCATTTTCTCAACTAAAGTTTCTTTCTAATACCTAATTCTTTCAGCTGATCGTCATCAACTCCCGAAGGTGCTCCTTCCATAATGGCTTGGGCGCGTTGGTTTTTTGGAAATGCGATGACTTCGCGAATATTGGGGACGCCCATCAGCAACATGATCAAGCGGTCATACCCAAAGGCGATCCCCCCGTGCGGCGGGGCACCGAAGCGGAAGGCGTCCAATAAAAACCCGAAACGTTCCTGAGCGGTTTCTTCACTGAGACCAATAGCGTTGAACATTCGGCTTTGCACATCGCGGCGATGAATCCTGATGCTCCCGCCCCCGAGTTCGATACCGTTGAGTACCAAATCGTAAGCTTGGGCGTGAACGCGAAACGGATCCGTTTCCAGATATTCCAGGTCTTCCGGAGTTGGAGAAGTGAATGGATGATGGCTCGGTGTCGGATTTCCATCATCATCTTTTTCGAACAAAGGCCAGTTGACGATCCATAAGAATTTGTCCTCCGCCGGATCATATAGTTTTTGCCGTTTCCCGATCAGCAGACGCAAATGAGCCAAACTTGCATAGACGATTTCTTTTTCATCTGCTACAAAGAGCAGCAAATCTCCCGGTTCAGCGGAAAAACGTTCGATTAGAGCGTTCTGTTGGCCTTCGGAGAAAAATTTCACGATATTGGATTCAAGGCCTTTTTCCGTGCATTTCATCCATGACAATCCTTTGGCACCGTAAATGGCCGCTTCGGAAGTCAGGTCATCGATCTCTTTTCGGCTGAATGCGCTTCCTCCTTTAACGCAGATCCCGGAGATTTTTCCGCCCGATTCGATGATGGAACGAAACACTTTGAATTCGGAATCTTGAGCAATATCGCCAATATCTTTGAGTTCCAATCCGAAACGGATGTCTGGCCGGTCGCATCCGAACCGTTCCATCGCTTCGTCATAGGGCATTCTCAAGAAGGGAGTTTCAATTTCAACGCCCTTCATTTCTTTCCAAATTGCTTTCATTAGTCCTTCCATCGTGACATAGATGTCTTCCGGAGTGATGAACGACATTTCGACGTCGATTTGGGTGAATTCCGGCTGACGGTCGGCCCGTTGATCTTCATCCCGGTAACATTTCACAATCTGGAAATACCGGTCCAATCCAGCGATCATGCACAGCTGTTTGTAAATCTGAGGAGATTGGGGCAGCGCATAAAATTCACCTGGTGAAATTCGGCTTGGAACGAGAAAATCACGAGCGCCTTCCGGGGTGGATTTGCTCAATACCGGAGTTTCCACTTCGATGAATCCGTTTTCGAAGAAATAATTGCGTACAACATTGTAACATTTGCTACGATATAGTATCGCATCGCGCATCGTGGGGCGCCGCATATCCAAATACCTGTATTTCAATCGAACATCTTCTCCCACATCCACATGATCGGATATGGGGAAGGGAGGAGTTTCGGATTCGCTGAACACGGTGAGTTCCTGTACCACCACTTCGACGTCACCGGTTGCATAATTCGGATTTTTCGTTCCTTCCGGACGCTCGCGCACATAACCTGTAATCCCAATAACATACTCACTGCGCAGCATGTCGGCGCGGGTATGCAATTTCTTATTCATTTTCGGATCAAAGACCAGCTGAGCGTGTCCTGTCCGGTCGCGTACATCGATAAATACGACACCACCGTGATCGCGCCAATGCCATACCCATCCGCACAAGGTTACGGTTTCCTCAATGTGATGTGATCTTAAATCTCCACAATAGTACGTTCTTTTCATGGTCTCTCTCATTTAATTTCCGGAAGACAACAGCTTTACTTCGTTTCTTCCTTAGGTTACTTTTTGTTTCAATTTTGCTTGGATTGAAAGGGGATATCTCCATTCGGTTATGGGGCGAATGGATAGCAAAAATACACTATACTCTCATTTAAGGAAGGGGCGAAGGAGTATCTAAGGAGTATTTATTGTTTAGATTACAGTGTTATCGGGAATGATTGCGCTACGCGGAATGATGACGACTCCGTCCCGAATGTAAAAGTTATCCCCATCTGCTTCGTTTACACGGTCACGGTTTACGATTTGAACATGGGCGCCGATACGGGCATTTTTATCGATAATGGCTCCGTTCACGATAGAGTGCTCCCCAATACCGAGAGGAGGAGCGCCTTTCAACACATTTTCGAAGACCATACCACCGCTGTCATAATAATCGGCTCCCATCATCACGGTTCGGATAATTTGAGCTTTATCAGCAATGATGCCACGCAATCCGATTATGGAATGTTCAATCAACGTTCCGGAAACAATAGCGCCGTCACAGATCAAGGAATGGCGTACCATGGCACTGTTGATTTTGGCGCCGGGTAAGAAACGGGGGTGCGTGTATACCATGCTACGTCCGTCATAAAAGTTAAATTGTGGCACGGTTTGCGTTAGGGCCAAGTTGGCGTTGTAAAACGCCCGGATGGTTCCAATGTCCTCCCAATAGCCATCGAAGAAATGTGCAAAGACACGTCTCGAATTTAGCAGCGAGGGAATGATGTCTTTGCCGAAATCGGGTTTATCCGATTCTTTCAGTGCTTGTGCCAAGGCGTCAAAACGGAAAGCATAAATGCCCATTGATGCGATGTGCTGCCGGTTTTTCGATTGAATGCCTTGATCATCGAATACTTCCGGAGGGACTTTTAGGTGTTCTAAAACTTCTTCTTCGTGTGGTTTTTCCACAAAAGAAACGATCTGAGATTGCTCGTTGACTTGCAAAATTCCAAATTCTTTGCATTCATTTTTCGCTACGGGAACTACGGCAATGGTGACATCCGCGTTTTTCTCGACGTGGGTTTTCAGCAAGTGCCGGTAATCCATTTTATAGAGATGATCGCCGGAGAGGATGAGTACATGGTTTGGGGTTCTGCGCTCAAAACGCCGTAACGATTGACGCACAGCATCTGCTGTTCCCTGATACCAATCCGTCTTGTAGGTGGTTTGTTGAGCGGCAAGGACTTGGACATAGCCGCGGGAAAAGGCATCAAACCGATAGGTCATGGCTATGTGTCGGTGCAAAGAATCTGAATTAAATTGCGTCAAAATATTGATTTGATCGAGATTGGAGTGGATACAATTGCTGATGGTGAGATCGATGAGCCTGAATTTCCCGGCAACAGGTACCGCCGGCTTTGAGCGCTCTTTGGTTAACGGAAACAATCGAGTTCCTCTCCCTCCACCGAGAATCAATACCGCCGTATTTTCCACCACACGTTCCATATCAGAAAGTCCGACGCTCAAAACCATAAGTAATTATCCTTCCTTTTCCGATTATTGCACATTTATAATTGTACCGGTTCAGCGAGAAAGTCTATAGTAACAATGAAATTTTTTTCGAAAAGAAATGAATATTTCCTTGATGAGCCAACTAGATTACTATTTTTCTGTTGAACTAGGAGTAATTGACTGGTAAGCGTATTGGAAAATGCGTTTTTCCAAGTTCTTATCGGGAAGAATGGAGTCTTGGGGGAAGATGATTTTGGATTCGGATTTCGAAGTGTGAATCGCCGCTGGAATAATTTTTTCTTGTAGCACCCCAACCGCAACCAATTCCGGCAAGATCACGATTTCATCACTATTAGCAGCCTCTTCTGTAATCCTTGAGGCTAGAGGATCGGGTGAAAAATCCACGGCATCTCCAGCATAGGCGTGCTGTAATCGCACATCGGGTAATTGTTTTTTTAGTTCACCTTCGACCGCATGAGCCAACGTATCCCAACGGTTACCGAATTTTTTTGAGCCGTAATACACTAAAATCAAACTACGCCTTGCTGTGTTGGTGCTGTGTTTTGTAAACCGTTTCCGAGCGTTGTCCGTCAAGAGTTCGAAGGGGGGTAATGGATCGAGAAGCAGAATTGGAACATGATTATATTGATATCGGATTCCGTATGTTTCCACACTGATCTTTTGGGCAATTTTTTCGAATTCCTCCGGAATGTCGTTCTCTACATGTTGTCCTACGGATAGGAACAAGGGTAGGGCGATGATTTCTTTCCTTTCGTTTTTACAGAGAGCAATAATCGCTTCTTGGATGGATGGTTGTGTATGTTCGAGGAAACACCAGGTGATTTCATCAAAAGAAGGAGTTTCATGTTGCAGATTATGAAGTTCTGAGCAAAAATTCACAATGGTTTGATTCCATCGTGCTGAGCGGCTGCCATGAGCTATGATTAGCAAGGTTCTTTTCATCATAAATGCGAAGACGAGGTTACGTTTATGTATTTTTTTAACTTGAGCAAACTGAAACTCATGCAGAATACCCAAAGAAAACCGAAAAAGATGAAGAATCTGAGTGGAAGATTCTCATACCATGCAATGACTGCGTAATCCCAACCATGGAAAGGAAGTACGAGAAGGAAACGGGCATGTTGGAGTATCGGACACCAAAGCGGATTCCAAATCAATTGGTATTCGGTGATTCCTGCATTCATGAGAGTATAAATGACATCGGAAAAAACAACAGCGGAACCGAGCCACTGAACCACTACGCCTATCCCACCCAGAGCGAGAATGAACCACTGAAAACGGCGGCTGCCGAAGTCGATGCCGATAGACAAAGGCAAAATCAATAAAGGCATCAAGGGGACAAGGTGCCGAGGACCGAATCCCCAACCCCCCCACCAGTTTCCCCAAAAGCTATAGAGGAGGAAGAGAGAAATAACCAATCCTAACCATACTCTGAAAAAGATTGCACAGTGATCGCGAAAATTACGCAGGAGTAGGGGGAATAAAAGTAAGATCGGATTGAACAAGAATAAGCTTTTCCCCGGTGAGAACAGAAAACCGATGATTGCCGGGAACGGATTATAACCGAAGCCAGTTTCGTATCCTCCTTTCAGTCCTCCCTGCCAAAAGTGTTGATTATACCCTATCACGAACAGGATCCCACAAAGAAAAGGGAATAGGAAGAGAACGAGAGACCGTGTAAAGGTCCGATTGTTTTTTCTGATTGTGTAAAAATGATATAGAAAAAAAGGCAATACGACACTCATTTCCAACCGTAAAGTGATCAGCAAACCAAGGAGAATTCCTGAAAAAAGAATCGGGCGGGTGTTTTGAGGATTGTTTGTATATCGAACCAAAAAGAAGAAGGAACTGATGAGAAGGAATGCAGCCATCGTCTTGTTATAATCATAACGGGCATAGGCAAAGGCAAAAGTGGATAATCCATAGAGTAAGGGCACGATCATTTGTGATCGGAGGGAGAATTTCAATTCTTTGATCGTTAAGGATATCATTCCTACCGTCAGTCCCATGAATACGATATTCATCCAACACATGCATGCACGGGAATAAGAGTCTGCAGGAATGGTTGGATAGATTTGGTATAAGAGCCGGCCGAATAAATAAAAAGGAAGGAAGGCGAGGGAGTAAATATACCCCTGCTTGACGGGAATATCGGGAAACAAAGTCCCACTTTGAACGATTTCTTTTGTCAAATAAAAGTTGGCGTTTGCATCTACTGTATATCCGTCTCGACGCCCCATGAAAGGAGTCATCATACATATGATAAGCAGCGCCAATAAAAGCGGTGGAATATAAAAGGAACTCTGGTTGGTTCTGTTTTTCATAGGCTATGGTTTGATCATACAGAAAAAAGGAGAAACTCTTTTGCCTTCCTCTTTTGATGGATTTCTTTATCATGAATGTGGTCTGAAAATAGGGTACATGAAAAATCACTAAAAAGGAAAGGAGTGATTGCCATTCCTGTGAATCACGGTTGGAAAAGGATTGTTCTTATGTTCGGATTACCATGGCTACTGGCTTGTTCGCCGAAAGAGGAGGTGCCTTTGCGAATGGACCTGGTCAATCGTTATGTGAGTTTTCCCGGTATCATTCATCCCAAGCATTACAATAAGTATCGGGATCGTGCGAATGGCCATCACTTTATTGTGTGGACGGGAGGGGGCAATGCGAAAAAAGCGTTGATCACCACTCCTGTTTCGGATGAACAAATTCTTGATGCCTTACTCATTATCGGCGCGATACCCGGTGACAATCTGACGGCGGAAACCTGGACAAAACGGGATGATCCTTCTTCCGTCGAACCGGATCAACGTGTGGAAGGAACAAAGATCGACATTTATGTACAATGGGAGGAAGAGGAACTCTCTGCCGATCAGATATTCTTGGAAAGCGAAAAAAAGGATTTTGAATTTCGAGTCGGCGGGCATCGTGATTTGATTTCCGTTTGGAATTCCGGTTGCGTAACATGCCTTTTTTCCTGTCCCGGCGGGCGGACAAGTAATGCGAACTATACGATACGGGATCAAGCACAGGATCGAAAACGCTTTGTTGCCGATGTTTCAAAACTGCCGAAGGATGGTACATCGGTTCTTGTTCGATTTGAAATAGAACAGAAAGAAAGCCAGCCGCAATTTCAGGTGGAATCTTCCGGTGATTCGGATTGAACAAATTCTTTGGGATCGATATCTAATTCCGTGAGTTTCACATGCATATTTTTTCGATGCACTTTGGCCATATCAGCCGCACGGGAAATATTGCCGCCTGTTTTTCTCAACAAATTGCTGAAGTAAAATTGTTCAAATTCTTCCAATATCTTTTTTTTGGCTTGTTTGTAGGTGATATTCAAAAGGTCGTTGTGATGAAATCCAGCAGGAGAAGGAGATAAGGAGGAAGGATGAATGGTTGGGATTAAATTCGTCATGTCTTTTGTCCCTAAGACAAGCGCTCTCTCCACCACATTTTCCAATTCACGCAAGTTTCCGGGCCAGTGGTAGCGCATCATCATTTCTATTTCATCCGCCGTGAAGGAAAAACGGCGTCTTCCATGACTTTTTTTGTTGATGAAATGTTCGAGGAGTAAGGGAATATCCTCTTTTCGATCCCGTAAGGGGGGGAGAATAATGGGAACGACATTCAAGCGAAAGTAAAAGTCGGAATGCATTTCCCCAATTCGGATTTTTTCTTCCAAATCTGTCTGCGTAGAGGCGATCACACGCACATCGATTTTCTTATGGCGGGTTCCACCGACGGGTTCAATGATTTTTCCTTCAATTGCCTGAAGTATTTTGCCTTGCAGGCGGGGGGGGAAATCTCCTATTTCATCCAAATAGAGTGTCCCGCCGTTTGTCAATTCGAATTTTCCGGTCGAAGCGCTTGGAGGGCCGGTCCGTACACCCCGGGCACGTCCGAATAATTCTAGTTCCAGTAAATCCGCTGGGATGGAAGCACATCGAATTGCGACAAAAGGACGGTCTCTTCGGATACTTTGTTTATGGATGGTTCGTGCCACCAATTCTTTGCCCGTGCCGCTTTCTCCTCGAATCAAGATGGTGCTGTCCCCTCGGGACACTTTTCGTACCAATTCGAAAACTTGGAGCATGGCGGGAGATTTGCCGATGAGTTCTTCACTTCCGGATTTGCCGTATAATTCGTGCCGGAGATAGATATTCTCCATTTCCAGATTTTGGAGTTGAAGCGCTTTTCGGACAGAATGCTTGATTTCTTCCAAATCGCATGGCTTCAGCAAGTAATCATGTGCGCCGTTTTTCAAGGCTTCTACGGCATTTTCAATGGTCCCGTAAGCGGTCAAGATAATGACAGGAATGTAGTGATTCGAATGCTTTACGGATTCCAACACTTCCATTCCTCCGCCTCCCGGCATTTTTAAATCCGTTATGACGAGACTCAGAGAAGTATTGTTGATGATCTCGACCGCTTCGTCGGTATTCTTTGCTTGATAGATTTCATGTCCGTCTTCCATCAAGGCCAACATGAGAATCTTCCGCATCTTTGGCTCGTCATCGGCCACTAAAATGGTAGCCATGATTCTTCTACCTCATGATTGGTTCGGTCTACGAAATGATGAATAAGAGTATTCATGACAAGTTTCAAAGAATGTATGGAAAAGTCTGCGCTCGAAATCCATAAAAGAGCATCATTTTCAGTTATTGCTTCGAAGAGTCAGCGGTGTGAATACCCAACTCACCTGTAACTTTGCTCATATCGCAAGTATGCAATCCCAATTCTTGATTGGATTCGCTTCCCAAGGAGCAGGTGGGTGGAATGATTTGTCCGTCTGCGCCTAAGTATAGTGAATAAGAGTGATCTCCGACATCAGCGCAATCCGGTTCGGCTCCGACTTTGTAAAACCATCCTCCTTGGTGGGCAGTAAATACATCCATGGTGGAACCTTGAACTTGTTCCAGTAATTCATTGATATCGAATTGCTCGCATATTTTTTCTCCCGGTTTTGTTTCATTCTTATCCGCGAGATATTGGAGACAATTTGCCAGCATGGTTAATCGGGAAGAACATTCTTCGCCCCTCAATTCTTTTAATGCATAAAAATAGTTTGGAATTGCGACAAAAGCGATAAGAGATAGAGCTATGAAGATCGCGCCAATCTCCCATATTTCCAATCCGAAAAAGATTTTGTTATTCTTTGTCTTCTGTGTTTGTTCTTCCTTTTGTTCTCTCACTTCGCTGGTTGAGTGGAGAGTAGACTGGATTTCATTCATTGCGTCCTCCGTGTTGAAGAATTTTGAATTTCCATTTTAGCGATATCAAAAAATAGGGTTTCAGGGAAATCGAGCATGATTTCCTGATAGGATGTTTGAGTGACGATTGTATCTGTCGCGCTTTTTTGTAATTGATGTAACTTTAATCGTGTTAAGCCGTGGAGGAAAGGATGATCGACATCGTTCAAAAGCCTTGTCCATTCTTCTTCCGCCTCTTTTCTGTTTCCGCTTTCGTGAAGCAGTTTCCCAATGGTGAATCGTGACCATTCTTCCACATCATCTCCATAATGTTCTACGGCTAGTTGGCGAAGCGATGGGATAGCATCTTCATAACGGCCTTGAAGTTGGTAGAGCTGGCTTAAACAAAATAGTTCCAACGGCTCTCCAACCAAGGGTTCCAATGCGTTATAAAGAGCGAGGGCGTCATTGGTGGTTTGTTGATAATTCTTCTCTTCGATGATTTGCAGGAGGAGAGATTTCGCTTCTTCCACTTTTTTTAGTGCGAGTAAGACTTTTGCTTTCAACAAACGGATTGTATCGTTGTTGGAATTGGTTTTTAGGATGTCGAGTAATTCCATCGCCGGTTGGAAAGAACCGAGTTGGATGAAAGCGCAGGCGCGAGCGAACCGCAAATCATCGATTTCGGATTGGGGAAGGGGATGGTTCAATGTTTGAGAGGAATTTTCTATGCAGCGAATCGCGATCAAAGCTTCGCCGGGCTGGTAGCCTTCCAGGCGATAGTGAATGTATTTCTGTAGGTGTTCAATCGTGATGGTTGTGAGTCGAACCGGTGGGGTGGTGTTTAATACATCTTCAATTGCCGGTTTCAATAAAGAAGCCGCTTTGCGCTTTGCGGGAATACCGGATTCCTCACCCACGAGCGATGCCAATTCCATATTTGCCGAAGGTTTGTACAAACTATCGGAAGGAACTGATTCCAGCATCATTCTTGCCCATTGCCGTTTCCCTTGTTTCAATGCTTCTTGAGCCAAGTGGATGTTCCATATTCCGGATTTCTCGTTTTGAGCCAATGATTCTAATTCTTCCAAGTGCCCATTGCGGATTCCCAGACGAAGTAAGGTTTTTCGAATCCAGGAAGGGATATCATGAAACGCTTTCACTGTCGCTGCCTCGATCAACGAAAAAAACAAAGGATCAGGATTTTGGACCACATTGCTGTGATTTTCAATGGTGGAAACGATTTGATTCGGATTGACCGTCCCCGAAACTTCACCGATCGTGAAAGCTTTCAATGCCAGATCTGTCCGATTGAGAGAAAGAGCGATTTCTCCTTGTTGGAGTGACAAAGCAGGTGGGATTTGTCCTTGGATATCATTCATTAATTGTTTTGCAGTATCCGGCGAATCCAAATTCATCAATTGTTGTGCAGCTTTCATTACCGCCAAAGGATTGGATCGATTTTTTTCGGCCCAATCTTTCCATACGTGTACTGCTTCTTCTTTTTTCCCTTGGCCAAGGAGAAGATTACTCAGCCGTTCATGCCACTGAAAATCCATCGGGAGGTTGGCGAGAATATTTCGAATTTGTTGTTCCACTTGTTGAGGCTCTCCGAATCGAGAAGCCAAATCCACCCATTTCACCACTAAATCATTGGCTTCTGTACCGACTAAGCCGCTGATATTTTGAATTCCATTTTGCTGTCCATAATTGACCAAAAAAGCTTCCAGTTGTTCTTGTGCTTTTTCCCCTTGATTGGATTGTTCGAGAATTTCCAACTCCAACCTCAGATAATTGATGTGTTTCTCCTTCGTTTCACGAACGGCTTGAATCGTATCAAGAAGTTCATCGATTTTATCCAGTTGTGTATACACTTCGATTATGGAATCGGCTTCTGTTACAGCAAAAACTGGATTTTGTGGCCAGAGTTCTTCATATAGTTTATAACTTTTATCAAAGGCACCAAGAATCCGATAGAGATTCGCTAATTGCCATCCAAGAGTATTTTGGTATTCTTGCATTACAAGTGAATGCAATGTATCCAGTTGCTCCTGTGGCGGTGCCAGGAAACCATAATTATGGATGATGCGTTGAAGTATTGTCGGTTTTACATTGGGGGGAGATTCATCGAGGATTTTTTGATACATCTCTTGTGCACGGCTATAAAATCCGGCTCGTTCCAGGCAATCAGCATAACGAAGTTCATAATAGAACAGGGTGTTGTTTGCATCGTTGTTTTCTTGTTTTTTACTGATTTCCAGCACTTCCCGATATTGTTCGGATGCTTCTTTGTATTGACTTTGACTTTCGTGAATCATGCCAAGTTTGTTGAGAATATCGATGCGAAATGGATACTCGTTCCAATTATCCGATTCACGGATTCGCTCAAAATAGTAGCGAGCTGTTAGATAATCTCCCTGGGCAAGCGCCAAATCACCTGCCCTTCTTAATTCTTCTATATCTTCGGCAGCGAAAGAAAAACCGGCGCTGATCAAAAGAATTCCGACAAGTATTATTCGTTTTAATAATGATTGTATCATCCGATAGAACTCCAGGTTCGTGTTACGTTTTTTCTTCGAAATGATTGGCTTTAAGCCTTTCTTTTCTTAGGTTTTTGTTGAACACAAAGCAGTCGCAATGGCCGATCCATTCCCAATCATTGTACCCAGCCATACAACGAAAGAGAACATGCAAAGTCATGCTGAATCCTAGATGGGATATCGTGGTTCGATTTTCGGGGGTAAAGGGAGTATTTGAAGGGGAACCGTGGGAGTGTCGAGTGATCTAATGATGGAGCATGAGTGCTCGATTGATTCTCCTTAAAACCCTTTCCGTCGTGCTTCCTAATACCAATTCTCGCATGTGGGAATGACCGTAGGCGCCCATAGCGACTAGGTCGACATCCTCATCCCGCGATGTTTCCACGATATTCTCAGCGGGATCACCCTTTTTATAAATGAGAATGTCATGCATTTTATAGGCATCGAGATATTTTAGCGCTTTCTGAGCGATTTGCTGAGCGGTTTCTTTGGATGGATGAACGACCAGGACACGTAGAATGACTTTTCGATCGGAAATACTGGCCGCCAGATGGGCTGATGTTCGAAGCGCTTGCAGGGAGAATTCACTTCCGTCAAAACAGACCAATATTTTTTGTAAGGTGCGGTAGACATACGGAGTCACAATGACAGGCAGCCTGGAACGCCGAACGACGCTCTCCAAGTTCGAGCCTAAAAGACCTGTGCTGAATTCGGCTCCTAATCCTCTTTGTCCGACAAAAAGGAGATCGCAGCACTGCACTTCATCCAGGATCACTTCAGCGACAATTCCTTCTTTGATTGTGCAGGTATAGCTGACGTCCAATTGATCGCATTCATTTTGAACTCGATTGAGTAGCGCTTCCGCTCGATTCCGTTGTTTTTGGTAAATTTCATTTTTTTCAAAAACGGTTTCATCAAAGACAGGAGGAAAATCGGCGGAGGGGTAATAATAAGGGAAAACGGTCGCATATTCTTTCTGATCCAACACCGTCAAAACATTGATGTGGGCACCGAGTATTTTTGTGTATTCCAATGCATACCGTGTGCAGACTTCACTATAATGAGAGGAGTCTACTGCAAGCAAAATTGATTTATACATGGCCTTTCTGCCTGTTCTTGTAAGAGTGCAATCGTTTTTTACACTTCTATGGTATCACAATCAATCGATTTACCCTAGTATGAACAGCAAAATTATCCTTCTCTTTCAATCGGCAAGAAAAATTCCAGCAAAGTTTTCCCATATCGTTTGCTTCGAACGTGTTCCAAATAAGGCCAGTCGAGCCGTAGTTCTTCATGAAATTCACGTTGCGCAAATATGATCGTGTCGGGAGTAAGGAGTTCTTGATGTTTTCTCAGTACTTCCAACGTTAGATTGCACAAATTCTTGCCGTATGGAGGGGTAATCCCGATGATGTCGAAGGGATTTTCCTGGAAGGTCAAGCGGGGGATTTGGTTCAAAACATCTCCTTGAATGATTCTATAGGGATCGCGGGGACAGACACGCTTTTTGTTTTGAGTGGCTATTTGAAACGCTTTCGGATTCGCTTCTATGCTGATCGCAAAAGCGGCTCCCCGGCTTAGTGCTTCAATGGCTATTGCTCCAGTTCCGGAGAATAAATCCAAAATGCGCGCATCGATTAAATGAGGCTGGAGAATATCGAATAGCGATTTTCGGATACGGGACAGGAGTGGGCGGGTTTTACCTCCAGGGGGAGCGAGTATTTCGCGGTTTTTGTATTTTCCGGCAATAATACGCATAAATGACCTCTTGAAGAATTAAAATTTCAACAAATTATCATACCGCTTGTGATTTATCATGGCAAAGTCCGTTAAATATTTGATACGGGATGGACTAGGTGAAAAAAACGCTTTGGATTTTTTAAAAACCATATTACTCTATATCAGTAATGCAACGGATAAAATAAGTGAGAAAGAAATCGAGAGATACCTCTCATAAACTCGTTTGTGTTCAAAAAAAGGTGCATTATGAAGATCCATATTCCAAGGAATGTGATATTTTGCTTACTCCTGAGTGCTTCTTTGGTTTGGGGAGATTCGAAGGATTCCTGGTTTCACTCTGTAATCATCGATGACTCCATCCCGCGGGCTTATCAAGCCGCCATTGTCGATATCAACAATGATGGAAAACCGGATATCGCCGCATTGGGGGAAGGAACAAAGTCGTTTGTGGCGTGGTATGAAAATCCATCTTGGAAAAGACGGCTCATCAGCGGGAAAGAAACAAAAAATCACATCGATTTTGCTTTCTATGATCTGGATGACGACGGTGAACTGGAATTGGCTCTCGCGTCGGATTTCCATATGAGCAAGACTACCGAAGGCGGTCAAATCAGCTGGTTGGACCGGAAAAATGACATCGATCAACCGTGGACCGTTCATCCTATCCATTCGGAACCGACAACCCACCGTATTCGCTGGGCGGATTTGGATGGAAATGGGGAAAAGGCATTGATTGTTGCACCGATCATGGGGGTGGGGTCGAGCGGCCCGGATTATGATCAAGAAGCGGTACGGCTATTGTCTTTTGAAATTTCGGATGATCCGGCAAAAGAACCCTGGATGATGAATATGATTGACAAATCCCTTCACATTCTTCATGGTTTATATGTCGAGGATGTGAATAAGGATGGGAATGATGAGATATTCACGGCCGCGCTGGAAGGTGTTCATGTTTTCCGGCAAAACGATCAAGGTTCAACAATGAAGCGGTTGATTGCACTCGGAAATCGTGGAGAAGGAGAGCGTACCGGTTCCAGTGAAGTGGCTGTAGGAGGCTTTCGAAATGGAGAGCACTTTTTAACGAGTATCGATCCCTGGCATGGGAACCATGTTGCAGTGTATACAAAACCATCCAATGGCCCTCGTTTCCCTTTGCAGCGAAAAGTGATCGATGATTCCTATGAGAGTGGACATGCAATCGCTTGCGGTGATTTTGACGGGGATGGGAATGATGAAATCATCGGCGGATATAGAGGGAAAGGACACTCCATTTATGTATATGATTACAATCATGAAGATGAGAGTTGGAAGAGAATACTAGTTGCAAAGGATGTCGCTGCACAAGGATTTGCTGTTGGAGATGTGAATGGGGATGGGAAACTGGATTTTGTCGCCGCAGGTGGAGCGACAAACAATGTGAAATTGTACATTAACAATAGAAACCCAAAATAATCATGTTTAGCAAAAATAAACGAGGAGCACGTAATTTGTGCTCCTCGCTTTTGCTTTTTACGATTTCTTGATTAGAACAAGCTCCAGTTCGATACATTAACCGGTGTCCCCGGTTCCGGTTCCACCGCTTCATCAAAACGGGCGCAAATGTAATCGATTTGCATTGCACCATAATTATTGGTAGCGCACATGCCAAATTCTACAATCGCTTGTGGAAAACCGGGAAAATCGCCCAAATCGTGTGGATCCGGTCGATCGGCTACATCCGGTCCCCGCTGAACTATACCTTCACAGAGAGGCTCAGCACTCCCGTTTACCCATGCTCTTACCGTAATGGACATTTCCTCATCTTCAGCGGTATTGGGATCGTATTCTTCCGCTATTGCTGTGACCCATACGCTGTTGAAAGCGGTCGTATCCACTTGGTCACTAATAAGAATATTTTCATCTCCGTCCGGATCTTCTGTGTCGTTTCCCTGGATGAAGAGAGAATTTTCCGCGTAATAGCCAATCCCTATTGAAATTTCATGATCAGGCCAAACTTCATCAAAATATCCGATTCCTACTTGCACTCTATCATATTGCTCTGGAATCCAGGGGCGCTCTGCAAAGTTGAATGGGGGATCTGCCCAATCATTATCCGATTGAAATGGAGTCGACATATCCAAAGGAAGCATTCGATAACGAACTAAAAAAGTAACTCCTCCGTTTACAAAAGGCTTTTCCAGTCCTTCTTCACGATTTGCCATAGCGGCAAACATCAGTTTCCGATCGCTAGGATCTCCACCAGTCCAATCACGAGGATCTCCGAGATCGATTAATGTCAACACACTTGCATCGTCTGCCGGAGTTGATCCATCTTCGGTGTCTCCGGCTCCTCCAATTGTGTCAATTCGAACTACCTCGCCTCCTTCCCAGCCATTTTCTTTAAATACATCCGTATTTGCATTTCCAGAATACTGATCGCTGCCATTGTTGTGATTCCATCGAGTGGTGGCTGGGTCGAAATCAACGGGTGGGACTTCATGCCATTCTTCGATGAATTCCCAACCTCCTGGTGGTTCTTTCCAGCCGCCCCGGTCTGCATAAGCGGTTGAAATGCAAACACTCACGATGACCAAACATACCACGAAATTCCCGAAACAAGCTTTCTTCATAATAATCCTCCCATATAAAATATTTTCGATTGATCTAGACCGTATGACACAAAGATAGATCAATCGAAGGTCAGATCAATGGTACCATAGATGCACGGGTTTTCTCAAGCTTTTTTATTCATAATGATGGTTAAATGAAAAGGTCAATGCAATTATAATGGATAAGTCTTTAATTATGAGTGGGTTATAAATAAAAAAAAAGTCCCAATCAGAAGATTGGGACTTTTGAGATTATTTTACTAGGTATCAATAGACTTCCCAATTATTGACAGGGGTTCCACCCGCCGGTTGCGGATCGAATGCACCAGCCATCGTCGCACAGAGATAATCATACTGGAATCCACCGGCTGCAGGTGTGCCGGCGCTGCCAATATTGAACGCAATTTCCAATTGGCCTGACCATTCGGAATTATCTTGCAAATCTTCCGGATTTGGCCGGTCAACGTCTTCACCACGAATGATAGTGGTTTCGACAGGATCTAAGCTTCCATCTCCAAATGCTCGAACGTTGATGACCATTGGATCACTCGGATCCGCTTGAGCGTTTATCCAGACGGTATGAAATTCTGTCGTATCGATATTTGTCAATACCGGCACATTTTCATCTCCGTCGACATCGTCAATTCCTTCCATGACCGATTTGTCATTCACGAGAACGGACAATTCCCCTTCTGTGTAATATCCTGTTCCGACAAGAACATTTTGGATTCCATCAGCAGGATCGACATACCCTACACCCACATGAGCACGATCCGACGCTTCCGGGATAAATCGGAGAGTTCCATCGCCATTCGGCACACCATCTCCATCGGGATCCAATGCGAGTTCAACTAGTTCCAGACCTGCACCGATGTCACGATCCGGAACAATCGGGAAAACCCTATAGCGTGCGATGTACGTGACACCTTGAAGAAATGGATCTTCCGTCAATTCACCCGGTCCATGCAAGGCACCCAAGAAAAAGATTTTGCGGTCACTGGGGTCTCCACCTGTAAAATCACGCGGATCACCGAGATCGACGATTCGAAGGCATACAGCATCTTCTGCCGGAGTTTCACCATCTTCCGTGTCGCCGGCACCTTCAATCGTTTCGATTCTGACTACATCACCGACTAAAACGTCGGGTTTGATGTAGACTTGAAAGTCATTGAACAAATCCGTGTTGGCGTTTCCCGAATATTGATCACTTCCATTGTTGTGATTCCACTTCGGATCACCATCCACTTGTGGAATATCCTCGTTCCACTCTTCCACGAATGTCCAACCACCCGGCGGATCAGCCCAGCCGGCTCGATCTGCATATGCTGGGGAATACCCCATCAAACATACGATTCCTACACAAACCAACAGTTCCACCAAAACGATTTTCTTCATATAAACTCTCCTTCCCAGATGTGATTGAATTAGTCAATTCTTTTGAATTGGCTAATCATTCTGATCTACATTTCATTTTCGTTTCATCATACCATTAGAGTGTCCTGTAAATCAAGACGAAATTTCATAATATTGAAATAAAATATAATTGCTTGATCATTGTAGCGATTTAATGTGTGGAATAAATAAAATAGACGATGGAAAACCTATTTCCATCGTCTATTCTTCGATGCAGGATGGATAGAGTATTACTTCAGTTTACACGCTTAATTGTGCATCCAAATGCCTTTGTTTCTTTCTCTTCTACTTCTTTACCCGCTAAAACGGCATCAAGTGCGGCAGCCAAGTAATGATTCTTGATATTGTTTGGATTTTGGCTGTCGTCAATGGCGCCATGATAGCGGATTTTTTTACCTTTGCAAATCACGAAGGTTTCGGGAGTGACTCTCGCGCCGAATCGGTCGGCTACTTTGTTTCCCCAGTCTTTCAATACGGGGTAGTTCAATTCGTGTTGTTTCGCATATTTTTTGATAGTTTCCTCGTCATTGATTTTGTTTGAATCGATGGCGATGACTACCACTTTATCAGCGTATTTTTTCTGGATGTCTTTCAACCTTTCCTCGTATGCACGGGAAACCGGACATGCACAGCTCCAGAAGTCCAGAACCACCACTTTTTTACCGAGGACGTCACCGAGATCATGTTCTTTTCCACTTGCATCTTTCAATGTAAATGGTTTGACGGTATCCCCGACTTCATACGGTTTTTTTTCCGCCTTAGCGGGTGCTATGGTTTCGGAAGCTCCAACGATACCTACAAAAACGAGTAAACCGGATAAAACAAATGCCATTTTTGAACTACGGAATTTCATAGTTTTTCTCCTTTACTTTTCATTGTGATTGTGTGAATAATCGAGCAGCGTTTAAGGTATTATATCAATATTCAGGTTTTATGCAAATATTTTACTTCATTATATTTGTTTAAATTGTAAGACTCTTCTCAGCGTCTGATTCATGAGGATTTTCTCGAATAGAGAGATGTTTTGATTTTTTGTTATAATTATGGAAGGAACGATTTTCTATGCAAATGGACTCATTCGCATCAAAAATTCTGACTATACAAACGGGTGGTGAATCGTTGCGAATTCGATATATCGATATCGGTGAGGGATTGCCAATTTTGTATCTTCATGGCTGGGGATGCAATGCGAATGTTTTTTTTCCGTTGATGAATCAACTTTCCTCTTTGGGACGCCATATTGCTTTGGATTTTCCTGGATTCGGTGAATCCGAACGACCCAAAATGACTTGGGGAACGAAAGAATATGCGGATTTTATTGTTGATTTTCTTTGTCGATTGGATATTGATTCATGTGTAGCCGTTACACATTCTTTTGGGGGGCGTGTTGCAATCCAACTAGCATCAGCATATCCGCAATATTTGTCGGCGATGGTGTTGATTGCCTCTGCCGGATTGAAAAGAACTGTGCCGTTTATGAAGAAGTGGAAAATTAAGAGTATTCAATCTTCTGCGCGTTTGGCTCAACGGCTGTTACCTGCTACTTTAGGAACGAAAATCAAAGAACGTTTGTATCAGAAAATTGCCTCCCGGGATTGGTTGGAGGCGGGGGAAATGCGCGATATTTTTGTGCGCGTTGTGAATGAAGATTTATCGGATTTGCTTCCTTCTATTCAAATCCCTTCTTTATTGATATGGGGGGCAGAAGACTGGGAAACACCACCGGAATTGGGGCAAAAAATGAGCCTGATGCTTTCCCTTTCCCAATATATCGAACTACCTGGCTTTGATCATTATTCGATTCTTGACCGAGGACGGCACCAGACCGGGTACCATATTTCCAAATTTGTGAAGGGTCAATTCTCTTCTATGGGTTGATGATTGTTAAATTCTTTCATAATTTGATCAAATGTTTCGAGCGAATCAACACGAAGAGCTTGTTTGCGGAGTTTTCTGAGAATAGAAAGATCGTCAATATTTTTTACAGATTGAATCAACGGAGATGGAAGTCTGCCGAAATTATCTCGTAGAATATCCATAATCGTTGCCTGTGCTTCTTTTATACTGCCAATTTGCATTCCTTCCTTTTTTCCTTCCTTTTTTCCTTCCTTTCTCCCTTTTTCTCTTCCTTCTTTTAATCCTTTCTCCATTCCTCTTTCCATAGCAAAAATTTCAAACGGTGCAAGAACTGGCATTTTCTTTTTCTCCTGGTATTCGTAAACTCTTTTCAGAAACTCACGTTCGAACTCTTGAGGTAATGTCATCAGAATGTCAATAAATTTAAATAATAAACCAACTACTCTCTATGGACCTTGGGAAAGAACAACAACATAAACCACTGCAAAAATTCATCCAGAATTGCTTTCCAAGAACTATCGAAGTTGGCATGTTTTGACTTGGTGTTTTTCATGTTGCTTATACTTCTATGGTGAGAGGTTACATTCAGTAGATGGATTGTATCATATTCTTGTGTAGGAGTAAAATATTGGGACGGTAAGTTTCCTGTTTGATCGTTATTATTTTACTACCTCTATATCGGGAAGTGATAAGGTTTTCATGTTTCTTGAAAGTTGAAATTGTTGTAATATGAGAATATTTGAGAGTGGGTATTATCTTTAGCAAGGGCAGACTTCGCTTTGCCCTTGGTACCCAAGGTGTAAGGCAAGGATATACGCGGGGTAACAGGGGCAAGTTTTATGCCCCTGCGTGAACCTCGTCAAAGTACCATTAGTATTCTTGAGATTAAAGCAAGGGCAGACTTCGCTTTGCCCTTGGTACCCGCAGTCAGTACTTGTATCAGCAAAACAATTGTAGAATGTGAAACATATTATGGTTTGGATATATATAATAATTGTAATAATCGCTTTTCTTTGTGCTTCCTGGCGGATTCATTTTCGTTTTATGCAATTTTATCAGCAGGAAGAATATGATAATTTGCGTTTTTTGCGGTGGTGGCTGCGGACTCGTTCGTTCGAAAAACGTTTGACTCTTTTTGCTTTTGGGTTGGGATTGGTATTCAATCCTATTTTGTTTTCGAAGATTGATGATCACTCCTGGATTATCCTTGCAGGGATGATTTTTCTTGCATTTTTGGGTTGGAAACAAACTTTTGCTGAATCCAAGAAACCCTTGGTTATGACGAAGCGGGTAAAACGGATTTTCACGATTGGGATGGCGTTGCAACTTGTATTCGTTTTTTGCCTTCTTTGGTGGACGAAGCAAGATCGTTTTGATTCTTATTCGGCTCTGATTGTTTTTTGGGGGATTGTATGTGCGATTCAATGCGTTCCGTTGACACTCGTTGGGGCCAATCTTATCCTTGCGCCTTATGAGTCGATTGTGCAGCGGCGTTTCTTGAATGAAGCGAAACATATCTTATCGCGGATTGATCCTTTCATCATTGGGATTACCGGCAGCTATGGGAAAACATCAACGAAACACATCCTTTCTCATATTCTCGAAAGTCATGCCGCGACTTTGGCAACCCCCGGCAGTGTAAACACGCTTATGGGAATAACACGTGTGATTCGCGAGAAACTCCGGGACGATCATCAGTATTTCATCGTGGAAATGGGGGCTTACCGCCAAGGCTCTATTAGAAAATTATGCGATTTTACTCCTCCGAAGTTGGGGATCGTTACCGCTATCGGTTTGGCGCATATGGAGCGTTTCAAATCCATCGAAACCGTTGCGAAGGCCAAATCAGAATTGATTCAAGCATTACCCGCTGATGGAATCGCCGTGTTGAATGGAGACGATTCCAATTGTCGAAGCATTGGAGAGAGAATCCATGTCAATACGTTCTTTTATGGCATGAAAGAAGAACTTGGGCGGTTGGATTGCCGCATTCAAAATATTCAGACAACACCGGAAGGAACCCGTTGTTCTTTTCTGTACGCGGAGAAAGAGCACTCGATTGATATTCCGCTTTTCGGGGACCACCAAATCTTGAATGCATCCGCTGCTTTTTTGGCGAGCGTGATTCTTGGTGTTCCTCCTCTTGTTGGTGTGGCTGCATTGAGAACTCTCCAACCGATTTCCCATCGTTTGGTTGTCAATCGAGGGAATGACGGGATTACAGTGATCGATGATTCATATAATTCCAATCCGGCTGGATTCATCAACGCATTGAATGTATTACATTCTCTGCCGGGAGAGCGAAAAATAGTCATTACACCCGGGATGGTGGAATTGGGTGAGAAAAAGCAGGAAGAACATTTGCGTGTGGCGGCCCATGCAGTAAGGACTTGTGATATGATTGGTATCGTGGCTCCTCATCGAATACCGGAATTGAAAACCGGGCTGATTGAAAATCACTTTGCTTCTGATAAGATTCATGAGTTTGAATCGTTACAAAAAGCCAGAGAATGGTTGAATTTGATTCTTCAACCGGGGGATGTCGTCTTGTTCGAGAATGATTTACCGGATGTGTATGAATCTCCCTCGGCATTTTCCAGTTGCCGCCGGGACGGCGGCGATACGACGTAGCGCCGGCATCCTGCCGGCTTTTTCCAGTTGCCACCGGGACGGCGGCGATACGGTAGGAGAAACATATCGATGAATGCTCAAAGCAAAAACAATTCCGGTAGAACAAAAGTCGCTGTGCTCTTCGGTGGGCGATCGACGGAACATGAAATCAGTATCATTACCGGACTTCAGGTATTGGAGGCGTTCGATTCTACACGCTTCGAAACCATCCCTGTTTATATTGATCCCGAAGGACATTGGTATTTGGGGGAAGAACTACGGAAGAGAGCAAATTATCTTCCTTCAGAAGAATTGAAAACGAAACTCACTCAGGTTCGTCTTAGCAGCGATCCGGTATCGGAGTTGATCCAAGCAAATCCGCCAAAAGGATTTTTTTCCACTAAACCTCCCCACCATTTTCCTGTCGATGTATTCTTTCCCGCGTTTCATGGAACCCATGGAGAAGACGGATGTCTTCAAGGGATGTTGGAATTTATCGGAGCGGCTTATGTCGGTTCCGGTCCACGCGCTTCTTCGATTGCGATGAATAAATACGCTTCCAAAACCTATCTTTCCGTTTTGGGAATTCCCGTTTTGCCGGATGTCTTGTTGGATCGGCGCAACTGGAATGCTGAAAAAGCGGACGAAACGGCAGCTGAAGTGATGCAGCAAATCCATTTACCGGTCATGGTGAAACCGTGCAATCTTGGTTCCAGTATCGGAATTTCCGCTGCTCACACGTTGGATGAATTGATGGTTTCCCTTGCCGGGGCATTTGCTTTCGATCAACAGATCATTGTCGAACCTCTCCTGGAGTCCATGTATGAATTGAATATATCTGTTATGGACGGTGATCCTCTTCGTCTTTCCGCTATTGAGCGGCCAAGACGGGATGAGGAGTTGCTCACTTTTGAACAGAAATATATGAAAGGGAACAAAAAACTGTCATCTGCGCAAAGCCAAGGTATGGCTTCTCTCCAACGGGATATTCATCCTGCCGATGTTCCAGAGACGATATTGGAACAGGTGAAACAATATGCCAAAAAGGCATTTGCCGGTTTGAATTGCAAGGGATTGGCGCGATTTGATTTTTTGATCGATCAATCTAAAGGGGAAGTTTATTTCAACGAAATCAATCCCATTCCAGGCTCATTGGCTTATTATTTATGGGAACAGGCCGATCCCCCGATGATGTTTACGGAACTTCTGGCAGAACTAGTACGGTTGGCGCTGAACGAGCGGGAAGAAAAACGCACCATCCGGAGAAGGACAGAAAAACAGATTTTTGCAGAACGATGATTGGGAGAAAGAGAGAAGGTCATAATCGATCTTATCGATCACAATACAGTATATAGGAGAGTTCTCATGAAACGGCGAAGTTTTCTTTATCACTCTTCGGCAACAATAGCGGGTGTTTCACTGATTGGCAATTCGGCAAGTTGGGCGAAGGCCAATGACCGGCTGCGAGTGGCTATTATCGGAACGGGCTGGCGGGGGGGACAGTTGCTGCCGGTTGCAGCCAAAACACCCAATGTTCAAGTAGCCGTGTTGTGCGACCCCGATGAGAGGCGTATGAAGGAAGAAAACGGGAAATTGAAAGAACTGACCGGGGAAGAAGCCAAATTGGTACCTGATTTACGGGATATCATGGATGATGATCAAATCGATGCGGTGATTATTTCTTCGCCCAATCATTGGCATGCGTTAACCGCCATCTGGGCATCGCAAAAGGGAAAACATTCCTATGTCGAAAAACCGGTGTGCTATACCATTCGTGAAGGACAGATGATGGTGGATGCGGTGCGGAAATACAATCGGATTTCGCAGGGAGGTCCACAGCGGCGTTCCAGCGATTTGTTTCGCAAGGCAATCGAGCGTTTACGTGATGGTGTGATCGGTGATTTATACATGGCCAAAGCGCTGGTCATTAAACCGCGCCCATCATTAGGATTCAAACCGGTGAAAGAACCGCCCTCGTGGCTGCATTGGGATTTGTGGAAAGGGCCGGGACCGGATGTGGGATACCATGAAAATTTGGTGCATTACAACTGGCATTGGTTCTGGGATTTCGGGAATGGGGAAATGGCCAACAATGGGATTCATTTGGTCGATGTCTGCCGCTGGGGATTGAATAAAAAACTGCCGGTCAAAATCCACACAACCGGTGGCCGCTTCGGATACGAGGATCAGGGAGAAACACCGAACACTCAACATGCCGCCTTCGAGTATGAAGACGGGACTCTCCTCCATGCAGAAACTCGAGGATTGCCAACTAATACAGAGGGCGATATTCAAACTTCCGGCGCAATCTTCTATGGGTCTAAAGGATATATGGTGGTTGATAACCGATTTGCGCGAATCTATCTCGGTGAGAAGAAAGAACCGGAGATTATCGAGGGGAGTGTAGGCAGCACGCTGCATTTCCGCAATTTTGCCGATGCCGTGCGAACCGGAAAGCAAGACATGCTGAATGCGGAGATTGAAGAAATATTCCTGTCTTCCTGCCTACCGTTGTTAGCCAATATTGCGTATCGCTTGAAACGGGAAGTGATGTTCGATCCGGAACGGATGGATTTTGGAAGGGATGGAAAAGCGAATGCGATGTTAGCCAGGCAGAAATATCGTGAGCCGTTTGTGTTACCGAAAGAATTATAAACAGAAAACTTGATTTTGGAATTTACCCTTGCCAAAGGTGATATTCGGCGGCTACCGTACTGAAGCATAAGAGCGCCCAAAGCCATATTTTCAGAAGTGGCGTTTTTGCTGGCGGATTTGGGGATCACGAAAACGCCAGCCGTCCTCATGTTTCCAATGACAATCCCTATTCGGAAAGTCAGTTCAAGACGCTGAAATACCGGCCGGAATTTCCGGAACGGTTTGTGAAGAAACCACCGTGTGTGGGGAAAGTACCGAAAGAGGTGTGGATCAATGCTCCTGGTGTGATAAATTCTCCAATTGGACATGAATGATAAACGGGAAACGATGGATTTCCTGTAGAAAAAAATCAACCGGGAGCGGTGGTTGTGGTACAATAGAGTTACCGGGTGAAACGGAGGCCGATTTGCTGGCGAGTAACCGACCAAGGGATAACTCGGTGGGAACTCATCAAAACGATGAATGGGCGTAGAAGACGAATTGTTCTGCGCCCACCCCTAAATTCATCGGATTGATAGATTCCCTCATTCTGTATATGTTTTCTAATTTTCACTTTTTTGCTTATATCTTACTATTATCTTACTATTTTTACTAATTTATTTATTCTTTTCTCTGATTTGATTCATCCATATCATCTGACATATTGGAATTTATAATCAAAATAATTAAAATAAAACCAGAAGTGATTACAAATGCACACCATTGTACGGTTTCATTTGCGACTGTAAAAAGAGGATACTTAGAATTGTCGATCGCTTCTTCCCACGAAATATTATTCCGTATGATGAAACATACAAGAAAACTGATAGCGTGAAGAATTGAGCATATTTTGTCGGTATAGGAGAAAAAGAACGAATCATGTTCCTTAAGGAATGCGAGGTGTTTTGTAAGCATCACAAAACCATAACTGAGAAAATACATTCCAAGACAATGAAACGCAGCTGCTTTTTCAATATTCATGTCTACGAAGCCGTTACATGCAAGCGCATATGGTGTGCTGAACAGTAATGCAATCACTATTGCAAATAGATCGGAATGTATAATATTTTGATGCTCTATGGTAATCTTATTATTTAAGGAGAATGGATTAATAACAAAAAGATAGAAAGGAATAAAAAATAAAAATTTAGATATAAAAAAATTATCATAACAATCATGGAACAATAAAAGAAAAACAAAAACACATATAATGACGATCACTGCTGGTAGTACAATCTTTTTATTTACAGAATCTTCTATCTTCATTTCGTTTCTCCTTATTGTTTGATCATTACCGGACGGAAACCGATATTATTATTCCAACAATTATCACTCGGGGGGTGAGCATTATCTTTGAAATAGGGATCTGTTGGTACAGTGCAACAGAAGTTTCTAGAACCTGATTGGACAAACACCATCCGTGAACACCAAGATCCCCCTCTTACAACTCTATGCAATTCCGAATTAGGAGTGGTATTAATAGGATTGATCTTTGGAGCAGAGTCATAATAGTCGTCATCATAAAAATCTTCACACAGTTCATAAACATTTCCGAGCATATCATACAAACCAAATTTATTGGGTTGAAAACTTTTTGCAGGGGCGGTAACAGTGAATCCGTCCTGACAATGGAAAACTTCGAACGAGCTTAAATACCGCCTAAAAAAAGTATCGTATTTTTTAGTCTTTTGAAATGTTTGATCCGCGGCATTCGCATATCGGCATGCTTTTGTACCTTTGAAATCATCTCCCCACCATCGGCAGGTAGACGTTCCGGCCCGGCAAGCAAATTCCCATTCTGCTTCCGAGGGGAGACGAAACGTGTAACCTGTTTTTTTGGATAACCAAGCACAGTACTTTTTGACATCATCCCACTCGACAAACACAACGGGTTGATCGTTTCCATTCAAGGAATATCCCCAAAGTTTTTGACTATCGTGGTTTGGCCGAAATGCACGAAATTGAGCATTGGTAATTTCCGTTTCGGCCATGTAGAATGGACTGACCGTAACTTGATGCTGTTGAGATCTTCGGTCATTGATGATTTCGCCGCCCAACCAAAATGTCCCTCCCGGAATATATTTCATGATAATTTTCTCAGTATTGTTCAGATCAATGATTATATCTTTTGGGGATACATGTTTGGATACACTCGTTGACACCGTAATAACCAACAGAAAATTTGTGAATAAAAATTCCCGGTAATGAATCATAGCCTTATCCTTTCTTTAATTCGTGTAGTTAATAAAGTAAAAATATGAATGATGAATGATTTAATAATGCATCCAATTAGGAATAAACGTTTCAAAATCATCCGGAGTACTGTTTGAATCCAACGGATTTGAACCGGCATGAATCTCGTTATAGTCATTAAAACCATCCTGATCTGAATCGTTGTCTCTTGGATTCGTACCGAGTGAATATTCTTGGCTATTTATCAACCCATCGTTGTCCGGATCATCCTCGCTATCATCTTCTAATGGACGGAGATTGGTATTCACTTCCCAATGATCCGGCATCCCATCACTATCCGTATCGATGAAGATCGCAATAGGTTGTAAAAGAGGCACTAGATTATCGGATTGAATTTCGACTTGACCGTAAAAAACCGTATCTTCTGCATTTTTTCCCTCTTTCCAGGCAATATCGGCAGGAATGGAATAGCCAATGACCAATTCATTTTGCGCGCCTGGCATAAGAATCGGAATTGTATGGTTATCGGTTTGTAAGGGAGGTATTGCAGTCTCTATATGATTTGTTACAACGGCAGGAGGAATTTGAATATTGTGAACGGGTTCTTGTTGTCCTGTCTCCGTTATAATAAGAGAAAAGGAAGCAATTTGACCCGGTACACCGAGGATGGATGGAGAAGTAAAAGCGGCGGATAACGAGGCCGGTTTCTCTTGGATCGCAGAAATTGTAACCCATGCCGCTGTGTCTTGCACATATTCCGCTTGATGTAAATTCAAGGTTAGTTTATAATTATAGGATTCTTCCGGCAGGATTCTAAATTGGATTGGATTGCTTTGAAATCCGCTGTATTCGCCGACAATTTCATTTCGATCTTGGAACGTGATCATATCGAATCCAAGAATGCGGCCATCACTTCTTTCGAGCCTTGCCGAGATCAACTCATCATCTGAATAATAGACCGAAATGTTTATATATTTGACACTTGGATCATCAATGGAAATATCATGCTCCCAAGAAGATTGATTTTTGGAAAGTTGTATTTCTCCATCGAATTCCAGTGAGTCTGCATGGTTTTCGTTTTGGGCTATGGTTTGCTTAGTTGAAGTGGAATTGCTATTCTGTTGTTTCTTTTGACGGTAATGTTGAGTCCAATCGCATAATCGAAATGCGAAGGTACGAGTATAAATACTTTTTGGATACGGTTCTTCAAAGATCGATATTTTTACAAAATGCTTCTTCGTAATAAATGCGGTATTCGAGTCTAAATTGATATTCCTTGGATACCGATAGTAATACTTGAAAGGCAATTCGATGGGTTGATTTTTGTCGACATGTGTCAACCGGGTATGATACGAATCTTCACCAAGAAGAACACTTCCCATATTGCCATAATAGGATTTGACGTCGACACGAAAACGCACCGGTAATGTTCCGTTGTGTTCAGGTTTCAGATGAATCTTTCCGTCAAATATTCCCATGGTTTCCGTCGAGCGCTTTTCTTGTATACTGCAAGGTCTGCCATTGCATTCGTAACCAAACATTGGGATATGGGCATAATAATAGTTGATATCGTTTAATAAATGCAAACCGCTTTCTGGATCATACATGTGATCGTATTCGAGGGAGAGATGATAATTGTTACGTTTCACATTTTTGGAAAAATAGTGCGGTTCTCGAAGTTCATGAATCCACAAATTTGTTGTGTTTTCAAATAAATCCTTCGAGGTATATACTATATTCGCTCCCATATTCGCCGCGGACAGCGACCATAAAGCCGGTAATGTTTTATTGAGCTGAATCGCCTGGTTTTGATAGGCGATTGCGGCTTGACCAAGACCGAGTGTTAAAGAATTCGTGATCCACGGATTTCCCAATACGGCGAAAACACCAACATTTACGACTCCTGCAAGAGCCGTAACAGCAAGGCCACCATATGCAATACCTACCGCAGCATATTCAGCGGTTTTCGCATTCCATTCCGCCTTATTTTTTAATTGAATTATATGATCGAGTTCCTCCTGGATTTTCCCGGTTGGGCGAATCCAGGCATTTTTTCTTTCTGTAGGCTGGTTTTGAAAATCGGAAATGAAACGTTCATCCTGCCAATAATAAATACGGTTATCAAGATTGTTCTTCGTTAAATTTCTAGAAAGAATATTGGAAGACAGTTGGATTTGTTCGAGGTCCAACTCTTCCGGAACGGTATGGATTTCTTTGATTTGTTCCAAAGCATTATCCCGGTGCAGATTGATTGCGTTCTGGGATTCCTTGAAGAACGTATAGGACTTGAGTTGGTAAAGTTCTACCGTATGATCATTTGCGGTAAAAATATTTTTTTTCTCTTCGTCGGATAAATTGGGGTTGACAATATTACCGATTTCACTTTGAAAACGCTTTTGGGTTTCATCATCGGAAGCGGCAAGAGTATAGATACTACTTTGATAAACAAGATCACCCAAATACATATCCGCCCAAATCAGATCATCGGGGCTTTGCTGCAATCCATAGATCGTGAGACCTGCGGCCGCTAGATTATTTACAATATTCCAACTCAATGGTTTATTCACAGCGACTTTCGCAATTCCGTAAGCATCCGGAAATAAGGTGAAATATCGATTTGTAATTTCTTCAATCCAGGATTGATCTTGCTCATTTGGGGTGGTGATGACCTGATCAATATATGATGAAATATTGCTGACAGTTTGAAGTTCCCGTGTGCGAAATTGGTTTATATCCCGAAAAAGAAGATCGACAGACTCTGCGACTATCGGTATTTCTGCATTCGAGACGGTTATATTAATCGTATGATTACGATCAATCAGAATGGGTAAACGTTCCACGACTCCATTTTTATGGTGTACTTTTATTGCGTAATATTGACTGGGGATTGATTGGAAGCGTGCATATCCTTCCGGACCCGTAGTTGTTTCATATATTCGTTGTTTTTGGATATTGATATCATGAATCAATTCAACACGGGCTCCCACGACTGCATTTTTCTGATCATCCCGTACGAAAACCGTTAAATCAAATGTGGGATTTTGTTGTGGGATTTTTGCCGGAAAGATAAACCGGTGAGGTATGGTATCCTTTTTGATTTCAATGGTTGCCATCGAACCGGCTAACGCCATCGCTCCGTTTTCTTCTGAAACCTGTGTTTGCCAAAGTTGCTCGGAATCATCAAAAAGTAGAGGATACGACCGTTCATTTACTTCCGTATGAAATAGAACTTCGCCTTCCTGATCCGTAAATGGATTTCCTGTGGAACGGTCGAGAATCGAAACCTCCACTGACAAATGGGCTTCCGATTGTTGGGGGGTGACTGATTTGGTGGATGTTTCCGTGTCTTTGTTCGAATAAAAAATAGCAGGAATCACTTCATAAGATAGGTTTTGAGTTTGATAAGGAGATTCGGGACTCCCTAACAAGACCGTTTCCAGTGAATCGATCAATGTTGCTTCAAAGTAGTATTCTAAACGATCTACATTGTGATCCTTGGGAATTGTCGTTTCAAAAATCGTATTTTGACCCGGTAGGGGAACTAGCGGGCGTGTATTCTCATAAACATCCGATCCTTTTGTTCGATACAAGAGAGTGATGTGATCCAGATGGTCCAACGAAGAAGAAGGAACTCCCACACGAAGTTTGATTGGAGTATGAAACGCGATATATTCTGGCGGATAGTGAACAAGAATGATTTTTTCTTTTGTATAATCCACATACTTTCCTTCAAACACAATTTCTCCTTCAGAGATGTTTAGCGTGTGGGTTTCGATTTGCGGAGACAACCATCCTTCAACATTTCCCCAATCGATCATATATTCCCCTGCAGGAACATTTTGTATCTTTAGATCCCCCTCACCTTCTTGTGTAGAGCCATCCGGCAAATAAAGAACCCATGGAGCGTTGAGGGAATCCGGTTCCGTATCGATCACAATCCGAAGGGGTAAAGGAAATGACTCGATATTGCCTTTTTGGTATAGCTGTTTGATTTCCACATCCGAAAGAGCGCGGTTGTAGATACGGAAATCATCCAACGCGCCATTGAGCGGGTACCATGTATCCGAGAATTTCCCCAAATATAAATCCTGTCCATTCGCCTTCGATATTTCCATTTCCCCGATTTGTGTCTCAATTCGTCTTCCATCGAGATACAAATGAACATGATCATAATCATATACAACAGAGAGATGGCGCCACTTGCCTAATTGTGAAGGAATTTCTTTTCGATACACCTGAAAAGAGGGTGAGGAAAATTGATTGTTTGTAAAACTGATAGAATATAAGTCGCTGGGATACAAATAGTTGCGAAATGTAAATCCCCTGCGGTCATGGCTTTTGGCAAAAACCGTTTGCCCCGATCCATCTTTTTGATTGCCCCACCCGTCCATTCCCAAATAGGAATCTATTTGAACAAAACAGGCAAACGTAAATTCATTGTCAAACATCAAGGTTTCATTGTTTCTGACATAAATATGTCCTGGGTTGTGGTATCCGCTAAATTTGGCCGCCTTGCCATACACACCATCCGTTGCCGCTACATTGTCAGTCGAGACTCCATGATTGCCATTCCCACTTGAATCATTCCCTAACTGAGAGGGATCATCAAAGGTGTACCACGCCACTAAGCCATGGTCGATTGAACGCAATTCTTCCGGGAAAGCCATAACTTCCCCCACGATGGATTTTGATAACGATTGACCATTTACCTCAATTCTGAAGTTTCCATGAAATTTTTGGGCTCCGGATGCTGTTTGCGGAACGGTAACCATGTATGTCAATAACTGGCTGGAAACACCTTGTTCGAACTGCAAAGTCCACCCTACTTTATTCTGCTCCGAATATGAATTCTCCGGTGGAGCGATAATCGTGACCTCCCACCCTTCTGGCGCAACGTCTTCTACAACAAGACTTGTTGGTGCATTGTTGGATATGGCTACTTCAAGTTGAATTGTGAACAATCCTCCTGGTTTGTATGTTTCTGAAAAAGCACGTTCCACATTCACTTCCGCCCAAACTTGAGCCGTAATACTCATCAAAGCCATAAAAAAAAAACTATCTTTTGCAACGGTCTTATTGCTACCAGTTTCCATATGGATATCATCTGTTTAACTCCTGATTAGAATAATGCGTTAGAAAACGAAAATACGTCTCATCTTCCGGATGAGACGACCTTGTTTTCTTCACGAAAAAAATTACAATAAACTGAAGTGTATTTTGATTCACTAGTAAACTAGCACGAGTAAATTGGCGTGTCAACGGCTGTGAAGACTTTTTCGGTTTATTGTGAGAAGATTGAATAAAATGTGACTACAGTACAATCTGCTTGTTATTTTAAAAAAAATAATTAAAATATTGTAATGTGATTTATTCATGGGAGCAAGAAGGTAACCATGGCGAGAAAAAAATCGGAAACACCGACGGATTGGGAGTTGTTTTTGATGAAACAGCTCTGGCGCTTGGAAGAGGCAACGGTGGACCAAGTTCGCGAAACCTTGCGGAAGCAAGACATCAAGCGTTCGGAATCCGCCTTGCGCACTACTCTTCAAACCATGACGAAAAAAGGGTTGGTCAAAGCGAAAAAAAAAGAAAATGCGACTCATTACACGGCGACCGTCCAGCGCAATCCCATGGAGAAACGCATTTTCTCTCACCTCATCAATACGTTGTTTGAGGGGAACCGGGAAAACTTTGTGTTAAGCGCTCTCAATCAAACGGACGCCACCCCGGAAATTTTGCAGACCTTGAAAAAAAAGCTGGAAAACGCGAAAAAAAACAAATCCCAGGAATCTGACATAGAAAACAAACCATGATCGGCATTTTTATCTTTTGGTTGATTTCAATTTCCATCGTCATTCCCTGTTTAGCGGTTCTTCTTATTCTCTTTCGGCGAAGCCGGGCGAATTTCCGAGCGGCATTATTATCTACGACGCTTTTGCTTCTCTGGATCATTCCTATCGCTCCGTTTCTTCTTCCCTTTCAACTGATTGAGCCGCATTCAAGTCAATTCAAGCCGATGTCGGGCTATGAAATCATCACTTCGCAAGAGAGTGTAAGTTCTCACCCGACACAACAGAATCCTCCACCTCCTGCCTCATCTTCGCAGAGTGCGGGTCCCGAACTGAACGCTCATGTTCATGGGGAAACAGGAATCCATCAAATCATTCCCGTTTTGATCGGATTGCTACTTATGATCTGGTTGTCTGGAAGCATGGTTTCGTTTCTTCGCTGGTGGAAAGAAAAGCGGTTGGTGCGTGATTTTCTCCGACGTACAACTCCCGTCCAAGATCCGGTCATCCTCAACATGGTGGAACGCACCCGGCAAATCATGTTTATCGAAGGAACGGTGTCTGTTCGTCAAACCTCTGAAAACTGCATTCCTTTTGTCACCGGCTTGTATCGAACCGTGCTTTGTTTGCCCGAATCGTATTTGCAGAAATCCAAACAGGAACAGGTGTATGGGGTGATTCTTCATGAAATGTGTCATCTGTACCGCCGCGATTTTCTCATCCTTCACGCGATGCGATTCTTTCAAATGATATTCTGTTTACACCCCTTCGTTTATTGGATGCAGAAGAAGCTGATTCTCTTGCAAGATATGGCCTGTGATGAGATGGCCGCCCTTTTGCAAGGCAGTGAAATACAATATGGCGAATCCTTGGTGGATAGTGTGGAAAACTATGTTCATTTCCAACCGGCTCCTTCAGTCCTAGCCCATTTTCATACAAATAACACTTTGCTTTTCCGCTTAGACAATATTTTGAATACCCCTCTTGGCCAGTTAAGCCGAATTCCTTTTCATTTATTATTGGGATTGATGCTGTATCTGTTTCTAGGGTTTACTGCAATCGGTTCTCTAGGACAATATGTGCAGCAGCAGTGGAGTTTGAATTCTCCCCGTTGGTCAATTTCATCCGTGATTTCGCTCAACATCCAACTGTTAAAAATTTACAATCCCTTCACCGACATTCAACATACATCCGTAACATTCGGACACGAATGCCACAAACTCCTCTGTACTGCCATCGCAGATGTCGATCAGAACGGTTATCCGGATATTCTTGCCGGAACAGAGCGGGGAGAACCCAATTTCGTCTTTCGAAACGACGGAACGGGGAAATTGGTCGAACACAGTACATTCGGCCCCCACTTGGATGTTGTTCCCTGCATGACTGTATGTGATGTGAATCGGGATGGAGATATCGATGCGATTGCGGCCAGCTTGACCCAAAAAAGCAAGGTGTTCATGAACGATGGGGAAGGCCATTTCAGTCTGTTAAGCGTAATCACGAATCGTTCTTTGTCAGTTTCGCATGTTACGGCGGGAGATTTGAACAACGATGACTCACCGGACGCTCTTTTTTGTTGCCGGAATTTCGAATATAACCTGCTTTTTGTAAACAAGGGATTGGGATTTTTTCAATTCAAGGCATCCTTCATTCAAAAAATGATTTTTCCTGCAGTCTCGTCCACTATTTTCGATTTGAATAGGGATGGAAAGAATGACTTCATCTTATGCTTTGATCGCTCTCATCCACTGTATTATGAGAGCAGAGGGAGTGAGAAAGCTCGTCCATCACCGATTCTTTCCGCCGCCAACGCAATGTATGCGGTTCCGATAAAAACGAAACGTGAACAACAATGCAAGTTCCTCTTTTTGGGCTGTGGAAAAAATCACGATACTCATCTTTTATTTGATAGTGGCGTCACTTCGTTTTCCAAACCGGAATTTTCATTTCAAACTCCGGCGCCAATCCGCGCCTATGCCGTGGGAGATATCAACCAGGATAAACTGGACGATCTCGTCCTTGCAGATCGCAATAATTCTATTTTTCTCTACCAGAACCAGGGCGCGTATTTTTACCAAACGTCTCTTCTCAATATGGAAAGTGATTCGCCAATCCAAACTCTTGATCTCGTGGATTTAGAAAAAAACGGTTTCCTGGATTTAATCATTGGCTTTTCGCAATCTCCTTTTACCATTTTTTATGATTATGGGAAAGAATGGGTTTGAGTTACTGGAAATCGTGTGAAATTTACTGCTTGTTTTTCACAATGCGAAAGCCAATATCCGTATAATCGGCATCGGCGGAACGCATCTCCCGATAGGCAGCCCGGCAATCCCGCAAGTAACTTTGGCATGCGCCTCCCCGATAAATTCGATCGTAACCCTCTTCCGGACCGCGTGGATCAATCGTTCGTCCACGCGGATAAGGATCGATCCAACAATCGTGACACCACTCCATGACATTTCCATGCATATCATACAATCCCCAAGGATTGGGCCGTTTCAAGCCCACTTCGGAAATGCCCCAAAACTTAGCCTGCGGATCGTAGCTTCCATACCACCATAAATATGGATCAAGGTTAGAATCTTTCGTGCCCTCCGCATCCTTGGATTCCAATGCATCCCCAAACCAGAAACGGGTTTGAGTTCCCGCCCGGCATGCATATTCCCATTCCGCCTCCGTCGGTAGACGAAATCCATTCGCACTCCAATCGGCTTGCCAGGTTTTCTCATCGTAGACCTGAGTGAGACCGAGATTGAAACTCAATCGGTTACAAAAGCGGACGCAGTCTTTCCAACTGACTTGCGTAACAGGATGGTTTGGCAATACGAAGGATTGCTGCGGACTATAATTCATAACACAAAACCACTGCGCCTGTGTGATTTCATATTGACTGATATAAAAATCTTGCGAGATGTGCACTTCATGCGGAGGCCACTCATAATCAGCGAATCGACCCCGTTCATCCGGCGGCGAACCCATTCGAAAGGTTCCCGCTTTGATAAGAACCATAACCAACGGGTTTTGTTTGGGCATTAAGCCTGGAATGGACAAAGTGATGGATTGTATTGCGGATGCGGCAGTTGCGGACTTCGGTTGTTCCTTTCGAATCTCTTTCGAATTCCCTTTTTCTTGAATGAGTACTACAAGAAGTATGGTTAATAGAAAACGGTTGAACATGCACACACAATCCTTGAATTAGTCTATAGATGTCTGTGAAATTGTATTCTAACTCAATCCCTCCATCCTGAAAATCCTATAATTCAGGCCAATCCCGATTCGGACATTAAAGGTGGCAAGGGCAAGCGAAGCTTACCCTTGCTCACTTTCGTTTAATTCCTGCGCCGGCTAGTAGTACTACTGCGGGAAGCAGATGATGAACTACTTCGCGACGAAGATGAAGACGTTCGCGGAGCGGATACCGAAGACCGGCTGCTTGAAGTGGATCTCGAAGAGGAATAGGACCGTGAAGAACTCATCCCGCTTGAAGACCGGCTTGGGCTTGAACTGCGATAAGAGGAACTTGACCGGCTTGGAGCTTTATAACTGCTGGAACTTCTGGACGGTATGGAGTAGCTTCTCTGAGGCGAACTGTAACTTGGAGAACTGCTGCGAGAAGAATAGGAGCGGCTCGAACTCCGGCTGGGTGATCGCAAGTTATAAGACGGCTGTTGATAGGAGCGGGAAGGTGTATTGGAAAACGATTGCCGCGAGGAACTGCGGCTTCGGCTATAAGACGAAGATGGCGATTTTTTCAGTGTAACAGTTCCTCTTCTGTTCCTTAAATTTTGCGAGGTCGAAGAAGAAGGCCCGCTGTACCGAATTTGATTGCGGGACTGGGATTGTGGAGGAGTATACGTATTCCGGGAACTCGAATAGGAGGGAATCCGAGAAGTGCTGGAGGAATCCCGCGAAGGACTCCGCGGGATTACACTCGAGCTTTTCCGATTACTGGATGACCGCGCAGGCTGCGAATAAGAAGAACTTCTTTCCGTGGAAGGTGTGGAATTCCTCCGTATCGAACTTGAGCGGGATGGAGTTGACGGTATTGTACTTTTGCTTCTGGACGTGGACGGTGTAATTGTCGAACGCCGGTTTTGGTTCTGTGGAATCGTGCTTCGCGAAGGTGATATCGAGGATTTGCGCTCTGTATGCAATTTCGGTATCGAACTACGGCTCGGTTGAGTCCGGTGGTTTTGGTAGTAAGAGTTCCTTTTTCCGCTCAAGGAAGGAGAGGTTGTTGAAGGAACACTTCGTCTGGATCGAGATGTATTCGATTCCAACCGAGGGATTGTTCGCTCTGTTGTCCCCGTCCTTTTTTCAACCTTCGCCGAATTCCCGGCATTAATGCGGGTAGGATTGTAATATGGTTTTCCCGCAGTGGATGTATTCTCTCGTCTCGGTGTCACTCTCGTCTTTGATTCTTCGACTTTTGAGCGTGCATCCGTTTGAGTATCGCTACGTCTTGCTTTTGTCTGCGTCCTATTTTTTGTTATATCTTGATAGGACGGTTGTCCGGTTGTGGTGCGGGAATCGCTTCTACGTGCCTTGGTCGCCGGAATTCTCCGATTTTCCCGATTGACCGATTCGGCCGTTTTCGCTTGATTCGGAGTATCCGGGTTTTCAATACGTTTTCTGGAAACCGCTGTATTGTTCCGTGTCGGTTCCGTGCTGACTCTCGTTTTCCCTCCACCGGTATTGCTCAGATTGGCTTTCCCTGTATTTGAACCAGGAAGAGTAATTTCTTTCCGTCGTTCCACCTCACGCTTTTCACGGCGTTGCGGTAAGGATGTAATAGCGGCTTTCCCGAGGTGCACGTCTTTAGTATCCGCTTTGACCAAGGTTGCCGTTCCTCTTCGTGCTTGTCTTCCTTCGATGAAATCTCTTCGCGGCATGACTGTCACACCGTTTGGAGCGTTGCTGTTTTGATAATTGTTGATCGTGGTGTTGTTGATCGTAATATTATTGACAACTGTATCATGATCATAATCATGAATGCGCACATGGGTGATCGGATCCACATAAATCCCGCGGTGATGGTACCAGCGGTGATAAGGATCATGCGGACCGAGCGGGAACCAGCCGATGCAAGGATCGCTATAGTAGCTCCCACCAATGGAAAAGTTGAAATATTTTCCATGGCGCGCATAGGTGAAGGAGACCAGTGCCGGATACCAGACCGGCCGGTGATGATAACTGACATGAACGACCTCATGAGGAACCCAACACCAGCGATAACTCGGTGTATACACCCAACGGCCGTAATGGTAGGGAACCCAGCCCCACGGTTCATAAGACACCCATGTCCAAGAATATGGTTCGACATATACCCATCTCCCTGAGCGGTAAGGAGCCCATTCGTTGACAACCACCGTAGTTGGACGCCAAACGCGGCCATATGTGGGAACCTCGATCCATTCACCATACCGATCCAAATCTTGATAGCCCGCGACACGGTTGGAAACATATTGCTTGCTGGGGCTTGTGTAATGAATGGCATCCCGCAAATCACACCACCGGTCAAAATCGGTGATCTCTTGGAAAGGTACATATAAATATGTATTGGGATCGGGATTCTCTACTAAAAGTTTTTCTCCGCCTTTGATGCGGAAATGGCTTTCTTCATCGCGATAAACGCGGAGTATTCCTCGGCGAACAGGAATTTCAGCCGGTCCGGCTTCGCTGACATGAACTCGTGCTTTGACTTGTTCCAAAACAGTGGTTTTGAAATAAGCCGATTGAATTTCCAGCGGTGGCCGGTCATAAGGAACATCCTGTGCACTGATCGCTAGGATTCCTTTCATGATCTCAATTCGCCCCAATGCATCGTCCAATACCTTGATAGCAAGAAATGTTTCTTGGGCCAGATAGAGATTGACGTTATCTTCCAACTGAATTTCCGCTTTGCCCCCCGGCCCGGTGTACACTTGATCACCTGCCATTAGGGGGGTGTTGATCATTCCATCGATCCAATCCTCATCTTGAGTTCTCAAAATAGAAACCGGCCCCTCAATATAAGATAAGCGCGCAACGCGCATTTGTACGGCCTTCTCTGCAGAAGCAAATGAAGAATCACAAGTCAGGAAAGGCGTAATAGCAACGATGTATAGAAATGTGAAGACTCGAACGATTGATTTCATTTTCCTGATCCTTTCCACTATTAGGATAGCGCATTTTTCATGCCTTCACTCCATATCATCGTAAATTATTGTAAATTGACTAAAACAATTATACCAGAATGGCCTTTGTCGATTTAGACCTCATCGTCATTCCGTGTTAACATATGGCGGTATATTTCATGATCATGTAGGATCGGCACATGCTAGAACATTCAGGACATAGGCTCTGGTGGAGTTTTGGGGAACCTCAGTTCGAAGAAGGGGAATTGGTAACAAATTTTTATTATCAAACAGGGAAACATGCGGAATTACGGCTTCCCTGGCCGACACGCCGATTTTCCGCCGCAGGTGACTTGCCGGTTCGGATTACAGATGGGACAACCGAAAGCAGCTGGACTACCGATTTGATCTCCGGTACCATCGAAACCGGAAAACGCCTCTACGAATATCTGGGAAAGCATGCTCAAACATCCTTGATTCGTACTTTTGCCAATCTCAAAGAAGATTCCACCACACGAATTTTATGCCTGCGTTTCCCGCCACCGACGAGCGAAAACCGGGAATTATGTCTAGCACTCGAGGATTTGCCATGGGAGCTGCTTCACGACGGAGAAGAATTTATCTCCCAGCGGTACTCACTGCAAATTATTCGCTCCCATTCCAGGGAAGTGTTCACCACTTTATCCCGTTCACTGGATATTTCGTCATGGGGAATACTGCTCGTTTCTCCTTTTGTATTCACGGAAGAAGCCAAAAACAGAGAGGTGGGACTACAACCGCTGCCGCAAGGGATAGAAGAGATTGAATCTCTACGTTTATTGGAACAACAAACTCACGGATTGATTCATATCGGCCCCAAGGTTCGAAAAAAAGAGCCTGGCGGTATTCGAACGTTTTCCGATTTTGAGAAACATCTTTCATTCGAACGGGGGGATTCCTATCAACTGGTTCATTTTGTTGGACATGGAGTTATTTACGATGATGAACCCTGTCTCTGTTTTGAAGGAGAGAACGGTGGGATTGATTATATTTCCGTGGAAAAGATGCGCAGAATGTTTCTTTCCTTGAAAGATGAAAGATCTCGAAACTCTATGCCGTCCTGTTTGTTTTTGAACGCTTGCAGTTCATCCAGCCGTGGACGTTATTCGGCAGGATTTGCCTCGGGATTGCATGATCTCGGGATGTGCGTCTTGGGGTACCAAGCCGAAGTGCGTGATGACGCTATGCCACTGAAAGCGGCCCAAAGTTTTTATCAATCCTTATGCATCGAGCAGCCTTTAAAAAATCCTCATCTTCGTCCGAATGTCATCACTGCAATTGGTTCTGCCAGGCGGCATCTTCGGAGTCATGATCATGACTCCAAACCTGTCTGGGGGCGTTTTCGAGCGTATCTTCCTTTGGAACTTTCTTTCAATGTGAGAGGCCGTGGATTCATCGAGAGAACCGTACAGAATTTTTATGCTCATTTTGCGCAATGGATGAATCCCGCCGATTATTCCGATCATTTGTCGATTGGATTTCTGTTCGCGATCTTTTTCGGTGCTTTGATGGGGCTTGAGAATCTGGCGTTTATATTGCCGGAAACCGTATTATCCCGTCACTTGACCTATCAAGAAATCGTCAGCGAATTGACGCGCATCTTTCTCGTCGGTCCATTATCGTTTCTAGCGGCGGCGATATTTGCCGCCCTTCAAACCCGCCGAAACCATCTTTTTATGCTTCCTTTATCGGGGAAAATTCCCCTTTCGCAATTAACGTGGCATTGTATTCGGGGATTGCCGATTCTAGCGGGAGCCGGTCTCGCGTTTGCCATACTCTTTTCGTATTCCTTCTCCCGCCTTGACCTGCTTACGGCTCAAACCAAGAGTATGGCCTCACTTAGTCACTTCCCTGTCAGTATTTTTTGGTATGGTTTGGTTGCTATACTCGGGATCACGGTAACACTTTCCTTTTTCGCTTCCTGTTGGGCGTGTTTACGGTACCGGGAAACATTGCATTCCTACCGGACGATTTATTTTCTTCTGATGGTGTATACTTTATCCCTCATCGTTTCTCCTTTTATTCTGGTGCATGAAAACGGTGTTTATCACGTCATCGGATGGATATCTTTTTCAACCGTCAATATTTTTGCCTACGCTCTTGCCGTTACCAAGACGTTGAAAGAAACCTCTTGGCGCGCTTCTCAAAAGAGCGCTGGAGCGGTTCCGTTTTCTTGGAAGAAGCTACTCCCTTTGTTGGGTGGGGTGTTATTGGTTATTTTTTGTTATTTTCTGCTGGAAGAATCCGTCCGTTTTGAGGAGCAGACGATTCAAAATGCCCTTATTCGACGCCGGGAAAATATCGAAAAAGACAAGAAAGATCGATATACGGAAAAAATCATCGAACGAGCGCTGCGACAACGGGCTATTCGGGAAATCCCGGAAGGGATCAGGCAAGCGGCGGCGGATGACTGGTTGCTCAGTATTGTGTGGGCTGACTATGTTTTATTTCAGGCACAGTATGAGGAAAATACCGATCAGCTGGATCTGTTGGCGGAATGTCAATTTCATTTGAATCAAAGTGTGGAATTGAACAAGGAAGTGCAATATAAAGACTATTTTTGCAATATAAAAGCGATGGCGCATGTTCTCCTGGCAGATGTTTCAGACCACGCCGACGCCAAGCGGCAACAGTATCGGATCGCTTTGGAAAAAGCGTCTCAGGCGGTGGAAAAAGATGACATGAATTTTGCCTATCTTGACACATTGGCTCGCGCGGAAGCGAAATTGGCTATCTTGAATCGTGATCGTACCTTGCTCGATCATGCCGCTGAGCATATTCAAGAAGCCGAATGGCGAGCTTTCTTTTTACGCAGTCCTCGTGCAAAAGACATTCGACAATCGATTTCTACAGTAGCCGAAACCATCCAAGAGCAACAGCAGATTCTTATGCAAAAATAATCAATATGAAAAAGAGAAGGAAACAGCAGCAATTTCTCATTCCTTTTGCCTCTTTTGAAGCAGTGATTTGAATTAAACGGAGGATTCGATTATAGTATCTTGATTCTTCAGGAGATTCTGATTGAACGTATAGTTGGGAGATATTACTATGTACAAAAAAGGAACAAAATTCAGTCGAAGCATAAGGATTATTTTTTTACTCTTTTTTTTGAGCTATCCCTTTTTTGCTGATGCAAAAAGCCAGGGATCCGATATGTCTTCGGAGGACGCATTGATACGGTTGAAGGAAGGAAATCAACGTTTTATCGAGAATGAACGAACGTTTCCTCATTCCGATATAAAACGTCTACAGGAAGTCGCTGCCGGCCAACATCCCTTTGCGACGGTAATCACTTGTTCCGATTCTCGTGTTCCACCGGAATATTTTTTTGATGTCGGATTTGGAGATATTTTCACGATTCGTGTCGCGGGGAATGTTTGCGATACCGATGAAGTGGGATCGATTGAATACGGCGTCGATCATTTGGGAACCCCCCTCATGGTCGTGTTAGGCCATCGGCACTGCGGAGCGGTTACCGCCGTCGTAAACAATGCCGAAGTGCATGGTAACATACCGGAACTGATCGACAATATCATTCCCGCCGTACAGAGAGCCAAACAAGAACATTCCGATTTACATGGAGAGGCTTTGATCGAGACGGCAATCCGGGAAAATGTCTGGCAAGCGATCCAAGATTTACTCAACAAAAGTCCGATCACCAAAGAACGGGTGAAAGACGGACATTTGAAAATTGTCGGTGCAATCTTGGATATCGAAACGGGGAAAGTGGAATGGCTTGGAACTCACCCTCAGCAGAAAACTTTGTTGGAGGAAAAGATCGAGTCATCTTCACAATCTGCTTTTGTGCATGTTGTCTATTTCTGGCTGAAGGAAGAAACGACGGAAGAACAACGCAAGCAGCTGATTGAGGATTGTAAAACGTATCTAGGTTCTATAAAAACCGTTCAGAGCATCGAAGTTGGGAAACCGGCGGGGACACCGCGGGAAGTGGTCGACAATAGTTACGGAGTGTGCCTCGTGGTTCGCTTTGCGGATAAAACGGGACATGATTATTACCAAAAAGCGGAAAAACATCTAGAATTCATCGAGCGCAATCAAGATACATGGGAACGAGTCCAAGTATACGATATGATTCCGGAATAAGTAATACAATCCATAGGATGAGGATAGATTCATGAAAAAGAAATACGACACATCAGGCGATCAAGGGTTCACACAAGTACGACGGGGAACACGCGTTTCGAAAGATTCACCCCGTGTGCATGCTTGCGGCACGACCGATGAATTGAACTCTGTTTTGGGAATGGCGATCTCACTCGGGGTTTCACCGAATATTATTCCTATGTTATTGAAGATCCAAGATGATCTCTTCGGGTTATCCGCGGACTTGGCAAGTACTTCCAACTCCAGGAAAAACAAATCGCCTGCTCATATCGAAGCCAGTCATGTTACGGTCTTGGAAAACTATATCGAGCAATTGTCGGATGTGTTGAACCCCGGTTCGCAATATATCTTACCGGGGGGGGCGTTGCCGGCGTCGGTTTTGTATATGGCGAAAGATATCTGCCGGCGGTTGGAACGATGTGCGGTCACTCTTTACCATCAGGAAGAAATCAGTGAGTATGTGCTTGAATATCTAAATCGTCTTTCGGATCTTCTTCGGGTTATGGCGCGATATCAAAACCGGCAGGACGGTGTCGAAGAGACCGAATGGTCGGGAAAACCGAAAGAAGAGAAGAATGCTTAAGAGATTTCTTCTTTGTCCTGCACATTCCAGCGAACCAATTTATCGTAAAGAGTTTTTCGGCTCAATCCGAGTGATTTGGCCGCTTTCGATTTGTTGTTTCCTGTCAACGATAGCGTTTTCATGACGTAGACTTTTTGGACTTCATTGAGTGACAGCCCCAGGGGAAGAAAAACGCCTTCCGATGTTACCGACATAACACTACCTACGTTGGGTTGAAATTCGGTTTGGATCATGACCGATTGTTGATTCGGCAGTTGTTCCATGCTTGCGGGTTGAGCCGTAGAAGGTTGATAATTCTCCAGTTCTTCATTCTGGATCAGATGTTCAGGCAGGATGTCCGGAGTGATTTCTCCTCGTCCAATAAACACGGCTGCTTGAAAGATCGTATTCCGCAGTTCCCGTACATTTCCCGGCCAATCGTAATTTTTTAATATGTCTAATGCTTCCTGGGAAACGGACACATCGATATGGTCGTAATTCTGACAAATATCTTCCATGAAATATTGCACCAGCATCGGAATATCCCGTTTGCGCCGGCGAAGAGGGGGAATCGTGATTTGAATCACTTGAAGGCGGTGTAACAAATCTACACGAAATCGTTTCGTTTTTACTGCCTGGTTAGGTTCTTCATTTATTGCGGCCAGGATGCGGACATCCGCATCCAATTCATTTGTTCCGCCGACTTTCCGGAACTTGTTCGTTTCCAAAACTCGTAATAGTGCAGTCTGAACCCGTTCTTCCATGGTTAGTGCTTCATCCAGAAACAGCGTGCCTCCCTGGGCTTCGGAAAAACGCCCTGCTCGATAATCCGCCGCGCCGGTGAATGAACCTTTTTCGTGCCCGAACAGTTCGCTGGACACCAATTCCGTTGGTAAAGCCGCCATATTGACAGCCACAAACGGTTTGTTATTGCGTGTGCTTCGTTCATGAATTTCCCGTGCGACGAGTTCTTTTCCTGTACCTGTTTCACCAACGATTAAAACGGGAAAATCGACGGATGCCGCTTTTTCGATGGCATAAAACACCATTTGCATCCGTTTTCCGCCTCCCACCAACATGCCGAATTTGTTGATTCGCGGTAGTTTTTTTGCCAATGTCTTACCCTCTTCTCAAAATCTCGCTCGCTCCTGATTTTTTATGATACTCTCGTTTTGATCTGAATGTAACGTAACTGATTCGGTGACTTGGAACGCATATTGCTCTTTTTATAACAAAAACAAGAGTACCGACAGAGTCCGGTCGACAGCAGGAGGTTAGGATAATGTTACGGAGTGTAAAAGAATTGCTCGGATATCAAGTCCAAGCAATGGATGGTGAACTCGGAAAAGTCGATGATTTCTATTTCGAGGACCGTGAGTGGACGATTCGCTATCTCGTTGTCGATACAGGAGAATGGCTGGCGAATCGGAAGGTGCTGATCTATTCATTCGCATTGGAACATCCCAGTTGGGCACAGAGAAAATTTCCGATACACTTCTCGAAAGATATGGTCAAAAAGAGTCCTCCGATCGATCTGGCAAAACCGGTTTCCCGTCAACAGGAAGTTGAATTATTTGAATATTACAAATGGATGCCATACTGGGGTCCGGAACATTCGGAACATCCTCCGATTCCCGAGGAAGAACGGGCGGAAAAAGTAGAAGAATCCCGCAACACGGAAACTCATTCTTCGTATATTTTACGAAGTTTCAATGAGGTAAAAGGATATTCTATTCACGCGCAAGATGGGGATATCGGTCATTTGGAAGATTTGATCGTCGATGACGATGAATGGGAACTCCGTTATTTTGTCGTCGATACGAGAAATTGGATGCCCGCAAAGCAGGTGCTTCTTGCCATCGAGTGGGCGAATAAAATCCAATGGATGGAGAAAAAATTCCATGTCGATTTGCCGAAAGAGGTGATCAAAGAAAGCCCGGATTTCGATTCCACCATGCCGGTCAATCGAGAGTTCGAAATTCGTTTGTATGATTATTACGGTCGACCTGCCTATTGGGAAAATGACTGGGTTCAAGTTTGATAAAAAGAAGAGAATGCAGGATTGCACGAGTCATAAAATCAAAGTTGTTGGAGCGCGGGCATCCTTGCCCGCATCAAGAAAAGTCGGAGCGCGGGCATCCTTGCCCGCATCATGCAAGAAAAAAGAGGAGTCGAAGATATGTTAAATGTAACCAATAATGCAAGCGCCCATATGAATCAATTACTTGAAAATGCCAATGCGCCGGAAGATGCGGCATTGCGATTCGTGATCGAGGGAAATACGCTCGGATTGAAATTGGACAATGAACGAAGCGGCGATACGAGTTTTTCTCACGAAGAAAAAACCGTCCTCGTTCTGGATGAACAAGTTTCACAATTATTGGATGATCGAACGTTGGATGTGGAAGAAGGAGAACAGGGAGAACAATTGAAATTGATGTAATCAGCGAGGATTGTTTTCTTTGAGTTACATCTGATTCCATGCGAACAGAAGATTCTCACGGAGGTGAGATACGATGCTGCGAAGTATGCAAGAAATATTCGGTTATCAAATTCACGCGCTGGACGGTGAGATTGGAAAAGTGGAAGACTTTTTTTTCGATGATCACCAGTGGATTCTCCGTTATCTGGTCGTCGATACGGGAAATTGGTTGCCTGACAAATTGGTGTTGGTTTATGCCTTTGCACTGGATCGACCGGATTGGGTTAAACACATCTTTCCGGTGAACATGACGAAAGAGGCGATTCAAAATAGTCCGCCAATCGATGCAGATAAGCCGGTATCGAGACAGAAAGAGATTGAGCTTTTCCAATATTATGCATGGGATCCCTATTGGATGTATCCGGATCCGCTCGGTGTTCCGGATTTTCTTCCCAGAGAAACGAAAGAGGAAGAAGAACCTGCGTCGATAGAGGAAGGCAATCCGAATTTGCGGAGTTACAATGAGATACGCGGGTATCATATTCAAAGTATCGATTCCCAAATCGGCCATCTCGAAGATTTAATTTTGGACGATGACGATTGGCGTTTACGTTATGTAGTCGTCGATACTCGAAATTGGCTGCCAGGGGGAAAGAAAGTTGTCTTGGCAACCGACTGGATTACAAAGATCGATTGGGCCGAGAATAAAATTTTCATCGATTTGCCCTCTGAAGCCATAGAAAACGGCCCTGAATATGATCCGTCTCAGCCCATCAACCGTCAATATGAAGCGCGTTTGTACGATTTTTACGGTCGACCCGTATATTGGGAGAAAGATTATTCCAAAACCTGATGAACATCGTGATGATTACCAATACCTATCTTCCTCATGTATGCGGTGTGTCCAATTCGATTCACCGCTTTGTCACTGTGTACCGAGGGAATGGTCATCGTGTACTCGTAATCACCCCTTCTTATGAAAACACACCGGAGAAAGAAATCGATATTCTCCGAGTCCCTGCTATCCAGAATTTCAATCAAACGGATTTTTCGGTCAGCCTCACGATCCCCGGATTTGTCAATCAATTATTGGATGAGTATCAGCCGGAAATCGTTCATTCGCACCATCCGTTTTTACTGGGAGACGCTGCGTTACGCATCGCAGCCCGAAGGAACCTTCCGTTGGTGTTTACTCACCATACGCTCTATGAACAATATACTCATTATACCCCTGTAGATTCTCCGAAGTTACAAGATTTTGTCAAAGAATTATCCACGGGCTATGCAAACATGTGCGATCATGCAATTGCACCGAGTGAAAGTATCGAATCCCTCATGAAAGAACGCGGAGTCACCACTCCGATTTCCGTCATTCCCACGGGGGTGGATGTCGAGAAATTCAAAAAAGGCAACGCCGAAAACATTTGCTCAAAAGAAAAAATTCCCCAAGAAGCTTTTGTCATTGGACACCTGGGACGGCTTGCTCCGGAAAAGAATTTAGAATTTCTTTCGCATGCAGTTCTTCAATATATGAAAGAACATGAAGAAACTCACTTTCTCGTCGTTGGAGACGGCCCTTCAAAATCCCACATCCAAACGATCTTCGAGGAAGCCGGATTGTCGACGCGTCTTCATTGTACCGGAACGTTGACCGATCAAAATTTGATCGATGCTTATCACGCGATGGATGTGTTTGCCTTTGCATCGAAATCGGAAACGCAAGGCATGGTATTGATCGAAGCCATGGCCGCCGGCGTTCCGGTGGTCGCGCTGGATGCGTCTGGTAGTCGTGATGTTATGGTCCATGGGAAAAATGGATTATTATTGGATCGAGAAAATGGAGACGAGTTTGTTTCGGCATTTGAAAGGATCGCGTCCATGAGTGAGTCTCAAAAATCAACCATGAGAGATTTTACAAACCAGTTTGTTCAATCGTTTTCCACAACTTCCTGTGCGAAACAAACTCTCGATATCTATGAAACCCTGATCCGGCAATACTCGGAACGGGACCGTGAGCAAAGCGGAATGTTCCTTGAATTGAAACAAAAGTGGCTGAATGAATGGAATATCTGGCAAAACCGGTTTCGAGCCGCCATGACGACGATGCAGAAAGAAGAATAAAGCAAATGCTTCATGGATTGCAATCTCCTTTTCGAAAATCCAATTTTAGACCGATATCCTACCTTGATTTCTCTTGGTTTTTTTCATTTTATGCTTTTTCGATTTATGATCGAGCCGCGGCGATTCGGATTTCTATTTTCTTTCCTTATACCGTAGAATCAACTCCGTTCCTTTGTCGAGAAATTCCGCTTTCGGCATTCTGCTTGGCGTTGAAGAAAGAACGGTAAGTAACTTTTCTCCATTCGGGCCGGGGTCGGGATTCGGTTCGAGACCGTATCGCAATTGAGTTAAACCAACGGCCGGCTCAATGGTTTTCACTTCGTCATATATTTCCCCTAACATATTAGCAATCGAAATTTCGGTTGACGGCAACGGGAGGGTGGTAAAGGTTTTGTAGCGTTTGTAGGTTGGCATTCCTTTTTCTTCGTATTGGTCTTTCAACCGTCCGCGAGTATGGAAATACACATCGAGAAAACACTCTTTCGCATTTTTCGGCCATGATCCTTTTTGGATCAAGACATACCACATGACGCTCATACCCCGGTATCGCACTTCGGCGAAATCCCAGGGTTGATAGGCGCGTTCGTGGTCATTTTCATCCAGACGTTTCCAGGCGGACAGGAGTTGAAAATCCCCATAGCCGGCCTGATCGCTCGGCCGGATTTCGCCGAATTCATCAATCGTCTCTTTGGTAGGGCGCATGGAGCATAAAAGATAGACGATTCCGCTTTCTACGCGCTGAGTTTCGTGAACGGCAAAGATGTGGCCGAATTCTTCTTTCCGGAATACTGCTCGATCCAGGTTTACTTTATTCATCAACACATCCAACTGGTTTTCCGCTTTCACGATTTCGACATCCGGACCGAAATCCGGTTCGAAAATCACTGGATCGATTTCTACATCATAATAAAAATCTTGAATTTCTTTCTTGATCCATTCTCCCTCTTTTGGGCGGGAATAATCCTCGAAGCGGTGGACTCGATTATCTGCATCGATATACACCACCGCCCGATAGATTTCATTGTTCCATTCATATATTGCACATTCGTGCTCACGGATATTTTGAGTCCCAACAGGTTTTGTAGATAGGATTCGTTCAAATTCTTGCAGATTGAGCACTTCTTCAATTTCCTGCAGCATGTGCGAATTTCGGTTGCGCGTACGGAGTGCGGTCAAATCCCCTTGACGGTATTTCCATTGATATTTTCCATCATCGATAATGGTGACTTGATTTCCTGGTTGATTGAATCGGATCGTATATCCTCTGCCCTTTTGATACCAGATTTCACCTCTGGTCGTCCATTCTCCATTATGCAATCCTTGGCCGACGATGTGCAAATTCGATGCTTGTTTCAACGCTTTCGTCACTTGGGCGTAGAGTGATCCTGGGGTACTGACAAGAATCGTTATCGTGATGAGGACGAGGAATGATGCGGCAAGCGACAATCCCGCATACCGATGTTTTTTCAGAAACATCGGGACCGAATTCAGAACAAATGGGATTCGTTCATGTTTATGATGTATTTTGCCCCGGATTTCTTCTTCAATGCGAGTTTCAATCCAGTTCATCGAGTCAGCGAGTTTGATCAATTTGCGATCCAATTCCCGTTCTTCTTGTTCATATTCCCGACAATTGCGGCATTGTTGTAGGTGATCTTCCAATTGTTTCTGTTGTTCAGGGGTAAGTTCATCGGCGAGTGACATGGATATTTGGATTTCTTGATCTTTGCATGGTTTTCTCATGGTTTGGTCTCCTGAACGGCCAATATTCGGCGCAATTTTTTTCGTGCGCGGCTTAACCGCTGATGAACAGCTTCTTGAGTAATATCAAGGATTTGTGCAATGTCGGTGGTGCTTTCTTGGCCAAAATAATAAAGCAAGAGCGGTTCGCGGAGATTTCCCGGAAGTGTTTCGATTGCATCCTGTACATCATCGATTTCGGATTTGATGAAAGAAACCTGTGGTGTTGGTAATTCCGAATCATATTTTTCCTGATGCGGATTCCGCTTTTGTTTGCGGAGGAAATCGACGCAAACATTTCGCGCAATTTGCGCTGCCCAGGCATAAAACCGTTCGCGTTCTTTGAGTTTAGGTAACCGGAAAAAACAGAGAAGAAACGTTTCTTGCGCTAGATCTTCGGCATCATCCGCCTTTCCAACGATCCCATAACAAATTGCAAAAATCCGCCTTGAATACCTTTTAACCAACAATGAGAAGGCTTCGTCATTGGAACTCAGACTCAATCCAATCAATTCATTGTCCGGCAGATGTTCCACGTTGATCCCTCATTTTGGTCTTTGTGAATATAGACGAATTGAAGACGCAATTCCTGACATCTACTCTATTCCAATTTTTGTGGGGATGTATTTTCATAGAAGGAAATAACAGAAAGGTAGTGATAAAATGCTGATAAATAGTATCCCAATGTCACTCTAAGCCGTATAAAAGAAAAATGGGCACCTGACAGCTTCCGATGCTCCTCTATCCAATCGGAAAGACTGTTCCAGTACCCACACAATGAAAACAATACTGTCTTCAATACCGAATTATTAAACATTCTTCCAGGTTTTTCAACCGCCTTGCGCACATAAATGTTTTATTTTTTTTACATTACCTCACCTCTTTTTTGAAAGAAGCGCATATTGGAGTGAATCGAAAGTAAGAATTCAATAGTATCAACCGTTTTGTGGATACTCTCATGGTTTCAATACATAGGCGATGATTTTCTCTTCCCGGGTGCGCAATCTGGGCATGGTTTCGTCCCGAACACAATAATCCCGGATGGCTTGATGCAATGGAGGTACATAAAAGAATGGGTGAATTGTATTGACCAATATCAGTTCGATTTCATGATTGATGATTGCTCTTCTCAAATCGAGAAACAAGGCAATCGCGGGATACCGTTCGCGCAATGGTGGTTCCCGCAGAAACAACCGATCCAAATCGATAATCGACTGAGTGCTGTACAATAGAGGTTCTTTATACGAATCGTAAAAATTGTTCAGGAATGGATATTGGCTGCGCAAATCGGGCTGTTGCTCGTAAAGGAGAGTCAAATCCTCGACTGCTTGCCTGACTCTCGTACTTTGCAACACATTTTCCGGCATAGCTTCATTGAGGGTTGGCAAATCGAGAGTCAGATTGCGTTCCTGTTTCAATTGTTTCCATTCATTGAAATAGGCATGAGCAAGGATGAATAACGAAGAGGAGTTTCCACCCAACTTGCGCTGTGCCAAAAACGCATAATAGGGTGGTGCCAGCATTTCTTTGTCCGGCGGGCATTTGTATTGCATGTAACTTTTCAGTTGTTCCATCTCCTTCCCTGACAGTTCATAGACAGTTGTCGAATTCGAAAACGAAGCGTGCAGAAGCGTGATCGGCTTCATCAGCAATACCGGCAGCAACAGGCAAATCGTGAGTGTGACCTTGCCGAATTGGAAGGGATTTTGAACAATCGCTCTCGGTTTATACGGAATATCACTGGCCAGAAGGATCGTCGTCAAGAAGAAGGCGGAAAAAACCGCAACCGCCGGTTCTCCGAGTGTAAAAATATATTCCACCGTCCCACCTTTGGTGACAAAAATGATGGAACCGAGGGAAAATATCGCCCACCAAATCAAATAGTCTTTGGCGGGAACCGGCCGTTCATCTTCGCTGAACAGCAAGATTCCGAGTATCGACGCTAAAACGAATCCCCCTTCCCAAAACAGGATATCTCCGCCTTCGCTGATCAATTTATTGATGAAATACCCCAACATCTGCCCCCAACTTTCCGTTGGATACGTTCCCACCTGGCGGAAAAAGACATGTTCGATATACTGGCCGTCGCTGTAAAAAAGCATGAACAGAAAGAAGACGATCCCGACGGGCAGCATCACCAACGTGTAGCGCCAGAAGAATCCGCGGAATCGCAGCCACACAAAGAACCATTGCAGCAAAACATAGGGCAACGCCGTCATATTGACAAAACAAGTCAGCGCCGATACTGCCGCCGCCAGATAGAGAAAGAGTGTGGGACGTTTTCGCTGCACGGCCTCAAGTAGTAACAGCAAATTGAACGTTTGCAGGAGAATCAACAACGGCTCGGATTGATACCCCATCGACCACCATACCCCCTCCGGTAGGAAGAGATAAATGATCCCCGCCAATACCGAAATTGCAGGCGTGAAAAAGATTCGGGTGGCAATCCCCAACACACAGCAGGCGGTCAACACATGCTGAATTCCCTGCCACAAACGAATCAAGACCGGATCGCCTCCCGTCAACGACAGCAGAAAGCCGCCCCAAAAGAGCAGCAAGGGGGGCTGGGGGCTGGGGAGGTCTTTATAGAGAACATCTCCCTCCGACAGCCGCCAGGAGAGATAAAGATAATTCCCGTCGCCAAAGTCGACATATTTGGAGTTGATGCTCTGGATATAGAGAAATAAATAGAGCAGCACAAATAAAGAGAAGACCAACAACGGAGTCCGTCCCAGCGAGAATCGGCTCTCCGCTTTTTTCTGTTCTTTCTTTTCTACCTGCTTCGGGACTTCCTGTGCGCCCTGCTCACCAATGACGTAATCGACCATTCCGCCCTCCTTCGGCGATGTTTCAAACATGAATCCTATCGAAAACCGGATTCAAAGGTGAAAACGGGTAGCCAGAGCAAGATACCATGTTCATGGCGAAGACATACAACATGGGCAATCACACAGGATTGACCCTACAATGTAGGGGTAGACCTGCGTGTCTACCCCATCAGGTCTGCCCTGGCGGTGGAGTGTGATCCGGCAAGGGTAGACTTCGCTTACCCTTGCTACCCGTTTGACCATTGTATTATAACCATTTCCCGTTTTGATGTTGAACCGACGGGGATCGGTACCGGTTTGATCAAATTTCACACCAATACCAATATTACGGTTTAGATCATGTATTGATACAATAAACGAGATTAACAAGGCTTTGAATCTCGTAAGAATTCAAAAGATGATCGAATGAATCGCATTTCTCTTTGTACGAATACATCCTTTGAACAACAACTGCTTCTATTTCTACGTTTAGGAATTCTCTCGGTATGCGTGCTGATTCCCTTCATCTACTTCCCACAAGCCCGCTCGATTCCCGAGCATGCCAAGGTATCCGCTCTCGGAGTTCTTCTTTCTGTACTTTGTGCAACCTTCCTCTTCAACAACCGTGAGAAGATAGCCGGGCTGGATCGTGTGACTGTTTATTTATTTTTTCTTTTTCTTTTTTTCCTCTCCCTTTCCACACTTTTTTCCGTCAATTGGACGCGTAGCCTCTTTGGCGTTCATTACCGCTACAATGGGATGCTCTTGCTGTTCGCCTATGCATTGATTGCTTGGATTGCTTCGTTTGTTACACGGCTCGATAAAAAATTTCCGGAATATGTCTTGTATACGATTGCCGGGACTTCCGTGCTTCTTAGCGTGATTGGTTTTCTGCAATACTGCGGCATCGGCGGGGAAATCATCGGCAAAACCGTTCTGCGCGTTCGTCCTCATGGAACCCTCAGTTTTGTCAATCTCTATGCGGGCTTCATGTCGTTTTCGATTCCATTGATCTTGGCCATCGGTTTGAGAACGAAGCGATGGTGGCTGATTGGATTGATTTCCCTTGGCCTTCTTATCGCCGTGTTCGGCATTCGTGCCGCTTCTTCACGCGGCGCCTGGCTGGGTTGCTTAGCCGGAGCTGTGCTCGTTGCTTCGTGGTTACTTCTCAACGCCAAAGATTCACTGGAACGCAAATACCGTGGGGTGCTCCTACACTGGTTTCTCATCGTTGCCCTGATACCGATCGTGTTCTTTCCCCCGGAACAATACTTCTCCCCTGTTCGAGCGGCGGTCGAAGAGAAAACGGTCTCGGCGGATTTGAAAAATTTCTTGAACCTATCCACTGCCGACCGCTTGACCAGTTCACTCGATGAACAAGACACTACCCGCCAAACGCGTATGTATCTTTGGAAATCGGCTGTCCGGATTTGGCTGGATTATCCTTTCTTCGGTGCCGGTCCGGATACGTTTTCCTATTTCTACCAACAATACAGACCCGTGGAGGATGTGCGTGTATATGGAGAAGATGCAGTTGCGCACGATGCTCATAATCTCCTCCTGCACAACCTCGCCATGTGGGGAACTTTGCCGACACTGGCCTGGATTGCTTTACTCTGTCGAGTGCTCTATGTTCTGGCAAAAAGGGTGTGGAAGGAAAAACGAACTGAATGTGAAATTATCGTCGTGTTGGCGATCGTCTTTGTAGTCGATCACGGCTCGCAACTGCTCAACGTCAACAGCATTTCCCTGCATACGCTCAGTTGGCTTGTGCTCGGACTGCTGATCGGCTGGAAAGCCGTTCCTCCGCAACTTGGCTCAATAAATTCGAAATTGTTTTACTATTTTCGTTTCGTCACTGTCATTCTTCTTATTTTTGTTGCCCCTCTTTTTATGATTATCCCTCTTTATGCCGAATCGCTTTTTGTTTCCGCCAATAAGGCGATTGCCGAAAATGAGGAAGTGCAGGGGATTCACTATTACCAACAGGCGATTTCTCTCTTTCCGTTTCGGGAAGAATATTGGGAGCGGTTATGTCTCACCCTTATGGCCAACGGCATTGCACAACAGGATGAAGAAACGCTTCAACAATCCCTGAACTATGCGAATGTCATGATTGATCAATTTCCCCATCAATCCCGATTTTATGCATTGCGCGGCCGATTATTGATGGTGCTGGGGACTTTTCAGGAGAATGTTTCCAATACGAAACGGGCATTACAGAATTTTCGGACTGCTTCGAAACTCCATCCCGTCCAACCAAAATATCACGCCTACCTCGCCCAGGCTGCAACAAAGTTACAGCAATATGATGTTGCTGAAGACGCACTGGAGAAGGCGATCGAATTGGGAAACGAAAGTGAAAAACAATTCTACAAAGCGATGCTCGCCGATCTGCCTGATGCCCCTTCGTTTTCGATTCAGGATATGAAGTAAAAGGTGATGGAAATGAACTCCATCACCCTGAACAAAATATATTGAAATCAATAGGATTCCCATTTATTCACTGAAGAAGTGGCCTCGCTTGTAAGGAACACAAATTCAATCATATCATCGGGGAAATGTTGGATTTGTGAAGTGAATTCACTCAAACTCGAATAAACCTGATCTTCCACTATATTCAAACTAAAACTATCGCTGACAATGTATCGCTGGACGTGAATGGGACCTTCAACCGGCCATCCTGTAATATTCAATTGATATCCATCTTTCCCATCGGATTCATTGATTGCCATTCCGCTGTCATTGCTTGTTCGCTGCGTGTAATGAGACAAAAGAATCGCGAGTGAATTTTGATCATCGCTCAATGCGGCAAGCGCTTCGACCATGTCACCATCATCCGATACGGCGACTTTTTTCGGATAGTCTTCCACAAGCCGGGACCAGCCTTGGAATGCATAGGCAATCTTTTTGTAGGAGCCGTCAGCGTACAGAATCCCGTAAAATTCAGGATAATCGATGCTGGGATCTTGCCCCCGATGGATGATGGAAACTTCGGTGGGACTATTTTGAAGGTTGATCCAGACAGAGGTCATGATTGCGGCGCCCGCGGCATTGTACCGTAACGGACTTTCTCCTGTATTCCATTCGGTTATGTGACTTTCCGCTTCCGTAAATCCGTGATCATCCAGCAACTGCCGATAATAGCGAGCCGCCTCGGAGAAAACAGTCGGATCATCGTTGTACATATGCCAAGAAAGGAAATCAAGTGGGACATTATTATTTTGCATATGCGAAACAAATGCCTCCGGGAATTCCTGTATAAAGTAACCGCTTGGAAGAAACGCCGGCCCACCAAAGAGAAGATCAGGAAATTCCGCCTTCAATGCAACCGCCATTTGCGTATAAAAATCAAGAAATTCAGCAGGAGTACCCGTCCAAAACTCTTGGTTCTTCGGTTCATTCCAAATTTCGACATACCGAATGGGAAATTCATATCCATCCCACAATCCTTCCATATAATGCCGAATGATATTCATTGTGGCTTCAATAAAATTCGGAATATCTTCCGGCGGCGTCCCTTCATAGTTTGGACTGTTCCCAATTCGAAAATAGATTTCGTGACCGTTATCGTGAATCATCCGTGCAGCAAGATCGCTGCTTTTAAAATCAAAACTAGCAGGATCGTTCGGGTCGGCGTGCGTGTCCGGGTAGATTGTTTTGAAATCCAACGGCCCTTGGAAACCATGAGTACGGACCATGTTGATCCCTAAATCCCGATACTGTTCGCTGACATGGGTATTCTCCGGTTCACCGAATTTGTAAGGCCCTGCATTGACGCCCAAAAATGGTTTTACAATTCCCTCAACGGTTTCGGCATCGATGACTATCGTTGCAGGATCGGCGTATACAGTTCTCCCAATGGATAGGGCGAATACGAAACTTAAACAGGCGATACTCATTACTTTGATGAATTGCATAATAAAATCCTCCTATGCTAATAAAATAAAAGAAATCAATATCAATACAGTAAGAAATGCTCGATGGGACTTTCGGAAGAAGGGACAAACGATTCCCAACCTGCATGCAGCATGGAACTCAATTCATTGACCGTGTCCGCCATGACAGGGAACTCGGCAATATTGGTGTTTTCCTGGGGATCGACTTCATGGTCGTACAGCATGCGTGCATAGATTTCCCCGTCTTCACTCCATTCGGTATAGCCATATCGATCGGTTTTGATGGTATCCGCATAATAATAGCGGCTGAAAACGGCCTCTTTCCATTCTCGTTCCGGATCGGATAACAAAGGAACAAAACTTGTCCCTTCCAAATGGCTTGGCAAGTTCAATCCACATAATTCGCATAATGTGGGATAGATATCGACAAACTCGGTCAGCGCATCCGTTTGTATTCCTCCTTCAATGCTGGGGACTTGCACGATCAGCGGCGCATTGAGACAGGTGTTGAAATTGGCATGCTTACACCAAAGCCCGTGTTCTCCCAAATTCCACCCATGATCCCCCCATAAGACAACAATAGTGTTATCTTTTAATCCCAGCGCCTCCAATTCATCGAGCAACAGTCCGATTTGTGCGTCGATATAACTTGTACAAGCATAATACCCGTGAATCAAAGTCCTGGCGGTTTCATCAGATAGTGCTCCATTAGCGGGAATTCCAAAATAGTCGCGCAGTTCAGTCCAGTTATGCAAAGATTCCTGCGGTGCATTCCGCGGTGCGAAGGGATTTTCAGCCGTGTCAATATTCTCTTCGTTGTAATAATCCCAATACGTCTTGGGCGCATTGAATGGAAGGTGGGGTTTCATATATCCGACGGCTAGAAAAAACGGTTCACTGGAATCTTGAAATCGCTGTAAGTAGGAAATAGCCTCTTCGGTCAATTTTCCGTCATTATAAGCAGAATCTTCGACATCGGCATTCTCATACGCCGGTCCTTGACCATGTTCTGATTCCAGGGCTTGATTTTCAGCAAGTTGATACCGGCTCTCTGACGGCCGCCATGGCCGTTCACTCCAACTTCCCGTTCCGTCATCTGGGAAATGATAGACTTTCCCTAACGAGATTGTCGTATAACCGTTATCTTTGAAATGCATAGGAAGACTCAGCCCTCCCGGATAATCTTCATCTGCGCGTGCATCATGGCCAATGAAGCGTGTCGGCGTGGGCCGCACGCCGGTCAGTAAACTGGCGCGCGAAGCTCCGCACACGGGAACCTGACAAAAACAACGGTTGAACTGCACACTTTCCGCCGCCAAGCGGTCAATGTGTGGAGAGATCATCTGCTGCTGTCCGTAACATCCCAATTGCGGACGCAGATCATCTACACAAATGAACAATACATTTAGATTGCTGTTACTCTCCGCTGCAGAAGACGATAGGGGAAATGCATACGATGCAGCTCCCATTCCCAAGGCTGCGAGAAATGATCGGCGATTGATAGAGTTCACGAGATATTCCCTCCCATTGTAGAAAGATATTGAGTTTTTATAATGAGTAACGAAGAAACAGTCCATTTTATTGAATGGAAATTGAATTTTCCCCTGCATCGTCAAGTATGAGATGTGAGCGTTTACGGAAAGGAGAAATTACAAGGTTCGAAATTCGGGCAATTCTTCATTCTCTCTCGGATACTTTTCCCATTCGTTTTCTGCTACCACCACCCGATTTCTTCCTTTTTCTTTGGCTTCATACAATGCCCGGTCTGCTACCCCGATTAACATGAGCGGGGTGGTTTCCGCAGTTGGAACCGTCCCCGCGATCCCAAAACTGACAGTGACATATTTTTCTTTCACGCCATCGGCATGCGGCAATTGCATGCGGTAGATTGCTCTTCGAATTTTTTCCGATACATAGGCGGCTTGCTTGGGAGTCGTATTGGATAAAACGATGACGAATTCCTCGCCTCCGTATCGGGCTACGAGATCGCCGGGCCGCCGAACGTGGTTTTGGATCATACGTGCGACCCGAATGAGGCATAGATCCCCCTGTTGATGACCATAGGTGTCATTGAATTTTTTAAAATGATCAATATCGCATATCACCACCGACATTGGTAGAGACTCTCGTCGCGCTCGTTTCCATTCATGCTCCATATGCTGCTCTAACCGCCGCCGATTCGGAATCCCCGTTAAACCGTCCAGAAAGGACATCTCTTCCAATCGTGCATTCGCTTCCTTCAATTCGAGGCTTTGATCTCTCAATAGTGCGGTTTGCCGTTTCACCTCTTCCGCGAGGCGCTGTCGATGTCTTTTCAACGTGTTGACGCGGATCCCATGCACAAGCAAGATCAGCAAAAAGATTCCGGTTATCACGAAGACCCGGAACCAAGCCGTCTGCCAAAACGGGGGAGCAATGATCACAGAAACGGAGGTGCCCTTTTGATTCCACACCCCGTCGTTATTGGACCCGATAACTTGGAATGTGTACTCACCCGGTGCGAGAGTCGTGTACCGCGCAGAACGTTCGGAATCGCTTTCATTCCAGGACGGCTCGATGTCGAGCATCCGAAACTTATATTGGTTTTTGCTGGACTGCGTATAATTGAGCGCGGCGAATTCAAAGGTGATGAAATTCTGCCAATAATTCAGCTGCAAGGTGGGATTTGGTTCATACAAGAAAGCCAAGGGATATGGCTCACCCATGACTTGAATGGAAGTGATCACAATAGGGGGAACGATTTCATTTTTCCGAATTTGGTCCGGCCAAATCCGGTTGAATCCGTTCAAGCCGCCAAAATACAATTCGCCTTGGGAACCTTTGCAGCAGGTACCGATGGTGAACGACCAGTCTTGCAGTCCGTCCGAGAGACCGAAATTCCGGAATGTCCCCTCTTCGAACCGATAGTAACTGATCCCATGATCGGTACTGATCCAAAGATTACTGTTGTTATCTTCCAGAATCCCTTTGACGACGTTGTTCGCTAAACCATCCTTTTCCGTATATTGGTAAAATGTCATCGTTTCCGGATTGAGTCGCTGCAAACCTTTATCCGACCCGATCCACAAATAGCCGCGCCGATCTTGAAAGATGGAAGAGATGAAATTCCCTTGCAAAGAATCGGGACGCTTCGGTTCTTCTTTGAAAATTTCAAAATGATCCTCTTCGGGGATATATCGATTTAATCCCCCGTTGTCAGTGCCGATCCATAAGTTCCCACTACGATCCACGAAGAGTGCGCGAATGAACACATCGCTCAAACTATGTGGATCGGATTCGTCCGGACGATAATTTGTAAACTGTTCCGTCTTCGGATCGTAACGATTTAAGCCGTTATGCTCGGTTCCGATCCAGATGGCTCCTTCCTGATCCTCACAGAGTGCCCGGAAATAATCCCCTTGAAGTTTACCGGGGGTATTTTCTTTTTTGTAATAATGAACGAAGGATTCGCTTTCTCGATCAAAACGGCTTAGTGCTCCCTGCCATGAGCCTACCCAAAGATTGTCTTTCGAATCAATCAGCAACGATATGACCGTGTTGCTGCTGAGGCTTTTTGGATCATTGGCGTCATTGGTGTAATGAGTAAATGTTTCCGTTTTGGGATCAAAACGATTGAGTCCCCCGCCGTCTGTGCCGATCCAAATCTCACCGTTGGTATCCGTACATAAAGCATACACTTTGCTATCGCTCAAAGAATTGTCATTTTTCGGATTGTGTTCAAAATGGCGGAAATGATTTTCGCTCGGGTCATAACGGCAGACACCGGCGTCAATCGTTCCCAGCCAGATTCCACCGGCTCGATCTTCATAAAAACTGAGAACCGTATCGCTGCTCAAACTGGCGGAGTCGCCGGGATCATGTGACATTGTACGAAACTGTTCCGTTTTCGGATCGAAGAGTGATACGCCACCATTTCGGGTTTCAAACCAAAATATTCCCGAGGGATCTTGAGCAATATTCATAACGATATCGCTGCTCAATGAGTTGGGTTCTTTTTTTTTGTACTCATAGCGTTTGAAGGTTTCACTAGATGGATCGAATCGAAACAGACCGAGCGCCCATGTTCCCAACCAAATATATCCATTCTCATCACAGTGGATGTCCAGTACATCCGGTATCTCTTCCCCTGTGGAACCGGGATATTGTTCATCGATCGCTTTGACGATATACCGGGTAAATTGTTCGGATTCGGGATCGAATCGATTCAAAAAACCATCGTTCAACAAACCTATCCACAAATGCCCTTTATCATCTTCTGTGATGCAGCGGACACTGTCGGAGCCGATGCTGTTCGGATTGTCGGCATCGTGCAGGTAGGAAGTAAATGTGCGTGTCTGCCGATTGAATAAATGCAAACCGCCTTCCTGTGTGGCGATCCAGAGACGCCCTTGCCGGTCCTCGTAGATATTGTTGATAAAGTCATTGCGCAAGGCTGTTGGATCATTCGTATTCTGAAGAAAGCAAGTGACATTTTCCGATAAAAGATCGAAACGGTTCAATCCCTCTCTCGTCCCGATCCATAAGTCCCCTTCTCGATCGATGAGAAGACATTTGATATCGTTGTTTGATAACGTACCCGTTTGTTCCGGATCGGAATAGTACACCTTGAATTCATACCCATCGTATCGGTTCAGACCGTTTTCCGTTCCAAACCACATGAATCCATATTGATCCTGGACAATTGAAGTGACCAGATTGTCTGATAACCCGGCTTTCTGATTCACCCGCTCGAAAGTAATCGATTCCGGGAAATTTGCATTGGATAGATCGTTACTTGCTTCAAGTTCGAATGGTAAAATCGGCATGAGTAGAAACAGAAATAAACATCTTTGAGACCATATGCAATGGTTTCTTAGGTAGTGTGGTATCGAAGACTGCTTGTTTTGATACGTTATCATTGCCTTATGATCTTTCCTGTTCATGAGGGATATTGTGAGAAATCCGATCACATTCCTGTATTATGAAATGAATTCTCTCATTCTCCGTTCCCGCGTCGATATCCGCGAAAACAATATCGCAAGGACCGAACTCTCTTCCTATCACTTCAAGATCGGTGCGAATCTCCGGTTGCGGTTTCGAACATAAATCCATCGGAGTATACATAATCGCTCTCCGGGCATTGGGGAACAGGATTCGCGCCCTTCTCAGGTCGGATTGGATTCCCATATCGATATATCCAACATTTTCTATTGTAGCATAATCTTCGAGATATGGGTTTGCATTCCATGCACAATTATGAATTCCAATCAAACCGAATGCCTTCGCAATTCTTTGATCGAGGGGGAGCAGGAATTCTCGATATAGTTTGGGGGATATCATATTCACTAAACAGTTACTGATGGTAAAGAATCCAATCTCTACACCGCTTTTCCTTTGCCGCTCATGAATCTGTTTACAGGCATCGATCATTGTTGTGCAGACACAATCGAACAAATGCTTGCAGCGTGTGGGATTTTCGATCATATCTGTAAACAATTGCTCACCCCTCAATCGATGCGCATTATTCAATACCCCTTGCCAATTGATATAGCCTTCGATACGTCCCTCGGATTCGGCAATTCGGTCGAGTTGTAAGAGGAGGTTTTGAAAAAATGAATTTCTCCCGAGATGCGGAATTTGTAACGTTTCGATTTCCTCATCGTTGAAATATTGCCTCTTACAATCCGGCCAACCATCTTTTTCGTATCGAATGGGAATTCCATAGATTCCTGCAACGGTACAGGCTCCGAAAGTTCCCGTCAGCAAATCCAACGGCTTGTCTTTTTGATCAATCCTTCCGATTCTTATCCCTGGAAAACGGCACCGTACCTCCTTTCGCATGGCGAGCACGGTTTCCCGCCGGTAAAGTGGATTACTGTGCCATTCTTCTTGAAAATCGATACCCAACGCTTGATGATACCATCTCGGAGTGAAGCCGATTTCCGGCCGAAGAAACGGTTCATCGCCTTCTGCCTTTCTCCGTGTAGCGGGCGCCGAAGGCGCGATATAACTGATCAATTGATCCGTTTTCATATCCTTTTACAGAGTGTATGAATCGCTTTGTCTATTCACTCATCTCGATACTCTTGCGATAAAAAGAAGAAAATCAAGACGATTTCTGCCCGACAAAATGATCCACTCGATCTTTGAACAGCACATTGAATGTTGTCAACGTTCCGTAAATTCTCGTGAGATATTGTTGGAGGTTGACCTTGTCTTCATCGTCCAGTTTCTTATTGGAATTGATGGCTTGTTCCATCACGCGCAAGCGGTCGCGGACCATCACGATTTTGTGAAAAAAAGCCTCAATCGGGATTTCTTTCTCTTGCATACTGGCATCGCGAGGCACCATGATCAACCGCCCCCCGATCCAGCGGTCCCCCAAAGGGGTATGGCCAACCGGCAAATCTTCCTGAATAATCTCCCGCAACATTTTTTTTAATTCGTCTTTTGTGATTTCCATATACTTTCCACCTCAGATACAATTTCTTGCTGATCAATTCATGTTGAGTAAGCAAACATCTTGCTTGATGACTTATAAAACGTTAATACTTTTTCAACGGACGTGAAAGACCTGTATATTCGTCTCTTGACCAAATTTCCAGGGATACCGCTTCTCAAACAATCGTTTTTGAATTATTACTATAGAAACGAACATACCCTGTTGTTTTGGGGTGTAGACCTCGGGTCTTCACGTGTGTTCTGCAGACCAGAGGTCTGCACCACAATGATTTTCTAAGAACGCTGAGGGAACAACATGATCTTGTATCTGGTTCGCCATGGGCAATCGGAAGGCAATGTCTTACAGAAAAAAGGCCTCGATCCACCGATGACACAACTTGGCATCCGTCAAATTCATTTAGCCGCGCAACGCATGCAGAAGGAAGAAATTACCCATTTTTATAGCAGCCCACTTTATCGGGCACTGGAAAGTATGGAAATCTATCGTGAGTATTTCGGGAAAGAACCGGTGATTTCTCCTCTATTTTGTGAAATTTGGGGGAGCCATTGGCATGCCAGAAGCGTAGACGAATTGAAGAAGCGTTTTCCGTGGGCGCATTTTCCGAAATCGATGGCGCAGGATCGCTGGTGGCCGATCCAAGAGGAAAGCCGTACCACACAAATACAGCGTATACGGCAGGCCATTGAGTTGATTTTCCAAAATCATCTTAACCGGAATGATCGGATTTGCTTGATTAGTCATGTCGAAATGGGAAATGTTTTCTGGCATGTTTTGTTAGGACTGGAGTGTAACGGGAAATTCTATTTCCAGCAGAGAAATGCGGCATGTACGAAAATTGAAATGGATAACAATCAATCAATTCAAGTCTGTTATATGAACGATGTCACTCATCTATCGGCAGACTTGTGGACATGAGATAGAATAATTGGTGAAAGGGAGTCAAAAAGAATGAATCATGATGACAAGGAGTTGACTACTCGATGAAATCAAAACATGAAATCTCTGTCGGGATCATTGGAATGGGGATGATCGGACTCGAACACATTCGGGCTTTTCGGTCCATTCCGCGCTGCTCTGTTATCGCTGTAGCCGATACAAATGAAGAAGCGTTGAAAAAAGCGGTGAAAGAGTTTTCCATTCCTTACTCTTTCACCGATTATCATGAAATGTTGAAAGTGGATGAGCTGGATGCTGTCATTGTGTGTGTACCCCCTTTTGCCCACGAAGAAATGGTGCTGGCTTCATTAGCCGCCGGGAAACATGTGTTGAGTGAAAAACCGATCGGAATTACACCTGAATCCGTACAAAAGATGGCGAAACGAGCGAAAAAATCCGGCAAAATTCTCGCCTCTTGTTCCTCTCGTTTTCGGTTTAGTCCAACCGTGCAAAAAGCGAAAGAAATCATCGATTCCGGAGAATTGGGGGATATTTATCATGTCTATATTTCCGGCATCTCCCGCCGAAATCGTCCCGGTCTCGATTATCATCCCCTGGCGAAATGGTCTTTGGACAAGTCAAAATCCGGTGGAGGCGCATTGTTGGATTGGGGAATCTACGATATCAATATTCTCTTCGGCTTGATTGACGATCTCGAGATCAAACGGGTTGACGGGTATTGTTTTCGGGGAATCGATCAGCCGGATTTGGGCGAGGCCGTCTTCGATGTGGAAGAACACGGAGGAGCGATTTTGCGCTGCAGCCAGGAAAGAACGGTGTATTGGGAACGCTCCTGGGCGGCTCATATGAACAGCCGCAATACCATTCGCCTGTTTGGTTCTCAAGCCGGTATCGCGTTCGATCCTTTGTCATGGCCCCGGAATGTTTTTTTCGAAATATATGAAGACCGAAGTGGAAAACCGGTTACTATTGCCCCCGATACACATTTCGAAAGTTGTAACGTTTTGTTGTCCGTGGTGCAAGATTTCATCGACGCGATTCGAAAAAATATCCCTCCCATGACCTCGGGAGAAGATGAAATGAAGTTCCTTCGTGTCATCCAGGCTGTTTACCGGTCCCATCAAAAGAACACTTCTGTAAGTGTTTGAACATGAATCCGATGTCAAACTCCTGCGGGGGCTGTTGCCGGTGTAGAGTTTTTCGGGGTATTTTTTGAGGGAAATGTCGACTTATTGGATTTTGAAGATGAGGAAACTCCAATGGGTGGCATTTGAGTGAGAGTATCCAGTATCTGATTCAAGAAAAGGATTCGCTGTTGTTTTGCATGAAAACTATGGCTTGTGTAATCGATTCCTTTGTACTCGTCACAGGGGAAGCGCACGTACGTACGATAAGGCTGGTCGTCCAGTTCGGCAAATTCGTTTGAATACTCGTTGTCCATCGGTGCCAAATTGATAATCCATCCCTTTTCTTCGGCATCCGTTTCGCTTAAGAAACGATCCCGCATACTTTCTTTTTTCTTCCGCATGAGGATTTGAGTGATGTAGTTTCCATCTGGGGGAAATTCTCGATGCTGCTTTTTTTGCAATATCGCCGGTAAAGTGGAATGATCCATTGCCGCTTCCATTTGTTTTTCGATTTCTTCTGTCTTGACGGTGAGTAATGCCGGAGTGATTGGGTCTTTTCCTGTGGGGGATGCGAAAACACTAAGCAACTCTTCAATATGTTTCAGATATTGATCCGAAGCGAAGGCACGGGCGCTTTTGTCCCCTCCATGAAATATGACATGACGGGGAAATAAGTTGATAAACTCGTGAAGAGAACGAAAATCCGGATTCAACTGTTGAATGATCATTTCCCGAAAATGAGGACATACACGGGCTCCGACGAGTAATTCACGCGCATTTTTGTGATCGACGAGGTTGAAATTCACTCCTTTCGTGAATTGCCACGTATAAAAGGTGGTTTCCAATTCGTCGATATGATCCGAACTGAGTTGGATTTCTTTACGATTGATTTCCTCTTCGAGCACTTCACGGAAATGTTGCGATTCCCGAATATCATCTTCGTAGTCTTTCAACAAACCTTCCCGAACACTGGAGCGAATTGAATGAAGAACTGGATTCCCATGCGAGATTCCCCCCCGGGAAAGCTGCGATTCCAATGCACTCTTGTAGGAGGATACAAATTGGCGCCATCCTTCGAATCCGTGAATGTGGAAGATATATTGACTATTGGGGTCTTCCATACGGAAACCTTTCGAATTCGCGCTCAATATTTGTTCACCCACATTCGAAAGTACCCGGCGAATCTGCCAGGTTCCGAACCGGTGGCGTACTTTTTCTTTTTCAACGTTGATTCCTTGTTCCCGCAAAATGGATTCGGCCTCGGAAATGGATACCGATAACGTATCGTGGATAATTTTGGAAACGAGTTTCTGGATGGTGGAATTTAATGCGTCCGTGCGATGAATGATATTGTCGATATGCCCTTTCAGTTTTTCCAAGGGCACTTTTTGGCCGGATTCATGCTGCTTGCATTGATTTTCAAAGAAGAGTAAATCGTCGGGGGTGAGCCAAACTTTCGCTTTCTTAAAAGCCTCACGAACAATTCGTTCCGCCCATACGCGCTCGCCGGTGGTTTTTCGCCACCCCCATTTGTAAAACGGATTGGTATTCTCCCCCGTCCATTTTTCGATCAGCCCCAAATCGACCAGCAGTTGGTTTTGTTTTTTATACGTACTCATAGCCAAGGAACACATCACTGTGCCCCCGACGACCAGTACCAGTAAAAAACCAACTATTACACTGAACATTTTGAACAATCACAAATCAGAGTATTTTCTGCCGTATAAGATGCTCATTTTTTCCTCTATTGATTCATTTCTTTCTAGGTTTTTATTCTTCCTGAAAAGCAATCTTGTTCCAAATCGCTATAATTCAGAACCTCTTCTTTACAAGATTGTATCATAAATTTGCAAAATAGGCAAATATATTGCAAGATTTTTTTCCAGTGCTTCACTTCAATAAACAGTACCTAAGCAATTATTATGCTAATTTATCATATGCCGTCAGCCCACTCTCCACCAATTGTCAATAGCCGGGTACCTTTGACCCCCCTGGAGTCGGTTAGGTGTGACCCGT
>CAYPPG010000003.1:0-98671 GCA_964412555.1 uncultured bacterium
CAACAGAAGCGCCGACTTCTTCGAGTTTGGCCTTGATCGATTCGGCTTCTTCTTTGCTGGCTCCTTCTTTAATCGGTTTCGGAGCATTGTCAACCAGGTCTGTCGATCACTATTATGCTACGTCACGCTACCATCTGAACTATAGTCCGTATATGAATTATAATCTAATAATGCATCCACAAAATTCTGAGAAGGATATAACATACTCGGATCGATCACCAAATCCCCTTCCGGAGCATCCGCCACATCCGCCAAATACACCGACAACTCTGCCACCCCCGGCCCATCCTGCCGCAGCTGCCAGGTATTCGCCGTCCGGAAACGAATCGCTTCATCCTCGATCCGCTCCCCGTCGGCATTCAGCATATACGTTTCTACCGAGCGCAGGCGATGCACCGTTTCACCATCCTTTTCGAAAACCAGCGGACGATCGATGTCGAGAGACTCCGCATACGGATTCACGACCTCGCCGTTGCGTTTGACCTCGCTGGTCAGCATGACCGCATCGATGTCGAAGCGGGCGGTGAGATAGTCGTCCGGATTCAGTTCGCCTCGTTGCAGGACATTCTTCAAATCCTGCAGGAAAGGTTCCCGAAGGATGACATCTTGCCTTGGTTATCCACTAAATAAATCGTATCACTATCGTACTTTCGGGAAGGTAGGGATAGAATGAATACATAATGACGGGAACATGAAAATAGTAGAGGAAGGCATTTTCTTCAACCTATTTCCTCCCGGATGGTGTATAAAGAAACACATTGTTCTCATGCGTTTCCTCATCCACAATTTCATCAGGATCGATGGTCATTTTGAAGTATTCGATGTTCGAGGGGATGTTGATTCCTCCGGCGTTATAGGTTTCGCCGGCCTGTAAATCGATGATTCGAGGCACTTTTTGTGTGATTTCCATCCCCCCCGGTTGTTTCACGGCCATTTCGATGACAATTTTCTCAGCCGGACTCTCCCCTTGATTCACGACCTCAAAATAAATTTGGTACATTTGACCGTTTTGGATGGGTTCAACTTTTGTTCGAGATGCATCGAATATCAAATCGGCTTTTTTTCGTACATGAATCGAAGAGTATATTGTATTGTTTTCTTCATTTTCCTCTGTGATTTTACCCATGGAATCGATTTGCAAGAGGAGGTTGTGCTCACCCTCATTGTCGATCGGATCCCATCGCACCTGAACAGATGCCGTCTCTCCCGGATCAAGCCGCTCCACTTTATCCCCCTGCGGACCGACAGTCGTTTTCAATACCGATTTACTGCCATCTTTTTCAGAATAACCACTGATCGAGATATTCTCCGCCGTCGCCTTTCCCTGATTACGAACGGTTGCGGAAAGAAAAATCGTCTCGCCGGATCGGGGAGATTGCGGCTTCACGTGCATCGAATCCGGCACGAACACCAAATCCGGCCATTGACCGGTTGTCGAAAGAATAACAGGGGACGCTTCTTCTTCCCGCTCAATCACAATCGATCCATGCGCAACGGCCACCTGACCGTCTTCGATCTTAATTCCATCGATCCCAATCGTCCGAAGCGCTTGATCGTCCGGAATACTCCCGTCAATCGTATCGATTTTCCGTGGATTCGAGGTGTATGTCCGCGTGGCGGTTGTATCACAGCCGGTCGCAGACCAGATCGTGAATTGAGCGATATTTCCAAGCGATTCAGGAATCTTCCATTCATAATTCCATTCGTTTCTCTGTTGACTCACCTGACCTTCGAGTTGAATGAAGCTCGGAAACGTAATCGTCGGATCACCAAGGATACAAAACTGATCTTTCGGTTCGAAACTCCGTAGATACGTTAATCCCAACAGTTGAGCCGCTAAAAAAATCTGTCCCTGCGTTCGCAAGCAGTACTGGAAAGCGGCTTCGTGCATTGCCCGCGCCAGCACGATATGATCGCTGGGATACCCGCGGCCGGTCGCGCCAATCAAGGTGATGGCGCCTCCTTCCGGATGGGTGAGTAAATCTTCCCCGATGGAAATGTTCCATTTATCACGCGGATAGTCGAATTTCGTCGTTTCACAAGTAAACGCCCAGATAATGGGCTGCATGCGTTGGTTTGTCATTTTTTTGACATCGGAAAATTTCGAGCCGCCGCCAAAAAACATCCGCTCTTCCCCCATCACATTGGGAGCGCCATGACCGAAAAATTCCCACAAAAATACTCCTTGATCCAAAATATTTAAAATATCCTGCGTAGCCACCAAACTGGTCTTCGCCCGTAAAGTGGCGCGCAGCCGTTCGGGAAGATAGATATTGTCGATCAACGGATAATCGACAATATGCCGTCGAATCAATCGAAATTCAGGTGGAATCCACTGTTCCACCAATTCGTCCGAATATTGTTCGAAGGTATCGTCCGTCAACAAAAAAATCCGGTTGAGCCAATCCCCCGCCAACGGATCATCCTTGTAACGAATCGTTTTCTCGACAACGGTTTCCAGTTCCGCTGCGGAACGAACCGGCCAGCGGGCGATCATCATATCCGGAACCGGATCGTCCGGCTCATCGCAACGGACAAACCAATTTTCCACCGCATACAATGTATGCTCTCGAAAACCGGGAACGATATTCACGACTTCGTTTTTGTACCGCCCCCAATAATCCCAGGTGGCGTCACCAACCAAAAGAACATAAGACGGTTTCGGATTTTGCCAATGAGAATACGCATGACGTAAAAAATCACGAACAGCGTAAGGCGACAACCGGCCGTCGTGAAAGAGATCGAAAATATCCTCGATCGCAGTAAAACGGGAACTGTATCCATCCTTCCTCAATGAAATTTGAAAAGGTTTGAGGATTTGTTTCCACTCTCCGGGAGCGATCAGAATCATATCCGCTTGTCGAGATTCGGATAACGTTAATGACCGGGAATGAAGAGAGGGCACGATTTCCAATGAAACATCTACAATCATGGATTTTGCAGACACAAAATAGTACTGCCACTCTTTACCGGTCTGCGGAAGTTGAACTGCTCCTTTTTTCGCTTGTGCAATCCCGATGTCATTCAACGCCCTGCCATCCTGACGAATCCACCAAATCCATTCGGCATCATCAGGAACAGTAGTGGTACGAACAGGAGTTGGTTTCAAAAACGGTTCCGGAGAAGAATACGGTTTGCAGGAATAACGAAATTCGATTGCATCCAGAAAAACACTGGTTGTATCAGGGCTATATGTTTTTTTCAATTGCGCACGAACGCGCAATTCATTCGTTCCGGCTTGCAGCTGTTGGGGAGCGATTTCCGAGGATGCCGTGAATATATCCCGTCCCGCCGGCCGGAGCTCGCATTCGATTGGATCCTCATTCAGTGTCACCTTCAAGGCATCGCTCGCCAAGGTGATATAAGAAGGTTGAGCAGCGAGTCGAAAAGAAATCTCCGCCGTCGCGGATTCCAAAACCTCCGGTAAAGCAAAAGAGATTTCCTTTTCACCTTCCTGCTGAAAATCATGCCACATCCAATAATCCGCCTGCTCCTCATTTTTTCCATGCTCATTCACGAAGATATGATCTTCTTCCAAACGGAATTCCCGGATAAGAGATTCCTCTGACGAAGGAACCATGGAGAGAGGTGTAGGAGAAATGAGTTTATGATCCTCTTTTGATAGACTCACCCATGTCACCGCTTCGGGCGCATAGGGTGAAGAAGAGCGGGGAGCATAAAAGCAAAGAGAATCACCGGCTGTCAGTTTCCCTTCCGATTTGGGAGAGTTGTTTTGATCTACGATAAAAAAAGGGATTGGTCTTTTGTCTCGAAAACAGGCGATTTCTTCGATTCTCAAATCATCTTCCATCAAGGGGAGGATGGAATCAGCAGGGATCGATACAATTCCTTCCCTGAATGTTCTGATTTTGATTCCTGGTTTTTGTATATAAACCGGCATATCAACGGATGGAGCATTCCTGTCGATCCGGCGAAGCGGAGGAGCATTCAGAAACAATTGTTCTGCAACCGGATGCATATCTTTTGCAAAACGATCGAAAGAAAAAGGATCGACGGTGTTGAACTGAATTCGAATTTCTCCGTGCGGAAATACCATTTCGCTTTCCGCTGTATTACTTCGAGATCCCAGCGTCAATTGCAATGCAGCGATCCGGCATCCGTCAAGAAATCCCATTTCCCGAAAATGGACAAGCGGCTTGGCACTATACCGCTCAGCCGATGGAAACGTAATTTGATCCCCCGCTTTGATCACTTCACCCTTTTCTAAAGTCTGCCATTCGAACTGAGCAACGAAACAGGTTCCGTCGGAAATCGGCCCATGAGCGAAAAGTAAAGTCCGATGCGTTTGTTCTTTTTCTTCTTCGGGAATATCCCAGCGGAGTACAATTTCATCGGCAAGATTTTGCTCTACAGAAAAAGAGGGAGAAAGAAGACGAGGTTCATTTTCCTCATTCCCATACGCCCATAGCTGTCCACACAGGAATGAAAGGATTGTCAAAAAATGAAGAAATCTTTTATTCATCGCGAGAGATAGGAGTCCAGCCGACCGGAATTTCACCTTTTGCCAAATCTTCATACGCATATTCATCCATGACACGTTCGCCCCACACGTTTTCCAGGTAAAGCCGTTCACCGACTTCCACTAAGTCATCCGCCCCAAAGGAAGAAGCCAACTCGCTTTGCCAGATCACATCTCCAACCGGCGTTTCATATCCGTAAAACATGAGTGTTTTCGGAGCCTGTTCGGCATAAAATTTCTGTAGGGCTTGGAACAATGGAGATGCACCATCTTCAGGATGGCCATCATACAGAAACACCGTTTCTTCCGTATATGCGCGCAACAAAATTCCCTCTTCATCAATATGAAATATTTCTGCCCGTTCGTACATCTTACTACCAGAATCTTTAAAAACGTAGCGCCGGCATCTTGCCGGCATTGAAAATTGCCCCAAGACAGGGACGTTACTTTTATTATAAAGCATCCTTCAAAAAACGATAAGGAAAAGAACTTAAATCGGTTCGATTCGAACCCGCACAATTCCTTGTTGTTCAAAATCCAATCTCCTTGCCGCGGCGCGTGAAACATCGATAATTCTGTTTCGAATCGACGGTCCTCGATCGTTGATCCGCACAATAATCGATCTTCCATTTTCCAAATTCGTTACCCGCACTTTGGTATTGAATGGAAGTGAACGGTGCGCCGCAGTCAATTTATTCATATCGTACCGTTCTCCGCTGGCCGTTCGCCGGCCATGAAATTGCCGGCCATACCACGAAGCCAATCCCTCCATGGCGCCTGGTTTCGAAATTTGTGCTGTCGGACTTGGCTTCTCGGCAGGGCGTTCGGTTTTTTTGCCAAAGCCGAACGTAGGAATGGGAATGGGAATTCGAACAATCTTGATCCCCCCACACCCAGTCATCGAAACGATCAATATCCCAATCAGAATGAACAATTCCAGACGGCTACTTCTTCGATTGTTGAATCTCGACATGATAATCCCTCAACTATTTCATGACTTCAAATCAATGATATTATGAATAATTATATATAGGAAACCACAATGAGAGCAAAAGTCAAATGACCTTATCCGTTTCTCACTTAAAATCAAGCGAAAAATGTGTACCATCTTATGCAAACAACGGATTTTCATAGAGAAAGGTTATACGAAATGGTGATAGACTTTCTCCATTCCAAACCACCGGTAAAGACTTTCATAGCGTTCATCCAGTATAAATTTCCCGCATGGCTTGTCATCATCTCCCTTTGCATTTTGCTGATGGCCTGCGGAGAACAAAACCGGCAACATAATGTGCTGGAAAATTATCGCGTCATGATCGCTGGGAAGGAATGTACATTCGATTTACAAATGCTCTATTTGATTACGGTTCTGGAATTATACCGCCTGCATGTCGGAACCTATCCCTCCGTCGAAAACAATCTGGATGCCTTGATCCACCAACCGGCTGTACTCGAAGCCACCGGAGAATGGCGGGGGCCTTATGTAGATTCGATTACCGCCATTCTCGATCCATGGGGAAATCAATTCTACTATGCCATCGATGAACGCGGTAAAATCGATTTGCGCAGCCTCGGTCCGGACGGCATGGTGAGTGAAGACGATATCTCTGCGCAAGAACAATATCCGAATTGGTACCGGGAAATGGAAAAATTATCCCAATTCGGTCCGATCCCTGTCCAGCCCAAAAGTGCCACGCAATAAGAAAGGGCAGGCGCAAAACCTGCCCAACTCATGATTCTTATTATAAGTGATTTTGATATCAACTTCTGCGCCGTCTTCGCGGAGGACGCTGCAACACTCGCTGTCTTTCCTCATCGAAATATAACACACGCCCTTGACGATACGATTCTACCGACATGGCAATCGTGACCATCGCTTTATACGCGATTTCCGTATCCAAAACCGGTTTTTCGCGTGTACGAACGCAGTGGAAGAAGTTGTCCATATGATCGGGACGGGATTCGCATTCCATTTCGATCTCTTCCGCTCCGAATTTTTCCTTGAACTCTTTCTTGAACTCCGGTTGGGCGGTGACTGTAATGTGATCGACATGGCCTTCAAACTTACCGTGCGGAACCATCATGATCGTCCCTTGATGCCCGCGAATGAGGCCTGGAATGTGGGTGTCGTTCGCCATGCTGGAAGAAAGCACGACCTGATGCTCGCCCGGATACTCCGCCATCAACGCAAAGGTGTCCGGTACTTCCCGAGTATCTTTAAACACATAAATCCCACCGCTGGCCATGACTTTATACGGAAATTGCGCTTCCGGCCAGCAAATGTTGAGCGGTGCCATCACGTGATAGAACAAGTCCGTCGCGATCCCGCCGGAATAATCCCAGAACTTGCGGAAACGGAAAAAACGGTCCGGATCCCAATCCCGTTTCGGCGTGGAACCAAGCCAGGTGTTCCAATCGATATAATCGTCCCCGTCGGCGTCCGGTCCGGCGTTGGGATCGATATCATAGTTCCATTCCCCGTCGATTGAATTGCGATGATAGGAGCCTTGACTCATAATGAGTTTCCCGATCATTCCCTCCTGCATCGCTTTTTTGGCTCTCCACCATTGATCACTGGAAGTGGTTTGGCTGCCGACTTGCAGAATGCGCTGGGTGGCCAGACGCGTTTCATGCACTTCCTTGGCTTCTTTGACGGTTTTCGTCATCGGTTTTTCGAGATAAACATCTTTCCCCTTTTTCATCGCGGCAATAGCGATAGGGGCATGCCAGTGATCGGGAGTCGCAATAATCACGGCATCGACATCGTCTCGTGAAATCACTTCACGGTAATCGCCGGTGCAGTCTTTCTCGTTTTCGGGATCAAGTCCCGCTGCTTCGACCGCTTTTTTTCTTCTTTTGACATACACATCGCAAACCGCGACAAACTTGACGCCATCCTTTTTCCTCGCCCAACGCAGCAAACTGCTACCCCGGCCACCGACGCCGATGATCCCGACATTGACCTGATCATTCGCGCCTTCCGCGCCAAATGCCCGATATTCCCGAGCAGTCATCCCAGCGGCGATCCCAATTCCGGCCGCCTTGATAAAACTTCTACGTGAGGTATTTTGTTGTTCCGTCATTCTTGTGCCTCTCCTGTTCTTTACAACTTCTCCTGTACTCCGCTCCCGCATTTGTGAAGAGGAGGTTTGTATGAATATAATAACTGCACATGGTTCATGAAGAGAAGGGCTACAATTTCTACATCATTCAAGAAATGACCTCATTCTCAAAAAAATCGGTAAAAGGCAGTGTTTTCCGTTACTTTGTGCTATCTTCTTTTAAAGAGTTATACTTACACTCAATATTCCAACGATCTCCGGAGAACAAGCAATATGAGATCTTTTTTTTATGCATGGATCGCTTTTTTACTGCTTTTAACAGCAACAGATATTGGACAATCACGTGAAATATTCAACCAGCGCCTCGATTCCGGCCTTCCCCTTGGCGGTCTCGGCACCGGCAAAATCGAGCTCATGACCGACGGCTCCTATGACCGCTTCTCGATCAACAACAATCCACACCAATTGATCGAAAATCCGGACGGTTGTTTCGCCGCCATCGGGATATCCGGAAAAAGCATCACCGCTTGCCGGCAGTTGATTCTCAAGGAATCGAGTCCACAGGGGATGGAATCTGTACAATTCGAAGGCGTATTCCCCTTCGCTACAGTGGATTTTTCCGATTCGGAGTTGCCGATTGCGGTTCGATTGCAAGCGTTCAGCCCATTTGTCGCAGGGAACAAAGAGGATTCGGCGATTCCAGCGGCGGTTCTCATTTATACGGTTACCAATGAATCGAATGAAACTCTGGATGTTTCTCTCGCGATGTCTTGGCAAAATTTCATCGGTGTTGGAGGAACAGCGGAACGAATTTTTAATCCTGCTGGAGAATGTATTCACGAGATTTTTGACCGGCGTGACTATGCAGGAATCCAATTTCAATTCAAGCCGGAGCAGTCAGATCCCCAAGGCCAAAACGCGGTGGGAGATTACACCCTTTTCGCCGAAGGCAATCGGCGAGATACATTCTCATTTCTACCGATGTGGAATCCGGACAAATCACCGGATGAATTTTGGAATGTTTTCTCCAAAAATCACTCGCTTCCGGCTAAAAAAGGATCAGAAACTCAAACAGCCAGCGGCTCTCAACGCCCGGCTGCTGCAATTGCAATCCATAGAAAGATCGCTGCCGGAGAGGGGAGTTCGTTCGTCTTCCTCCTCGCTTGGAATATGCCGCACTGGATTTCGGAAGAAGGAACTGATTATGGAGTATTTTATGCCAATCGCTGGGATTCCTCCTACGATATTGCGCGCGATGTTTCGAAAGATCGTGAACGCCTCTTGGAAGAAACAAAAAAATGGCAGAAGCCCTATTGGGATTCGGGATTGCCTGAGTGGTTGATCGCCCATGTTTTCAACGGACTCGGTTCCCTGCCCTCTTCAACGGTATTTTTGAAAGATGGCCGATTTGCCGCCCTTAGCGCCGATTCAAGATGGCCGGGGAATTTGCAATCACCGGAAGAATTGCTGCTCGCCTATCCGTTCCTGCGGCGTTACTACCCCAATCTATTGGAAAATATTTTTAAAGCCTATATCGACAAGCAGCTCCCCGGCGGAGAAATACCAACCGCTTTGGGAAATATCTATTCATTCTTTGAAGAAAAGGAAGTTCCCGGCAGTTATCAAGGCAGACCGGACTCGACCGCTGCTTTTGTGCTGATGATCGTCGATTATTATTACTGGACCGGCAATCGCGAATTCCTGACAGAATTGTTTCCGAATCTCCGAAACGCTCTCTACTGGATCATGCGGCAGGATACCGATCATGATGAAATCCCCGACGGCCCCTCCTTGATGGCCTCTGCGCCGGAACAATCCACCTCATTGTTCACAGCGGATTTATGGTTGGCAACGCTGCGAATGGGTGAGGAATTGGGTGGACTCTTCGGGGACATCGAACTTCAATCGCAATGCCGGAGAAATCGTGAAATTGCAGAACGCAGAATCGTCAACCAATTCTGGAACGGCCGATTTTTCACCCATTCCATATCACGGAATATCCTTACACAAGACCAGCAGGAAAACTCCTCTCTTGCGTATCCGGGAGAATGGTTTGCCGCAACGCAAGATTGGAATTTCTTGATGGATCGAGAATTCCTTTTCCACTCGCTACGAAATATAAGCAATCAAATTCTCAACCGAACCGAATCGAAACCGGAAGCGCAAACAAATTTATCCGATTTTCGTTTTACGAGGTTAACCGAACCCTTTTTCGCTTCGCTGTTGGCACGAATGGGAGAAACAGATATTGCCTTTTCATTTGTCCGTAAGTTGAGCGGGAATCCTATAAACGATCCTTTGTCCATCCACCATGACAGGCAAAGGACTTCGCCTCCTTCTTTACTCGGACTCAGTTCGTGGTTGTTTATGGATTCCGTATCAGGTGTCGGTATAGATATGCATCGGCGCTGCCTCATCGTAGGGCCTCAAATCCCCGCGACTCAGGAATCCTTCACTTGGCCGTTACGATCACCGGTCTACTCAGGAATGGTACATTATCAAAAATCACCGGTTACCGGCCAGGAAAACTGCACGATTGCATTCGACACGTCGGTGACGAAAAGAGACCTGGCTCTTCAGCAAGTGGCCTTTCGAGTGCCCGTTTATCTGGACTCCAATCAAGTCTTGCTTCGCGTAATGCACAATGGGGAATACATCAGTGGACAAGATTTCTCACGGGAAACGTTGCGCGTCTATAGTTTCGAATCGCCTCTTGAAATCCGGCGAGGAGATGAATTGACTTTACTGCTTGCTCGAAAAGAAAGCGGAATTGTCAACCTGCAACTGTCCGAGCAGCAAATCTCCAATTTCGGGGCGAAGTGCAGTATCGAGAAACTGATGCGTCCCGCCCCTGGTATGTCTTTTCAACTTATTAATTTATTACGCGAAAATCAAATCATCCATCTCGAAGTTAGCGATCCTGGCGAAGAAGAATACGAAATCTATCTCGACGATCAAAAATTAATAGCCGTATCCGCGGAAATGGAGCCGCTTCCGGTTGTTCTGCAGAGCAGTCCGGTTCCCTATGAGGACTACGCTCTTCTGCGACAGGCGCAAATCGGGTGCGCGGATTGTATACGGCAACTCGCCGGGCAATCGGGCGGCGACTCGATAAAATCGAGAATTTGGTCTCTGCAGGAAATAGTTGAAGAAGCCATTTCCATGGATACAGCGATCCGAGGGATTCAAATCGATGTCCTTCTTGCCGATTCCGACCTTACACGAAGTGGTAACAGACGAGATCAAGTAGATGCGAAAGATGTCGTAAAAACAATAAACGACGCCAAAAATGAATTACAGAAATTCTTACGCGATTTACCCCAACTTACTCGCGATCCGGTGCTCGCCTCGCAATTTGCCGGTTATTTTCTTCCGATTGTAATGGATGTTCAATCGATCATGAAACGCCCTCGTGACAACCGATTCAATCTCGAAATCGACATGCAAAATCCTTTACAACTCCCCATTTCGATGAGAGTGCAAACTCAACTCCCGATGGGATGGACGGCAAGCACGGCTGATTCGGTGTCGTTAGAAGGTGGCCGTTCTCAAACCAAATCCCATCAAATCGTGTATGCGGTCACCCCCGCTCAATCCCTGATGAACCGCCGCTTTGAACTCACCGTCTCTCTTGCAGGTACCTGGAACGACATTCCTTTCCGGAAAGAAAAGATACACACGGTCGGTCATAATTTTGTAAAAGACTGGCTGGTCGCCGGCCCGTTTCCAAATGAAGGAGGCGAAGGCTTCGATCAAATCTTTCCTCTCGAAATGAACATCAAACCGAATGAAACGTATGAAGGGATCGAAGGAACGGTCGGCTGGAAAAAAGCGTCTTTCCCATCGGGCTTTGTCGATTTTAATTCAATTTTCAGTCCCAACGATTACGCGGTCGGATTCGCTTATGTGGGAGTCTACTCCCCGCGGGAACAAGCGGTTCGCTTTGAAATCGGAAGCACGGACGGCATCAAAATCTACCATAATTATAAAGAAATCTTCGCAAAGCGGCGGCTTGCAAATGATCGGCCCAGCGCGGAGGAAGTGTTCTTACAATTATACCAAGGTTGGAACCACATTTTGGTTAAAGTGAATGAGAACACCGGATCGTGGGGATTTTATTTTGAAATCACTGATCTTGAAGGTAGGACGATTCCTACTTTGGCTTATTCGTTGGAGAAGTTGTAGTGTCTGAATCCGGATTGACCTGGATGGAAGGATTTTCAGGATGGAATACGTGAAAGTTTATTATGACCAATTATTTTTCAAAGGAGAGACTCGATTTGACCGACATTCTCGGCTGTGCGCAAGGCCGATTTGATTTTATTCAGTTTTTCCATATCTGTGATCGTTTTCATCCGTTCGAAAAGAATTAAACCTTCATCACCAAATTTAATCTCCAACGCCAAATGAATCGCTTCCAACAATCCTTCTTTCAATCCTATGGTTTTCCCTTCTTCCCGGCCTTCGTCGCGGCCTTCGGCACGTATTTGTTCGAATAATGTAGGCACAACAGCACCTCCTATCGTAGGCAACGCTTTCTGAATTCCTTCCTGCAGTTGCTCTACGGTAATTTTATCTGTAGCATTTCCTATATATTCTAATGCGAGCTTCAAAAACTCCAAAGCAGTTTTTTCATCATCCAATTTCCCCAACAATTCACATATATTGACATATTTTTTCCCAAAATCCTGCGCATAGATGTATTTGAAGAGTAACAGAATCGCTCGCGATAGGATTGCTCCTTTGATTTCTTCGTCCGTATACCGTGATAAATCGAAGAGATAATATCGAAAATCGGGGACAAATTCTTTTCCTTCATCCGTATGTTCAAACAAACCAATGAAATCGGTTGGGCAATTCCAGTTCTCATTCCCGTGATAAAACACGATGGGAATAATCAATGGAAAATTCCGAATCTGCTCCTTGTCCTTTTCCCAGATTCGCACCATATACCGCAACAGATCAAAGGCGATCAGGGGTTCCGGATAACTTTTGTGTTCAAACAGAATATACAGGTAAGCGTCTTCGTCATTTTTGAGTTTGGCTTTGTAGAGTACATCGGAATAATATTTTTTGAGTTCATCGTCTACGAATGAATCACCAGTATTTTCCAATGTCCCTGCTTCAAAAAGAGATGAAATTTGTGGTAGGTTATGAAGTAGGATGTCTTCGACACGTTCTGGTTGAGAAAACGTTTTGTGGAAAAACCGATCATGGGGTTGGGATATCTCCGACATGGCAGTCCCTTAAAATATCATTAATATCGTGGATGCAATATCATAACAGAATGCGCGCAAAAAGATATGGTCTATCTATGGTAAAATTAGACCCCACCGACTCGTAAAGTACCGTTTTATTTCCATCCGAACGGTTAAATGGCAAGTAAATGCAACCGAACCAGCCAGCAGGTAAACAACCACAATTTGATAGCGGACCGCCTCCTGTGGGACAATGCCGGATAACATCTGTCCTGTCATGATCCCCGGCAATTGAACAATCCCCATCAACATCATACTGTTGATAATGGGAATCAAGGCGTTTTGCAGAGTCTGCGCCATATACGGTTCAATGGCTTGCCGTGGAGTGGCGCCTAGTGCAAGCGCCGCTTCGATTTCTCCGCGCCGACTTTCGATCTCTCCTCGCAAACGGTGTAGCACAAGTGACGCGCCGTTTGCACAATTCCCGATGACCATCCCCATTAATGGAATAAACAAATGCGGATAGTCAAAAACGTAAATACGGAATACAAAAAGGAATACAAATCCTCCCAATACAAACAACGTTGCATGAAGAACCAGCCATAAGATGCCGATCGTATGAACGGACATTTCTTTTTGGCGGCGAACGGCTGTGATCGTTCCGATTACAATCATGAATTCCACGGTCAAGGAAAGCAAATAGGGATTTTTCGACTGGAAAAGCCAATAAAGCACATAACCAACAAGCCATAATTGAATAAATGAGCGAACCGCTCCCCATAAATACTGTTTTTCCAATTGCGCACGATTCATTCGGGATAAAAAAATCGCCAATGCAATCATGACCAAGGATAAGAAAACTTGTTCTGCTGAAATACTCAGATAAGAAGTGTTCATTCCATATTCCCTTCCAAAAAATCAATGACTTCCGGTGAAGCATTTTCGATCAAATCATCGATGGTTCCTTCTTCCACAATCCGGCCCTCCATTAAAAAAAGAGAGCGTTTCCCCAATTTTCGCGCCGTTTGAATTTCATGAGTAACAACAAGTATCGTAAGATTACGTTCATGATTAAATTGTTGAATTAAATCGTGAATACGATTCGCTGCAATCGGGTCGAGAGAAGCCGTCGGCTCATCCAAAAGAAGAACTTGCGATTGATTGGCTAATGTCCGCGCGAAAGACACACGCATCTTCTGTCCCACGGATAGTTCAGTCGCTTTGCGGCCGGCCAAATCTTCTGTTAGCCCCACTGAGTTCATAATATTTTGGACAAATCCATCTTCATCCTCGGGCATTCGCCGGTGAATTCGGGGACCATACAGAATATTGTCGCGGACACTTCCTTCGAACATATAGGGTGTTTGCAGAACAAAACCGATCTCCCGCCTTAATTCGACAACATTCCATTCTTTTGTCGATTTTCCTCTGTAAAAAATATCTCCGCTCTCCAGAAAATCTAAATGTATGATTAATCGCAACAGTGTGGATTTTCCGGAACCGGAAGGGCCGAGTATGGTTACGATTTCTCCTTCTTGAATTGTGAAAGATAAATCCTTCAAAACAGGGACAGAATGATCACCACTGCCTTTACGGCAAAACACGTGACGAAATGTTATCAGAGCGCTCATATCGAATAATCACTTTTCCACAAGTTTGACTGGATCAGAGAATCGGTACTCACCATCAAAAATGTTTTCACCTTGTCTTTCCCATTCGACAATACAAAATATGACTAAAGATTAAATAGAATCCATTCCTACAATGAATAAAACCGGTTACCCATTTCAAAGATGAATCAAGACTCACAAAAACGAACTCCTTTGTTTCCACAACATATAATACCCGTCTCTTTTGAGACATTGAAATCCACACTCATTGATTATTTACGCCAATCCTTTCGTTGTATGAATCCAAATGAAGAAACTGATAATGCAAGAGAGCAAATAGAGAATTTGCTTTTTCAAATTAAATCGCTTGTCTTTCTGGATGGAGAGTATCGAGCCGATGCGATTATGTGCCGTTTTTCACCTTGGAGCGGCTCAAACTTCACGCGGCGCTTTTTCATGGATGGAAAACCGGTAAAAATAGGTGTAAGAATCGGAAATGTCCAAGGAATGGTATAAAACAGGACCGAGTTGTTGTAAGATAAAGAATCATTTTGAAATGGGAGAAGCATCATGTCAAACTACCGTGTAGGTTTAATCGGCTGCGGATGGGTCTCCGGAGAGCATATCGCAGCGTACAAAAATAATCCTTTAACCGATATTGTCGCCTTCGCATCGTTGACCGTAGAAGAAGCGCAGCAAAAAGCGGACGAGCACGGAATCTCCGTTCAATGTTACGACAACTTGGATAAGATGCTCGAAAAGGAGAATCTCGATATCCTCTCGATCACTTCCCCTCCGAATTTCCATGTCCTACACGCCATCAAAGCTTCGGAATACGGAGTCAACCTCGTGATGGAAAAACCGATTGCTCTCGATAAAGACAATCTGCACCGGTTGGTCGAATGCATTCAAAAAAATAAAACCAAATCGATCGTCAGTTTCGTTTTACGCTGGAATCCACTCTTTTCCATTATTCGTTCCATGCTGGACGACAACCTGATCGGAGAACCGTACTACGGTGAAGTAGATTATTATCATGGGATCGGCCCGTGGTATGGTCAATTTGAATGGAATAAAACCAAAAGAGCGGGCGGGAATTCCCTTCTCTCCGCCGGCTGCCACGCCGTCGATGCTCTTGTTTGGTTTATGGGAAGCCGCGTCAAGGAACTTCACGCCTATTCCGTCCGTTCGAAGGCCCCGGAATATCAACCATATGAATACGATCCCACCATCGTGACAATCCTCAAATTCGAAGACGGACGAATTGGAAAAGTCGCCAGTTCCATTGAATGCAAATCTCCCTATATGTTCCCTATCCGCTTATTCGGTTCAAAGGGAACGGTCCGGGATAATCAACTTTTCTCCGATAAACTATCCGGTCAATCCCATTTTGCTACTATTCCGACGATCATGCCCGACAGCGGCGATGTGACCCATCATCCCTTTCAAGGAGAAATCGATCACTTTGTCGATTGCCTGGAAAAGGGAAAAGATTCCACTGTTCCCATCGAATATGCCGCCCACATCATGGAAATATGTCTCGCCGCAGAAGAATCAGCCAATAACGGAGAAACAATCCCTATTTCATTGTAAGAAAGAACAGACTTTACCAGGGGCGTTGCCCGCTGGCTATCTTCTTTTACCCCGTTGGGGTAAGGTTTTCCAACTTGAAAGGGCAAAAAAACTTATGAAAATCCTAGCCATTCACGCCCACCCGGATGATGTCGAATTTCTCTGCGCCGGAACCCTATATTTATTGAGTGAAAAAAGCCACGAAATCCACATCGCCTCCGTCAGTTCCGGTGATAAAGGCTCTCCGGATAAGCCTTGTGAAGAAGTGATCAAGATTCGCCGGGAAGAAGCGAAACGCTCCGCTTCGATCCTCGGCGCACAGTATCATTGTCTGGATTTCACGGATTTCGAAATTTATGACGATTCCCCTTCCCGAAAACGGGTAACAGAGTTTTTGCGTTCCATTCGTCCGCAGATGATCATTACTGCCTCTCCCAACGATTACTTGACCGATCACGACAACTCCAGCGCCCTTGTTCGCAATGCGGCGTTCTTTGCTCCGGTTCGTAATTACGCAACCGGTTCCGCAGCCCCTATGGATGGTATTCCGGCCTTGTATTATTGCGATCCACTTGAAGGAATCGATGTGCTGGGGCAACGAGTGGAGCCGGATTTCTGCATCGATATCACGTCCGCTATGCCGACAAAGGAAAAAATGCTAGGGTGTCATGAATCCCAAAGAGAATGGCTGCGCAAACATCACGGTGTCGATCAATATATCGAATCCATGCGCGAGTGGTCTTCCATTCGCGGCAAAGAATTCGGCTGCCAATACGGCGAAGGATTCCGGCAGCACAAAGGCCATGCCTATCCGCAAAACAATATTCTTGCCGAATTACTACCGTTATCAATTATTACAGAATAAAGGAGTTCTCCCATGACCACAAAAATCGCATCCCTTCTTCTCTGCTGTATTTTGACGTTTCTCTGTTTCAACGAAAACAGTATCGGGGATACTTTCCCGATTGAAACAAAACCTCCCTTAGATCAGGACAACGACATTCGGAATTACTTGCAGCGGGTGGCAAGCGAAGTGACCCATCACTCTCTCGACGGTATCGATACATTGGAGGATTGGAAAAAAATTCGCGGTCAACGGTATGAGGAATTTCTCGAAATGATGAGTTTAACCGATGTGCCTTTCTTGGAAGGCGAACGTTCTCCGTTGAATGTTCATGTGGTCGACACCATTCAACAAGACGGCTTTAAAATCGTGAAACTCTATTACGAGTCGCTGCCCAAATTATACGTCCCCGCCGACCTTTATATTCCCGACAATATCACTGAGCCGGTCCCAGGCGTGCTGTACGTTTGTGGGCATTCGCGCACACAAAAGGTACGGTATCAGCCATTCCCTAGAAAATTCGCCCAACTCGGTTTCGTCTGCTTGATCATTGAAACGATTCAATGGGGTGAAGTCCTTGGTTCCCATTGGGGATGTTATTCCGAAGGCCGCTTTCATTGGTACAGCCGCGGCTATACCCCCGGGGGAGTGGAACTATGGAACTCCATTCGCGGATTGGATTTATTATGCGCACGCGAAGAAGTCGATCCGGATCAACTGGGAGTGACCGGTATATCCGGCGGAGGGGCATACACCTGGTATCTTGCTGCCGCCGATCCACGCATCAAAGTTGCCGCTCCGGTGTGTGGCACCGGTACTGTCGAAGCCCATATTCACCAGCGAACCATCGACGGTCACTGTGACTGCATGATGTTCATCAATACCTACTTGCGTGATGTGCACGACATGGGCGCATTGATCGCACCGCGCCCCTTGATGGTCGCTTCCGCCAACCGCGACGGTTTGTTCTCGATCGAATCCATTCGAACTTCCTTCAACTATATCAAAAAGATTTATGAGTTATACGGCGCAACGGATGATCTGAAACTGGTAGAAACTCCCGGCGGCCATTCCTACCATGAAACCTCCCGCACGAAAATCTTTTCATTCTTCATCAAACATCTGATGGGGAAAGACATTCCCCCGGAAGAAGTAGGCGATATCGAAACGGATGAAGACAAGTTACTGACTGCAGAACAATTGAAAATCTATGTCAACGGGCCTCCGGCAGATGACCGAACCACCACAATTCAAGATTCCTTCCAAAAAATGGCGGAACCGCCGGTGATCAAGAACATGGAAAATCTAAAGCAACATCGTGAAAAAGTCGTCTCTTTTCTGAAAGAAAAAACATTTAGGCATTTTCCAGACTCTCCACCGGAATTGTCCATTCGAAAAGAATTCCGCGCCCAAAACGGTAATGGCGGTCACAATGAATTTTCGTTTGTTTCAGAAGACGGTTTCCGCTTGAAAGTGGATGTCCATTGGAGAGACACACAAACAGAAAAACGGCCTCTACTCCTCGTCTTACGCAGCCCCGATGAAAATCGTTGGGATTCGGAAGGTTTTTCGAATGGCTTGACGAGAGAATGGAATCGGGCCTATTTTGAAACTCGAGGTATCGGGGAAACCGGTTGGGAGCCGGCGCTCCAATGGCATATTCGCAGAGCCGCTGCTTGGACCGGTCGAACAGTCGCCTCGATGCGGGTCTATGATGTGTTGCGTTGTCTCGAAACTGTCCGACAGTTGAACACTGTCGATGGGGAGCATATCGCCATAGCAGCCCGAGGCGAAATGTGCGCAATAGCCCTCTATTCCGCCTTGATGGATGGGAACATTCATGCCCTCTTCTTGCAAAATCCTCCCTCAACACAAAACGCAGAAAGTTCAAAGGACGGCCGGGGTGAAGCCCTTGAGATGTTGAATTGCCTACGAATTACCGATTTACCCCAAGTCGCGGGAATTCTCTACCCGACTCAGATCCACTTCATCGGAAAACCTCACGAAAATTACCAATGGGCTTTCCAACTTCGTAAATCACTCGGAAAGCCGGAATCCATCGATACCCTCAACCGCATCGCCGACTGGAACCCATAATGTAACGCAGGCATCCCCGCCTGCACACGAAAAAGAGTTACGGAACCAACTCCCTAAGCGGGTAAAACAGGCATCCCCGCCTGTCCTTTAAAGAGTAAAACTCATTCCTGAATCGTCTCCATCATATCGATTCGGCCTGCCATGATTTCCGCTATCGGCCGGGTAAATTCAACTTTTTCTAACAGAATTCTCGTCACAGCCGTGATCGGAGTCGCCAAAAACATCCCGACAATCCCCCATATCATCCCGAAGAAAATCAAAGCGATAAGCACGACAATCGGATGAAGATCAAGAGACTTTCCCATCATTTTCGGAAGGAGTAAATTGCCTATCGAAAATTGGACAACGCCGGGCAAAAGGATGGCTGATATTTTATCGAGAGTGGAAAGATCCGCACTTTGCAAAATGACAGGAATGGGTAGGATCGTTGCAATAATGGAACCGATGTTCGGAATAAAATTCAGCAAAAATGCAAAAAATCCAAACATCAAAGCATACCGAACCCCAATCAAATAAAAAATGACACCAATCAGAACTCCCGTGAGTGTGGAAATGAAAACCATCGTCAGAATATAACTTTTGATGTGATATTCGACCTTACTCAATAATGCATCATCAGATTTCAATCCGGAACTTTTCCCGATCAACATAAATATCATGAAGATCAAAACCAGCATCCCGTTCGATATGACATTCATGATCCCTCCGAACGTACTGGTCAATACACTCGCAATATTTTTGTCCAGCATCTGGGAAAGAGACTGGTTCAATTCTTCACTTTGAATTCCAAACCACTCAAGCGGTATCTTTTCCATGAATTTGATGAATAAATCTTTGATTTGTCCCTTATATGTTCCGATATTGGTGGACATCTCATTGATCGTGGTTGTTATCAACATGGAAAGAAGCGCCAGAATGACGCACCCGACAAGAATGGTCAGTGTTAAGGCCAACAAGCGGGGAATCCGTAAATGTCTCATCTGCATCTCGATCACAGGCGTCAAGGAATAGGTAAAAAAGATCGCCAAAACGAACGGAATCAAAATCGGACTCAACCAATAGAGCGCCACCCCGATCGAAATCGTGCTGAGTATGATTAAACAAACCGTTTGGATTCGTGCTTCCGTACTCACTGTATTCATAGTCACCAGTTACCTTCTATCGGAACGCAGGCCTCCCTGCCTGTCGTACCACGTATCGCCGGCATCCTGCCGGTGCTGTCGGAGCGCGGGCATCCTTGCCCGCATCATACAACGCAGTCATCTACATACCTACCGCCCAGATGGCGACGTCACGAGAATATAACGCCGGCATTCTGCCGGTATTCTATGTTGTATCATAATCACAAATCCCCATCGATCAATTATCGAATCGCGAAAGACCCACCTTCACCGCCGATTCTTTCGCCTCCAATATCTCGTGTACCCGCACAGCACGGTTGATTTCACTCACGGTATTCGCTTTCCAACAAGGCCGGTATTGCCCCATGATATTCACAAATGTTCTCGGCGATATCTCCTGCGCTAGAAATTCCATAATCTCTTTTGTTCCGGCCTGATTGTTTGGTAAAACCAAATGACGAATCAACAACCCCCGTTGCGCAATCCCATCCTCATCGAGCACAAGATCGCCGACTTGCCGATGCATTTCCTTCACTGCCTGTCGGGCAATTTCCGGATAATCCGCCGCTTGTGACAATCTCTCCGCCACTTCGGATTCCCAATACTTGAAATCAGGCATATAGATATCGACAATTCCATCCAGCAAACGCAGCGTTTCGACAGAATCATAGCCACCACTATTATAGACGATCGGTAAATGAAATCCGTTTTCCACGGCGATGGCAACAGCATCGAGAATATGTGGAACGACATGCGTCGGGGTTACAAAATTGATATTATGGCATCCTATCCGCTGTAATCTCAGCATGATCTCGGCAAGTAATCCATCATCGGCTTCCTCGCCTTCATGAAGATGGCTCAATGAATAGTTTTGACAAAAAATGCAATTGAGATTGCATCCGGAAAAAAAGATCGTCCCCGATCCATTGGTTCCCCGAAGGCAATCCTCTTCCCCGTGATGCGGAAATGCCGACGAAACAAGAGCTGCCGCTCCGATGCCGCATACTCCACGTTCTTTTTGTGTACGGTCAATTTCACAAGTCCGGGGACAGAGCCGGCACAACTCCATGAGTTTCCAAGCTTGTTCCGCACGCTCGCGAATTTGTTCAACACCGATTGATTGGCAAAGTGGTTCAACCATAGTATTTGATAACTTATTTATAAAAATGTCGGAGCGCGGGCATCCCTGCCCGCATTTTGAAAGCATGCATTTTCATACTTCCACTATATCACAGTAGTAATAGGTAAATCTATATTATAACCGGCCGTATCGGTCTGGGAGAAAAAAAATAACATGACACCCTACTCGACGGGGATCATTACCGATATCGTTACAATTTTCGATTTTCCCATTCCTTTCCTGATTCTGCTTCGCTTGCATTTACCATCCGATATCCAGTATAATCCTTATAAAAGGAAAGATTGGAATGAACAAGGAAGGCAAACCGATTCGTTTGTCTGGACATGCTCAACGACAAACCACTCATCGGGGCACAACCGAAATCGATGTGATCAAGGCCATTCGTTCATTCAATTGGACAGAAGCAGGATCGGGACGGATGGAATGCCGCTTGAATTTGCCTTTTTATAAGGAATGGAACGGCACAGTATATGCCACGCAACAAATTCGGCCTATTTTTGTAGAAGAGGAAAACGAAATTGTGGTTGTAACCGTGTATGTTTATTATTTTTAGTATAAGGTGAACCTTATGATTATAACGTATGATGAAGAAGTGGATGCATTGTATATTCGTTTCCAGGAAACGACGGTGACGACACAACATTTAGCGGATGGGATTGCCGCAGATTATGATCAGGAAGGAAACCTGGCAGGAATTGAAATTTTAGACGCCTTCAAGCGGTTTCAAAATCCGAAAGTCTTTCAGCAAGTGATTCTTGAGAATGTGGGATTGCGGCATTTGGAAGATATTCGCAAGTAGAGAAAGTGAAAGAGAGGGTATTAGCATATAATATAAAAAAAATGAAAAGTATATATTCAAAAAGAGAAGTATTCATACGATAACAAAAATTTCTATATATTAAAATATTATAAAGGTGTTAATCATGCCCCATATTTCATTCAACCGCCGACAATTTCTAAAATCTTCACTTTACACCACTGCTTCAGTGCTGGCGATGCGGTATAACAGTTCTGCTGCCGAAAATGAGAAAATCGCCCGCTGGGCTTTCTGCTCGGACACTCATGTTCCTGCTGATCCCACAAACGAGTATCGTGGTTTTCACCCTTATGAGAACATGGCGCAACTGACCCCCGCTCTACTCGAAGCAACTCCGGAAGGCGTTGTCATCACCGGCGATCTCGCCCGATTGGAAGGATTGCCCGGCGATTATGCCAACTTAAAGCGGTTCATCGACCCTTTAGCGGAATCCATGCCGGTTTGCTTAGCGCTCGGAAATCACGATCATCGTGATAACTTCACAAAATATTTCAATAACTTGAAAGTCGACCGCCAACCGGTAGAGGGAAAATATGTTCTCGATATTGAATTACCCCAAATTCGCTTTCTCATTTTGGATTCGTTACTGTATGTGAATAAAGTCGCCGGTCTTTTGGGGAAAAATCAACGGACATGGCTGGAAGAGTATCTTCAGAGTGTGGATAACCGCCCCATTCTTCTGTTCTTTCATCATACACTTTCCGATGGGGACGGCGATTTGTTGGATGTCGAACGGCTGTTCCGCATCGTCAAGCCGGTACCAAAAGTCAAAGGCATCGTATACGGTCATTCCCATGTGTACAATTTTGACGTGAGGGAAGGTATTCATCTTATCAATTTGCCTGCTGTAGGATATAACTTCCGGGATTCCGAACCAACCGGTTGGGTGGAAGCCCAACTCACCACCGAAGGCGCAGATTTTACACTCCACGCCCTCGGCGGGAATAGAGGAAAAGATGGTCAATCGACCTCTTTGGAATGGCGCTCATAAAGGGAATTACGCTCCATATTCCTCTTCATACATTCGTTTCAACCTTTCTACCACTGATGCGTCCGCCAAAGTTGTTGTATCACCCAACGCTTTTCCTTCCGCAATATCCCTTAGCAAACGCCGCATGATCTTACCGCTGCGCGTTTTCGGCAAATCGGCTGAGAAAATGATCTTCTCCGGCCGTACAATAGGTCCTATCTTTTGCACGACATGTTCCTTCAACTTCTTTTCCAAATCCGGACTCGGATCGAATCCTTCTTTCAGGGTGACAAACGCCGCAATACCCTGCCCTTTCACATCGTGATGAATTCCGACAACCGCGGATTCCGCCGTCGAATCATGATCGACCAGCGCGCTTTCCACTTCCATCGTCGAAATTCGATGTCCGGACACATTCATGACATCATCCACCCGGCCGAGTACCCAAAAATAATCATTTTCATCCCGTTTAGAACCATCACCAGTGAAGTAGATTCCAGCATATTTACTCCAATACTGCTCCTTGAACCGCTCAGGATCACCGTAAATACCGCGCAACATCGACGGCCAAGGTGATTTCACAACCAAATAGCCACCCCCCGTATCGATACGATTCCCCTCTTCTGAAAAAATCTCGGCTTCGATCCCGGGAAACGGTACCGTCGCCGACCCCGGTTTTAAACGAGTCACTCCAGGCAAAGGCGTAATCATGATGCTGCCCGTTTCCGTCTGCCACCAGGTGTCTACAACAGGACATTTTTCTCCACCGATAACTTTGTAATACCACATCCACGCTTCCGGATTGATCGGCTCGCCAACCGTTCCCAACAATCGGAGGGTACTCAAATCATGTTTTCCCGGCCATTCCATCCCCCATTTCATAAAGGCGCGAATCGCCGTCGGAGCGGTATAGAATATGGTGACACCGTATTTTTCCACCAATTCCCAAAACCGGTCCCGATCCGGCCAATCCGGTGAGCCTTCATACATCACCTGCGTCGCCCCATTCGCCATCGGGCCATATACAATATAGCTGTGTCCCGTTACCCATCCGATATCCGCCGTGCACCAAAATACATCCTCGGGCTTCAAATCGAAAACATACTTCGTCGTTGCCGAAACACCGGTCATATACCCCCCGGTGGTATGAACGATTCCTTTCGGTTTCCCCGTCGTGCCGGATGTATAAAGAATGTACAACATATCTTCCGAGTCCACCGCTTCCGGCTCACAATACGTTTCCGCCTCCTGCATCAACCTGTGATACCAATGATCTCTACCCTCTTTTACATGCAACGGGAAATCTCCCCGCTTGACAATGATGACATGTTCGATCGAGGGAGTCTCCCGCAATGCGATATCCGCATCGTGTTTCAATGGAAGAATATTCCCCCGTCGATAACCACCATCGGCAGTAATTAAGACTTTCGCTTCCGCATCGTTGATCCGGTCCCGCAACGCCTCCGGACTGAATCCGCCGAATACCACCGAATGCACCGCTCCGATCCTTGCACAAGCCAGTAAACCGATCGCCAACTCCGGAATCATGGGCATATAAAAGGCCACTCGGTCACCTTTCTTCACGCCTAGTTGCTTCAGGCAGTTGGCGAACTTATTCACTTCTCGATACATATCCCAATAGGTCAACGTTCGTTGATCCCCCGGCTCGCCTTCCCAAATAATCGCCGCTTTGTTTCTCAATCCATTTTTCACATGGCGGTCGAGACAGTTGTAACTGGCGTTCAATTTCCCCCCGGTAAACCACTTCGCAAAAGGCGGGTTCCACTCTAAAACCGTATCCCACTTTTGAAACCAATCGAGTTCTTCCGCCATCTTTGCCCAAAATCCTTCCCGATCTCTGTTCGCTTCCTCATAAAGGGATGAATCTCGGACATTCGCCCGTTGCTTGAATTCTGTTGACGCCTCGAGCCATCGCTCTTCTTCGAGCAAGGCCTGAATCGCACCGGAATCCAAAACAGCTGTTTCGTTCATGACACACCTCCGAATGCTCTATAATGTATGAATTGATTTTCATTTCGAACTGTTTCACTGTGCAGCATTCGGATTATAGCGATTTAATTATGTGGCAATACGGAAAATTCACGGACTCGTGTTGTTAAAAAAGATTGGGAATTCGTATGATTTTTGAATTGGAACGACTCGATTCATGAAAGAATGTTGTAAAAGAAGCGGATTTATGAAAGAATATAAGCAGGCCAAATGCGAACAATTCATACGTGCTTAATCAGCAATATCCATGACAGAACGAAAACCGGAGTTGAAGGATATGCCCTTTTGGAAACGGTTTGAATTGAAACAATCGCAGTTGTGGGTGACCACGATTGGTATTTTGCTCATTATGGCTATGTCAATTCTTCTTTCTTTTTACTGGTGGAAGACCAAGAGTCCGAGAGCGGCAGCCCATTTGTATGAAGAATCCCAATCGTATTACCATGGAGCTAAATTATTGCGGCTTGAAGCCGGTGTGGATTATCGAAAACAAATCAAAGCCTGGCAAAAAGCGGCAAATTCTTTGGAACGATTCGTCTACCAATTTCCCAACAGCCCGAATAAGTTCTATGCTTTCAAAGACCTATGCGATTGTTACTATCAAATCGCCGTCGAATATGAAATTACCGAGCAAAAACAGAAAAGCTAAGCAAGTTTCCAGAAAATGATACAATACTATCAAAAATTTCTGGAATATTTGGGAAATGGAATTGAAAAATACTCCATTGAATCATCAAATCCATCTTCATCTTCCTATCCCGTTTCTCAGCTGCAGCGAAAAGCTCAATTCCGTATTGCTTTCGCTCTCGGAAAAATCGATGAATTTGAAAAGGCGATACTTCAGTTAGAAAATGTGATTCGTGAAGCGAACGAACAAGGCAATGACAAAAATGTCATCATTGCTTTATGCAATATGGGAAATCTGTATCAGGAATGGGCTAGAGTCAATGTTTCTCAAGCCGTTTCTCTTCTTGATCAATCCATTGAGTTTTACAAGAAGGCAATACAGAAACTACCGGAAGAGGACATTATTCAAAGGATCAAAGTCTTGACCGATTTGGGAGATGTGAAATTATTACGCCATCAAAAAGAACGGGAAATTACTTCGGACAATCGAACACACCTGATGGAAGCGATTGCCTGTTACGAAAAAGCACAAAATCTGATTTTACAAAGCCGTTCAGTGCCTTTCTATGATAAACAACGTGTGGTAGCAATTTTAGAAAAACTCTATTTGATACAAGAAGATCAATCCCCCACTTCACGGATAAATGAAAAAATCCCCTCCGCCGAGAAACAAGCCGTACCCATAAATGAAAGGACAAATCAATAGTTGTGGCTTAATAATCACGCTCACAATCAATCGGCCCCGTGAAGATAATATCACCCGCACTTTTCACTCCATTCGAAGGATCATAAAGAAAAATACGGTAAGAACCGCCATTGTTGAAACCTTCATCCCCATCCGGTCCAATGCTCATAACGGAATATTTGGCTCCCCTCTTCCATGCATCGTAATACAAAGGGTGACTACTGACAAAACTGGGTTCCTGATCAAAATTCTCAAAAACATAATACCCGGAGTGCAGTGTGATCGAGGTATCCTCCGGATGGTAAATCGGATCGGAAAAAGGATCTTTGGGGATGAAATTGATATAGGCCACCGGTGTGGTCAACAAAGCCAGTTCATCGTTACGGTTGATCACATCCCGCCGTAAATATTGATTGTTGTCGAGTCGATACGACTCCATTGCCGTCCGAATCGTCCGAAGCTCCGCCTCGGCACGTGCCACCTTGGCTCGAATTTGCGCATTCAAGAAATTGGGAACGGCAATCGCCGCCAGAATACCGATAATGGCAACAACAATCAACAATTCGATCAGTGTAAATCCTTTGGAAAACAATTTTTGATGAGACATCGCTTCATCCTTTGTAAGAAGTCTGGAAGTCATGAATAGAACATATGGATGATAACGCTACCAAAATACAGGAAAGTTGTCAATAAAATAAATACATTCACTTTTTTCGAGAGTTTGATCGAACGACACTTTCATGTATGATAACGTTCGCAATAAAATATTCCAATTGGATTGAATAATGTTGAAAGAGCAATGTACATATCGATATTCACCAAGGATTATGACGCAGTTTTCAACATGGAGGAATCCAATGGGGTATTATCATGCTTTTTGAGGAGGTTTGAATCAGTATGCAACTAAATCGTGGGTTCATCAAATGTGGAGTTGTTTTGTGGGCTGTTTGTACGTTCGTTTCACCGCTATCCATGGCACAAACGACAGACGATCAAGGAAAAGTACCCTATGACACGCCGTTGGTGCGATATGGAGATAAGGAATTTTCATTGGGATACTTTTATATGTACGCCATGGATTATCTCGGCCGCCTGGAACAATTACCCCCCGAGGAAAAAAAACAAGCATTGGAAGAAACGCTTTCACGAGTCATTTATGAACACGCCGTCGTGGATTTGGCATTGGAACAGGGATTTGATCACACGGAAGAATTTATCCGGCGCAGCCGAGATATGGAAAATGAATGGCTCGCCAAATTTTACACATACCATCAATTCACCGTTCCCTTCGAAGTGCCCGAAGAAGAACTGAAAGAGCGGTATGAACAAGAAAAGGAAAAATTTTACACCCCACTTCGTTTCTCTTTCCGCCATATCTTTTTCCGAACGATAGACCTGCCGGAAGAACAGCAAAAAAAGGCAAAAGAAGAGGCGGAGAAAGCAATGGCACTGATCAAAAGCGGCTCGGATTTTGTCCAAGTGGCGAAACTCTTCTCCGATTCCGAAAAAAAGGGAACAGTGGTAGGCCCCTTTAAATCTCGGAAAGATGACCCCGAGCAAGCAATCAATCCGCTTCTTGAGGATACCTTACTGAAAATGGAAGCCGGAGATGTGAGCAACATCATTCAAACCAAATACGGATATGAAATCCTAAAGTTGGAAATGCTCAATCCCGCCCAATACAAAAGCTACGAAGAGGTCAAGCGAACCCTGTCCGAACAGATGCGCCGCGAAAAATACCAACAATGGCGTGAAAATTTGTTGGAAACCAATTGGGATGAAGCCGTTACCGAATTCCACCCCGATATGATCTTTGAAGATAACGCTTATCCGGATGCCCAAATCGCTTCCATGTACGGCTATTCCCAAAACATCAATGTGGATGATTATAGCTATTTGAAAGGACGCGAGATTCGCCGCCAGGAAGGGGAAACCGACGAAGAATATCAAGAACGCGTGATCGAGCACTTCAAGGAAAACATCATATTCGATATCATCGCCGCGAAATTAGCGAGAAAACTAGACTACGATACGATTCCCCGCTATATCGAAATTACGAAATCGATTCAAAACAAAAAATGTTACAACGCATGGTGGGGAAAATTGGTCTCCCAATACCTCGAAGATCATCCGCCAACAGAAGAGGAAAAACGGGAGTTTTATGAAGAATATTCCCGCAGTTTCCTCAAACCGCAGAAAGCGCATGTTGCAGAAATGACGTTCAAAATCCCGCCGCATGACGAAGAGACGATGTATGAAGTCTTCAAAGCGGAACAAGCAGCAACAAAAAAAGCAGAAGAAGCGATTCGCCGCGTCAAAGCCGGAGAATCCTTCGCCGAAGTGGCCAAAGAAATGTCGGAAAACTCTACTGCGCAAGAGGGCGGAGACATCGGTTTGATCGAAACCAAAACCGAAAAACTCCCGCGAATGGTAGCCCGGGAAGCCGTCGGATTGGAACCGAATTCGGTGTGTGAAAAGCCGATCAAAGCCGGGGATAGTTTTTATGTAGTCTACACCTATGAAAAACCGGAAAGAGAAACCATGGAATTCGAGGATGCCATCGTCCAATCACGGATCGAACGAGGGATTCAAAATCAGAAATCATCAAAATTATATCAGGAATACAAAGATAAATTACTTGACCCGGAAAAAATCGAACTCCTGTACGACGATTTCTACACCTTCGAAATTCGAAACCTAGGCCAAGCCAGTCTAGAAGTTCCAAACAAGGAATAACACAAAGGAATAAGCACATCGGCGCAGGCTGGCAGCCTGCGCCGATTTCCGTCTCCCTATTTTCCTTCAGTCTTCAGCCTACTCCCCTACTCCTTCTTTTCCTTCTTTTGCACCCACTCATCCTTTTTCACTTGATACCAATGCCCCGGTTTCATCTTCTTTTGAATCGCTTTCGCGAATAAAGTTCCGACACGTTCGAAGTTCTCTTTCGTCAGTTCGAGTTGATTGGCCGTCAAAATTTCTTTATAGAGAATTTCTCGGTCCTCATTCTCTTCTTTAGTCAGTTTCTTCACTTCCGTCAGAGTCTTCAAATTCATTCCCTTTTGTTCACGAATGACGAGAAATCCGTCCATTCCTTCTCCCAAGATTCCTTGATCCATATACGGTTCGAGTTTTTTATAGCGTTTTGTTCGGGATTCGATAATTTTCTTGACGATAGGCGTACTGATTTCAATATCCATATCATCCGCCGCATAGGCTTCCCGCCCCCCGAACGAGAGACAAATTCGAATAGAAGGTTTAGGGATAAAACTTTGCAATCCTTCCGCCCCTTGCCCACTACGCACACGATCCTCGATCTCTTCCGCCGCTTGTTGAATCTCTTTCGTGGGGAAATAAACATTCACCGTCAAACTCACACAACTGGTCAAAACAAACATGGTCAAAAACGGTATCCATCTTCTCGAAAATTTCATGTCAACTCTCCTCGTTATTTTGTCGGAGCGCGGCCATCCTTGGCCGCACTTTTTACGCACCTGCTTACTTTCTCGCTCCACCGGGCGGGCAAGATGCCCGCGCTCCGGCCAATTGGCATCCTGTCGGCACTCCCATCAATCATATCACAAAATCGAATTTCTATAAACAAATCAAAATCCCCACATCACTTTTTCCAAAAGGATCATGGCATCCGGAGGATTTTGATACCCGATCGGTCCGACAAAAATGGAATAGAGAGAACGAATCCCGAGTAAAAAAGCCAAAAGAAACAATAGCCGCCTTATCTTGGAATCACTGACAGTCAAACAAAACGCCGGTGTTAGCATCAAATACCAAAATTGCCCGATTCGGCTTGCTTTGACACATAACACGAAAAGAAAAGAGGCGGAAACCTCGATAAGATTCTTCGTCTTGTAGATACCATACAGGCAACCGGCAATGAAGAGCAAACCGACAAGCCAATGGATCAACACAACCCAATATGGAAAAAACGGATACAACGACGGATCACCTAATGTCCAGGAAATCGGATTGTAACGGGGCACATACCCTGGTTTGAAAAGATGAAATAGATAATTACATTGATACTGCGCCACGAAACTGGGAAGAAAACTCGCAATCCCCCACCCCCATTCGACACACAATTTTCGCGGTTGTTTCCAGGACATTCGGCTAAAAAAATAAGGGGCGAGAAACACGGGGAACAACTTGGTTTGAATCCCCAGCCCAAGAAACGCAAAAGCCCATGGTTTCTTTTTCTGCAGCGCATAGATCGCTAGAACCATCCAGAAAACGACGAGGGATTCGAATTGGCCTTCCTGCGAGGAATACCAGATACTGATGGGATTCAGCCAATACAGAACCGAAATCCAGCGGTCTTTCGTAATGGCGTACATCATTCCTGCATTGACCGCATCGATCAACATGAAAATCAATTTCCCGAAAATAATTGAATTCCAAATGCCAGCAATCAACGCATAAAATAAAATCGTGACAGCCGGGTAGGTGTAATGATGATTGTGCCAGAGAAATTGTGCAGGCATAGGGGATAAATCGAAGGCGGTCAATTCGTAGACGCAAAATCCCCATTCCTGGAACGCAGCACCATACCCTAAATTTCTCAAAATATCGGTGGTGTAAAGTGGCGTTTGAAAGCAATAATAAAGGCGCAGAAAACCACCGCATAACAATATGAAAAGAAAGATATATTTTGACCGCATTAACCTGTTGCTGGATGTGTAACAAATTTTTTGTCTCTATTATAATGAATCATATTTCAGTAGAAGAATCTTTGTGTTGTGAAATTAACTGGGATGCATCAAACAAGATAAACCTAAATGTTGCTTGAAAGACATTTCGAAAACCGAGAAATACACAATTCTGCTCGGGAAGAACATCCAATAAAGCACTCTGGTAGAAAAAATTATTCTTTACAGTTCCGATTTCCACTTTTCCAATCGAATAATCTAAATTAGATACAGGTACAAGTCGAAAAAGATCACTTATGATGACACACTCATTCCATTTTAAAACAAGAAAGATACTTCGTAGCTTCAAATAGAATAAAACGAAGATGCCCCTGAAATATTCCTGTCGATAGTATCAAAACACAATTGTCATTTGTATGAATGTCCAGTTTCACACTTCTATAGAAAAAGGTGTTGGGTTCTGCCGGAATGGTGACTTTGGCAAGATTTGCGTCTGTAAGAATTTGATTCTGTACTATTCCGGTACCCACGGGCAGTATCTCACCGGCTTCGACTTTCCCCCAAACATAAAGCATCAATTTGTTTTTAGTAGAAATTTGATTCGGTAAAGGCAGGACAATCATATCATAAAAATCCGAAGGATTTCCAATCATCATGACATGCGTTTTAGGAGTAGTATCCGGATTGATTTCAAATCGCTCAACTTGTTTTCCTGAGCGATGACGAAGTCTCAATATCCAATGAGATCGTTGATCGCTCAACAAGGAAGGGGGATAGCTCAATATGGGTGTGGGATGTAATGCATAGGTTTTTAGGCAAAAAAACAAAAACCATACGAAAACCACTACAATCACTATCTGCGGTACTCGGTTGAAAAAGAAAAAATTACCCCTCCACCTATCGCTATTATCCGTGGAATGAATATTTCTTATTATGTCAGTATTGGAAATAGACTTTCGCTGTCGCTGAAAAAAAGAAAACAGAAAGATACTAATTAAAAGTAGTAATCCAAATTCGATGGAATGAGGAAAGATAAAAAGCAGGATTGCGAATACAAAATCCTGCATTCCATGAAAATGGAATGCACTACTTTTTTGTTGGTAATAGAGCAAGGCTATGGGGATTACAACCGGAAAGGCAAATGTTTCCAAACGGCCAATGTCGATGGCAAATACGAATTGCAACCATACGATTAAGACAAAGATTGCCAAATGTCGATAAGAATTGTTCTGCCGAATGATTCCCATCAAAAACAAAGGAAGCAACGAACCGAAAAATGTATCGAGCAAATGGGGAGAAAAAAGCCGTTGAAAAAGTGAAAACGCGGATGAAGAATATCGAAATAAATCCCAGTAATAATATTCCCAAAATTTTTGGACTTGAATATCCCCTGCCAAAGAATTTTTATAAACGCTGATTGTCAGGGGATACCAAAGAGAATGAAGAAGAAAGAATAAAGAAATCGGAACTCCCCATGTTCTTACGGTCTGTTTAAGAGAATTCTTATCAATCCGAAATCCGAATCGGCCGATATACCACACTGGCAAAAAAAACAATGCCGTCGATCGATTCAACACTCCGATTGTAGCAAAACAACATACCCAATTGTCCCGCTTTTTCAGATGAGCCAGAATGGTCAGGGACAAGAATAAATAGGTGACGGCATCGTTAAACCAGATTTGTTTCAATTGCCATTCCACTCCGGAAGAAAACAGGAAAGGAATAACAGAAATAAATGGTAAATAGCCCCGCATCCCAACTTCCCGGCAGATCAAAACAAGCACCACTCCGGATAAAAAAAGAGCAGTCAAATTAACGATTTTAAAACCCGTTGGCAAGGAAAAGGGTAGCCAATACACAAGCAACGACGTCAGTATTCGGCATCCCCATGGACTTCCCTCCCCTTGGTAGGGATTAATCGCAATTCGTGTGTAATAGATGTCATAATTAAAAGCGTCCGGTGTGAGAGTCCAGTATCGGGCAAATAAAAATCCTGCAGAGGTTAGACAGGCAAGAATCAAAATCGTCATAAAATTCGAATCGATTTTCTCGTGGGGAGATTGTATTTCCGCATGAGCCACAGTTTTCGTTCGCCGATCTTTTTTTCGCTTTTTACTCATAGTTCAGAAAAAATTGTGGTGAAGACATCTGGTCTGCGCAGAAATCGTGCAGACCAGAGGTCTGCACCACAACAACACCATTTGGTTGTTGAAATGAATATCGTCATTTCTTATTATCCGGCATAGTATAATGAATAAGATGAAACATCAGAAGTGTTCAAAAGTTGCCTTACACACTACATGAAAAAGCCTGTATTAGTCATAGCGCATGGGTAGCAAGGGTAAGCGAAGTCTACCCTTGCCGAATAGCGCATTCATCGCCAGGGCAGATTTGACGCCTTGCCCTGGCTGCCCTCAGTATCATTAGAAGAGTTGAGTTGAAACAACTTGAGGAAGGAATCAAAAAACTTCATTTCGTACGCCGCAAGTACAAAATCCCTTTTCCGGCAAACCAAACAATGATCGTAATGACAAACCACGGCGCGAGAAAAATAAACGTCGATACAATCCAAGCCAGTATTGAAGTAATAATCGAGCAGGACTGCAGAAACACCGCTTTGGCATCGCGAAACACCCGGCGCAACGGTGAAAAGACATCATCCGGCTCCGACACCGCAATCGGTTCCTGCTCTGGCTTCTGAGAAATCGTCAATTCAATCGTCGAGAGGCTGATCTGCCGGTCCCACAATCGCTGCCGTCCTTCCAGCTGTTCGATCTGTGAGCGCACCCGCTGGATTTCCTGCTCGACTTTCAGGATTTCATCCAGCTTTTCCACTTCCCGCTCATACAGCGACAAAAGCCGTTCTTCCTGCCGCTTCAAATTGCGAACCCGGGTTTCGAGATCGAAATATTGATCCGTGATATCTTGAGCGGACACTTCGATTTGCTGTGTTTTCCCAAGGCCGGAAAATTTGTCGAGGATCGTGTCGAGATCTTCCGCCGGCACCCACAACGTCATTTTCGCCCACGGAACAGTCTCGCTTTCATTCACTTTCGCATTGGCGACCAACCCTTTATATTCTTCCACAATCCGTTCAACTTCTTCACGCACTTTGGTAACGTTTTCTACCACTAACGTCATCCAACCGTTGCGGATCACTTTTCGATGATCGGTGATCCTGTAGTCTTGGTCTGATTCGGATTCTTGCCGTGCCTCGACACCTTCCATCATCCCATAGCTGCCTGACATATCATATTGCTCACCGGCCACTAATGGTCTTAATCCCGGAATTGATTCACCGGCACTGTAACCGTTGGTTTGAAGATCCGCTCCGTGTGAAAATCTTCGCTGGCCTTGAAAGAATTGAGGAGAACTGGACTCCGGACGCGATGCGCTACTACGAATCTGCGCATTTTGAAAATTTGGGACAATGACTGCCCCGACGATGATGAAAACAACGATCAATCCTGCTGCAATTCGGATTGGTGACGGCCACACCGCCGATGGTAGGAACGAACGTAATCTCTTACGCGCCGCAATCTCAGGCAAACTATGGATAAATCGCAGCAACCGCTCCATCACAGATTCGCGGGATTCCAATTGATCAAAGGTTTCATTCAAATGCGTCGTCATAGTTCGTTGTTCCTCGATCCATTCTTCCGGTTGGGAGCACTGTTCCAAACTGGTTTCGAATTCTTCCAATTCTTCCGGAGACAGTTCCCCATCGATGTAACGAGAAAGATATTTTTGGACGATTTCCTCGTGTTTGTCGCTCATGGTTCACATCTCCAATGGTTTCAACATCTTGCTCAGTTCCTTCTTGGCGCGGGTTAATCGTTGATCCACGGCATCGACTGAAATCTGTAGCCTCTTCGCCATATCCGTATACGAAAGTTGCTCAAAAAAACGCAAGATGACCACTTCCCGATTTTTCTCACTGAGCCGTTTGATCGCTTTCAGTGTACTCTCCGCCCTTTCCGTCTCAGCCAACTTTTCCAACGGATTTTGTTTTGTATCTTGAATCGTTGCGGGTGGAGTGCTCCCACTCGGATTGAATCGTTTTCTCAACGGATCCCGCTTCCACTTTCGGTACCAACTCCAAGAAGCACGTTTCGCGATACCAATCAACCATGGGAAAAAAGCATCCGGATTTTTCAAGTTGTGAAACGAGCGAAAGGCGCGGTACAGCGTCTCCTGCACCAATTCTTCAGCCCGGTCCATATCGCACGTCTGCGCCAGACAGTAACTGAGAAGCGCCGAAAGATGTTCTTTCGCTAGCTGTTCAAATCGATTTGATTCCATCTTTCATCGTTCATATAAATTCTTCATTATGGGCATCTGAATGAATAGTAGCGTAAATCGGGAAAATTCCGACATTTTTTTGTGTGCATTATGGTAAATCGGGAATTCCTCCCTTACATTTCCGCCCCGTTTACGGGGAGGGTTAGGGAGGGGTGGAGCCAGGGAGGATTTACTTCTCTTCAGCTACAGTTTCTTTTTCTTTCTCTTTTTGGCAATCCGGATGCAGTTTGATTTGATCCGAGGTCGCCCATACAATCCGGCCGTTGTTGAAGCGCACTTGATGCCGTTTGACGATCTCGTCCCGGTCGATCACTTCTCCCTCCATACCCGGCTGGATCATATCCACCCCCGTTGGAGCCATAAACGTTTTGGCAATTACACGGTCACCAACATCAAATAGGAATAACATGTTCATCTCCTTTCCGACTTGTCACGAATTGTGGTGCGGACATCCTGTCTGCACAATTACTAGTTAAAAGAAATCGCTTCCAAATCTTTCTGCAGCAATTCCGCATAATATGCATTCCCTGCGTCATAGGTGTGTACAATGTCATAAAACAATTCCTTTTTCTCATCCATCACATGGCGATAAGAGCGGAAGAGAACCGGCGGAGTGACTGACGAAAATTCCTCACCCAACGCTCCAATCCCCGCCTCCATCAAGTCATATTGAGTTTGGAACGAATTGTTGTCCGGATTGAAAGGCTGCAATACAAACAAACCCCCTTTTTGGTTGGCCCGAAGGAACAGTGCCATCTTTCGCCAATTGTTCAAAAAATGGTCTGCCACCTTCTCCGGTACAGGAACCGGTGCATCCTGCTGTGCCGATTCAATCTCGATATCGCGTAAGTAGTTGGCGTACGACCATCGGCGGGGAGAAAAACTGCGGAGAAAATGAGAACCGGCCAACAAATGATGGGAAAACGGCAAATGGATCAACCGTTGCAATAACGCTTTCGAGTCATACCAGGCGAGTTCAAGTTCTTTGAATTTGAACGGATAGCCTAACCGCTGCTCGAAGGAAGCCGGCATCAGACAATCGTTGAATCCATCGAAGATAACAACGGCATCCGGCTCGAAATCGATCAAGGTTTCGACTAAGAAAACCAATTCCTGATCGGAGATAATCCCTGTGATCCCAGCATTGATGACTTGAATGGTTTCAGTAGCGTACTGCTCGCGGAGCCGTTTCTCCAAATACCCCGAGATAGTTGTCTCATTCGTATGCCCATAAAACACAACCGATCCACCGAGGATAATAATACGTTTCAAACCCGCTTCTTTTTTCTTCTTGATCTCTCCATACCGAAATCCATGTTCATTGGTCGAAACGGTCGCCGGTGTCACATCTCCTTCCACCGCCGGCATATTCACCTCTTGAAGCGAAACATCACGCTTCGGGCCGAACATTGAATACGGAACCAACATCGGAGCCAAATCCACTTCGGCAACTGGTTTTGGTTCACTCGGCCCCGTTGGACTCTCGGTATACAACCACTCACAGATCAAAAAAAGGAATGTGAAAGTTCCGACAATGGATGCGATCAATAAATAGAAGGAAAAGACATAAAATGTGATGGTTTTGAAATGAAATTTTTCCATATTCAATCGTATAAGGTTATTCCGTCATAAATAGTTTTATTTTTTGCGTTACAGATAGAGAAATTGGGATCCATTCGATGTCATGATTTCACAAAATTCGGATCATCCCCCAACGGGGTAAAAGATGAAAGCCAGCGGGCATCGCCCCTGGTGAAGTTGAAAAACCAAATGATCCCACCCTGAAGGGGTGGAAGAAGATTTTTTCTGTCACCCCTTCAGGGTGGAATTGTAAGGGTGTTGACCATTTCCAGGGGCGTTGCCCACTGGCTATCATCTCACACCCTTTCAGGGCTTTTCCCTTTTGCTTTTCCCTTTTGCTATCTTCTCTAAATCCTTTGGGGTAAATCTTATTTTTTAGTTAAGGGGAACCACGCAGGATTCCCCCTACATCATTCCTATTCTCTAAAATTCCCGAATCCGTATATTCCGCCACCGCACCTGCGCCGGAGTATCTCCCCGGAAACTATGCACCTGTAAACCGATAAACCCGACTTTCGTCATCGCATCCACGACATCCGCCACCGGAACTCCGTTGATCCATGTCATGATATGATCCCCGATGCACAACACCTGGTATTGGTTCCATTCCCCCTTTTTGAACGCCTCATTGGATGCTTCCTTATTGCATCGCTCTTCGCTTAACCAACGGCCGCGCCGCGCTTCATCGTAAATGTAACCGGAAAAACCACCGGCTGCAATTTCTACCTGATACCCATGTACCCGTCCATTGCGGTATTCCGGAAAACTGTTGCTGCGAATCTGTACCCCGGAATTGAGCCGGTCATCGACCAACACTTCAAACTCCAACATGAAGTTGCTGTAATATTGCTTCGTACACAGAAACGAATTCGGGCTGCCTTCCGCTGTCGTCCCGACGATCACGCCTTCTTCGACCTCGTACTTGGCTGTCCCGTTGATCTGCTCCCAACCATCGAGATTTTCTCCGTTAAACAAAGTCACCCAACCAGGATCAGTCTCCGGCTCCGTTTCCGCCGCCATCCCGGCCATGGCCAGGCATCCCATGAAAACCAATAACGAAATGGATAGAATGAAAGTACGTTTCATAATCGTTCTCCTGTATCGCCGGCATCCTACCGGCCCTTTTGTATCGCCAGCATCTTACCGGCTCTTTGATCCTCCGCAGTTCCCTTCCTTACATCACTTCTTCCTTCTCCGCATCCCACCGAACTTGCCGTTTCTCCATCAACGATTTGACCGACATCACCAGTGTCGCCGCCTCAGTGAACGCTTCGTCTTCATTACATTTCGTTTTCTGCCGGCTGCGAACACAATTGAAGAAATCCTGCATGTGGCTCGGTACTTCCGGAGCATTGTCGGGATCGTAGGTCATGAACGGTTTCCCTTGTTTGAATTCTCCACTGTTATATTTATCCGCATATTTGTCCGTTCGCGGCTCGGCATAGACATCGAACGTGCTGACCGACTGCGCAATCGAATCAAATCGCAGCATCCCGTGCTTGCCTCGAAATTCAGGAGGTTGAGTGAATGAACTGTTCATACTGCAATCAAAGGTCACTGTGCAGTTCTTCTTTTCATAACCGAAAATCGTATTCCACGTATCGGGCACTTCCCGGCCGTCGTGCAGCAAAGCATTGCGGCCATGTGTCATGCAGTTGTCCGGGATTCCCAAGCGAAGCACGGAATGAACAAAATCGATTTCATGGGAAAGCAGATCGCCCGCTACGCCGGTTCCGTATTCCCAGTAACAACGCCAATGCCAAAAATGCTCCATATTGAACGGCTTGTCTTCTGCCGGTCCCAACCAGCGTTCCCACTCAAGGTCTTCAATGACCTTTTTCGGATCGGGGCGTTCGAAATAATTATACCAGCCGTACCAACGCCAGATATTTTTCCCAAAAGGTCCGTTTTCGAACCGGCCTGTACGCACAAGAGACACATCGCCGATCAACCCTTCCCGGATCAACTCCGCAGCACGCACTCCCGCTGCCTGTCCGCGGCTTTGATGGCCGAGCTGCATGATGATGTTGTTGTTTTTTACCGCCGCCCGCATTTTCTTCGCTTCCTCGATCGTCCTTGTCCAGCCTTTTTCAATGTAGATGTCTTTTCCGGCCTTGGCAGCATCGATGAGAATTTGGGAATGCCAATGATCGGGTGTAGCAACCACAACAGCGTCCACATCCGGATCGGCCAGCACATCGTGATAATCGACGTATTCTTTCACTTCCGGATTCATACTCCGCTGTTTGCCTTTTTCCCGGTGCGGTTTGTAGACATCGCAAACAGCCACTACTTTCGTTCCTTCAATGCCACCCCCCAACTGTCGCCCGGCAACTTGGCTGAGCAACGTCCCCCCTCGAACCCCAATGCCAATGTGACCCACACCAATCACTTCACTCGGTGATTTCGACGCTAAAACCGCCGGTGCGCTCGCATACACAGCAGCCAGAGTCGTGGCTCCCTTCCCAGTCGTCTTCAAAAAAGAACGTCGCGTATATGAGTCATTTTTTTTCATGGAGACCTCCAGTCTTATACAAACAAGATTCTCGTATAAAATCATTCACTGCAAAGGAATACTTTGTTCCTAACCAATAAGAATATATCCAAAAGAAAAATTTTGATAGACGACTGTCGATCTCCGGTTAAAGATTCAAGGTAAGTTGTTGAAAACGAAACAAATGACTACCTTCTGGAAGAAAGAATTTGGTTTTAATATGCCGATAAAATCCTAAAATGCTGAGCATACATACAAGAACAACATCGATTCAATAGAATTGCACTGATCAACGATGAAAAAACGGAACCCAAAAACTCGATTTAATTTTGTATCAACAGCTATACCACGAATGGTAAACACAATACGAAACAATCCGGTCATCCGGAGTGAATTTATCGGTTTTTTGCGGCGGGGCCGATCGTTTTTGTTGATGTTTTTCATATTAATGGTCGGAGCAATCAGTCTTTGCACGGCATGGCAGATTCCATCAAACGCTTTTGTACCTTTAGGACGACGCCTGTTTTTTACCGTGCTGGGAGCCGAAATCACGATCATCTTCTTGATACTTCCCGGTTTCGTTGCCCATTCGCTCATCGTCGAGCGGGATCAAAATACCTTATCCTCCTTACTGACAACTCCCTTGGGGTCCGGCAAAATCATCGTGGGCAAGCTGGTTTCCACAATGGGCGGTATGCTGCTGCTCATCATATCGACATTCCCCTTGATCAGTATTTGCTTGGCACGCGGAGGAGTATCGCCGCGTGAACTCATTTTGGGAGGAATCGCTGTCATTTCCGTTTGTTTCATTGTCTCCTGTTTCGCAATCTATTTGGCACTCGATTCCACTTCCACATTGCGCGCCGTCCTTCAAACACATTGTAGTTTGGTTCTTTATTATCTTTTGGGCGGAATGGCGGTTATCTTTGCGATCGGCATTCTTTTCGGGATTGCGGAAGTGATTTTCCAGCTCTCGGGAATCAAAATCAACAATCCATTGATTCTCCATTATGGAATCGCCTTGCCCATCTTCCTGTTTCTGGTTCTCTGGATGCCGCTATGGATGCTATACAGCGCCTGTAAGCAACTGCGATTTATCGAAGCGCGGGTACGCTACTCGTGGGAAATGGATCAATCCCCGTTTTTTCAATTCGGCCAAGAAGCCCGTTCCTCGAAGAAAAAGAAAGAGCCGACTTCCTGGTGGAGATATCACGATGGAAGCAACCCGTTTTACTTACGGGAACGAATGGGTTTCCTGGCAGCCCGCCATCCCTTCAGCATTCCCTCTTGGTATATACTCATCATCATCTCGCATTTCCTGTTTTTAGGGGCGATGGTGCAAGAAGGACGGTGGATCGCGATCATCTCCCTGCTCGGAGCGGCACAAATGGCGCCAATCTTTGCCGCTCCCCTTTTTGCCGGAGAGCGGGAACATCATACTTGGGAACTGCTGGTCACCGCTGTCGAGAGAATGAAACAATTGCTCGATGGTAAGTTGAAAGAAGCAGTCCGGCTGAGCAGTATCCGCATCGGCGCATTATTTTTCCCGCCGTTTCTTTTGGCCCTATTTTGCAGTTTCATCATTCAATTGATGGTGGGGAAAGAAGCGTTGGACTCGGCGCTGGTCTCTCTTCCTCATATTGCACTCTACATTCCTATCATTCTGACTCACACGATTTTCATCATTACCCTCACAGCCTTTTTTTCCGCTTTATTCGAAAAGACCAATCGGGTCATGGGATGGAGCTACACGATCGTGTTATTCTATTTTTTCGCTCCGTTATCGCTGCCACTCATCCAGTTCGCTCACGCGCAATCGCTTTTGGAAGTGATCGCGCGCTTCATCAGTCCGGTTTATCTTCTCGCCAGTGTACCAGAAAATTTAGTTGTTCGTGTCAGTCTTTTTATGCCGCCGCAGTGGGAAGAAGAATGGTTTTCACAAATGATCGGGCAAATCGGCTTTTATGCTTTCGCAACGTTTGTCTTTTACCGTCTGACTCTTTGGATACTGCGCAAAGAACGTCAATGAAACATTCAGGAATCAAGATTCAGTTCTTTTTGCAGAATTCCTGCCTTTGACGTATCGAATCGAATATCGATTTTCCCTTCTCCGGAAACAAGAAACTGCACCCGCACCGAATCAAGGCCGGGGATGCTCGGAATTTCCAAGCGTGCAGGCCTAACTTTAACGGGATTCACTTCTTTAAAATATGGATCGGTGACAGTTCCGGAACTAAGGACTTGAATATTCGATCCTTCGACCGAGATGAAATCGGGAGAAGAAATGTTGTTTTGCACATCCCATCGTGCTCGTGTGGGGATCATACCATCGTTCTTCACTTCAACCCAAACTCGATACACATCGTTTCCGAGAGATTCGATCGTGATCTCGCCGAAAGAAAGACGAGGCATTTCATCCGCGTGATAAAGAGTAAACGCCATATTCCGATGGCACTCTTCTTCGAGTAAAAAGGAAGGTGGCACACGCCCGAATTCTTTCCGTTTTCCACCAATCTCTATTTTTCCATACGTCGGGTGCTCGAACTCATGCCATTTCACCCAGCCCTGATCGAATAACAGATATTTGTTGAAATCGTATTGTGCGATATCGCCGGTATCGTTATTCCGAAACATATTATTTCGCGACCAAAGTTCATTGGTAAAAGTAATGATCCCACGTCCGGCATAAAACCAATCAATTTCTCCACCCCAGACAGTGTATAAGTCTTTCCAAATAATCATCGAACGATAAAAGGGGAGCATTCGCTCACCTTTTTCGGCGATGGCGCGGAGCACGTTCTCATCTTGGTTCGCTATGGCTCCGCCCTCCCGGCCCGGGCTGCGTAAAATCATTCCGCCGGAGTTGTGATAGGATTGGGCGGCAATAATATTCGGGTGATCGAGTACAAAGTCCGCTACCGCTTTTGTATTCGGGAGAGAAAAGGGGAACTCATGCGCACCGTATTGCACATAATTCGGCTGCCAATCGTATGCCCAGTTACGATTCGAATCATACCCGCCCGGTCCGTCCTCGTTGATGCGGCCGTCTCCGTCATTGTCGATACCTTCGTATCCTAAAATCGAGAATTCGCCCTTTTCATCATCGTCCGTCCGCACCATCAAATACTCGGGATACTCAGGATGTGCCTTCCAGCGGCCATTCGGATCCCGAATCCGCATCAAGGTGATATCCCCGTTCCCGTCGAGATCGTCGTATCCATCTTCGTCGAATTGGCCGTCGCCGTCATTGTCGAGCGGCTTTTTCCCGCTTCGGGAAGAATTGGGCGTATTGGGAGTATAAAACCAATGATCGCGTCCGTCCGGATTGATCGTCGGAATCAAATAAAAAACTCGCGCATCGACCAAATTCGTAATTTTTTCGTTTTTCCCATAACTTTCACACAAAAACCAGGCGGTATAGGCAACCACTTCGCCTGCCTGCACTTCGTTTCCGTGAATATTGCCGTCGATGTACATCCCGGCTTTTCGGTCGGGATCGCCTTTTTCCCGGTTGCTGACTTCCAAGCACCATATTTCCCGTTTTTCGTACGATTGCCCGATAGAATACAATTTCGTCAGGTTCGGATAGGCGGCATGGAGTTTTTTCAAAATGACGGCTAGCCCATCACAATCATGGAAACGGTTCCAGGAAACATCGACGTTACGTTCCACCGGCGCTCCCAGTGCTTGAAAGAAATGGCTTTCCGATTTACGGGTAGTTCCATAGTTCGGATAAATCAAACACATCAACAGTGCTATAGAAAGAGAAGTGTATATAGACATTATTTTCATGATTAGTTCCCTCCTGTAGTCAATCGAATTGTCTGTTCATCCGTTCCGGCAAGGGTCGAAATGACCTTGATTTGAATTTCACTACCAGCTTCTGCTGTAATGATCATCCGTGCTTTCTTGGAATCGCCGTTGCCGCCGATGGCGCCGAAACGCGGATGCCTGTCACCGGCTAAGATGGATTCATCCGGAATATCCAGTTCGATTCGGGTAGGATTGATCTCCCGTGTCCGTTCTCCGTGAGCCAATGCAGTGGGCAGATAACCTGTGTTTTCCACTTCGATTGTCAGCTCGAATACATCGGCCCCCAAGTGTTTGATCTCCACCTCCCGTATATGAATGCGAGGAAAGGATTCAATAAGTTTAAGAAGGAACTCAGTATGTTTTTGCGATAATCTTTCGATCTTATCAACAGGAGGCAACACTTTGGCAAATGGGGCGAAGCCACCGATTTCCGCCTTTTGATCCGGATAATCGGGATGGGCAAGTTCCTGCCACGGAAGAAAAGAGTCGGGGGCGTTCTTGTCAAGCCATTGGAGATATTTCAATCCTGTTTCACCGCGTTTATCCGGTTTTTCCTTTTTTGAATCCGATTTCTCTTCTATCTCGTTCCCGTTATCCTCTTTTTTAGATTCACCATCTTTCGATTCTTCGTCTTTCTCATTTTCATCCGGGTAAAGAGCCAAGGCAATTTCCGGATTCCAAACTTGGGCACAAAGAGATAACTTGCCGCGATGAAAGTACATCCAATCCGAGAAAGAACCTTCGACCGAGGATGTGTCAATCGCTTTTTCCAACCCTATGGTTTCGCGGTAGAGTTCACCAAAGTGTTCGTAATACTTTGCATCCTCTTTACGGATTTTGGTTTGCGGCTCTCTTCGATTTGAAGCATCAGCGGAATCCGGCGCTTTTAAGAGGTTGTCATTGGAGGCGAAGGTCATGACAATCGCGATTTCGGGGTGATCGACAATGAACTCAGCCAAAGCGCGGGTTTCCTTCTCGCTCATTTGATGAATCCCGGCATGAGGAGTAAACCAGGGGTATTGGAAAGGAAAATTTGCATTGAAATTCACTCCTCCCAGGCCGTCTTCATTGAAGGCTTCATCCCCGTCATCGTCTTTCCCCTCTTGAAAGAAAAACCATTTCCCTTTTTCGCCTTTTATCGGATCGGCTTCGATCAGGAGACGGGGGTCTTTCGGGTGCTCGATATAGGAGCCATCTGCATCTTCGACGCGAATCCAGGATATTTTCCCATCCCGGTTGAGATCATCGACACCGTCTTCATCGATGTATCCGTCATGATCGTCATCGAAAGTAGTGGAATTGATGATCCTTTCAAGTTGCGGCGATTGAAAAAACGATTCGGCAGCATCCGGGTTAAGGGAGGGAATAATATAGATACAAGCTGTTTGAAGCATACTTCGGAGGGACTCGTCCTCTTTCGCTTTCTCACAAACAGTACGAGCAAAGGCCAGTGTCATTTCGGTTCCAATGAGGTGATTTCCTTCCACACCAGCCACTACAAGCATAGCGGGAAAAATGTTATCCGCCCGGCCAAGTTTGGCCAACCAGATTTCTCTCCCCTCCCGGCTCGCCGTCAGCGATGAGAGGTGGAACAAATCCGGATAGTTGTCTTCTATATTTTTCAGCGCCGCTGTAAGTTGCTCATAATTATGATAGGAAGCGGAATTAGAGGGGAAAACTCCTACTCCCCATACAAGAAAGAGTAGAACAACAATCCTATACTTTTTCCATAAACCGATCATGAATTGTATCCTCCTTTTGGTCGGTTGCTTGTTGAACGCCAAGAGAATAATATGAACTGCACTGTATCATTGATTTGTATTTAAAACAATTCTCACATGACTTGCATATTCCCGTTTTTCTATGTTATATAGTAGGATTTGAATATTTGCGAGAGCAGCGCAACATCGGGCAATCACATAGGATTTCCCCTACGATATGTAGGGGTAGACCTATGTGTCTACCCCGTTTTGAGACGGATTGTATGTATCTACCCAGTCAGGCAATCACACAGGATTGCCCCTACTAGGTAGAGGTAGACCTATGTGTCTATCCAAGTTTTAAAAAGTCAAAAGAAACAATACATGGAGGATATCTGCATGCCGGATTCAAAATCTTTACGCGACATACCTGCCCGTGAACATTGGGGATCGAAATTAGGTGTCATTCTTGCAGTAGCGGGAAGTGCCGTCGGTTTGGGAAATTTCCTTCGTTTCCCTGGCGTCGCGGTCCAAAACGGCGGCGGGGCGTTCATGATTCCTTATTTTCTCGCATTCCTTCTTTTGGGCATCCCGATTTGCTGGGCGGAATGGATCATGGGACGCCGAGGGGGACGGCTGTCCGGTTTGTCCTCCTCGCCCGGATTGTTCAGCGTCTTGACACAAGGCTCTCCGTTTCGCTTTGTAGGGGCCTTGGGACTCTTCGTGCCGGTCGTGATTTACATGTATTACGTCTACGTCGAATCATGGTGCTTGGCATATGCGTGGTTTTCACTCAGTGGAGCGTTGAATCTGGAAAGCTCGCCGATCGAAGGGGCATACCGTGTCTTTTTCAATGAATATACAGGGAACACCGTCGAACCGAGTGAACATTTTTTTAGTACGATGGCGTATAGTTACGGGTTCTTCCTGTTTACGTTTTTTGTCAATTTCTTTCTCATCTTTCGGGGATTGTCGCGGGGGATCGAGCGTTTCTGCCGTGTGGCCATGCCAATGTTGTTGATCATGGCATTCATTATCGTCATTCGCGTGATTACCTTGGGAACGCCCAATCCCGATCATCCGGAGCAAAGCGTCATCAACGGTCTTGGATTCATGTGGAATCCGGACTGGTCCCAGCTGGCAAATGCGGAAATGTGGTTGAGCGCGTGTGGGCAAGTGTTTTTCTCACTATCCGTCGGATTCGGGATTATTGTAACCTATGCCAGTTATCTTCGCAAAGAAGACGATGTCGTCTTATCGGGATTGACAGCAAGCGCAACAAATGAATTTTGCGAAGTGTGTCTCGGCGGATTGATGATCATTCCGGCAGCGATGGTATTTTTAGGCGCCTCACAAATGGTAACTGTGGCGGGCGAATCCACTTTCGGCATCGGATTTGTCGTGATGCCGCAAATCTTCGATTTGATGCCGGGCGGACAGATGTTCGGCGCGATCTTTTATTTCCTCTTATTTTTGGCAGGTGTAACTTCTTCCCTGTCGATGCTTCAACCAGGGATCGCCTTCTTCGAAGAAGGATTCGGCATGAATCGCCGCGCCTCCGTGACGGTTCTCGGTTTGTTGACCTTCTTGGCTGTCAACGCGGTCATTCTATCGCCAGGAACCACCGTTCAAGATACAATCGACAAATACGCCGCCGAACTCGGAATTCCACTTCTTGCCCTGTTCGAGGTCATCGTTTTTGTCTTTGTCTTGAAAGTGGCCAAGGGGATCAAGGAAGCATCGTATGGGGCGGATATGCGGCTGCCGAAGTTTTTCGGCTTTGTCATCACTTACATTACCCCGATTTTCCTGATCATTATTATCGGCTGGTGGTTCAAAGGGATCTTTACCGCTGAGCGGGATTATATGAATACCACAAAGATCGCGTTGGTCGAAATGCTCCCCGAATCTTACGAAAACCAAATCGAGGCCATGGAAAAACGCGATGAAGTGAAACCCTTCCTGGAAACCGCTATGCAAGCGCCTCTGCAAGCAGAAACGATGGAAGAAGTGCAAAACATGCACAAACAGATCGTCGTCGACCAAAAGCAAAAACCATTGCGATTGGCAACCATGGCGTTCATGGTGATCTTCTTCGGGATGTTGGTCATTCTACAGGCAGCCGCGTGGCCTCGGATGAAACGCCGCTACAAAGCCTATCAACGAGCGCTCGAACCGGCCGATTTGGAATGACAATAAGTGGCACCGGGTACCAAGGGTAAGCGAAGTCTACCCTTGCTATCCACTAATTTTCAAAGAAATCTGAAAGGAGAAGAATTATGACTGCACTCGGCTGGTTGATATTCATTGCATCCAACACATTGGTCATTGGATTGGTCACATACTGTTTCTATCGTGTTTTCTCGATTCCCCAGGAACACATGCATTCTCCCTTGGATATCGACACGAAAGATCTCAATGATGAAGAAGAAGAAAATTCGTGATCTGTCTCCAAAGATGTTGAGATCATCCTCATAACGTATGGTATACTCACTCTCTCCCGTTAAACTCTTTCGCCATTGAATCTTATTTGCTTTTCCACGAAAATAACGTACCCATATTTATCATTTCAATTCAGGAGGCATGTCATGAATACTTGTCAATCCAAAATTCGCTTTTTTCAAGGACGGTGTACTCTCTTGTTCATCCTCGGAATTCTCCTTGTCGCGACTGTCTTATCCACATCCGCTGCTGACGACCCACTACGGATCATCGTTTTCGGCGCTCATCCTGATGACTGTGAAATACGCACTGGTGGATGCGCGATCATGTGGGCGAACCAAGGGCATCAAGTCAAATATGTTTCGACAACCAATGGCGACATCGGTCATTCTGTCATCGCCGGCGGCCCCTTGGCCATTCGTCGAACACAGGAAGCCAAAGCAGCCGCCAAGGTTTTGGGGATTGCCGAATCGCAAGTCTTGGACAACCATGATGGTGAGATTATGCCCACTCTTGAAAACCGAAAGACTATCATTCGCTTGATTCGAGAATGGAACGCCGATATCGTCATTACCAACCGCCCCAACGATTATCACCCCGACCATCGCTACACATCGATTTTAGTGCAGGATTCCGCGTATATGGTCACTGTTCCGTTCATCTGCCCGGATACCCCACCACTGAAAAGCAATCCGGTATTTTTGTATTGGACGGACCGTTTCCAAAAACCGTATCCTTCCCAGGCCGATATCGTGGTCGGGATCGATGAGGTATTGGAGCAGAAATATCAAGCTCTTCATGAACTCGGTTCTCAATTCTACGAAGGCGGCGCCAATGGTCCTGGTGATCCATCTAAATTCAGGACCGGAGATAAAGAAACCTTGATGGAATGGCTGCGGCCGCGTTTCGAGCGGCGCTTCCGTGTCCAGAAAGATTGGATTCCGACGTTGATCGAATATTACGGAGAAGAAAAAGCCGCACAAATTAAACACGCCGAGGCTTTTGAAATTTGTGAATACGGACATCGCCCTTCAATAGAAGAAATCAAACAACTCTTCCCCTTTTTCCCTGATAGCCCCAAATAAGTTATATAATTAATGTAGGGGCGCATCGCGATGCGCCCCTACGAGCATATAAAACAATTCGGAGATGCTCATGGTCACCTCACCGACAAAAAAACTGTTCACGGTGGAAGAATACGAAGAATTGGGACGCACCAATGTCATCCCTGAAGACAGCCGTGTCGAACTCATCGAAGGAGAAATCATCCACATGTCCCCCATCGGCGATCTCCATCACGCTTGCGTCAACCGATTGAATGCCATTTTTTCGAAACGCCTGAAAAACGAGGAAGCCATCGTCAGCATTCAAAATCCGATACAACTGGGCGAAAAATCGCAGCCGCTTCCCGATGTGACTACCTTAAAACCTTGTGAGGATTTTTATGCCCGCGGGAAACCACGGGCGAAGGATATACTTTTGTTAATCGAGGTGGCCGACACATCGCTGCAATACGACCGAGAAGAGAAAATTCCACTTTATGCCAAATACGGGATCATCGAAGTCTGGCTGGTCAATCTAATAACTCAGAAACTTGAGGTTTATCGTGAATCAACATCGACAGGATATGAAAATGTATATTATTATGATGTAAGTAAAAATATTTCACCGATTCTTTTCCCGGATTTAACAATTGCAATTTCAAATGTAATCGGCCAACAGACAAGGGTGGATGAATAAAAGAGACCTAACGATTTTCTCTTTTTCCCTCGCTAGCCCTAAATAAGGTATATAATCAAATGTAGGGGCGCATCGCGATGCGCCCAATCTTTGAACCTATCGGAGATGATCATGGTCACCTCGCCGACAAAAAAGCTGTTCACGGTGGAAGAGTATGAAGAATTGGGACGCACCAATGTCATCCCTGAAGACACCCGTGTCGAACTCATTGAAGGAGAAATCATCCACATGTCCCCCATCGGCGATCTCCATCACGCTTGTGTCAAACGATTGCTCCATATTTTCTCGAAAGGATTGAAAAGCGAAGAGGCCATCCTCGGCATCCAAGACCCAATCATTCTCGGCAACCGCTCGCAGCCCCAGCCGGATGTGGCGCTCTTGAAACCGCGTGAAGATTTTTATGCCAGCGGGAAGCCTGGAGCGGAAGATATAATGTTGCTCATCGAAGTGGCCGACACATCGCTGCAATACGACCGAGAAGAGAAAATTCCACTCTATGCCAAGTATGGGATCATTGAAGTTTGGCTGGTGGATGTTCTTTCACGGAAAGTAGAAGTCTATCGTGAACCACTCGGTGAAAGATATCAATCTGTCGAAATCTATGGTATTCACCAGACAATCAGTCCTCTTCTCTTCCCTGAATTTGAAATTTCCATCAAGAACTTCCTTTCTTAACCTATTTTAGATCTAAAATAGATCCCCAACTTGAACCAATTTACCGAATTCGGATCTGGGCGTGAGGATGCCTGCCTCTCCGTTTGTATTTTTATCGCAGAAACCTGGTAAAGTTTCAATGAGGGATTCGATTATCGTTATAAGCAGACTTCATATACATTTTGAAATCGATTCTTTCACGACAAACCATAAACCCGCTTAGCATTCTCCCCCCAAATGTCCCTCCGCTCATCGTGAGAAAATCCAGCAAAATAACGTTTCGGCACCTCCATAACTTGCTCATAAGAAGCAGCCAGTAGGCATACCGGCCAATCCGAGCCAATCATCACCCGTTTGGCGCCGAACGCTTCCATGATAGTATTGATGTAAGGAACAAGATCTTCATACCGCCATTGATCTTTGTCCGCTTTGGTGACCATACCGGATAACTTACAAGAAACATTTTCCAGAGATGCGATTTCTTTGATTTGTTTCCGCCATGGTTCCAGGACTTGTTTCGCGATGGGAGGATTGGCGATATGATCCACGATGAAGCGCTGATCCGAAAATCGTTTCACCATCTCGATGGCTCTTTCTAAACTGTGTAGACCGGTCAACAAATCGTACGTTCTATTTTTCTCGGCAAGCGCTTTCATCCCTCTTTCAAAATTCGCTCGCTTGTCCAATGGAGCATCGGGATTGTAAAGAGGATACCGGATTCCGCGAAATTGGGGGTCAGCGCTGAAACGTTCCACCTGTTCACCAGCGTCCGAAGCGTTGAAATCAATCCAGCCGACTACCCCATAAATGAAAGGATACTCATCGGCCAACCCGAGCATGAATTCATTATCCTCAAGAGAACCTCTCCCCCCTTCGACAAGCACCGTGCCGTCAATACCTTGTTTTTGCATCAGCGGCTTTAAATCAACCGGCATATAGTCGCGTTTCAGCACGTCGTGGTTGATCCAACGGTAATGTTCAGGAGTATAATTCCAGAAATGCTGATGCGCATCGATTTTACAGAAAGAATCCGCTTCCGTTTGTTGTTCAGAAAGCGTATTATTTGGTTGCGAGAAAAAGCATGAACAGCCGATTCCGAGTTTTAGTGACGACGCCAAAAAAGAACGGCGTGAAGACAACCGATGATCCGAATTCCGCTGAAAAATAACCACGATCATACTCCTGGAAGACACGATGATTCTTTAATAGTATAATCAATTTGAAGACAGAACAGGAGGAGATCAATGGGCCTGACGAATATCGTTTGTGAGCAATTTACTGCTTTTGAGATGATTTCTCTACATTTATCACCAGGCATCAATGTTTTTGTGGGAACGAACGGTACAGGGAAAACACACCTCATGAAAATCGCATATGCCGCTTGTGATATTTCAAAAACCAAGATTCATTTTGCCGAAAAGCTTTCTCGTGTTTTCCTGCCATCGGGAAGAATGTTAGGCCGATTGGTGAAACGACAAAATACAAGTTCTTACGGGAATGTCGAAGTACATCGCGATGAAGGAATACTTCGGGGTTCGTTCACAAATCACACAAAAAAAGCAGATTCGGCTACTGTAAATGGAATGGAAGAATGGTACTTGAAACCCATAGAAAGCGTCTATATTCCGGTCAAAGAGATGCTTTCCAGTGCTCCAGGTTTTCGTTCTCTTTATTCACAACGGGAAATTCATTTTGAAGAGATTTACGCAGATATTTTGGATCGCGCTTATCGTCCTTCATTGCGTGGGCCAGTAGATTCGAATCGCAAACGATTATTAACAAAGTTACAGAAAGCAATCGATGGCAGAGTAACAATCCTAGAAGAGGAATTCTTCCTCACCAATCAGCAAGGGAAGTTGGAATTTACTCTATTGGCTGAAGGGATGAGGAAACTGGGCTTGCTGTGGATTCTCATCCAGAATGGAACACTGCTTGAAGGCTCTGTACTCTTTTGGGATGAACCTGAAACCAATCTGAATCCTAAGATGTATGGAATACTTATGGAAATCCTAATCGAACTTCAGCGATTGGGAGTACAGATATTCCTCGCTACGCATGATTATGTCATACTCAAGGAACTCGACCTACGAAGAAACCTTTCTGATAAAATTGCGTATCACTCACTATATAGAAATCAAAACGGTCAAATCGAATGTGACACAGCAAGCAGGTACCTAGACATTCATCCCAATGCTATTGCAGATGCATTTACTGATTTATATGACCGTGAAGTCAAAAGAACTTTAGGAGACATTTCAAAATGAGCGTATTTCATGAAGGCGATTTACATCTTACTATACCAGATGGCGTCTCCGTTCGTAAATTCGATGACCATACTCATGGTCTTACTCATTGCATGAAAGCCGTCGATTTCATTATTGAACTACAAGATCGATATCTTTTTATCGAACTCAAAGATCCCTTTCATCCCAAAAGCAGAGATAAAGATCGTGAAAAATGGATCAGCAATTTTCTATCTGGGAAAATTGATGAGGATTTCAAATACAAATACCGCGATTCCTTTCTATACGAATGGGCATCTAAGAAAATCGATAAGCCGATATACTACTATGTATTGGTAGCCATCAATAATTTGACAGAAGCCGAATTGATTACACGAACAGACGCGCTTAAAAGAAAAATCCCCCTTCATGGACCATCATCCGGCTCATGGAAGCGCGATATTATCAAAGGATGTATGGTTTTCAATATAGAAACATGGAATAAAAATCTTACTCCTTATCCCGTTACGCGAGCAACATCTGAATAGGTACAGTGGGAATAGAACTCGATCAGTTTTTTAGGAGGAAGATTGATACCGAATCATCCGCTGAACGCTTTTCTCCTCTTTCTCCGGCTCCCTCCCGGAAGAGACTGAATCGGCTATTTGCTGATGCAGAGTTTTCATTTGGACCACAACATGTTGCATGGAACTGATCATGGCCCAGATTTCTTCGAATTGTTCCCGTCTTTTTTCGATTCGTGTTTTCATTTCATCGACGGCTTGATTCAACGCAATTTTGGTACGATTCAACACAGAGGCCGTCAATTCTACAACCCCCTCCAAACCGACCGTTGCATTCGGGCTGCCTTTCAACAATCCATAAAATTGATTGACCTGATCCATATCGATTTTGAAAGCAACTGTTTTCGTTTGCACTTCTTCAAAAGTGACACGCACATAATTGGAGGCGCAATCAGCAAAAATATCCCCCAACTCCACCTCCTTTTTGTAGATGAGATGCAAGGATTTCAGTTGTAAGATCACCCAATTGAGATAATCAACCACAAGCGAACGGCCCTCAGGTGTACGAATGGTACCGTCTCGCTCTTTCAAGTCGGTAATTTCCTCTTTGTACTCGGTCAATTTGACGGTTGCTTTGGCGGAATAGCGCTGTTGCTTTTCCAGATATTCCCGTTCACACTTCCACCCATAGGGATCAAAATAATTGAAGGGAGATGAAACCAGACAGTCCAACATAAGCTGAGAATAACTGACGGAATTACAACATTCTTTCCATCGTTGATTTTCATGTACAGTGAGATTGGAAAACAAATTCCTGGCGCCTTCAAGTGATTGGCTGAATTCCTTCTTTATCTTCATTTCCGCAAGAATAGTAGCCACATCGGAAAAAATAAGTTTCCCATCCTTGCATGCCATTATCACTTCTTGTTCTTGCACACCGGGATTCTGCTTCAAATACTCACTCACAAGAGCTTTCCGTATCTCTTCTTTCGCTGTATCAAATGCATCTGACATGAATAATACAATACCCTCCAAGAATGTGCTGCCATCTCTTCATTTCATCATTCTATACACTACTTGATACATTTTACATCACATGCATAATTATGCAACTTTCCGTTATAGTATGATTCATAATATTATATTTTACAACATTGTATCGCATGAAATGTCGATTTTCTGCACGATCTTGACACTCTTTCGTGTCGGTTGCATTCGCAAGAACTCGATTCCGATGTATAATCATATTTTTGAAACCGATCACGGGATGATGCCAATGAATTGCTGGGATAAAGTATGACTCGAAGCCGTCTTTTAGGAGTGGATATCGACTCTCTCACACGAGATGAGTTCCTCAAGAGAATCGATGAATTCGTCAAATCGGGAACTCCACATCAAGTTTGCTATCTGAATGCGGATTGTTTGAACAAATGCTGGTCCAACCGGGACTATCGGGAAACGATCGCCGCTGCCGACCTTGTCTACGCGGACGGAATGGGAGTCGTATGGGCATCCCGGCTCTTCGGCCATCCCCTTCCTGAACGCTTGAATGCCAATGACCTTCTCCCGGAATTTTGCCTTCAAGCCGAAGAACAAGGCCATCGGATTTTCCTACTCGGGGGCGAAAACGGAATCGCGGAAAAAGCTTCCAAAGATCTGCTTTCCCGTTATCCGAATCTCCAAATTGTCGGATACCACAGCGGATTCTTCACAAAAGATGAAGAAGCAGAAGTCATTGAAAAAATCCGCGAGGCAAAACCGGATATCCTTATCGTTGGCATGGGCGCACCCAAGCAGGAATTGTGGATTCGACATGTGCTTTCCATATTGAATGTTCCCGTTGCATGGGGAGTCGGGGGGCTGCTGGATTATTCCGCAAAAGGATTGAAACGTGCGCCGGAATGGATGCGTATGGGAGGGATGGAATGGTTGTGGCGTCTCTGGCTCGAACCCCGGCGATTATGGAAACGCTATTTATTGGGGAACATACTATTCACCTTCCGGGTGGGATTTCTGATTTTCGCCGATGCGATCCTCGCCGGAATCGCCTGGTTTGCAGCTTACTACCTGCGCGCCAACATCATCCCGCAGATGGAATTTTTACCGGAATATTTCAACAAACCCCTCAATCCATTTCGTTATTATGTATATGCGTTTCCGGTAATTGTGATTACATGGATCGTCATCTGCGCTGCCTTGGATTTGTACCGGCGGCAGTACTTACGGACGGCATTGGATGAATTGACCGCCATCGTAAAAATGGTCTCTCTCTTTTTGATCACTTCGATGGCCGTCGCCTTCTTGCTGAAAGAACTGGACTTGGGACGGGCAGTGCTGGTTTTCTCGGCTGTGCTCGCCTTTTTCCTGCTCGTATCGTCCCGGCTCGTCTGGTCCCGTTTGGAAAAATATCTGTTCCGCGAAGGAATTGGCCGAATTCGAGCGTTGATCGTCGGAACCGGAGAATTGGCGCAACAAGTGATCGAACGCTTGCGGCGACAACCGGCAGGGAAATATGAAATTTTGGGGCTTCTCGACAACAATCATCCATCGGGAACACAAATATACGATCAACAGGTCATCGGTAAAACCCAGGAACTGGCGGAGTGGGCCAAAAATCTCGCAGCGGATGAAATCTTCTTCGCCGATCCACAAATGGGCAAACGGGAATTATTGAATCTCGTGGTCTCCTGCGGCGAAGAAACCTCCGTCCGGCAATACAACATCCTGACCGACAAATTCGGTGTGATCGCCGACAACGCCTTTTTCGACGATGTCGACGATATCCCCTTTAAAGTGTTACGCCAAGGAAGATTGACTCCTTTCGAAGAGGCATGTAAACGCACCTTGGACATCGTCATTGCAGGAATCATGCTGATGGGTTGCTTGCCTTTTTTCCCGATAATCTGTCTGATGATTCGCCTGAGCTCACCCGGTCCCGCCATTTTCCGGCACAAACGAGTCGGAAAAGACGGCAAAACATTCACCATGTACAAATTCCGAACAATGTATCAAGAAGTGAACGAATATCAGGAAGCGCCAATCGCAAAAGAAGACCCCCGTATCCTGCCGGTAGGCCGCTGGCTGCGCCGGACAAGCCTGGACGAACTTCCACAGCTCTGGAATGTCATTAAAGGCGAAATGAGCATGGTCGGTCCACGGCCGGAAATGCCGTTTATCGTCGAAAATTATGAACCCTGGCAGCGCCGGCGATTATCCGTCTTACCGGGAATTACAGGATTGTGGCAAATCAGCGGGCGAAAAGATTTACCGCTGCATTCCAATTTGGAATATGATTTCTACTATATCCAAAATCAATCACTTCTATTCGATATCATTATTTTATTAAAAACCATTCCGGTTGTCCTGTTCGGAAAAGGAGCTTATTGATTTCCTACTGTACATTGGGAACAATCGGCGGAGCAATGATGGGCAAATTCGGCGGAGCAATCTCGGAGTGTTCAAATAAATACCGATACAGAAGATAATCGACAAGTTCATCATAAGCATATTCGACTTGCGTCAAACAATACTTGGCATACTCCGTCACAAAGGATTCCACTCTCTCTTCACCGCTCTCATCAAAAATACGCATCGCCTCTTTCTCCAATATCGGTTGAAACTTGAAAAAACGCTCTTCCGCCGGATAAATGACATTCTGTATATCTTCGATGGATTCCTGATAGTTTAAGCGATTCACCAGGTTATGAACCAATCGGAAATTCCATTGCGCTTGTTCCCGGTTGATCTTGATGAAATCCGCCGGATGATCCCACGATTCCGGAAGATCGGTAACACCGGCATAGATTGGCGTAAAACAGCTGGTAGACGCCGGACCATAAGCAAACCACATACAATTGCCCACGGCATCCGGCAGCCGCTCTCTCAATTGCGCGACAATTACATAGCCGCTGGACGGAGTGTTGATTGCCCGCTCCGGTTCGATCCCCAAAAGGTTGAACAGTTCCGGCGGCCCCCATGGACGCGCCAATGAACTCATCTCTCCCTCCGGATTGAAAGCAGGATATTCGGTTAAATCGAATGGCGTTCCTTCATATCCGTCACGCATAGCCTCGGTGAGTTTCTGCACAGTTACCGGCTTATCCGGTTTGATAGAAAATGGATAACGGTCTTCTTGTGGATCGCCGGTAAACTCCAAATCAAGTGACGGAGCCAGCAAACTCAGCGCTCTCCATTCCCGCAGCGAATTGTAACGGCTGCCCGGTCCGCCATACACCTCATACCAAACAAACGGCTCACCCTTCCGCCAAAATCCTAGTTCTTCCGCCAAAGAATAAATATTCGGCGAAGCCAAAAATTTATCTTGATTGCTTAAATCCACCTCCCCGATCCGGCTGCGATTGGCATTGCATCCCACCTCGCCGTCAGGAATACGCTGCGCACACCACACTCCTCCCGGTTTGCCACTCCCAGGAGTCCATTCTTCACCGGGCCCGAAAATTTCCATGAGCCATGCTTCCTTCTCATCCGCAATCGGAAGAGCAACCCCGGCCTGCGGCGCACGATAATACAGAAAACCATAATGCTCGACCATGTCCCCAATGAGACGAATCGCCTCCCGCGCCGTCTGGGTTCGAAGAAGGGCATTTGCAATAAGCGACGTCGTCCAATGGTTGCTGTTCGGTCCCACGACTCCATTGGGGCAGGCCAACCCTTCCCGCATCGGCATATATTCGATCGCGATAGCCAGTCCGAACTCGTTCATCCCTCCGGTAGTCATACTTTCCAGATTTCCACCAAGGAGAATCGTGCGATAATGCTCCTCAACCGGCAGTTCCCCAACATGTTCATACCCCTCTCGGCGATCCTCCAGATATTCATCATAAGTGGCCGGACGCGGTACATTCCAGTACATCGGCACTTTCGTCCCTTCCGGAAATACTTTTGCTGGCATGGTGTAAATCACTCCCATAATATCCCCGTCACACGAACTACTCATCAAAACGGAGTCATCTCCAGTCGCCAGCCGGCCGGCCAATAGAGTCGTGCAGGCATGAGAGATTGAACAAAACAAAATAAGAAATGCAATCATCACGAACAGAATCTTGGATGCTGTATGAAACGAAAACATGTCACTTTCCCTTTCCTAGTAGAGTTGCTTTTTGCGAGCTTATAGATAATTGTTAAGCATTCAAGGTTGAATTCATTCAGGATAAATTCAATGAATTATACACAACTAGACATTTACCCTTGAAGGCTATAATGAACTGAAAATACTGGATTTTCAGTTGAAAAATAAACCGGAGGATTCCATGCAAATCAAAACCGAACGACTTCGACTTTCGACCAAAGGAAACACAGATATTGTCGATTTGACACCGCATATTTCCAGAATCGTATCGGAAAGCGGCATGACAGACGGCCAAGTGACGTTGTTCGTGCCGGGAGCGACAGGGGGACTGAGCACGGTCGAGTATGAACCGGGATTACTGCAGGATCTACCGGAAATGTTCGAAAAAATCGCTCCAAAGGGCGCGACCTATCAACATGACATGACCTGGCATGACGGAAACGGACATTCCCACCTGCGGGCCACCTTGATCGGACCATCGCTGACCATTCCGTTCGAAAACAAATCACTTACCTTAGGAACCTGGCAGCAAATCATTCTACTGGATTTCGACAATCGGGCACGCGATCGTGCAATTGTCGTACAATTGATCGGAGAATAATAACACCATGGCCAAAAAGGATTGGAAAACCGCCCCGGTAAAAGAACGGGCGAAAAAGATCATCAAAGCGTTGGAAAAAGAATATGAACCGCTCTGTGCGCTGTACTTCAAAACTCCCTTCGAACTATTGATTGCGACAATCCTGTCAGCTCAATGCACAGACGAACGGGTCAATCAAGTAACACCGGAACTTTTCAAACGCTTCCCGGATGCAAAAGCATTCACAAAAGCGAAAGTCGAAGAGGTGGAAGAAATGATCCGCAGCACCGGCTTCTTCCGACAGAAAACAAAAAGCATTCTAGCTGTAAGCCAAGGACTTGTCGACCAATTCGAGGGTGAAATTCCACAAGAAATCGAAGCACTGACAAAACTACCAGGCATCGGAAGAAAAACCGCCAATGTCGTCGTAGGAACAGCCTACGGAGTACCGGCCATCATGGTGGATACCCACGTCAAACGGTTAGCCAACCGCCTCAAACTGACAGACAAAAACAATCCGGACAAAATCGAACAAGATTTGATCGAAGTCATCCCCGAAAAAGACCGAACAGATTTCTCCCACCGCCTAATCTGGCATGGCCGAAAAATATGCGGCGCCAAAAAAGCAATGTGCGAAGAATGCATCCTAGCGGAGATGTGCCCGAGTGAAGGTAAGATATAGACACAAAAGAACATGTGAAGAGCCGTAATAGATTACTTTATCCGCTGAAGATTTTACAATCAAGGGAATTTTTACCTATATACATACGCAAAGGCATCGCGCAACACCAGGCTGATGTTGGCAAAAGATACCGGCAACGGTTCCAAGCAGGTGCCGGTAGGAACGTGTCATCACATTTTCAATCTGCAAGGATCAAGAAATCATAAGGGGATATTCAATACCGGTATTCAAGATAGCAAATCATAGCCGGCTTGCAAGGGAACATTTAATAATTGATTTCATGAGAATGTAATCCGCCGGTTCTTTTGGCAAGGGTAGACTTCGCTTCCCCTTGCTACCCGGGGAAGGGATTGGGGGGGGATGGGGGGATTCGTGGCCTCATCCCACCCTACTTACTATAAAGGGAAGAATTCTATGACGGTTCCATCTGAAAGGCGATAAATGCGAAAGTCATTATCCAATGTGAACAAACTGCGAATATGGCGGCTTTCCGCTAAGGCCATAATGGAAGCGTCAGCCAAATCCATGGGTATATCATGATACTTTTCCATGAACTCAGCCATACGATCAATTTCGGAAGCGGTAGTATCATGGACGATTAGTCTTCTGTTCTTATATAATTTCCATAATTCAACTTGATAGTGAAATCCTCCCACCGAACCCAATAGATACATCGCTTCTGTGAAACAAGGCCATGTTGTCAACATAGGTTCATGCGGTAAAAGTCTTGCAGCATTAAAACAGATTGAATGATAGGCATCATCCTTGTCCAAAAGTGCAACGATCGGGCCAGTGTCGGTAAGGATCATAGCCGTCCTTGTTTCCGTTTTTTCATTAATGCATCAGTGAATTTTTGGCCGCTCTGTTCCGAAAGAGACGCACCACCGGGAATATGATCCCCACTGGCAAGAACACCGATATGACCGGCAAGGAAATCGGCAAGCGATCTTCCATCCGCTTCCGAAATACCATCTTCCTTTGGGGAGGCAAATTGATTCCGTAAGCAATCGAGAGCAAGCGTTTCCGGAGTTGTATTCTTTCGATTGGCCTCCTCGATCAATGCACTTTCAATATCGGGAGTGAGTGTGATTTTCATGATTCATTCCTTCTTTGTGAATAAGCCGAGCAATCCAGGTGATATTCAATACCGCTATTCAAGATAGCAAATCATAGCCGGCTTGCAAGGGAGAATTCAATAATTGAATTCATGAGAATGAAACCACCGGTGTGTGTTTTTTTTTTTGGCAAGGGTAGACTTCGCTTCCCCTTGTTACCCGGGGAGGAAGTAGGGTGGGTTGAGCAAAGCGAAACCCACCACCTTTTTTCTACGGGACTACCCGGGGAGGAAGTAAGGGGGGATGGTGGGATTCGTGGCCTCATCCCATAATTTTTTCTCTCACCCGTTTCAGTGAATTTTGGACAATTTCAAGTTCGCGTGGCATCGTATATCGTTTATAGATCGCTTCAGATTTGAGGTAAAACTGTTCCGCTTCTCCCCACTCCCCGCGCTCTTCCGCGATCTTTCCCAGCTGATGCAGCGTACTCGCCTGCCCGCTTTCATTGCCGATGCGTTCCGCAATCTCCATACTCTTGCGATACCAATTCTCCGCTTCTCCCCACTCCCCGTGCTTTTGCACGATTATGCCCAGCTGATGCTGCGTTCTCGCCTGCATACTTTCGTTACCGATACGTTCTGTTATATTCAAACTCTTGCGATACCACTTCTCTGCTTCTTCCCACTCTCCGCACTCTGTCGCGATCACACCCAGTTGATGCAGCGTAAACGCCTGACCGTTTTCGGCGCCGATGCGTTCAAAGATATTTAGACAATCTTTGTAATAATTTTCAGCTTTTTCAAAGTCATTAAATCTTAAAGAAAGATTGCCTAATTGACCAAACGTCATCGCTTGCCCGTTTTCGTCGCCGATTCGTTCCGCGATCTTCAAACTCTTACGATACCATTTCTCCGCTTTTACCCATTCCCCGCACTCTTCTGCAATCCTACCCAGCTGATGCAGCGTCCTTGCTTGATGTGCTTCATCACAGATGCGTTCCGCTATCTCCAAACTCTTATGATACCATTTCTCCGCTGCTTCCAAATTTCCGCGTTCTTGTGCGATTATGCCCAACTGATGAAGTTCAACTTCTACATTTTTCAGCGCTCTTAGCTCCTCCTTTGTCAATTCTTCCGACGCTTTCTCTTTCCATCGTAAACCAGCTTTATTTTCGTAATAATTTTTTAAAAGCAAACGAATCGATTCGGCGCGGTCAAAATCGTGTTGGAATTGCGCGATGGCGGCTTGCTGGCCTTGGATGGTTATCCACAACTGCTCCCGTAATGGCAGCGGTTTTCCTTGGTCATCGGTGATTTCTTTTTCAAGATCGTCCAGCAAGCGTTTGAGTTCTGACATACGGCCTTGCGTTTCGAGAAGTATTTTTAATCCATGCAATATATTATTAATATAACCCCAAAGAGCTTTTTGCCGGGCGAGTTGAAGTGCGTGGCGGATGTTGGATTCTTCGAGGCGTAAAGCAGTGATAGCGGTTTGGGTGTTGGTTGTAAACAGGTTGAAAAGTTGACCACTGATCAGGCCATAGGTTCGGCAATACGCGGATTCGAGGGTGTCGCGATCGTTGCCGAAGGCTTGATGGAGGGTTTGGTTGAAGAACCAGGGCAGGGCTGGATGGATGGTGTAGAGACCTTCGCCGATTTGGCGAAGAATGCCGATTTCAGCGGCGGCGTTCAGGTCTTTTCGCCAGGCGTTGGCGTCCCGGTTTTTGAACTCGGGTGGGAAGTCATCGTTTGAGCACATCATTTGAAGTGCAAATATAGATACAAAGCCTTGAAAAAGCGCGAGGACACTAAGGCGCTTGCGGAGGGTGGGATCGAGTTTGTCGAGGCCGTAGTATAGGGCGGCGGTTAGGGAGTGTTCGCGGCCTTGGTCGGCGTCGTCGGTGGTGAGGTCGGTGAGGAGTTGTTTGGGGTTGGTTCCCTTGGCGAGTTCTTTCATGACGAGTTGGATGGCGAGGGGGTTTCCGTGGAGGAATTTTAACAGGTTTTCGTATGGGGCTTCGGCTTCTTTGTCGAAGTCGACGCCGGGGAGCCGGCTTCCGGCGCGGTACAGGACTTTTTGCGCCAGTTCGCGGGATTCCTGGCGGTTTAATCCTTGGGTGATGACGGGTTTGTAGATTGCCCCGAGCCAGCTTTCATCCCGTCGGCTGGTGATGAGCACTTTGGTGGCTGCGTTGCGCAAATCGTGGAGGAACTGCCGTAATTCCTGCTGCTCTGATGTGCTCCAATCGGATTTGGAACCGGCGGGAAAACCGTTGACCGGTTCGAAATTGTCCCAAATCAGCAGGCAGGGGATTTGGTGGAGCAGGTCGAGGACAAGTTTTCGACGTTCTTCGGATTCGAGCAAATGGTATTCGATTCCGTTTTGTTTGAGTATCGGGGTGAAGACGGCAGCGATCCGGTCACAGACTTGCGCGAGGGGAAGGTAAGTGGTGAATTGGAAGAAGAAGGCCGGCCATTTTAAACCTCCGGTTTCCGCGAGCCAGCGGGCAAAACCGGTTGCGGCGGTGGTTTTGCCCTCTCCGGCGAGACCTTGCAGGAGAACGATGTTGATTTTGCGGAAGGCGCGTTCGAGTTCGAGGATGAGGGAGTCGCGGCCGATGAAACCGTAATCCGGCTCTTCCGGCAGATCGATTTCGCTTTCCATTTTCTTCTGTTCGCCGCTAAATGCGGTGGCATCGAGATGAATCGTTTCATCGGATTGGATCAACGGTTTGACCGGGGCCGCTTCGAAGAGCACCGGGACCGGCCAGTCGTGCATTTCGACGTTCCCGCGCAGGGAGGGGCGCATGGGACTCGTCCAGAGCTGGGTGCGGCCGGCCAGGACGGCTTCGGCGAGGCTTTTGCCGTTGACCAGGCCTTCATAGAGATCCGTCATGAAACGGACGGCGGTGTTGACGTAGACCGAAAAGCCCATCGCAACGGCTCCCTGCGCACCGGCGTCGAGCAGTTGCTGCGCGACCGAGCCGTAGGGGGCGTTGGCGGATGTCATGCCAGATCGGCAGGCGTTGAGGAGGACGACAGGGACGCCGGTTTCCTTCAACAGTTGGCCGAGTTCGGTTCCACTGACCAGCCGTTCCCCGGTTTCGTTTTCATCTTCGAATACCAGCAGGCCTTCGTTGGCTCCAGCTGCATAAAAATAGGGGGAATGGGGGGACACTCCGATGAATGAGCCGTGGCCGTCGAAATGGAGAATATGATATTTATCTTTTTGATCCCGCAACACTCTTGCCAGGTGGGAGAAGGTCGGGGGGCGGAGAATTTCCAGGTTGATGCGGTCGCGGTGATTGCGGAAAACTTCGAGCAGAGGGCGGGCGACGGATTGGAAGGGGACGTCTTGGTCTCCCATTGGCCGGGCGATGACCATCAAGATGTTGAGGGTGGGGAGGTTTTCGGGAATGTGGGCAGGCTCGATCAGCGTTTGGGGGTGGCTGCGGAGGAAGGATGCGGCTTTACGGGCAAGCCAGATTCCGGTATCGGGATCACGCAGCAATTCCCACGGCAGCATCCAACCGGCGGCGTTGTCGGCTTCGATCTTGATGTGGCATCGATCGAGTTCGTCGGTGATTTTATCGTATAATTTTAGTGTTCTATCGTTAAATACCGCTTGGAAGAGGCGGTTCCCGGTTTCTTCCAGGACGGTTTCGGCTCGATTCGCCCGATCCACAAACAGGCCGTAGGGGTAGTGGAGGTATTCTTCGAAGTACCATTTGATGAGGTGTTGGTCTTGATCCAATATTTCGAAATTGAAGTCAGTGAATTCTTCTTTTTCTCCCCGGCCGTCTTTTTGCAGGCAGAGGCGGATTTGGTTGGTGGAATGTTTGAGTACGAGTTCGTGCATGGTTGATATCCAATAAGATTGTTTGTGGTGGGATTCGTGGCCTCATCTCACATTACATTTTTAATGAATTATATAGTTTTTGTATGATGGTGTCGTCGTCATTTCGTTTGGTTAAATCCTCGGAAAATCTGGAAATGATTTCAGCGGTTTTTTCAGGTGGAAGATTCATTTCTTTGGCAATCCGATCAGCGAGTTCGGTTCGATTTACGATTCGTTGCAAGACAAGCCGATCTTCTTCTTCATCGAAATACATCTTTACAGTCCGGTACACGATATACAATAGAATTGCAGAAACGGTCATTCCCATTTCATAGGTTGCGGATTCATGGCTGGGTAAATCTTTGTCAAAGCCAAAACTCTTTATATAGTCGAGTAATTCCTGATCTTCACGGAGATGAGTTTCAAAATGTTCAAAATCAATCATTTTTGTGCAATCCTCTTTTATTGAAAATTTGCCATTTCATTTTAGAACAATTTTTTTTGAATGGATAGATGGAAATAATATGGAGTTGAGAGTTTATTGCCCACCGATTTCATAACCCTCCACGAACGAGTATACTATTTCCCTTAAACCGGAAACAACAACCGTCATTTCAATATTAAACAAAAAGGAGTTCACCAATGCGTCCTATGGTTCTTTTTACTTTCTGCCTTTTCCTCGCAATCCCTCTCTCCGCATCTGAACAGGAGCAGGCGGAGTCTCAATCGAAACTCAGCGAACAGCAAAAGTCTCAATTGACCGCTCTACTTCCCGATCCGGAGCGGTGGGATTTGGAGCGGGTGGGGGAGGTGGATTTTTATGTGCCGGAGAATCTGCATGAGTATATCAACGGCGCCGCCGACATTTTCTTTCAGTACGATTTCGAAAATCTTCTTTCGGAAGAATACAAGAAAGGTGAGTTCGAACTCACGCTGGATATATACAACATGGGTTCTTCGATGAATGCGTTTGGCATTTATAGTGCAGAACGGTCTCCGAATTATCAGTTCACCGGTATCGGGGTGCAGGCTTCGATCAGCGAGTATGGGATCAATTTTCTGCAAGGGCCGTATTACGTCAAAATATCAGCATTCGGCCCCCGGGAGATGATCGATTCCATCATGAAACCGTTCGCGAAGGACGTGTCGGAACGCATTGGAGAGACGGGGGAGTTCCCGGAAGAATTGAAATTCTTCCTTCCCAACCACAAAATCGAACACAGCGAAAAGTTCATCAAGAAGAATCCGCTGGGGTATGAATTTTTGGGGCCGACGTTTCTGGCCTCGTACCAATTTGGGGATACCGAAGCCCTTCTGTCCATCACGCCGGCTTGCTGTCCGGATGGTGCGCTCAGAAAATTGAAGAACCTAGAAGAACATTTCCGAAAAAGCGATACAACCATTCAATCGATCACCATCGCAGAGAAACCGGCGCTTGAAATCGACAGCCAGTACCGAGGCACATTGTATGCGCTTGCCACCGGCCGTTATTGTTTGATTCTGCGCAAGCCGCCGGAATCGGCGAAGGAATTTCTGACCGAGCAAGTTTCATATTTATATACCAAAGTCGAACACGTGTCTCAAATCGAACAGGAATGAATGAAGGACTATTCCAAAATTGCACACCATTGTGCAGTATTGTAACTGGTTAATCGAACATTTTTTGTAAGATTTCTGTTTGACAGATCACGTTCATTTTTCAATAAGCACCTGAAATGTTTCAACTTGCATCATTTTCACCCTCTTTTCACCAATCTGTGAACAAGAAATTTGATCTTTGGCACGGATGTTGTTAATTAGATAGATCAAGAGAGTAAAAGCAAACACGTGTAGTAAATACACGCCTCCTTAGTAATAAGCACTGCGAAGATTTTCTTCGCAACTTTCCTCCCCAAGCCCGGTGTCCCCATTACATCGGGCCTTTTTTTTTATTTTAGTTTTGATCGCGCTGCAGCAAGGGCAGACTGACGCTAGCCCTTGTTACCCAGTTGTTTTGTTTGGCAAAGGGTAGCCAGGGTAAGCGAAGTCTACCCTGGCCGGTCTGCGCACTGCACCAAGAGCAGACTGATGCTTACCCTTGTTACCCAGGTGTTTTGTTTGGCAAAGGGTAGCCAGGGTAAGCGAAGTCTACCCTGGCCGGTCTGCGCACTGCACCAAGAGCAGACTGATGCTTGCCCTTATTACCCGATAACGGATAACACGCCGCGCATGTAGCCGAAGCATTCCTTCATTCCCGGCAAGGGATTGTCGGCGTCTTTTTCGTATTCCAGCGCGACATGCCCTTTGAACTCGATATCCAGCAAAGCCTTCAACACTGCAGGAATATCGATGACACCGCGCCCCAGTTCGATATTGTGGCCTTTGGGGGTGCGTTCGGTAACATCTTTCATGTGAAAATCATGGAGGCGGTCTTTCACGGCGTAGATCACTTCGATTTCATCATCTCCGATGCGCACACTGTGTCCGATATCGATACAGCAGCCGATACGGGAATCATAATCCTGTGCGATCCGGTATGCGTCGAGTGGGGATGGATATTTCTCATCGCCGGGACCGTGATTGTGAATCGCCACACGGATGTCGTATTCCTTCACCATCTTGTCGACGATGGGAAGGGCTTCGATTTCCGGAGCCGCCACCATCACTGGCATACCGGCTTGTTTGCAATAGTCAAACGCGTTGCGGACTTCCTTTTCGTCATTTTTCAAGTAAATGACACCACCCCCCATAAGGTTGATCTCCGCATCCTTCAATTTTTGTTTCGCTTGTTCGATCTCTTCGCGGCTGCTGTCCAAGGGAAGATGCATTGATTTCAGAGTGACATAGCGCGCCCCAAGATCGTGCAGCATGTCGATGGTCTCATCGAGAGAAAATTTTCGTGTCGAATACGAGGCGACTCCGAGTTTCAATCCACGGTCCGGGTCCGCCGATTTTTTCCGCTGTGCACCGGATGCCGTTACAGCGGTATTCATGGCCATAAGACCGCCACCGGCTGCGAGACAAAAGGTTCTTCGAGACAAGTTCATTCCGCCGACTCCTCTCCAACTGTATAAGTTTCATGATGTTATCCAATGGATGGCTTATCGTATCATAAACCCATACGGAAAACGAGACAGACAGCATGGAGAAACGCAATCTCCCCAAGCCGGTACGCACTCAACAACAAGGGCAAACTGACACTTGCCTTATTACCCTTAGAAAAACAAGAATTCAGTTTATAGCTGTAGAAGTCGGTATAGGAGACTTTCGTATCGGAAAAGATAAGGTCTCATTCGTTCTCATACCTTCTGGAAGTTCGCCGCCTATTTGGAATAAAACCGGTCCGGCATTAGAAAAAGGTCCAACCAACCTTGGCGTTTCCTCCAGAAGAAGGATGTACACTTGAAATGTATACCGGCATGAAGATTTCAAATCCTGCATCAGAAAATATGGAGCGCTGCCCTTCTCCATCCGTCCGGCATATGCATAGCCGGATTCATTTTCGCACGAATAAACAAGGATTTCAAACGGACAATACGCACCCGAAAACGGCTGATTAAAACACCATCGAACCACCAACTCTTCTTCACCCAGCCGGTCGAAGTCGCTGGAATCACTGAGATCCTCCATCGAATCCAATGAATCGGATACAATGATTGAGCCGGTATAAAAGTCGAGCGCTGGAGTCGGAGTTGAGCCAGCCAATGTCGGTGCCGGTGTTCGAGTCGCATCGGCATAATCGTTTACGACATGATATTGCACCTTCGCTTCCGATGTGTCACTGAAATCGTAGGCAAAAATGGAAAACTCAAACGTCCCCACGTGTGAAGTGTTCAATAGAACATCCGTTAGAATGTTTCCTGCCAAACAACAATAAGAGAGTTCCTGAATCCTGCTCTCATCCGAATATGTGACATGCAGCGGATTCCGATCTTTATCGGACACAATCACGGAAACCATTGCTCTTTCATCTTTCAGAAAAAGCAAGGATTGCCGGGAATGTATAGAAATAGTAGGCAACCGGTTTCCTGCTCGTGGTGTATTGGTCGGCAGGGGAGAGGGAGTACGTGTATACGTTGGAGAGAGTGTCATGGTTGGTGTCCATGTCGTTGTCGGCGAAGGACTGTGTGTTGCAGTTGGTGTCCATGTCCATGTTACAGTTGGGGTGAGTGTTGGCTCTGAAGTTGGAGTCGCCGTATCGGATGGCCGACTGGTCGGAGGACGCGGTGTCTTTGTCGGCGTCGGTGTTGGGGTGACGAGAGGGGTAATGAGAATCGTCACGACAGCCGGTTGATTGGATTGGCGCGAACCGTCGTTTGTATAAAATTGAAATGAATCCATTCCATAATATCCTGTCTCCGGAACATACATCAATGTACCATCCGTTGCATTAAAATAACGGCTACTCCCATGCGATGGATTCGATGCTAGAAGAAAAGAGAAAGAATCTCCATCCGCATCCGATCCGCTCAAGGTAATGGAAATCGGCGTATTTTCCTGTGTCGTCACTGTTTGTGAATATGCAACCGGCGGATCATTGGAGGAGTGAACAGTAATTTGAATTGTTGCAGCGACGGATTCCAGCTGGCCGTCATTCGCCTTTACTTGAAAGGAGTCCTTCCCGGAAAAATTACTATCCGGCTGATAATTCATAGTGCCGTTGGAAGAATTGAAATTCTTCAATAAGCCGTGAATCGGCTCGGATACGATGGAAAAGGAAATCTTGTCACCGTCCGCATCACTTCCCTTGAGTGTGATATGTATCGGATACTCTTCATCCGTCACCAAAGATTGGCTTTGAACCACAGGCGCATCCGGTACCGGATTGACCGTAATCGAAACGGAAGCCGTATCCGATCCTCCCCTTCCATCCGATGCCGTATATGTAAATTGATCCGGACCGAAATAGTTGGAATTGGGTGTATAGGCAGTATTCAGATTATTATTGACTATCGCAACTGATCCATGTTGCCCCTGACTCACCAAGGTGATTGACAGTGTATCCGGATCAGGATCGTGATCATTTTGTAAAACATCGATGACATATGCTTGAGTGTCTTCGTCCAATTCCGCTTGGTCGTCTTCCGTCGTAGGAGCATTGTTTCCAGGAACATTCGTCAACCATGAACCGAAGTTGACATTATCGGAAACCGTAACTCCCTGCCCGTCCGGATTCTGCACAGCATGATAGGGACCACTCTCATGCCCCCACCAGTTTTGTTCCGCATTCAAGACACCGCTGCCGGCGTTTTGTACGCCATAATTCTCATACTCGGAAAATTGATTGGAATTGATGGTAATCGTACGCGTAGTGATATCCTCACCAGCCTTCACATGAATGCCATTGAATCCATCACGAAACATATTTTCTTGGATGGTAATAACAGCGGCTGAATCGCCATGCGGATCGGGAAGAAACTGGCCGGTCAATACCAGATCGCCACACGCTGGGGATTGACTGAGATTTGTATTCCGGAACTCATTATATGAAACCTCGATTGAACTTGTGCAATACGAATCGATCTCCAATCCGGTTTCTTGGATTGTGTGAATCGTACAATTTTGAATGACCGCTCCATTGACGTTTTTGCATTGAATCCCATAATCATGAGCCTGACCGACTTCACAATTTCGGATCGTTACATTGTCCATGTTTTGTGCAATAATTCCGGAGTTGTTCACTCCGGATGTGGAAACACTGCAATTCTCGATAATCCAACCGGATAGGGCCGGCCAGGTGTAGGTGGATTCATAGATTCCGAATCCATGTCCGGAAACATCTTTCATTCGCACATTGGCAATCCGGACATTCCCGATTCCTCCTTTAATTACTTCAATCCCGGAATTCCCACTCAGTTCACTGGAATGATCATTTTCGATCGTGATTCCCTTCAGGAGCGAGTCTTGGCTCCCACTCTCGAATGTCACGGCGGAGCGTACTTGATCCACCCCGGCTTCGGGACCGTCGAATTCGGTGCCATCCGGATTGATCGTAACGCCGCCGGTTGTAAAATCACCGGTCGAAGAAGTCAGGAAAATGGTTTTCGTGAAGCGTACTTGTTCGTTATAGATCCCAGCGTGTATAGTCACAGTCCCTCCGTCAGCGACACCGGCAATGGCACTCTGGATCGTGGAGAATGCGTCGGTTCCATACGCGGTAGCCGGACCGCCGCCGTCCGGATCGTCTCCCGGATTGACACCGGAAGCCCAATCGTCATTTACCCATACTTCATTCGGCGGTACAACATATTCCCAGGTATCATCGTGGTAAACGGAGGATTTAAATCCTCCGAATAGTACAACGGTTTGTCGGGAACTGTCATAGGCCATTGCATGTTCACCGCGCAAGTCAGGTGGTGAAGTTTGAACGATCTCCGACCAATCGCTGCCATCGTATTCCCACGTGTCTTGGTAATAAAATGACGATCCGCTATAGAAATATCCACCAAAAAGAACAACTTTCTGCCGGTCCGGATCGTACACCATTGCAAAATCACTGCGTCCTGAAGGTGCATGAGTTGTGCTGATTTCAGTCCATGTATTCGAATTTCTATCGTATTCCCACGTATCTTTCACCCGTGCACTTCCGGTATTTCCTCCGAACAACACAATTTTATCCCGATGGGAATCATAAACGATCGTGTGATCACTGCGTCCGGGCGGGGAGGCAGCGGGAGTGAGTTCTGTCCAGGAATTCGAAGAGAAATTGTATTCCCATGTATCATTGACTCGATTCCAGGTTCCATCCAATCCGCCGAATAGCAGGATTGTATTACGGCTGCTGTCATACGCCATTGTATGACGGCTCCTTATGGAGGGCGAATTTGTGACGGTCGTATTCTCTATCCAATTGGTACCGTCATATTCCCAGAAATCATTCTTTTGTGCCCCGTCGTACCCTCCGAAGAGAATAACCTTTTGTGAATTGCCTGCATAAATCATTCCTGGACGATACCGGGCAGAGGGGGAAGATGCACAAGAGATTTCTGTCCAGTTAAATCCGTCAAATTCCCAGGTGTCATCCAACTTGTTTGATCCATCGTATCCACCGAATAGGACTATTCGATGGCGATTCTCATCAAAAGCCATTGCATGAAGTTTGCGCGCCGGAGGAGAGGCAGCCGGACTTTGTTGCTTCCATTCCGGCGCACTTTGAGCGGAAGATGGAGAGAAAGAGAAAGTAAAAATGCTTCCTATGATGAGCAGTTCAAAAAACCACCAAATGCGCAATGATGTCAAAACCGGAAACATGATCGATTTCACCAGTGATTGAATCTTTCATAAGCGCATCGATTATACATATGAAAAAGGTTTATTCAATAGAACCCGGCATGAAATTTCAAATATTTTTCGTTATGTATAATTATGCAACACATATTCAAATTTAATCATATTGACTGAATTGCTTATAAATGCAACAAGTGTTGTATAATCTATCAGTAACTTTTCTAATTTTATCAAGATAGTCATTATTCATTTCAACAACCGTTGCCATGTTCCCGTAATTGATTTAATGTTCCAATCAAACAAATCAACCAAGGAGAGAAAGGATGCTGAAAATCTGAATCGTTATTCTTACCTTATTTTTTATATTTCCTTTTACTTTACCTTTATGGAGTCAAGAGATGTTCCCTGTGGGGGTGTGGTATGGCGGGGGAAAGGTAAGGGCACCGATGTTGGTGCGGGAACCGGAGACAGAACGGGATAAGTGGAAACAAGACCTGCAAACCATCCGGTCTCTCGGCTTCAACAGCGTCAAATGCTGGGTGGATTGGGCGACTGTTGAGATGGAACGGGGGCACTACCGTCTCGATAACCTGGAACAACTCTTAGCCCTCGCCGAAGAAACCGGGCTGAAGGTGATCGTTCAAGTCTACATGGATTCGGCTCCGGAATGGCTCTTGGATACGTTTCCCGATGCGAGTTTTGTGACCGCTAAAGGAGATGCCATCGGCTCGCAGGCGGCTCCGGGGGCGTGCATAGATCATCCGCAAGTCCGCAAAGCGGTGGAGCAATTTTTTGCTGTGCTGGGGGAATGCGCATCCCGCTATCCGTCTTTCTACGCCTGGGACTTATGGAGCGAACCTCATATCGTGAATTGGGTATGGTTCAACGAAGCGGTGGAATTCTGTTTTTGCCCGCATACCCAGGCCCGTTTCCGTTCCTGGCTGGAAAAGAAGTACGGCTCGTTAGAAGGATTGAACCGCGCGTGGTACCGAACCTTCACCCGTTGGGAACAAGTTTCTCCACCGCGTTTCGGCACCATCCTATCCTATACGGATTTTATCGACTGGAAAATGTTCATCGCCGATAAACTGCAGGAAGATTTGAAAATGAAAGCCGACGCAGTCCGGACAGCGAATCCCAATTTCCATGTAAGCAGCCATTCGGATGTTCCAGCAGTACTGTTAAGCCCGCTTTCCGGCTATGGGAGTCCGGACGATTGGCTCATGGCGCAAGCCGTCGATCACTACGGCACATCGATCTATCCGAAGCACGCTTCATCCAAAGAACCGTGGAGTCCGATCAAATTGTGTATGGGGCTGGACGGCATCCGCTCGGCAGCACGGGAAAATGGCTGGTGGATCGGAGAATTGCAGGCAGGACAGGGCGCAACCGGTGTGCAGGTCGCCAATCCGGTCACGGGCGAGGATTTGCGGTTATGGGGTTGGACAGTCCTTTCGCGCGGCTGCCGTTCCATCAGTTATTACGCCTGGTATCCGATGAGTTCCGGCTATGAATCGAACGGATACGGGATGATTGAACTCGACAGAACCATTACCGAACGGGCAAAGCGAGCAGGGCAATTCGCCAAGCTTATCGATGAGAACCAAGAGTTGTTCCATTCGCTGCATCCCCAAAAAGCGCAAGTGGCAATCCTCTACAACCGTTTATCCTACATGACCGGCGGCAATACCTATGGTCCGGGTTTGACGGTTCGAAATTCTTTAATGGGTTTCTATCGCGCTCTTTATGATAAAAATATTCAAGTCGATTTTGTTCATCCCGATGAAATCGTTTCCGGCAGGCTCAGCCAATATAAGATGGTGTATCTGGCCTATCCACTCATGCTTTCACAAGACGTTGTCGAAGGTTTGAAAACCTATATACAGAATGGTGGTACCTTGATTAGTGAAGCGCGCCCCGCTTGGAACGACGAACGGGGCTTCGCCAACGAGCGCATCCCCGGCGGCGGATTGGACGAAGTATTCGGCTGCCGGGAATCGGTGCTGCGTTCTCCGGAAACCATTGAAATGACATTCGAAGACAATCTACCGGAATCCCTCCAATCTCTTTCAAGCATAACCGTTCAAGGGAACATTTATTCGGAGCATTTGGAACGAACCAGCGATACAGCAGAGGTTTTGGCCCGTTTCCCAAACAGCGATCCGGCAGTCATTCTCTCTCACTACGGCGAAGGCCAAGCGATGATCATCGGCTCGTTCCCGGCGGCTCAATTTGAACAGGTGCGGCATGAAGAAACAGGCCGGATGTTCCAGTTATTGGCTAAATGGGCTGGGATACAACCAGCAGTGGTAATTGACGGAGGCATGATTCGATTCGAACACCATTTCAAATCGCGCGATGTGTTAGTGCTTCTTTTGAAACATGGATAAAAAAATGCAAGCGTCGGTCTACCCTTGATACACATCGCTAACAGGTAAGAGTAGACTACTCTCTATGCCATCAACGTAACAAAAAAGCAGTATCCAACCCCAAAGGGGTGAAAGAAGAAAGCCAGCGGGCAACGCCCCTGGAGAAACGGAGATAACAAATAACCCCACCCTGAAGGGGTGACAGAAGATTACCAGTTAGCCAGTTTCTTTTTTCTGCCACCCCTTCAGGGTGGGGTTTTACGATTATCGTTATTTCCAGGGGCGATGCCCACTGGCTGTCATCTCTAACCCCGTTGGGGTAAATTCTTATCGGGTAACAAGGGCAAGAGTCAGTCTGCCCTTGATTCTCAGCACTATCCGGCAAGGGTAAACTTCGCTTACCCTTGCTACCCTCTTAATGATTTTATAAGAACAATGATCATTTCATCGGCGATTCTCGGCGTTGGGAATAGGTATTGATCACCATCACGAGGAGGAGCAAAATCCCCCACGTAAATTCTTTTGTAAAGTTGTTAATAAATCCCCGGAAGAATTCATGAAACATCAGCATATTCAATCCGCTCGATAACAGTTGCAAAGCAACGACAGCTAATACGACCCCCCACACATTTCCGTATCCTCCCCGGGGATTCACACCGGCCAATATGGCAACCAATACCGCTTGCAAAAGATAGGAACTCCCATAATCCGCCTTGGCCGAATTGGTTCGGGCAATCATGATCAATCCAGCGATACCGGAAAGCATACCGGATAGGGTATACGTTTTCACAATCAGCGTTCGAGTATCGATACCGGAAAACCAGGCGGCGGTCGGATTCGTTCCGGTCATGAATAATTGAACGCCGAAACGAGTTCTGGTATACACGATGTGAAGTATGAGGATAAAAGACAAAAACAAAACAAGTGGTATCGGTACCGATGCAATGGTTCCGTTCCCGATAAAAAGAAACGGTTCCGGATATCCGGCCACGGCAGTCCCTTTGGTCATCACGAATGAAATACCCATGTACAATTGCATCGTTCCAAGCGTCGCCAGGATCGGAGTGATCCCCAGATAAGCAATGAGAATTCCATTCAGAATTCCACAGAGAGCACTGGTTGCGATAATGATCAATACGGATGTTCCAATCCAAAGACTCGCGTTCGAAGCGGTAACCGCCGTCAATAGAAAAGCGGCAAGAATACCCGATAGATTGGCAATACTGATCACCGACAAATCGATCCCGCCAGTAATCAGTGAAATCATGATCGCCAAAGAAAAAATCCCCAACTCCGGAAATTGATAGGACATGGAAACAAAATTCCGGAAAGTCAAAAATTTTTCCGGATTCAACACACTCATCAACACGAAAATCAAAATCGTTCCGGCTAGCAAACGGGAAAGATCTCCATTGAAAAAAAAAATTGTTACAGTATTTCTTAAAGTCAACAGAAAATCATGGTTTTTATTCGAACGGAATACAGAGTTCATGCGATAATCCCCCGATGCACTCTTTTTTCCCGCCGGACCGTAATCGACGTACTAAAAATAATGATCAGTCCAATGGCAACTTTCTGCCAATAGGAAGGAACGTTGATCATGATCAAACTATTGTTGAGGATTACTAACAAGAATACACCGAGAACCGTTCCCGTCACTGTTCCCCGCCCTCCCATAATGCTGGTTCCACCGAGCACGACGGCCGCGATGACATCCAATTCCATCCCCACTAAATCGAACGGATTGGCGTTGCGCATTTGACAGGCATGCGTGATCCCAGCCAATCCGGACAGCATCCCGACCATACCATATAAAACAAATTCGATCATACCGCAACGAAAACCTGCACGCTGCGCCGCTTCATAATGCCCTCCCATCGCATAAATCCCCCGGCCGATCATGGTGTACCGCATGAAAAAACCAATCAAAACAATTAAGATCAAGAAAATGAAAAAGGAAAAAGAAAGACCGATGGTTACACCGGTGGAGAGTGTATCACTCCACACGGTCATTTTGGAAAAACGAATCATCCCATCCGGTAAATTATTCACAATCGACGTTCCGATAAACGCCAGCATAAATCCACGAAATACTCCGGCGGTCCCTAGCGTGACGATCAATGTCGGCAGTCCAAACCACGAAATGAAAATCGCATTCACCAAACCCAATAGAGTCCCGATACATCCGGCGAGGAAATACGCAATTACTACAGAACCGTGAAAATCGATTCCCAACAGGATTTTCACACTGACATACATACTAAACGCCGCGATAGCGGTAAAAGAGATATCGATCCCTCCGGATACGAGAACCATAAAAACACCCAGTGCCATGATCCCGATTACGGCACTGCTTTTGCATAAATCAAATAGATTCGACAACGTAAAAAAGGCAGGATTCACGAATCCAATCGACGTGATCAGCAAGAGGATCACCACGCCGAGATACAATTCATGTTTTCCCCATAGGTTTCGCATAGGCTTCCGTCTACCGCAATTCACTTAATGTTGCCGCTAACCGGTTTTCATCCCATTCCGCCGGATCAATACGCTCGACGATCTCTCCTCGATGCATAATCAATATTCGATTGCAGGTGTGGATCAACTCCGATAAATCATCCGACATCAAGACAATGGCCAATCCCTGCAGGGCCAACTCTTTCAACTTTCGGTGGATCTCTTCTTTCGCTCCGATATCGATGCCGACTGTCGGACCGTTGAGGATCAGTACTTTGATCGAAGTAGCCAGCCATCTTGCCAAGACAACTTTTTGTTGATTCCCGCCGGACAATATCCGAACCGGCAGCTGAACAGAAGAGACTTTTATATTCAGGGTTTTCACCCATTGGCGAATCACGTTATACATCGCTCCAAAACGCAAGAATCCCCAACGATTGCACCACGCATCCAAATTGGCAACCGAGATGTTGGGTGCAACCGGTTGGTCCGGAAACAATCCTTCCGTCAGCCGGTCCTCAGGAACGTATGCAATCCCGTTGTCAATCGCAACCTGTGGAGAATCGATCCGCACCGGATTTCCATCGAGAAACATCTCACCCGAATCCGCCGGCTGAATTCCAAATAACGACAAAGCCAATTCGGTACGCCCTGATCCCAAGAGTCCGGTAATCCCCAGGATTTCCCCCGCCCCACACTCCAATGAAATATTAGAAAAAGCATTTTGCTTTGACAATCCATCAACTCTCAATCGCTTCTGTGTTTCCCGGTCTTCATGTTTTGATCCAAAACGCGAAGTTTCAAACTTCCGGCCCGTCATATGGAAAACCAGTTTTTCATAGTCGAAATCCGATGTCTTCCCTTCTGCCGCTTTTCTTCCATCGCGGAGAATTGTGATAGAATCGCTGATTTCTAATATTTCATTCAGTTTGTGGGTTACAAAGAGAACAGATATTTCCCTGTCTTGGAGTTGCTTGATAATGGTAAAAAGCCGCTCGATTTCCTTCCCGGTCAAAGCGGTTGTCGGTTCATCCATAATGATCAACCGCGCATCTTGAAGAAGGCATTTCGCAATGGCAATGAGTTGTTTTTCGGCAACCTGTAAATCGGCAACCAATTGGTCCAAATCGATTGCCGTTCCGATTTGCTCCAATGCACGAGAAGCAATGCGTTTACTCTCCCCCCAGTTCATGAAAAAGCGGTTCTGCCCCAGGAAGGTATTCAAGGCGAGATTTTCGGCAACGGTCAAATTGGGAAACAACGAAAAATCCTGGTAAATTACCTGGATTCCGGCATGGATGGCATCGATCGGCCGCAATCGCCGGATACGTGTTCCGTCAATGGAAATTTCACCGGCATCCGCTGGATACACTCCGGCAATGATTTTGATGAACGTCGATTTCCCACTGCCGTTTTCCCCCGCCAAGCATCGGATTTCTCCCCGCCGGATTGAAATTGAAACATCCTGAAGCGCATCCACTCCCGCAAATGATTTACATAGATTTTCCGTTTTGATGAATTCTCGGCTCATCGGAATTGGAAATTAAAAATCATATTGATCCATGTTCTCCTTCGTCACATCCACCCACGCGGAACCGTAAAATAAATTGTCATTGTTTTCATCCCGCCGAATTTGCTCATATCCAGAAACCCCGAGATCCATACCCTCTGTCACTTCCTTTCCCTCCAGTAACATGACGGCAATTTCGTTCATCACATATCCGGCATCCGCCGGATCCCAAAAACTGATCAATTTTACACTTCCGCTCTCCAAATATTGCCGGCATTGCGAGACCAAACCGGAACCGACTACGGAGATCTGATCCTGCAGCCCTTTTTCTTCCACGGCCAACCCGGCTCCCGCCGCTGTCGTGGAAGCGCTTCCCTGTATCCCTTTCAAATCCGGATATGTTTTGATCAACTCTTTCGTCTTTTCATAGGCGACGTTCTGATCGTCATATTCTTCAATCCGCTCCGACACCGGCTTCATTTCCGGATAATGTTCTTGCTGCCGGGCCAGCGCTCCATCGATCCATTCATTGTGAGACTTGGAGGTCAAACTCCCTACAAACACAGCATAAGGACCTTCTTCTCCCATGAATCGAGCCAGATGATCCATCAAATGAGCGCCATAGGCATGATTATCGAATGGCTCGATGATCAAATCCGTGTTGATTTGATTCGACGCCTCATGCGAGACGACAACAATCCCCTGGCTGCGTGCCCGTTGCAAAACCGGCTCCACCGCTTCTACGGAAAACGGAACGATACAAATGGCATCGACTCCCTGCGCAATGACATCCTCGACAATTTGTACCTGTAGTGCCGCATCCGCTTGTGGAGGCCCAAGCATGAAACAATCATGGCCGGTATCATCCGCGAATTGTTGAATCCCCTCCCGCATCCGTTCAAACCAAGCAATCCCATCCAACTTCACAATAGTCGCAATCGTATACGAATCATCCGAAGTGTGCTGTGTATCGGATTGCCCCCCACAAGAGATAAGCAATCCTAGAATGACAATCCAAAAACAAAAGAATATGTTTATTTTTCTCATAATGTTCCTCGAAGATTCATTGTCGGAGCGCGGGCATCCCTGCCCGCATCTTACAACGCGTGCAAAACCATCCCTTACATTACATGCCCGTCCCCCCTCCGTCCAGCGCCTCACTCTTCTCCATCCTTCAAAAAACCATACACCTTTTCCATTTTCAATCCTGCATTATCTTCTCTTCAACTCATTTTGATAGTCTAAAAGGTAACAAGGAGAAACGCAGTCTTCATGTCATTAATTTAACGGTAAAGGCAAGAATTTACCCCAACGGGGTTAGTGATGAAAAATTTACCCCAACGGGGTTAGAGATGAAAGCCAGTGGGCATCGCCCCTGGAAATGGTCAAACTTCACCAGGGGCGTTACCCGCTGGCTCTTTTCTCTCACCCCGTTGGGTTGGGGACAGCAATTTTAGTTAAGTTAATGACACGGAGCATTGCCCTTGTTACCCGAAGGGAACATAATCCCGATATTCACTCGACAAAACTATTAAAAACCGGAGAATCAAATAGTATGAATCAACAATCGGCTGCATCGCAAAACTCCACCATCCCCCGCTCACTCAGTGTCTTCGACGTCGTCTGCATCATCGTCGGCATTATCATAGGCAGCGCGATCTATCAAACTCCCACCAACATCGCCGGACTTTTAGGCTCCGGAGAATTGATCATGATCGTCTGGATATTGGGCGGCCTGTTATCTTTTATCGGTGCACTATGTTATGCGGAACTGGCATCCGCTTATCCCCGTGAAGGAGGCGATTATTATTTTCTGCATCACACCTACGGTCCCTGGTCCGGCTTTTTATACGCCTGGGGACGCCTTTGGGTTATCCATAGCGGCAACATTGCCATGATGGCCTATATCGCCGGCACATACGGCGAACAACTGTATACTTTTCCGGCTGCACGAACCATTTACGCATTAGGTGCGGTCGTCTTTTTTACCTTGCTCAACTGCCTTGGATTGAAAATGGGGAAATGGACCCAAAATTTTCTGGCCGTGCTGCAAATTCTCGGATTGGCACTCATCATCATAGTTGCTTTCCTCATCGCGTCTCCGGCACAACCTGCCGAGACGGCACCGGAACCAACACCGGCTCTGACATTCGGGGCTTTCTTCCTTGCTTCCATTTTTGTTCAATTGACATTCGGCGGCTGGAGTGACTGCGCTTTCGTCGCGGCGGAAGTCAAACAACCGGGTAGAAACATCCTGCGCTCTCTTCTCATTGGATTGGGTATCGTGACATTCGTCTATTTGCTGATCAATGCCGCTTTATTGCGCGTATTCGGCCCATCAGGTCTTGCATCCACCGAAGGATTCATGTCTGTATTGATGGAAGACAATCTGGGACAGTTCGGCGGATATGCAATGGCGGTCATCGTTATCATTTGCGCTCTCGCCTCCGTCAATGGGATGGTCCTTGTCGGTGGTCGCATCTATCACGCTTTTGGCCGCGATCACACTCTCTTCCGTTTCCTCGGATCATGGGACACAAAATCCTCTGTCCCCTATGCCGCTTTCCTTCTTCAGGGCGTTATTTCCTGCGTATTGATCCTTAGTGGAGAATTTGAAGATCTCGTGATCTATACAGCGGCAGCGCATTGGATTTTTATGGCGATGGTCGGCTGTTCTTTGATCGTTCTGCGAATTCGCGAACCGGAGGTGGAAAGACCATACCGAGTTCCTCTTTACCCCCTTTTGCCTATTGTATACATCATCGTTTGCGGCATGTTGATATATAGTAGTTTCGATTACGGCAACGCGATCGCTCCATATGGAGCCTGGATCGGTTTCGGATTGGTCGCCTCCGGACTTCCTGTCTATTGGATCACTCGCTTTATTGAAAATAAGAAAAAATCCGATCAGAATCAAAGTCACTAAAACACATCCACCGAAATAAAACAAACTGTTCCTATCTTGTTCTTTGATAAATTATAGGCTTGGGAAAATAAATGAAACCTTGCAATCTTCAACAAGTTATGGAAAAATCCAAGATGATATAATTATTTACAATCGAGTAATGTTGTGGACTTATTTGCTTGTCTCCGTCAGTGCGAACTCTTTTCCGATTTGGATACAGCTATGATCCAGCTCGTTGCGGATCGTTTTCGCCCGATCCATTTCCAACAAGAAGAAATAATCTTTCACGAAGGAGATCCGGATTCTTCCTTATACATCATTGCCGAAGGAACCTTAACCGTTTTGAAAAAAACCGGTCGGGGAATGCGGGAATTGAAAACGATGGAACCGTACGAAGCATTCGGAGAATTGGCTTTGATCACCGATGAAAAACGCACGGCGACTGTCAAAGCGGTCACCGATGCGGTTTGCCTTCAATTGTCCAAAGGAGACTTCGAGGATTTAATCGAAAAAAAAGGAACTTTCACCAAAAAAATCATGAACATCCTCGTGCAACGCTTGAAGCATTCGGAAGAAAAAGCCACACAAGATATTCTGAACTCGCATCAAGCTTTGATTTTTTCCCTGGCGAATTTGACCGAGTCACGAGACGCTTCCACTGGTTATCATCTTTATCGAGTTCGGGAATATTGCGTCCTGCTTTCCCAATATCTTTCAGCACTCCCACAATTCAAAGACATCATCACAAGAGAATTCATAGCAAATATCTACATCGTATCCCCCCTGCACGATATTGGAAAAGTCGCGATCCCGGATTCGATTTTATTGAAACCGGGTCCGTTAACACCAGAAGAAGAAAAAATCATGAGAACTCATCCGATAATCGGTGCAAAATCCCTTTCTCAGATTCTAGAATATTGCAATAGCGATACCTTTCGGATGGCCTACAACATTGTGCGCCACCACCACGAACGATACGATGGCAATGGATATCCTGACGGACTTGCCGGTGATGCTATCCCACTCGAAGCACGAATCACCATGATCGCCGATGTCTACGATGCCCTTCTCTCTTGCCGAACCTACAAACCATCTTTCACCTATGAACATGCTGCGGAGGAAATACGGGCAGGTCTAGGAACGATGTTCGATCCCCAATTGGGTGAAAAAATGCTGCTTCATATCGAAGAATTCGAATCGATTAATCGAAAATACCAAGTGGAAAAGAAGGAAGAAAGCAACCTCTTTACCCATCCAGTAAAAATATAGGAAACCAGAGTGACAATTGCGGAATAAAAGTGATCAATATCAAAGCCAAGATTTCCGCCAACACAAATGGCAGAACCGCCCGGCTGATCTTTGCGATATCGATTTTCGAAAAAGCGGAAGCCACAAATAAATTGACGCCCACCGGCGGTGTAATTTGACCGATAGCAAGATTCACCGTCAAAATGACTCCAAAATGAACCATATCCACCCCGATTTCCTGTAGCACCGGCATGAAGATAGGAACAAAGATATACATAATCGAAATGGCATCGATAAAACATCCGGCAAGGAGCACAAAACCATTGATCATGAGAAGCAGAAGAATCCAATTGTCTGTCATGGCCAAGATCATTCGCCCCAACTCCTCCGTCAATCCTGTTTGATGCAACACCCAGGAAAAAAGCGAAGCGGAAGCAATGATGAAAAGAATCTGCGCCGAACTTCGAGCCGCCCGAATTAGTAATTCCACCAAAACTCCCTTTTTTAACAATGAACGATAAAAACAAAAATCTACAAGAACAATATAAATCACCGCCGCTCCGGCCGATTCCGTCGGGGTGAAAATGCCCCGGTAAATCCCTCCCAAAATGATCAACGGAGCGAACGAGGCCAAAATAGTTCCGCCCACTGCGTTCCAAGTCAGTTTCGGCAGCTCTCGCGGTAAGCGGATATTCCGTGAAAGGAAAAGGACAGCTACAATCAACGACAGACATACGAGAATTCCAGGAATGACACCGGCAAGAAATAAACGGCGAATCGGGGTTTCTGAAACAACCCCATAAATAATGAGTGCAATGCTGGGAGGAACAATAATCCCAATCCCGCCCCCCGCTGCCAAAAGCGCAGCCGAACGGTTCGCGGGGAATCCCGACTCTACCAGCAAAGGATACAAGAGCACTCCCAAGGCGGCGACATCTGCCGGACCGGAACCGGATATACCGGCAAACAACAAAGAGACAATGATCGTCACAACGGCTACCCCTCCCCGCAATGTACCGACAGTGAGCAACACAAAATCCAGCAGTTTCGGCGCCAGGCCACTGGCTCCCAGCAAATGACCGGCCACAAGAAACAATGGAATCGCCAAGAGAATGTACGAATCGAAGGCAGAAAACATCTGTTGGGCAATGATGATCGGATCTTCGAGTTGAAAGGCAAAAATGGTGGTTATCGCGGACAAGCCAAGAGAAACAGCAACCGGGACCTCCAAAAACAAGAGCAGAAAAAATAAACCGAACAGTAAGAAAGAAACTTCGACCAAGATTCTGTTAAAACTCGCTTTCTCCCCCGTGTGTTAGAGAAATATTATGTTCGCTCATTTTGCGATATAGCGTCCGTGAACTGAATCCCAAGATTTTGGAAGCCGCTTCCTTATCCCCTTTTGTCATTTCCAAGGTTCGGCGAATCACGATCGCCTCGGACTGATCGGCGGAAAAACCGAGAGGGATGACAATTTTATTCGTCTGTTTGCTTTCGGATTTTTGGAATAGGTCAGGCAAATCATCCAGCGTAATACGATCACCTCTCGCCAATATGACAGCATGTTCGATTACATTTTCCAACTCGCGGACATTGCCCGGCCAGTGATACTGAACCAATTTTTCATAAGCGTTTTTCCCCATCCCCCGAACACTTTTGCCGTTTTTCTCGGCATATTTTTTAATGAAGTGTTGCGCCAGCAACGGGATATCACTTAAGCGTTCGCGCAGAGGCGGCAACTCCAAATGAAACACATTGATACGATAAAAAAGATCTTCACGGAATTTCTCCTGCTTGACCAATTCTTTCAAATTCCGATTGGTTGCCGCAATCACCCGCACATCCACATGCACCGGCTCACTACTACCAACCCGCTCGAATTCTCCCTCCTGTAAGACACGCAACAAACGAATCTGAGCGGCGGGACTCATCTCCCCGATTTCATCGAGAAAAATCGTTCCACCATCCGCTGTTTCGAAACGCCCTTTGTGGTCCCGGTAGGCACTGGTAAACGACCCTTTCACATGCCCAAACAGTTCGGATTCAAGCAGAGATTCCGGTAAGGCGCCGCAATTCACTTTGATCATCTTTTTGCCGGATCGAGGACTCAAGGTATGGATCACTTCGGCGATTAATTCTTTACCGGTCCCTGTCTCGCCTGTGATAAGAGCTGTGGCTGTACTGGGAGCAATTTGTTCAACTTGAGTGATAATCTCACGCATCGCTCGGCTTTTCCCAATAAGAATCCCTTTTTTATGGTCTTTCAGCCGATCTTTTAGTTCCTGCACTTCCATGAAGATTTCGTGCGACGCCAAAGCATTATCTACATAGACTTGCAATTCCTCCAGGCGGATCGGTTTGCTCAGAAAATGATATGCCCCCGCTTTCATCGCATCCACAGCGACATTGATCGATCCATGGCCGGTCATCATAATGATCGGGATTGTCGGATCGATCGACTTGACGCTGTGTACAAAAGTCACCCCGTCGAAACCCGGCATAACCAAATCCGTTATGATTAGATCGAACCGCTTTTCATGTACCAAACCCAATCCCTGATCCCCGCTATAAGCAATAGAACATTCATGCCCCCACTGTTTCACGGCGCGAGCCAGTGTTTTGGCCATGCGTTCGTCATCATCCACGATTAGGATGTGTGATCCGGCATGGATATGATGTTCTTCAGGAATTGTGTTTCCTTTATTCATCGTCTTCTTTCGCTAAAGGCAAGTGAATAATCACATTGGTTCCACTCTTATTTCTGTTTTCGATGGAAACCATCCCTTGATGAGCCTCGATGATTTCCCGGACCAAATAAAGTCCCAAACCGGTTCCACCAGGTTTTGTCGTGACAAAAGCGGAAAAAAGATTTTGTTGGATATTATCAGAAATCCCCACTCCAGTATCACTAACCTCGATTTTGGCGAACTCATCTTCCGAATCGACATAAACGTTGATTTCCCCTTCCGACTGAATGGCATATTGGGAATTTTCAAATAAATTGACCAAGACTCGCCGAAAGTGATCCGGATCCACATCGAGATACAACGAATCATCATGGATATTCAAGGAATATTGAATGGTTTTACTGTTCTTCGTGACTGAGATTTCTTCCATCAATTCTTCGAGATAGGATTTCAGATGAGTTCGTACTTTGGTTGGCTTTTGTATTTTTGACAAAACGAGATAATGATTCACAATCTCATTCAACCGATCCACTTCTGTCTGCATATCGGAAATCATATCTTGAATATCTTGTTTTGCAGATTGCCGAAGATATTTCTGTTCATAATCCAGCGCTTCAAAAACTCGTTCTCCCATCAAATCGGCGGTCAAAGCCAAAATACTCAGTGGTGTGCGAATTTCATGAGCCACACCGGCGGTGATTTTCGTCATCGCATACAGTTGCTCCATATTTTTGACTTTGGATGCCAGTTCCCGAATCTCCGTAATATCACGCAACAATAAAGTCGAACCGACATGAATCCCATTCCGGTCCCACAGACAAGTCAAAGTCGCATCGGCAGTGAGATTTTCATCATTTTTGTTTTTCCATTCCGAAGCGTAAAGAATAGCGGATCCTTTTCCTGCAGCCTCTTCTTTTAAAGTTTCGAATTTCTGGGGATCACAAATTAAATCAGAAGGGGTTTTATCGAGTATTTCCGATATCTTATAGCCAAAAATCCGTTGCGCGCCTTGATTCCAGGTCACAATCCGATTTTGCTCGTCCAATCCGACAATCGCGTCCGTTGCCTCCGTCAAGACAAAAGATAACAAACGATCTTCCATCCACAGTTTCTGCTCCAATGCCCGGCGAGCGTCGATCAATTGATTGACAAATCGCTCAATATACGTTTCCATCGCGATCTGCATATCAAGAATGAACGCCTTCAAGAGCGCCAATTGTGTCCGTTCCAATTGAACAGTATTTTCACCGAAATATTCCCGTAAAAGCGGAAAGATAATTTGAGAAAATATAGCATATCCCCCGATATACCAACGAGGTTCCAGTCCGATCCGCTCATGCGCTTTACCGATCAATCGTCTCTTTGAAATATATTTTTCATCGAAAACAGCTTCCAATAGATTGTGAAAATACTCCAACTGAGCTTTTTTCAATCGCTCCATCATGGACTCATCGGTAAGAAAAGTCTGTGTGATTCCAAATTTTCCAAGGATCGTATAAAATTCTTCTATAATATCGGGAAGTTTCGGCAACAGAAATGGTGCAATATCCCGCAAAGCCTGTTTTTCCTCTTCAGTCACATGAAGAAAACGCAACTGTTCACTGTAATTGGACGGAGAGGGAAATTTCTTTTCTATAGTAGAATCCATGATTCAAAAACAACAAAACAATGGCACTCGCTAAGATAAATACAAAGCAATCCAAAAATTGCTTGCAAAAGAATCAACGATTTGCCGGAGTAGAAGATAATACAATGAAGTACATTCGCGAATGATTCTATCTTATAGTGTTATGCATGTTGACAATTTTGTCAAATGGTAGGAAGGGTAAAAATGAAAAGGCCCTCATTTGAGGGCCTTGTTGAAAACAGTGGCAGGATGGAGGGAGGTATCATGCGAAATGCTGATGGTACACGGTGTTGAAACGATTCGCGGAGGTGTGGGTGTTGCGGGTTTTGATCATGATGCCGTACATGCTCACCGGGCTGCACTGGATCCGGTGAAACCGATGTTTCCCCACAACAAGATCGGAAACGCTGCGATGAGGTTGAGGCCAAATATTGGCTTAGCCGAAACACTCGGCTTTCCTCACACCATCCTGCCGTCTAAACGCTCGATTTCATTCACATAGTTTCTGATGCCGTACATAGTTGCTGCGCTCCTGTTGCCGTACAATGTTGCAACGTCATTTCTTCGGTGCCGTGACAAAGTTGTATATTCAAATGCCGTACAAAGATGAGACGCTCACCTGATGCAATGTCAAAGAAGCTGCGCTACTGCTGCAAAATCAAAGATGTTGTGTATATCACTGATGCTTTTTTATTCGAACGTTTCACTCTTACTTAATTGCACGATCTGTGCCAAACATATCACTAATGTATACTATGTAGATAAACTATTCCAATTATCAACATAACTAACTCATAAATAAAGACTTACAATTTAACAATCATCAAACAAAGGGAAACAAATAAGATTCTAACTTAGAATAAACAAGAAAAATTTCCTGTCTATTTTGACAAAATTGTCAACTAGAAAAAACTTGGTTGACAGAGACGACATCGTTGTCATGGACTTGTCTCTTTTTCATACCGAATGAGATAGATATCGTTGTTTTCTAAATCAGAAATCCGAATTCCGGAACGGCCGGTTGCGGGAATTATAGACCAATATTTCAGTTCCCGGAATTCATCACCTCCCACCTTCTTTCTCCAGACGGACAACGTTCCATTTTCATCATCAAACCATTCGGTAGGAAGTTCAAAAAATTCAAGCATAGGGTGGTTGTTTCCGGCTTCAAAAATACGAATCTCTACACGATTTGCATCTCTCCACTGAATCGTACAATCAATGTGCTCGTTGGTCCGCAAGATTGGTAAAAAGTTTTCTGACCATAACGCTTCGGTTGCTTTCAAATAAGTAAAATTATGCCGCTTTTCAACTGTACTTTCCCATGTTTTGATCATTCCATTGGTAGTGATGGGTGGAATGGATAAGAGTTTCCCATCACGGCTGTGAAGAAAAATGGAATTCCCTGCTGAGGCAACGCTAAACCGTCGGGAGGAAAGCTGGCCAATCATCGACGCGAGACCTGTTTGATTGTTGATCGCTAAAAATCCGTCTTGATCGACCTCGACATTCTCCACGATCTTTTCCTTCACACGCCATGGTGAAGAATCTCGGTTTGCATAAATACGAAGACCATTTGAATACTTGATCAAAGTGCGGGTAATTTTCTCAGGATCACTTTCAAATAAAAGTTCTTCCACATCATATTCTGTTGAATCACTGTCGAAATAGACAATTTTGTCAATGGAGTTCCGGGCTTGAAGATATTCTTCAGCAACGGGCTGTAAAAGAGAAAGCGTTTCCAATAAATAACAACGGATATCGCGTGCCGTGATTCCGGGATACCATATTGCGTCGGATAAATAAGGGATTCTTCCAAATACAATGATGGAAGTGAGATAATAATCAAAAGGCATCAATCGGAGATCGATATGTTCGAAACGGTTTGGCCGCTGAAAAAACTGGCCATACGTCCCAAATCCGATCTTGGAAATATCTTTACGTTCTGAAAATGAATCGACATCGATTATTGTTCGAATATCACTTTCAGGATTTGTAGGAGCAATCAAACCCGCTGACTGAGAATATACGGACAGGTCTGCCAACCCAATTGGATCATCCCGCCATTGCACCAAATCCTTTTTATGCATGTTTTGAATGGCATTGACAATCTCCTTTAATCTACGCACCGCAACACGAGAACTCCGTTCATAGTGATTCCCGACTTTTCCAGGTATCAAAAATTTTTCAGTATTATCCAACGAGGGCAAATCTTGGACAACCAATCCCTCAAAATTCATTTTATTCCAGTGAGAAGATAAATTTTCCCGAGCATATAAAATATAATCATCTTCCATCACCAATTTTTTCGCTGTCGTGCTTTCCGACAAGGCCGCAATCGCTTTTTGCCGCTCGGGATGATAAGAAATCACATCCGAAATAGTATTTCCGCGATTAATTTCCATCTCGGATACCCGTTTGAGAGTTGTTGCCGAACCCCAGATTAATTCGGAACGATCCATATCCGGTGGTGGAGAGATGCGCGCAAAATCACTCCACCCACTCAAGATGTAATGAATATTCTCCAATCCCATCGAATGAATTTCATCCAAAAACTTCTCGGCGGCCTCGAAAGCATCCCCCGTTTTTCCTCTTCGGCAAACCATTCTATCCGCGAGTTGGAACGATCGAGTTTGTTGGCTTTCCCAACGTTCATTTGCCGGATTCCACAAGAGTAAAGTTGTTTCTTGACCGATTTTTTGCTCATAGTACCAACCATTCCCCCCCTGATAACGCGAAAAATCATAGAAAGAATCATGCCATTCATCTTCTTGGTACAACTGTACTCGGAAAATCACCTCACCCCCTGTCATCACCGCCGGCCCGGAACATGCAAACATCAGTTGATCGCCTTTTGCCAAAGGAAATTCACCTTTGATTCCGGTTGACGGTTTCGTGGTCGAATCAAGTTGTTGATTGAACAGAGAATGAATTTTTTGTTCCGATTGATCGAGGAAACGCACTTCACAATTGACTTTTCCACGACCTTCAAGCGTAAATGTCCCTTTTAGATGCACGACTCCCGAGGTGGGGGATTCCCATCTTCGAATAATTTCGACCGGTTGAATCGGCCGGTAAGAGAAAGGGAGTTCATTCAAGGCCAAAACAACCTTCTTATTCGTATCGGCTTCGGAAGAAGTATTTGCTGGCGGCATGGGAGCGACATCTTCCAACAACTTGCTGACTGTCACATATGCCGTCATATCCAAAGAAGGAATGATTCCGCCTCGCAATTGCAGCAACCACGCGGGTGTATTCGAAGCCTGAACAGTACGGCTATTGAGAATTTGAATCGTTTCGGCATAGCGGCCAGCATTACTCAAAACCGGATCCACATATGTCGTCATAAAAAATTCTTTTCCTGTTCGGATAACCGGAACCGGACAAGTAGGCAAGGTATATACTTTTGGAGCCAGAGTAAATCGTGAGCGTCCAAAGTCGAATCCGACATAACCACTGGTTGCATTGGGCACCGCTGACGCAGAAACGCGCATGATCAATGTTTTTCCGCTCATCCTATAGGAAAATTGTTTTTGAAGTGTGGCGCTGCCAATATTTTCACTAAAGAGAAAATGAACCGTATCTCCTTCCAATGTGTGGGAAATTAGTTTGCATTGATCTTTTTCTGCCATTTGAACCGGTGAACTTGTCACACCGGTCGCGTCTCGCACGAACAATCCTCCTTGATGGATTGGCAATATGCGACTCCGTTGATCCACTGTAACTCGTAAATGAATCAGACCTCTTCCAATCAGAGGATCACTCGCGCGAATGGTATACTGAAGGTGATCATTTTCATCCTGATAGGTAAAATCATATTCTCTGCGCTGAGAGTCATAAGTAATCGAATTCCGTTCTTTTGGATAAATCAACGCTCCCACCGGCGCCAACGAATCACGCACTTGTGAAAAAACTGCCGTGGACGATAAAGAAAAAAGAATCCCCATCAAGAAAAAAATTATTTTCGGTTGTCGCGTAATCAATTTTATCTCCATATTCTCTCGGTGTTCCTTAATAGGATAGCCATGAACTTTTTTGAATAATACTCCCATAAAATCAACAGAATCCAAGATTTGAATGAAAGCCGGAAACATGATTTCACAAGGATATACAGGAAGCGGCGTCCGGAAACAAATTCGGCACGCTCTCCTCGTTCGAATATACGGATTCAACACAAGCAAAGAAACAGATACTAAAACAACATTATTATGTTCTCACATATATATATTCTTTTCATGAATAGCCTTTCATAGGTTAAGAGTGTAAAATAGAGTTCCAATCATGAAAGAAAACAAATTTGTCGTACCAACATTCGGGGAAAAACAAACCAGGAAGAGAAATATACGTCTCGACTTGGAGTATGATGGTCAAAATTATTGCGGATGGCAATGGCAGCCAAATCAACACACTATCGAACATACGGTAAAAACCGCCGTCGAAACCATGCTGCAACATGAAATCACACTGTATTCGTCAGGGCGCACGGATGCCGGTGTTCATGCCGAACAGCATGTCGCCCACTTTTTTTCTTCTACACAGTATACTCCGATTCAATTCCTGAAAGGTCTGAATTCCCTTCTGCCGGACGATATTGCAATCTATCGTGTAATGGATATGCCTCTGGAATGGAACGCACGCCATGACGCGTTGGTTCGTGAATATCGTTACACATATTATAACCATCTTGTCCCTACAGCGCTCCATCGACATCGAACCCTTTGGATTCGAGAACCATTGGAAGTACAAAAAATGCAAATTGCCGCCTCTTTCTTAGAAGGGAAACATGATTTTTCCGCATTTCGCAACACTCATTGCGAGGCCGACAATCCCGTTCGTAAAATTCTAGAAGTATCGATCCGTGATGAATCCCCCTTCATTCATCTTTTCGTCAAGGGTCATGCGTTCCTTCGGCATCAAGTGCGCACGTTTGCAGGTACTTTGCTGCAAGTTGGATTAGGAAGAATGACTCCCGAACAAGTAAGAAAAATACTTCACTCACGAGACCGTTCCAACGCTGGACCGACACTGGACGCACGTGGATTGACTTTAGTCGCTGTTCGATATGAAGGAGACGAAGAACGTTTTGCCGAATTCGAACGGCAAATCCAGCAACAACGAAAATAGATATTCTGTTTTCATTCCAGGAATTTTAAGATATCTTTCTATATAGATGAAATACAGCTATCCTGATGGCTTTCCCAAAATGCCGCCGAGACAGCGGCGTTACATTTCTTGGTGTAACGCCGGTATCCTGCCGGCTTTTCCAAAAGGCCGCCGAGACGGTGGCGTTACATGTTTATCTTGGGTACCAAGGGTAAGCGAAGTCTACCCTTGCTGTATAGCAGTGCACCCCAGACGAACGCATTGCCTTAGCTACCCACTGCATCTTTCGGACTGGGCTGATGTATGTTAATCCTGACTACGATTACACTTTCTTGTGGTAAGGATATACTAGATAGAGTAAGAGAATCGATAGAAATGAACCGATCTCGGTTCCAATGTACTTGAAACGTGAAGACAATGAAATCACAAACTGCCTTTACTTTAATCGAATTGTTGGTTGTCGTGGCCATTATCAGCATTCTGGCGTCGATGGCGCTTCCTAATTACCAACATGCGCAAATCAAGGCAAAAGCCACAGCCGTCCTGGCTGAAATGCGCAGCCTTGCCACCGCAGTCGAAGCCTACCAAATGGATCACAACAAATATCCACTCGATGGAAACGATTATATGGATTTAAATGACAAGTATTTCGACCAGAAAACCATTCAGCACGTTTTGACAACACCGACCGCATACATTTCAGAAATCCCGGAAGATCTTTTCCACACCAAAGAAACACATCAAGAAGACCCGCGTACCGCTCGATATTTCCAATCAAAACCGCCTTATCCCTATATTTATTTCACGAAAGATAATTTTTGGCTTCATCGGGGTGCCCCCCGTGCCTACCGTATTTTCAGTCTAGGGCCCGATCTCCGTTTCAATAATGACTCCAGCCGGGATGACGAATATTTAGTCTATGATGTCTCCAATGGGGTCATTTCCGAAGGAGATGTTCTTTTTAAAGGACCCTGATCGTATGTTTATGAGCTACTGAAAACAGACCGGAAAAGCGACAGCGCATCGAAGGTGAAGGTATGTATACTTCGGTAATGACGACAGAAGACGTTCTTGCCCGGCTTAAAATTTTTAAGGAGAACCGCCAGGCGGAGTATGGTTTGATTTCTCTAGGCGTATTTGGATCCTTTGCGCGTGGGCAGGCGAATGAGGAAAGCGACGTGGACGTTGTATTCGAAACCAGCGAACCGAACCTGTTCCGCACCTCCCGAATGAAGCAAGAACTTGAGAAAATCTTAGCGCGACATGTGGATGTGGTGCGTCTACGGGAACGAATGAATCCTCGTCTGAAAGAACGCATTCTCCGTGAGGCTTGTTATGTATGACCGGCCGGAATTTGTTGATAGATTGAAAGACGTGCTTGAAGCGCTAGAGCGGATTCCATACCGCTTTGAATCCATCAACTCGCCTGATGATTTTCTATCCGATGAGACTGGTCGGGAACATCTTGATAGCATTTGCATGATTCTCATGGCCGTAGGGGAATCCTTCCGGCATCTGGACGCGAAGACAAAAGGGGAATGGCTAGCCCGCTATCCGCAAATCCCTTGGAGCGATGTGATTGGAGTACGCAATGTGATTGCACATGGTTACTTCGATATTGATGCCGAGCAAGTATTCACAATCTGCAAAGAAGATATTCATGAATTAATCAAGATTGTCCGTATTATGATAGAGGATATGGAAAATGGCTCTGAATAAAAAAATTCTCCAAATACCTTAAGTCATCCAAAATCCGGAAGACAAAATCTTGGGCGAAATGAGTATGGACAAATTGATGCCGCCGGAGATACCATAATTGTATAAACGGGTACCTGACGCCTTGTCCTTCCTACTCGTTATCCATCTAGTTCATGATCGAATAAACAAAATCCAATCCTCTTCGTTTGGGCAGTGAAAAATATCTCTTGACAATTCTGTCAATGAATTTTTTAGCCATGTTCCGTTTCGGGGATTGAACCACTTGATCTCCAATGGTTTTCTCAATAGATCAGTTCGAATTTCAAGATTATCCCCTTTCGGCACATAAATGACGGCAAAATCATTGTCTATGCTTTTTGCCGCCGCCACAAACCGAGTCGGATCAGAAATTCCCGGTTGGTTGACCAGCAATTCCTGAGCGGGAATCAGTTTCCACCACTCGATGGATTGAAAAAATGATTTCAAATATCCCATATGAGAGCTGCCCGGCAATTTCATGGCCTCATGCCATGGTTTCCCAATACCGGCTCCGCTATGTCGAAGCGCCGGCCCTTCCGTCAAATGCCATCCCCAAATTCCATGTGCACCATACGTGATTCCTGCCGGAGGCGTAATCAACAAACTCCAATACGCGGCACGGCGCACGGCGTGAGCATTAAAAGGTTGCTTTGAGTCATAAGCGATAATATCTTCATAATTCGGTTCGAGATTGATGACCGGAAGCGAAGGTTTATGTTTCCATTCTGAAGTTGGGGGACCTTCAAGAAGCCACCGAATGCGTGTTTCACTATCTCCATGACCACTCTGGTAGCCAATGAATGAATACCATGGCTCCATACGAAAATCTTCTCCCACCCACTCATAATGGGATGGGTGCATGGTCACCAGTCGATTCGAGTGATTTCGGAATACTTTCCGTCCAATTCGTTTCCATGATTCCGATTTTTCCCCCATATATTTCCCGTCTCCCCCCAAAAACCAAACCACTTGATAAGCATCATATCGAGCCAGGAGATATTCAGCCAACACAATTTTCTGATCTTCGGGTAATTCATAGCCTGGATTGTCTTTTCCTGCAACAGCCCACAACATCACCGGTGCCGCTATCATGCCATGATCATTGATCGCTTCGAAGTAATGGTCCAAGCGTTGAAAAAAATCAGGGCGAATTTGAATGAGAATATTTCCGGTAAATGCCGGCCGTCCTTCCGCGTTTCCCTCAGCCGCACGCCATTGCGTCGTTACGAATTGAATGACATTGAATCCTTTTCGAGCACGATCGTCGAGAAAGGTATCCCAATTCTTCTTTTCGGCCATCAAAGGGCCGTTCCATACCGTATCCCCCAACCAGAAAAAAGGGACATCGTCATCATAAGTAAAATAACGGCGATTCTCAGATATCCGCAGTGCTCCATGCCGGTAAAGAGGATTGTCTCCTCCATAGGGAATACAGATCATTCTTCCTTTTTTATTATGAAGACCGGTATTGTCTTCTTTCGAGCAAATCGTTTCATATTCCCACTCTCCTGTTTGATCGGGTGAAAAACACGCTTTCCAGGTTTTCCCGCCGTCCCAAAATCCTTGGACTGTTCGTTTTGATTGATCGGGAGCGGTAAAACATACCTCCAACTGAACATCCCGCACCGGATCCCAATAATTTTGTGAACTCATGAAAATCATTTCAAAAACGGTCCATTGTTCAACAACCGGCGGTGATTTGCGGTCTTCTTCGGCAACTGCAGTTGGAGAAAACAATGATAAAGGGGAAAAGCATGAGAGAATTGTACCCAGATAGAGAAGATAAAAATTTCTTTTCATGGATCACCTGCGAGATTGTTTTATATATTGTTCTTCTTCTGGTTCAGATGACTGCTTAATGACCTGCCGGTCATAAAAATTGGGGCTGTGACTGTATTGTTTACACAAGAGGTTTTCAGGAATCTCTTTTATAAACCGTGAAGGAATCCGCCGTGTTTTCCGCCCGTATTTATTCCGTTCTGTAACAAGGCTCATCGTAAGATGGCGCATCGCACGTGTAATCCCCACATAACAAAGTCGTCGTTCTTCATCGACATCGCTACCATTATTCAAAGATCGGGAATGCGGCAATAAATCTTCTTCCATCCCGCAAATGAATACAAAAGGAAATTCAAGACCTTTCGCGCTGTGCAATGTTGCCAACATTACAGCGTCGCTTCGATGTACTTTTTTTCCATTTTTTTGATACGTTTCATCGTACAATGAAAGCGAGTCCAAAAAATCCGCCAAAGTTCCACCTTCTTGCTGCTCGGTAAAAGAAGAAGCGGCGGAAACCAATTCTTCCACCATTTCGATTTTCATTTGCGCCGTCACAGCATCATCCATCGTACGTTCGATTTCTTCCCGATAGCCGGTTTTTTCGATTGTAAACCGAACCAAATCAGTAAGAGAAGCCTTCCGGCTCTCCTCACGCATGGCTCGAATCATTTTCACAAAGGAATGAATTCCATCCCGAGCCTGTTTACTGATACCGGATTCATCCTTTACATTCCTTAAAAATTCAAAAATACTCATTCTTTGCTCATGGGCTTCATCATGAAGGCGAACCACGGTTGTATCTCCGATTCCGCGGCGGGGATAATTCAAAATACGGAGCAAACTCAAATCATCATGAGGATTTTGCACCAGTTTCAAATAGGCAATAATGTCTTTGATTTCTTTCCGCTCAAAAAATTCATACCCACCGACAACCACATAAGGGATTTTGTTGACACGAAAACAACTTTCGAGAGCGCGTGATTGGACATTACTACGATAAAGAACGGCAAAATCCGACCAATTCGCATTCGACCGCTCCTTGATCGTTTGTAGCCGCCATGCAATTGTTTTTGCTTCATCATTCTCGTCACGCGCCAAGAAGGCATCGATATTCTTTCCACGCCCTCGAGCAGTCCACAAACGTTTTTCCTGCCTTTTGGAATTGTTATGGATCACGTGATAGGCCGCATCGAGAATCACTTGAGTTGACCGGTAATTCTGTTCCAATTTGATCACTTTCGCATCGGGATAGTCTTTTTCGAAATTCAAGATATTCCGGACTTCCGCTCCCCGCCAACCATAGATACTCTGATCGTCATCTCCGACCACGCAAATATTTCTTTTTGCGGTAGCCAGCAGTGTAATAAGACGATACTGGCCGTGGTTGGTATCCTGATATTCATCGACAAGAATATGCTGATACAAATCATGATAGAATTGCCGAACGTCGGAATGGTTTTCCAATAAACGAATCGGCAAAATGATCAAATCATCAAAATCCACCGCTTGAAATGCTCGCAATGCATTGTGATACCGCTCGTACATCTCCGGTAAAATATCATCATATTTGTCGTTATACAACGTGAAATCCGGATTGCCATCGAGGCTTTTATTTTTGTGATCGCTAATGCGATACAAGATAATGCCGGCATCGAATTTATCCCGTTTCCGGGGATGTTCCCGAATCAACGTTCGGATGATCGACAGTTGATCCCCTTCTCCATAAATCGAAAAATTTTTCCGATACCCGAGATGAGTACAATGCTTCCGTAAAATGCGTAATCCAAGGGAATGAAAAGTACACAATGTGATCTCTTTCGCCTTCGGACCGATTAATGCCATAACTCGTTGTCGCATTTCGCCCGCCGCCTTGTTTGTAAAAGTCACACCAAGAATATTGACAGGATTGACTTTGCCACGCTGAATTAAATTGGCGATACGGTAGGTAATCACCTTTGTTTTTCCACTACCGGCTCCGGCGAGTATGAGCAATGGACCTTCTTTATGAATAACCGCTTCGTATTGTTGGGGATTCAATTCTTTTTTCAGTTGCACAAACAAACCTCAACCACAAAAGAAAATGTATGAAGACCTGGGATCGAAATGAGTTGGAGCAAGGATATTAACACGCTCAATTAGGAATTCAAGCCGATGAACACTTACCGCTTTAGGAGAATGGCTTTTTACTTTATATTAACTGGAATTGAACAGATTCGTTTTCACAGTACTGAAAGCATAATCCATGAAAAAAGAACCGTATATTCTTTCAATCGATATTGGTACCTCGTCCGTCCGCAGCAAAGTCTTTGATGCAGAAGGAAACGAAGTTCCAAATTTCGGGATCCAAATTCCTTACAATATGATTCGAACATCCGATGGCGGAGAATTCATTGATCTCGAACAAATCTACCAAACAATCATTCGATCCATTGATCAAGCAGCCGAAGACGCAAAACGAGCTGACCTTGCCATATCCGCAATTGCCTGTTGCACCTTCTGGCATAACGTTGTCGGAATCGACAAAGAAGGAAAAGCACACACACCTCTCCTCAATTGGAGCGATACACGACCGGAATCGATTCTCTCCGACTTGCAAAAGAAACTTGATCCTACTGCGTTTACCAACCGCACTGGTTGCCCGATGCATGCCAGCTACCTTCCTGCCAAGATCACCTGGCTCCATCAAGAAATCCCGGAAAGTGCAAAAAAGGTAGCCTGTTGGATATCCATAGGTGAATATTTATATTATAAAATATTTGGCCGGCGAGTTTGTTCCTACTCAATGGCATCAGCATCAGGTCTTTTAAACTCCGCTCTATGCGAATGGGATCAAATAACTCTTGATGCAATTCCCGCCGGTTTAGACCAATTATCCCATCTTTGCGATGCAAATGATGGATTGACGGAAATGCTACCTGCTTTCCAGGAAAGATGGCCAAGCCTAAAAGACGCGGTGTGGTATCCTGCTCTCGGTGATGGAGCTTGCAGTAACATTGGAGCCGGTTGTTCCTCCCCCGGACGTTTTGCCGTTATGGTCGGAACATCCGGAGCCATGCGAGCCGTCCGACGCGGTCCTTTTCAATCTCCGCCATCCGGTCTTTGGTGCTATCGAATCGATGCAGCTCGTCCCATTCAAGGGGGAGCACTAAGTAATGGAGGTAACCTATTCGACTGGATGATGAAATTTCTCAATCTTCCACCGGAAGAGGAACTCGAACGGGAACTGCTCGAATTACAACCGAACAAACACGGATTGACTTTTCTCCCCTTCTTTTCCGGACAACGCAGCCCCCGCTGGAATCCAAACAGTCGCGGAACGATTCACGGGCTTCGCTTGTCAACAAAACCGATTCACCTCGTACAGGCAGGTCTGGAAGCTATTGCTTATCGTTTCAAACTGATACATGATTTGCTCAGCCCTCAATTCCCGGAAGACCACATCATTGTTGCAACCGGTGGCGGGCTTCTGCGCTCACCTGCTTGGATACAAATTATTGCCGACGTCCTTGGATTCCCAGTCCGCGTCTCGCATGTTACAGAAGCATCGTGTCGGGGGGCGGCATTGATGGCACTCGAATCCCTTGGCGCTCTCAAAGATATCAGTCAGGCCAATCCCTTTTTTGGAGATGAATATCCCGTGCGAAAAGAATGTCATGAAATATACCGCTCCGCTCTTGAACGACATCTCGATCTCGAATTTTCTATGAGTAAAAAACAATAAATCATGAAACTTCCGATCCCTGGTATGCTTCACGGTCAACGTTCGTATGATCCCATCTCCAAAGAGCAGGAAAAGAAAATCAGAGAATGGTGGATTGTTCTTGGTGGGAATCCCGGTAAATTGGTCATCAATCGGAATCCTGGCACCAGATCCTATTTGGATGAATTGGAAGGCATTATTCACATCGGAAGCAATATCAATCCAGGAAAAGGTACATCACCAAACGCTTCCATGCGCTGGCGTGCGGCAGTTGCGCATGAACTCAGGCATTTGCAACGATATGAAAACAAGAAACAAGTGAAAAAGGCCGGTCCCCTTGATGAAGCCATTACTGATCTTGAAGCCTGTGCGTATCCACAATTGACACCTGCAATACGGGAAGAACTCACAGCAGATGCATTACAACGGCTTTACGAAGTTATTGAGGAGAAAAATAGCAAATAGTAGGATTCCAGAGAATGAGAATAAATAAAATCGCTACAACGATTGTTTTTTAGCGGCTTAATATATATTCAATGACACTCAAATCTCTTTTTGATCTCAACGCTTGTTCAATTTCCGTTAATTTATTGAGAGAGTGTATTTCCTTTATTTGATGAGCGATATGGGATGCGCTATCTCCATAATTCACTTCTAGAGCAAGCAATATTCCTCTTTTCAAACCTTCCTGAAGCCCTTCCTGAAGCCCTTCCTGAAGCCCTTCCTGAAGCCC